>CBCSNG010000005.1:0-100714 GCA_965141635.1 uncultured Collinsella sp. | reverse complement strand
GGTGATCTCCGCCTTGAGAGGGCGGCGTCCTAAACCGCTAGACGAACGGGCCATAAGCCTCAGCAGAAAAGAAGTGGTAGCCCGTACCAGATTCGAACTGGTGATCTCCGCCTTGAGAGGGCGGCGTCCTAAACCGCTAGACGAACGGGCCACATGACATCTGCACTGCCGTGCTGCGAAGAAATATATTACGGGACAAAAAACGTCAGCGCAAGAAGAAATTCCAAATTGCCGAAAAATTGTCGGCAGGTTATGGAACACGCAGGTAAACTAGGTAGCCAATTCAAGTTGAGATGGACCAAAAGAGCTTCGCGATCGTTGGGAATGTTGTCTTCGATCACGGCGTCGAGGGCGGAGTTGAGAAGCTGCCCCAGTTCCGGCCCGGGCTTGACTCCAGCACGGATCAGGTCGCCGCCGTTGATGGCGAGCATCTTGAGCGTATAGGGCTCCCCCGCCCTCAGCAGCTCGTGCGCCATCGCGCGCATCTCCTCAATCGTCTCAACGTAATAGAAGCACGACGGGGCCTTGCCAAGTGTGTCGGCACGCTTAAGGTCCATGAGCTCGTCAATCAGGCGGGCCGTGTCGACGCCCTCACCCGAAAGCGCGCGCATCATATTGAGCAGACAGGAGCGCTCGGGGCGCAGCGGCTTGTCATGGTATTTGATGAGCAGGCACACGTCGCGCACCAAGTCGTGCGAGAGCGCCAGGCGATCCATAATGACGCGCGCCTTCTTGGCACCGAGCTCGGGATGACCGTAAAAGTGTCCGCTGCCGGCGTGATCGACCGTGAAGCACTCGGGTTTGGACACATCGTGCAAAAACGCCGCCCACATAAGACTCGACGAGGGCGCGACGCCGTCGCACAGCGCCAGCTCCCCTGCCACCGTCAGAACACGAGCGATATGCTCGTAGACGTTAAACGCATGATAGACACTTCGTTGATCAAACCCGCGACCCGCTGCCAACTCGGGCACGGCGGCGCAGATGAGCTCGGGGTAGCGCAGCATGGCATCTCCCCCGTGGCCGGTCGAAAGGATGCCCTCAAGCTCAATGCCCACACGCTCGCGCGCCACGGCATCGAGCAGCGGCGCGCACTCGGCAAGCGCACGCTTGGTCTCGGGCTCAATCATAAAGTCCAGGCGGCAGGCAAAGCGCACCGCACGCAGCATGCGCAGGGCATCCTCGTTAAAGCGACGCTTGGGATCGCCGACAGCGCGAATCAGCTTGCGCTCCAAGTCACCCTGGCCGTCGTAGCGGTCGACAAGCCCGCGCTCGGGATGCCAGGCCATAGCGTTGACGGTAAAGTCGCGGCGCGCCAGATCGTCCTCGAGCGAGGCGGCACGCTCCACACTCTGGGGATGGCGACCATCGGTGTAAAAGCCATCCAGACGGTACGTGGTGACCTCGATACGCTCGCCATCGGAAATAGCCGTGATTCCGCCAAATTTAATGCCCGACTCCACAACCGCGATATCCGCCGCCTCGAGCGCCGCCTTGGATTCCCGCCACAGACCGCTGCAACACATGTCAACATCGTGGCTGGGGCATCCCATCAGGGCGTCGCGCACCCAACCGCCCACGTACCAGGCCTCAAGACCGGCCGCCTCGAGCGCACGCAGCACTCGCAGGGAGGCATCGGTCGGGTGCGTACCGTTGAGCGAAACATTGCACATACCTGTGGCCTCCTGCGGCTATCAAATTGGTTGTCGATTGCATCTGCAAGAAGTCTAGCAAGAAACAGCCTCCCCTGCACACGCAAGTCCGATAAACAAAAACGCATCCGTCCTAGTCTAAGACGGATGCGAAATAATCAAACTATTCAGACAAGGTGCCGGAACTAGCAGACCTGACGAACCTCGATGTGCTTCTTATATTCGTCCACCTTGGCAAAATCACCCAGACCGGGGCACTCGACCACGTTGGCGCCAGTGGCCATCGAAAGGCGCAGCGCGTCCTCGACGCGCTCGGGGGCGTCGTGCCACACGGACAGGAAGGCAGCGAGCGAGGAATCGCCGGCGCACACCGTCGACAGCAGCTTGACGTCGAAGGTGCGGTTGGCAAACCAGATATGCTCGCCGTTGGAGAAGTACGCACCGGCGCCACCAAGGGTCAGCAGCACGTTCTTGGCGCCCTTGGCGTGCAGCTCGGCCATAGCGCCCTTGACGGACTCGTCGTCGCCACCGCTCACCTTGATGCCAAAGATGTCAAGCAGCTCGTCGTCATTGGGCTTGATCAGCAGTGGCTCCAGAGCAATGAGGTCTGCCAGCTGATGGCTCGAGATGTCGAGGACGAACTCGGCCCCCTTGGCCTTGACACGGCGCAGGACCTCGGCCAAGAAGCCCTCGGAAGTGTTGGGAGGCAGCGAGCCGCTGATGACCAGGCAGGTCATGTCATCGAGCGAATCGATAAGTTCAAACATCTCCTGCTCGTTGGCCTCATTGATGGCGGCACCGGCGTTGACCATGTTGTACTCGGTGTCGGGGCCGGCATTGAGGAACACGTTGACGCGCGTAATGCCGTCGGTCCACACGGGCTTGACGGGCACGCCCAGGGCCTCGGCGCCCTTAACGATAAACTCGCCCGAGAAGCCGGCGAAGAAACCCAGAATCGTGGTGTCGACACCATAGTGGTCAAGCGTAAACGAGACGTTGAGGCCCTTGCCGTTGGGCGTGTAGACGGCATTGCGGGTACGCGTGACGGTGTTGGCGTCAAGGCCGTCGCAGGCGATGTTGTAATCAATGGCGGGATTTGCAGTGAGCGTGTAAATCATGAATGTTCCTTTCACGAAGCAACGTGTTGATGAAAGTATATTCCACCCATCGGTAAAAGGCTAGGACAACTCGGCGAACGGTGTGGAAGCGATGAAGTACGGCATAACATCTCTCCCCCATGGCGGAACAAAAAAGGCGCCCCGGCCGAAACCGGGGCGCCGCATGCGCACGAATATGTCGCGTTTCGATTACTGACGATCGAGCTTGCGGACAGCAACGCGCTTGCTGTACTCATCGACGTGACCGAAGTCGCCAATACCGACAGACTCGGCAACGTTGGCGCCGGTGGCCATAGCAAGCTTCATGGCCTCCTCGACGTTGTCGCGATCCCTGTACCACTTGTGCAGGAACGCAGCGAGGGTGCAGTCGCCGGCGCAGACGGAAGAAACCAGCTTGATGTTGAACTCACGCTTGGCGTACCAGATGTCCTCGCCGTTGGAGAAGTAAGCGTCGCCGCGGCTACCACGGGTGAGCAGCACGTTCTGAACGCCAGCGTCGTGAGCCATCTTCATGGCAACGCGAACCTCGTCGTCGGTGTCGACCGGCACGCCGAAGATGGCCTTCATCTCGTGATGGTTCGGCTTGATGAGCAGCGGCTTCTTGTGAGCGAGCTCCTTGAGCTTGTCGGAGGACAGGTCCAAGACGACATCGGCGCCACGAGCCTGAGCGTGCTCCATGACCTGAGCCAGGAAGTCGGGCGTAGCTTTGGGAGGCACGGAGCCGGAGACAATCAGGCACTCGAGATCGCCCGCGGTGTCCAGGATGTTGTAGAGCTCCTCCTGGTGCTGCGGCGTGATCGGAGCACCCGGGTTCAGGATGCCGTACTCGTGCTGGCCATCGTTGACGTAGGTGTTAATGCGCGTGATACCGTCGGTCCAGACCGGGCGGCAGAGGCAACCCAGGTTCATGACCTCCTCGACGATGAACTTGCCCGTGAAGCCAGCGAAGAAGCCGAGCGCGACGGTGTCGACGCCCATCTTCTTAAAGGCGAAGGACACGTCGAGGCCCTTGCCGTTAGCCGTGTAGCTGGCCGAACCGGTGCGGACGTTCTCGTCGGGCTCGAGCGGAGAGCTCGAAACCGTCATGTCGACAGCCGGGTTAGCGGTTAGCGTGTAGAACATTTACAGTACCCCCTGTATATGTGAGGGCCGCGTGGCCGGCCCATTCCAACCACGCGGTTACCTCTGATACCAAATTAGCGAGCTGCGGACTCGAGCAGTGCCTTGACCTCGGCGGCGGTGTTGCAGGCGAGCGCCTTCTCGGCGAGCTCGTCGCACTCGGCCTTGGTCCACTGGCTGATGGTCTTACGGGCGCGCAGGATCGACGGAGCACTCATCGAGAACTCCTCCAGGCCCCAGCTGATCAGCAGCGGCTCGAGCAGCGGATCGGCAGCGGCCTCGCCGCACATACCGACCATGATGCCGGCCTTCACGCCGCTCTCGATGATGTTCTTGAGCGAGCGGAGCACGGCGGGATAGTAAACCTGGTACAGGTTGGAGATGGTGTCGTTACCACGGTCGGCGCACATGGTGTAGCCGATCAGGTCGTTGGTGCCGATGGAGAAGAAGTCGGCAACCTCGGCAAGTCGGTCTGCGAGCAGCGAAGCGGCGGGCGTCTCGACCATGATGCCGACCTCGATGTTCTCGTTGAACTTGCGACCCTCTTCGGTAAGCTCGGCCTTGCACTGCTCGACGAGCTCCTTGACAGCCAAGACCTCCTCGACGCAGGTGACGAGCGGGATCATGATCTTGACGTCACCGAAGGCGCTAGCGCGCAGCAGAGCGCGGAGCTGGACCTTGTACTGGTCGGGATTGGCCAGGCAGTAACGCACGGCGCGGAAGCCCATGAAGGGGTTGTCTTCCTTGACCATATGCAGATACGGAATCTCCTTGTCGCCACCCACATCGAGCGTGCGGATGATGACCGGAGCACCCTTGAGCGCGCTGGCGACCTTACGGTAGGCGTTGAACTGCTCCTCCTCGGAAGGAAGCTCAGCAGAGTCCATGAACAGGAACTCGGAGCGGAACAGACCGATGGCCTCGGCATCGTGATCGAGCGCGTTGGGCACGTCATCGGGGTTACCGATGTTGCAGGCGATGATCTTCTTGATGCCATCGGCAGTCACGGACGGCTTGCCACGGAAGGCCTCGAGGGCTGCCTTCTCGGCAGCGAAGGCCTCGGCCTTGGCGGTGTAGGCAGCGAGCGTCTCCTCGTCGGGATCGGCCTCGACGATACCCTTGCCACCGTCGACGACAACGGTCATACCGTTGCGCAGCGCGGTGCAGCTGTTGGAAACCGAAAGGACAGCCGGGATCTCGAGGGCACGCGCGATGATCGCGGAGTGCGACGTGCGGCCACCGGTCTCGGTGACGATACCGGCAACGTGGGCCTTATCGATCGTGGCGGTCATGGACGGCGTGAGGTCGTGCACGACAACGACGGTGTTCTCGGGCAGGACGGAGAGGTCGACGACCTCCTTGCCCAGCAGCTCGGCCAGAATACCGGTGCGGATGTCGGCGATGTCGGCCGCGCGCAGACGGAACATCTCGTCGTCCATGGACAGGAACATGTTCTCGAACATGGTCGAGGTGTCCATGAGCGCCTGCTCGGCGCAGGTACCGCCGTCAATGGCGGCGTTGATGGCGTCGGTCATACCCGGATCCTGAGCCAGGACAATGTGCCCGCTCATGATCTCGGCCTCGGCCTCGCCCACCGTCTCCTTCATGTGGTCGGCCTGAGCCTGGGTCTTCTCGCAGAAGACCGAAAGAGCGGATTGATAGCGCTCCTTCTCTGCTGCCGAATCAGCAACCTCGTGCGGCTCAAACGTCAAGTCGGGATCGACGGCAACCATGACGGTGCCGATACCGATGCCCTCGGAAGCGTTGACTCCCTGATACATTCCCATTCCTCTCTCCGTGTCATGTGATAAAGCGTTTTGCCATATCCATGACAAAAGAGCGCAGCTACCTTACAACAGGTCACTGCGCCCCCAAATATGAACTTAGTTGTTCAACATGCGACCCGTTTGAGTTCTACTCGCCAAGACCGCTCTTGATGAGCTCGATGGCAGCAGCCAGAGCCTCGGCCTCGTCAGCGCCGTCGCACTTTACCTCGACCTCGGTGCCGCAGGGGATACCAGCAGCCATGAGGGCCATCGGGGACTTGCCGTTGACCTCCTTCTCGGGGGTGACGACCGTCACGTCACAGGCGTACTTGCCCATGGTGGAGGCGAACAGACCAGCCGGACGCATGTGCAGACCCTGAGGATTAACGAGGGTAGCCTTCTCAGAAACCATAGTTGACTCCTTTTTGTGTTTAACCCCTGTCATGCATGTGGCAGGAGTCAGATTCACGACGTTGTTTATATTAACTCACATCAAACGGTTTTTCATTGTGTTTCACACGAATTGTTGGACAGATGTCGTATCCCTGCGCTCGCCCGCCGGGCGGGGCGATTAAGTTTGCTGCTCTACAGTCCTGCGCAAGACGGAAAGCACATTAAGTGCTTTCCTTTGCGTGCGGAACTCGCGACAAACTTAATCGCCCCGTCCGGCGGGCGAGCTGCGGAAACTCGGTCGGTCCAGAGCGATATCGTGCGAACGGAATTCTGGCTGATGATCTGTTCGCGACAAAGACTCGATAGGTAGCCCCCTCTATGCCCTTTTATAAGTTGCGGTGAAATAGGGACTGAATTGGGGGTTGAATCGTTTAAACAGTCCCTATTTCACCGCAACTTATGAGAGGGATAGAAAAAGGCGGGGACTCCTGGTGGAGTCTCCGCCTTATAGACAGGGGGCGATATTACTCGCGAGTTGCGGGATTAGACCAGACGGGCGTTGATCGTCTTGGCGATCTCAGCGGCGTCGGTGGAACCCTTGACGGTGGCACGGAAGCCCTCGTCCATAAGCGCCTCGGCGACCTTGGACAGGATCTTGAGGTGCGTGGTGCCGGCCTGGGCACCGGGAATGAGCAGGGCGATAGCCACGTTGACGAGAGCGCCATCCATGGTGTCCCAACCGGTCACGCCAGAGTCGTCCTTGACGACGATGACGGCGGCATCGGTAATGGCATCGGACTTGGCATGCGGAATAGCGAAGCCCTCCATCATGCCCGTGGAGCCCTCGGCCTCGCGGGCCAGGAAGGCATTCATCACGGCATCGGCGTCGTCAGCGACACCGGCCTTGACAGCCTGGTTGGAGACAAAGCTCAGGGCCTCGTCACGAGAAGCGAAGTTCTCGGCGACAAAAACGTTCTCGACCTTCACGAAATCGGCAGCCTCGGCCTTGGGAGCCTCGACGGCAGCGGCCTTGGGGGCCTCGACCGGCTTAGCGGGAGCGGCGGGAGCGGCCTTCTGGCTCTTCTCGAAGTCATACTTCTTGAAAGCGACGAACAGGATGCCACCGACCACGGCGCCGATGAGGATCGCGAGGACCCACAGCGGACCGTTCTCGACAACGGGCAGGACCAGGAAGCCACCGTGGGGCGCCGGATCGTGAACGTTGAACATAATGGTCAGGATCGAGGCGATGGAGGAACCGAGCATCATGATGGGCATGACGGGCCAGATGTTCTTGGTCATGAACGGAATGGCGCCCTCGGTGATGTGGGTGCAACCAAGGATGAGGTTGACGACACCGGCGTCATGATCCTCCTGGCTGAAGTACTTCTTGCCGACGATGACGGCAAAGGTGGTGATCAGCGGCGGAACGATACAGGCGGCAGAGACGGCAGCCATGAAGTTGGTGCCGAAGTTATAGGTGTCGGTGCCGACACCAGCAGCCAGGGCCTCGGTGAGCATGGCGGTACCGGTGACGTAAGCAGCCTTGTTGACCGGGCCGCCCATGTCAAAGGCGCACATGCAGCCGATAGCAAGACCCAGGACAACAGCACCGGAGGCAGACAGACCCTTGAGGAAGTCCATCATGGCGGTGTTGATGGCAGCCATGGGGCCGGAGATGCCGAGCATGACCAGACCGACGATAGCAGTCGAGAACAGCGGGTACAGGAAGATGGCCTTGAGGCCGTCCAGGTTCTTGGGCAGCTTGGCAAAAACCTTCTCGAGCAGCAAGATGACATAACCAGCGAGGAAGCCGCCGACGATGCCGCCGAGGAAGCCGAAGCCCACGCCCGTGCCGCCAGCATCGATCATGTGTGTATCGGCGTTAACGGGCAGGCCCTGGATGGCGATCATACCGGCAACAAAGCCGGGAACGAGCGCCGGGCGCTTGCCGATGGACTCGGCGATGTAGGCGGAAAGCACGGGAACCATGAGGTTCATGGCAATGCCGCCGATGATCTTGAGCATAGCGGCGAAGCTGTTGTAGTCGGCAGCCGTCGAATCGAAGGACGTGATGCCCCACAGGAACGAAACAGCGGTCAGGACACCACCGGCAACGACGAAGACCAGCATGTGGCTGACGCCGTTCATGAGGTGCTTATAGATGATGTGGCCGATGGACTCCTTCTCCTCGACCTCATCCTCGACATCGGCAGCAGCCGCAACCGTGTCGTCGCCCTTGGCGGCAAGGGCACGATCGATCAGCTTGCCGGCAGCCTCGACGGACAGGGCCTTGGAAACACCAACGGAAACCATGGGCTTACCGGCGAAACGCTCCGCCTGGACATCCTTATCGGCTGCGACGACGACGGCCTTGGCACCAGCGATCTCGCTCTTGGTGAGCTCGTTCTCGACACCGACCTGGCCATGGGTCTCGACCTTAATGGTCAGACCGCGCTCGGCAGCTGCCTTCTCCAGCGCCTCCTTCGCCATGAAGGTGTGCGCGATACCGGTCGGGCAACCGGTGGCGGCGATGATGTCAAACTTAGCCATGTGTCCCTCCTTCTTGAGTACAGCGCCCGCGGGCGCTCCCCTACACGCGCTTCGATACGCGTTTTTCCACACCTGAAAGATACCAACCCACCGCTTATATGAGAAGCAATACAGCTCATTTCTCCGGTGAAAGGTTCTTTCATTACCGTAAACGGTCGATGAAAGTTTACCATCAACTATTGAAACGGCAAGGTGTATCTTGTAATTGAAAATGCCCGTATACTACGACATTACAAAACAAGTCCGATTTTCATGCCAGCCAGGAGCCATCCCATGTCCGATAGCAGCAAAAGCGCACTCTCCCTTATTAGCACGCACAAGGGATACAGCGAGTCCGAACAGCGCATTGTCGACTATATCCTAGAGCATCAGTCCGAGGCACCGCGTCTGACAGCCGCCCAGCTCTCGCGCGCAGCCGCAACCTCCGAAGCCACCGTATCGCGCTTCTGCCGCAAACTAGGTTTTGGCAGCTTTCGCAGTTTTCAGTTTTCGCTGGCGCGCGATCTGGAAAGCCAGCGTAATGAAGGTCTCACCGACGAGGTCTCGCTCGGCAATATGGAGCAGAGCCTCAAAAACATTCTCGCTGCCAAGGTAAGCGAACTCAATGCGACTATCGATGGCATTGATCACGACACGCTGGCAGCCGTCGTGCACGCGTTTAAGAACGCGGGGGCTATCGAGTTTGCAGCCGTAGGCAACACCAACGCCGTCGCACTCGACGCGACATTTAAGTTTTCGCAGCTGGGCCTTCGCTGCATGGCAAGCACCATCAGCGAGACCTCGATTGGTTTTGCGCTTACGCTGCGCCCCGGAGATGTCATCGTGCTGATCTCGAACTCCGGCAAGTCGCGTCGACTGAATCGCATGGCAAAAGCGGCTCGCGGCTGTGGTGCCACCGTAGTCGTCATCAGCAGCGACAGCAAGTCTCCGCTTGCTCGTTTGGCAGACTACACCTTTAACACCGTGAACCACGAGGCGCTGCTCACCACGGGAGACTTTGCGTTCTCCAAGATGAGCGCCACGATGATCATCGAGGTTATCTACAATTTCCTGCTGCCCGAGATTGAAGACGCCCGCGAGCACATCAGCTACTACGAGGAGCTCATCCAGCCGGATAAGGTCGTGGAGTAGGTTTTAACAGGGGTCGTCATGTACCGTTCCCACAAAACTATGCCGGTTTACTACGATGTAATCGGAATATGCGACCACATCGCGTTTTAAAAGAAAACCGCAGGCATTCTACCTGCGGTTTTCTTTTTACAATTTTAGCTGTGCTCGAGCTACGCCGATTCATCGTAGTAAACCGGCATAGTTTTTGACGGTCGGGCCAGACAAGCAAGTGGCGGTGCAACAATTGCTGATATTTTGTCCCCGCCAACACTGTCGGCTCGTTCTAGCCTCGAGCCTCTTCCAGCATCTGCTTGGCGTGTGCCAGGCTTGCCTCCGATTGATCGCCGCTCAGCATGCGGGCGATCTCTGCGATGCGGGCGTCCCCGGCCACCTCATCCAGATGCGTCTGGGGAACGTCGCCGGGCTCTTTACTTACCACGTAGTGCTTATCGGCCATGACGGCGACCTGCGCCAGGTGGGTTACGACAATCACCTGATGCGTAGCGGCGAGATCTGCCAGCACGCTCGCGAGGGCACGTGCGGTAGAGCCGCCGACACCGGCATCGACCTCGTCGAACACCAGCGTATCCACGCCGTCCGCGTTACCGAGAACGACCTTGCTCGCCAGCATGACGCGGCTCAGCTCGCCGCCCGACGCAATGCGGCGCAGGGGGCGCGGCGTCAATCCGGCACCACTGCGATACAAAAGCTCATAGCTCGAAGGCCCCGCCAGCGTCCATTCGGCACGCGGAAGATCGCGCGACTCCCAAACGAGCTCGGCGTCGCCCATCTCCAGGCGCGCCATCTGACGGCCAACCTCGTGGCAAAAGCGAGGGGCTGCGGTATTCCGCACGCGTTTAAGCGCCTTGGCAGCAGCAAAAAGCTCGCGTTCGGCACACCCGAGCGTCTCGCGAGCCTTCTTGATCCGCTCATCACCATCATTGACCAGCGACAACAGCTCTTGTGAGCGGTCGCGCATGGCAAAGACATCGTCCATGGTGGGCCCCCACTGACGCAGCAGGGCCTTAAGATCGGAATAGCGTTCGCGCATACGAGCCAGCTCGCGCGGATCGAAGGCGACTCCATCGCGATAGGTGCGCAGCTCGTTGGCACAATCCTCAAGCGAGATACAGGCATCCGAAAGCGCATCGGCAATGTCGCCCAGCTTTCGATCGACAGTAACCATACGAGAGAGCTCCGCCACGGCACTGTTCACGGCATCGAGCGCTCCCCCTTCGGCAGCAAGCGATGCATGGGCATCATTGGCTGTGGCCACCAGCACCTCGGCATGCTCGGAGCGCGGCAGCAGCTCCTCGAGCTCCTCATACTCGCCCGGTTTGGGGTCGACCTCGGCGATGCGCTCCAGGGCGAAGCGCGCCTCCTCGACGCGACTCCCCTGCGCACGCGAGGCCTCTTCGACGCGGCGAAGCTCCTTGGCGGCGGCACGCGAAGCCTTAAAGCAGGTGCGATACTTCTCGAGCGCCTCAAGCGCCGCGCGCCCAGCCCAAGCATCGACCATGGCAACGTGGTGCGCCGGGTCGAGCAGGCGCTGGTGCTCGTGCTGGCCGCAAAGATCCATCATCACGCCGACGCGCTCCGAAAGTTCGCGCACGCTGGCGATGCGGCCGTCAATTTTTACACGGCTGCGGCCCTCGGCAGAAAGGCTGCGCTGCACGGTGAAGCCCTCCGTGTCGTGCGGGCCATCAAACAGGCGCGCCTCGACGCTGGCAAGTGCCTCGCCCTCGCGCACCGTCGACGAATCCGCGCGCTCGCCCAAAATGAGCTTGAGTGCCGAGAGCAGCGCGGTCTTACCGGCGCCGGTTTCTCCAGTCAGAACCGTTAGACCCGTGCTCGGAACCAACGTCGCCTCGCGAATGAGTGCAATGTTGGAAACCTGCAGCTCATCGATCATGGCGCACTCCGTAGAACACGCGGCTCACCGAGTTATAGAAGCTCTCGGGGCCGTAATCCAGCAGCAGCACATCGCCGGGACCGCGACGCACGGCCACGCTCTCGACCGTGCCATCGCAGGTAATAAACTGTCCATCGATGGCGATCGCCGGAACGCTCGGGCGATCATCGGACATAAAGATCTCCACGACATCGCTCGGCGAGGTCAAAAAGGCGCGAGCCTGAATGGTATGCGGAGCGATGGGCACACAGACCATACCCGTGTAATCGGGGCTGACGATGGGGCCGCCGGCGGAAAGCGCGTAGCCGGTGGAGCCAGTCGCCGTCGATACAACCACGCCGTCGCCGCGCAGGCGGTCGATATGATGGCCGGACACCGTGATATCGAACTCGACCATATCGGACAGGGGCCCACGCGTAAGCGCCATATCGTTAAGGGCAAACGTGCGCACGACATCCTTCGTGCCGTCTTCGCGCACCGAGACGATATCAGCGGCGATGGTGGCGCGGCGGCTCACATGGAGCTCACCGGACAGGGCATCGCTCACAACCTGCAAAATGTCGCGCTCCTCGGGGCTCGCGGCCGTCAAAAAACCCAAATGACCATAGGAAAGACCCAAAATGGGAATCTCACGGTAGTTGAGGATGCGGGCGGCGCGCAGCAGTGTACCGTCGCCACCGAGCGTAATGACCAGGTCGGCATCGTCAACATCGGGCGCGCTCTGAATCTTGGAACGCTGGTCGGCAGCCCATGCGACCTCGTAGCCCTGGCGCGAAAGCCAAAGCTCGAGCATCAGGCCGCTCTCGACCGCTTCTTGCTTGTAGAAATTGGGAACCAGAAAGACCTTCATAGCGTTGCAGCTTTCTCGCTCAAAACCGATACCTGGGATTGCAGCTCATCGTCGGTGCGTGCGCCGGGAGCAAACCTCGTGCCGTACAAGAAAAACTCGACGTTGCCCTTGGCGCCGTGGATGGGCGACACGCACACGTCGAGCGGGAACAGGCCCTTGGCGGCAAAGAGCTCAATCGCCGCCGTGAGCGTATCGCGACGAACGGCGGGGTCAGTCACGATGCCGCCCTCGCCCACCAGCGCAGCCGGCGCCTCAAACTGCGGCTTTACGAGCGTGCAGAACGAACCCGAAGGCTTCAGGCACGCCAGCACGGCGTCGATGATATTCGCGATACTCGTAAACGACACATCGCACACAGCCAAGTCGATAGCTCCGCCGTAGCCAAGCTCGGGCAGCTGTGTCACGTTGGTGCGCTCATGAAGCGTCACGCGCTCGTCTTGGCGCAGCGACCAATCAAACTGGGCGCGACCCACATCGACCGAAACGACCGTAGCGGCACCGCGCTTGAGCAGGCAATCGGTAAAGCCACCCGTGGAACAGCCCACATCGAGGCAAGCAAGATCAGTCGGATCAATCCCAAACGCATCGAGTGCACCCTCGAGCTTGAGCCCGCCGCGCCCCACGTAGGGAATACGACCCTTCACGTGTAACGGCAAGCCGGGCGTCACCTTAAGGCCCGGCGAGGTCAAACGCTCGCCGCCGCTTGAGACCAAGCCGGCCATAAGAGTGCGAAGGGCATCCGCGCGATCGGCGCAGATGCCCTGTGAAATCAGTTCGTCATCAAGACGCACGCGTTTCATGAATGCCATCAACCATTCGTATCAGGAGACGCGGCCTGGCTATCCTTGGATTCGTTTGCCGCATCCTCATCGTATTCCTGCTCGAGCTTATCCGCCTCGCGAGGCGTCAGCTCAAACTTGTCGACCATATCGACCGCACGGGAGCCCAGTTCAATCGCCTCGTCAAACAGATCGAGCGAACGCTCCAGGGACGTATCCTTGGAGCGAACGGTCGCGATAATCTGGTCCAACCGGTCCGAGATCTCGTCGAAGTTGCGGACGGAACCCTCTGGCATGGCTACTCCTTGACGGTACCGGTCTCGGCCTCGGCGACCTCGGCATCCTCGTCGAGAACGCCGGCCGCAGCCTGAGCGGCGGCAACCTTGGCGGCAGCCTCGGCGGCCTGGGCCTCCTCGCGGGCACGGTCCTCGGCCAGTAGCTCCTGATAGAGGTCCTCGCCCGGCAGCTCCTCGCTACGAGCGATCTTGCCCAGCACGCCGTTGACAAACGACGCGGACTGGTCGGTGCCATAGGCCTTGGCAAGCTCGACTGCCTCGTTGATCACGATGGCGTCCGAGACCTCCTCGTCGGTGAGGAAGCGCATCTCATAGACGGCGATACGCAGCAGATTGCGGTCGGCACCGGGCATACGCATAAGATCCCAGTTCTTGGCGACGGAGCGCAGGGCGCAGTCGATGCGGTCGATGTGCTCGTAGGCACCGCGGCACAGCTCCAGCGCGTAGGGATCGAGGGGACCCTTCGAGATCAGGAAATCGCCCTCGAGGACGCGCTCGAGCGGGCTGTCCGTGGCCTCGGCCTGAAACAGCAGCTGCAGCGCCTGACTGCGGGCAAGCGTACGCCCGCGATAAACCTTAAGGCTCAAAGGTTACTCCTTGGGGAAAACGAGGCCGTCGATGCAAACGTCAACGCGCTCGACCTCGACGCCCACCTGGGCGTCGATGGCGGCAACCACGGCGGCGCGAACGGCCTCGGCGAGTTTCTTGAACGGATAGCCAAAGAACACCACGACGCGCACGGTAAGCGCGAGCTTATCGCCGATGACCTCGGCCTCGACCGCCGGCTCAGAAGCCGGGGCCTTGGACGAAAGCATCATGGAGACAAGGTTGGTGGCAAGGTCCTTGACGCCCACGGAGGCGATGCCCTCGACATCCGTGACGGCGCGCGAGACGATGGCGGTCAGAACATCGGGCGAAATGCCGATGCCGTCAATCTTGATTTCCTGGGGCATGAGTCCTCCTAGAAGAGTTGGTTGCTAGACGCGGGAGACGAACTTGCCGTCGCGGGTGTCAACCTTAATGACCTCGCCCTCGTTGAGGTACATGGGGACCTGGATGACAGCGCCGGTGTCGATGGTGGCCGGCTTGGTGGAACCCTGGACGGTATCGCCCTTGAAGCCCGGGTCGGTCTGGACGATGGTGGTCTCGATGAACATCGGCGGGGTCACGCCCATGAGCTCGTCGTCGGCGAAGAGCAGCTGGCAGGTGTCATTCTCGCGCAGCCACTTGGCGTTCTCGCCCACCATATCCTCGGGAACGGGAACCTGCTCGTAGGACTCGTTATCCATGAAGATGTAGTCGGCGCCGTCGTTGTAGAGGTACTGGAACTCACGGGTGGTGAGCATGACGCTCTCGAACTTGGTGCCGGCGTTGCAGGTGTTCTCGACGACGCGGCCGCTCTTGATGTCGCGGGTCTTGTAGCGCACGAAAGCGCCGCCCTTGCCCGGCTTGACGTGCTGGAACTCGACGATGGTGTAGACCTTGTCCTTAATGCGGAGACCGAGGCCGTTCTTGAAGTCGGCGGTAGAGATAGTAGGCATAGCGACCTTTCTTGTTATTGGCTAGACGCACAAACGTCCAAATTACATACGAGCGGAATTATACACTTGCAGACGGCGGCTGCGGCGAGCGCATAAAAAGAGAACGCGGGGCGCCCGAATCGTTCCGGACGCCCCGCCTCAAAAACCCAACGGGATGTTTTAGCAATCGATAATGTGCAGGTCGTGCGGGGTCTTGGTGAAGGGCTCATAGCCGTTCTCGGTGACGACGCCGTAGTCCTCCAGGCGCACGCCGCCCACACCGGGCAGATACACGCCGGGCTCCATGGTGATAACCGAGCCGACCTCGATGGTGTTCTTGCTGCGGTTGAAGTTGGGCAGCTCGTGGATGTCGATACCCACACCGTGGCCCAGGCCATGGTTGTAGTAATCGCCATAGCCGGCATCGCCGATGATCTTCTTGGAAAGATTGAAAATGTCGTTGCCCTCGACGCCCGGATGGATGGCGGCGACGCACTCCTCGTGCGTGCGGCGCACGAGCGCGTACAGGTCGAGCTGCTCCTGGGTGGGCTCGCCCATCACGACGGTACGAGTCATGTCGGAGCGGTAGTCGCAGTAGCCCGCACCGTAGTCCATCAGGACAAAGTCGCCCTTCTCGATCACACGGTCGCTCGGGACGGCATGCGGGTTGGCGGTATTAGGACCGCTCGCCACGATGGAGCCGAAGGCCAGGCTGTCGGCACCGTTGGCGAACATAAAGTTCTCAAGCTCGTTGCGGACCTGCTTCTCGGTCATACCGGGCTTAATAAAGCCGAGCATGTGCTGGAAGGCGGCATCGGTGATCGACTGCGCGTGACGCATGAGCTCGATCTCCTCGGCATCCTTGATGGCACGCATCTTGCGGATGTCGTCGTGCATCAGCGGCAGCATGCAGGCGACGGAGCGGTCCTCCAGACCACGCTGGATACCCTGGTAAAAGTTAATCTGCATGTCATCCTCGACAGCGCAGACGCGGCATTTGTTGGCCGCAATCTTGCCGGCGACCCAGCCGGGAATGGTGCCCTCGTCCATGTCGTAGACCCAAGGGCTGCCGGCGGGCGTGTTCTCCTCAAAGCTGTTGAGATAGCGCGAGTCGGTGTGGAACAGGCACTGGTCGGCCGTAATAAACGCGGCGTGCGGGAACTCGAATGTGTAGTCGAAGACGCCCTTCACGCCCGTGAGCCAACGGAGATTGGCCTCGTCGCGCACAACGATGGCGTCGTAGCCGCGCTCGGCCATCAGGGCACGGACACGCTCGATACGACCGGCAGGACCGGCAGCAAACTCAGACATGCAGATTCCTTTCTTGATGTCCTCAATAAAAGCGGGACGAACTCAATCAGCGCACGGAACCGTAAACGATTCGCAACCGATTAAAACCCGTCCTTCAAAATGATACGAAAGACGATGGATGTCAATAAAATTAGAGAAGTTCCCTGCGAGAAGCCAGATACGCCTGCGCATGGCGCTCGAGTACATCGTCGTCCACGGCGTTAAGACGAATGGCGCCAAGTGCCGCAGGCAGCGGCAGCATCGTACGATTGGAGCGAGCGAACTGCTGCTTGCGGAACTCCTCGATAAACGCGGTGGGCTCCAGGTCGAAGGCAAGTTCCTCGATGCCAAAGTCCTCCAGGCAGTCATCGACCTCAAACACGTAGTCGATATCGAAGTCGCAGGCATCATGTGCTAGGCGCGCCTCAAAGCGCATACCCTCGGAAAGGAGCTGGTATGCAGGGACGTGCGCCGCGGCATCGCCCAGGCAGGCGCGAAGGGTGCGCTCCCCCGTCTTGCCAAAATCGAGCGCATGGCGAGCGCTGGGGTTCGTGGCCATGAGCACGTCTTTGCGCGCGGTCTGGGACCACTGCACAGCATTGACGAGCGCGACCTCCTCACCGGCAAGAATCTCTGGGACCGTCTCGGAGAACTGGTTCCAGCGCGACTTGCTGCTCGAGAGCATAGTGCCCACGAGCACCGCATAGCCAAGCTTAAGGTCCTCGGGGTTGGCCTCGCGAACAAGGTCCAGATTGCACACGACCAGACCGGGCTCGGGGCGCACCGCGATGGCGGGCAGCGTGTGGTCGCCCGAAGCGACGAGCGGTTCCATCGTCGTAGCGACCGTGAGCATAGCGTCGAAGGTCATCGGCAGCAAGGCGCACTCCGTGCGTCCGCACCACTGGTTGGCGCACCAGCAAACAACCGAGCAGGTTGCGGCATCGCCAACAGCAACAACCAAGTCATCGCAGGTAATACCGTTAGCCGACAGTGCGCCAAAGACAGTATCGGCGTCAGCCAAGGTCGCGCCATCAGGCGAAACCTCAAGCGAAAGCTCCGACACAGCAAAGCCGGCATCAACCAGAGCGTGCTCAACGATCTCAGTAAAGCGATCGGACACAGCGCTGTTCCAGACAACCATCGCGCGCTTGGGCTTGCCCACGACCGAGGCAAACATGCGCGACAGCTCGCTAAACGCGTCAAAGCCGACGCGAACATCGACGCTGCGGTTTTGGAAATTGATGAGTTGACGGCGAATCATAGCAGTCCACGCTCCAAAAGCATCTCGGCACAAACATAGGAAACGTCCTCAAAGGACTTATTGCGAATATCGAGGGTAAGATCGGCAGCTTGGCGATACAGCGGACGTCGATGCTCGAACAAGCGCGCCGCATGCTCAGGCGAGCGGAAATCGGGACGCGTGTCGGAGCGGCGGATCTGGCGCATCGAGTCCTCAAAGTCACCCTCGAGGTACACGCAGGTACCCATCTGGTGCATGAGCTCGATATTGACCGGCGTCTCGACAATGCCGCCACCGCACGAAACCAGCAGGCTACGCTCGCTTTGGAGCGAACGGAGTGCCGAGGTTTCGAGCTCGCGAAAACGCTCCTCGCCCTCGGTCTCAAAAATCTCGGTTACCGATTTGCCGCAACGACGCACGACCAGGCGGTCGGTATCGATAAACCGACGCTTGAACATGGTGCCCACGTTGCGCGCGAGCGTCGATTTGCCCGCACCCAAAAACCCGATAAAGAAGATATGGTCGCAGCCGTGCTTGGTGTGCTGGGACATGACGAAACCTATTCCTCGCAGGGAAGGTCGCGCAGGGCCCGGCGCTCAAAGATACGGAAAATCTGCGTATACCACAGGTCCTGCGTGGCCTGCGGCTTTACCAAGATTGTGTCGACGCCGGCAAAGTTACCGCTCCACACGTCCGTGTACAGCTGGTCACCGATCAGCACGGCCTCATCGGTCGTGGCGCCCAAGCGCTTAAGACCGGCCTTGAGAGCAAACGGTGCAGGCTTCATGGCATGGCTGATGGCCTCGAGCCCCAGCTCGCGCGCGGAGCGCATGACCTGGTCGCGATGCCAGTTGTTCGACACCATGCACAGCTTAAAGCCCTTGGAGCGAGCGGCGTCGAGCCAAGCCGAGACGGCAGCGGGAACCTGCTCGGTATCACGCGGCACCAGGGTGTTATCGCGGTCGAGCAAAATGGCGCGTTTGCCGTCGGCCCACAGGGTATCGAGGTCGATGCGGTCGACCGAGGCAACATATCGTTTGGGGCTGAAAATCCTCATGTTTAATTCCAAGACTGTTGGTGCTCTTCGTAGGTCTGAGAGAAATACTCCTCGTCCTGCGTAATGTAGAAATACAGGTCATCGGAGTCGGTGGGCTCAAGGGTTGCCTTGAGCGCCTCGAGTGACGGAGAGCAGATGGGCGTGGGCGGCAGGCCCTCGTGCTTATAGGTGTTATACGGGCTATCGCTCTGCAGGTCGTCGGCGGTAACCTCGCCGCCGGTGACATACATCATGGTCGCATCGCTATTGAGGTAACGCAGGCCATCGAGCTTGCCGGCAAGACGGTTGTAGAACACCGAGGCGACATGCGCGCGCTGCTCGGCGTTGAGGCCTTCGCGCTCAACGATGGAAGCGAGATTGATGATGTCGTAATCGGACATCCCCACGCCGTAGCGCTCCTTGATTTTGGCCTCGCAGCCGGCAAAATCGAGCGACTTGTACTCGGTGTTGAATTGATCGAGCATGGCGCGAATCACATCATCGGCGCTCGGTTTCTTACCCAACGAATAGGTCTTGGGGAATAGGAAGCCCTCGAGCGAATCGTTTGCAGCGCCCTCAAGGAAGCTATAGTCCTTCACATAGTTGGAGGCCTTTGCCTGATTGAGGAAGTCTTCCTTGGAGATACTGTCGTATGCCTTGGCCACGCGATCGGCGATCTGATCAACCGTCAGGCCCTCTGGAATAGTCAGTGCATCGGAGCCCGCATTGGGGCCCTCCATGAGCTGCTGAACGACCTCGGTCGCGTCCATGAGCGTGGTGAACGAGTAGGTGCCGGGCTTGAGCGACATGTCGGCGTTGAGCTTTTTGACCGCCGCGTAATAATCCTTGGGATTTTCGACGATATGGTTCTCGGAGAGAATCGAAGCGATGCTGTCACCCGAGGCACCATCGGGAATAGTGATAGTAACCTGCTGGCCAGCAGTGACTTTCGCATCCTCACCAGCAAAAAAGCCCTTGACAGCTGGCACGACAAAGAAAACGATCGCGACAAGCGCAAGCACGGCGACGACGCCACCGATAATCATAGGCACCGGGGAGCTTTTCTTTTGGGCACCACGGCGAGCGCGCGTGTTATAGCTCGAGCGCGTGGCCGGAGCAACGCCGTGCGAGCCATGAGTATGATGTGCGTGGGAGCGTGATTGCGGTGCCTGTCCCTGCGTACGCTGGGCAGGAGCCTGCTGCTTAAAGCGGGAACCGCCCGCGGGCTGCGCGGGACGAGCGGCGGGCTGTTGAGCAGTACGCCGAGTAGGTTGAGCCGAACGCTGCGTCGGCTGCGCCGGGCGCTGGCCAGGCTGAGCAGGGCGTGGCACGGACTGACCCTGACGACTCTGCTGGCGCGGATCGAAAGCGCTAGACATGCGAAACCTCCTCGTTTTTGCGATCGAGCCACGTCTGCAAGAACAGGCTGGCGGCGATCATGTCGATCTTGCCCCTCATCTGCTTTTCGTTGAGTCCCTGCTCGCGCAGGATACGCTTGGCCTCTTGCGAGGACAGGCGCTCGTCCTCAAACTCCAGCGGAAGATCGAGCTCGTCGGCGATCTTTTGCGCTATGGCGGCAACGCGCTCGGCCTGGGGGCCAGGCTCGCCGGCCATGGTCAGGGGACGCCCGCTTACCAAGATGTCGGGCTCATAGTCCTCGACCAGGTAACGGAACGTCTTGGCCATACCGGTAACCTCAACGGCCGGAAGCACCTTGACGGGCATCGCCATCTTGCCATCACGGCTCGAGACGGCGATGCCGATCCTGGTCTCCCCTATGTCCAGCGCGAGCGCGACCACAGCGACTACTTAGGCGCCGAGCGCGGTCTTGGCGGCCGCGAGGGCATCGGCGATACCGGCAGCGTTCTTGCCACCGGCCTGGGCCATGTTGGGACGGCCGCCACCGCGACCATCGACCAGGCCCGCAATCTGCTTAATCACGTTGCCGGCGTGGAAACCGGCCTTCACGGCGTCATCGGAGCCGGCGGCGAGCAGGGCCGGGGTGCCCTTCTCGGTCACGCTGGCAACAACACAGGCAACGGGGCCGGCGACCTTCTGGTGCACGGTATCCCAAACGTTGCGCAGGTCGGCGGCCTCAAGGCCCTGGAGCTCAGCGACGACGAGCTTATAGCCGTCGAGCTCGACGGCACCCTCGATGGCGCTGGAGATAGCGTCGGAGGAGCCACCGGTCAGCGCCTTCTTGAGCTTGTTAGACGTCTCGCGCAGCTCGGCCTGCAGGTTCTCCACACGAGCGGGAACCTCGTCAACGCGGCACTTGAGCGCAGCGGCAGCGGCGTCAACGAGTGCCAGGCGGTCGGCCATGTAGTCGAGGGCGCCCTTAGAGGTAACGGCCTCGATACGGCGGACGTTCGAGCCCGTGGAGGACTCGGAGATAATCTTGAATAGGCCGATCTCGGCAGTGTTGGCAGCATGCGTACCACCGCAGAGCTCGCGGGAGAACGGCTGGTCCTCGGCGCCCACGGAAACGACGCGGACGACGTCACCATACTTCTCGCCAAACAGGGCGACGGCACCGGCGGCCTTGGCCTCGTCGATGCCCATGACGCGGGTCACAACTGGCTTGGAGGCGAAGATCTGCTGGTTGACCAGATCCTCAACAGCCTTGAGCTGCTCGGAGGACAGGGCCTCAAAGTGCGTGAAGTCAAAGCGCAGGTGCTCGGGCGTCACCAGCGAGCCAGCCTGGGAGACATGCTCGCCCAGGACCTGCTTAAGGGCGGCGTCAAGCAGGTGGGTGGCGGTGTGGTTGCGGCGCAGGAAGCCACGGCGCTCGGCGTCGAGCGCGGCGGTCACGGTAGCACCGACGGTCAGCGTGCCCTCGGCGACGTGCGCAACGTGGGCATACAGGCCGTTGTGGTTCTTGGTATCGGAAACGGTCAGCGAAACGCCCTCGGCGGAAAGCTCGCCGGCATCGCCCTGCTGGCCGCCCATCTCGGCATAGAACGGGGTGCGATCGAGCACGACCTCAACATCCTCGCCCGCGGCGGCAGACTCGACGGACTCGCCGTTGCGCACGATAGCGACAACCTTGGCGCCCTCGATAACGTCGTTGTCATAGCCGTCAAAGTCGGTCGCAGCGACCTTGTCGGAAAGCTCGACCCACACGTCGTTGAAGCTGCCCCAGGCATCGCCCTTGGCGTTGGCACGGGCGCGGGCCTTCTGGTCCTCCATGCAAGCGGTGAAGCCGTCCATGTCGACGTCATGGCCAGCGGCGCCCGCGATCTCAACGGTCAGGTCGATGGGGAAACCAAAGGTATCGTGCAGCTTAAAGGCAACATCGCCCGGAAGCACGGCGCCCTCGGCAAGAGCAGCCAGGGCCTCGTCCAGGTAGACACGGCCGTTGTCGAGTGTCGTGGAGAAGCGCTCCTCCTCGGAAGCGACGATACCCTTGACGAGCGCGACGTTCTTGAGCAGCTCAGGATAGGCCTCGCCCATCTGGGCGTTGACCTCGTCGATGAACTTGGTCAGGAAGGCACCCTCGATGCCCAGCAGGCGACCGTGGAACACGGCGCGGCGGAGCAGGCGGCGAAGGACGTACTCGCGACCCTCGTTACCGGGCAGGATGCCGTCCGAGATCATAAAGTCGACGGCACGGGAGTGATCGGCGATGATGCGCAGCGAGCGGCTGGCGCCGGAGTAATCGTCGGCGTCATAGGTCTTGCCGCTGATCTTCTCACCGAGCTTGATGAGGTGCTGCATCAGATCGCCGTCGTAGTTGGCGGTCTTGTGCTGCATGATGGCGGCCATGCGCTCCAGACCCATGCCCGTATCGAGGTTGCGGTGCGGCAGCTCCGGCATGGAGCCGTCCTCCTGGCGGTCGTACTGGGTAAACACGAGGTTCCAGAACTCAAGGAAGCGGTCGCAGTCGCAGCCGGGCTTGCAGTCGGGGCTGCCGCAACCGACCTCCTCGCCCATGTCAAAGTAGATCTCGGAGCACGGACCGCAGGGGCCGGTGGGGCCGGCGGCCCAGAAGTTGTCGTCCTCGCCCAGGCGGGAGATGTGGTCCTCGGCAACGCCCAGAGAACGCCACACGTCGTGGGTCTCGTCGTCCTCGGTAAAGACGGTAAAGTACAGGCGATCGAGCGGCAGCTTGAACTCCTTGGTGATGAGCTCGAAGGCCCAAGCGCAAGCCTGCTGCTTGGAGACGCCGCCAAAGGAGAAGTCACCGAGCATCTCGAAGAACGACAGGTGACGGCCGTCCTCGCCGATGCAGTCGATGTCGTTGGTGCGGACACACTTCTGGCAGGAGATCGCGCCGATCTCCTTCATGGTCTTCTTGCCCTGGTAGTACTCCTTAAACTGGTTCATGCCGGCGTTGGCAAGCAGCAGCGAGGGGTCGTCGGGAACAAGGGACGAAGAAGGATAGAGCTTAAGACCGCGCTCCTCAAAGAAGTTGAGGAACTTGGAGCGGATCTCGGCCGTAGTCATTGACGGGTAGTCAGCACTCATAGAGGGAATCTCCTCGGTTTCACATCGAAACAGTTCAAACGTAACGATATTACCATCCCGCCGCGCAAGTGCAAAAAAGAGGGCCGACATAAAGCCGACCCTACAGCGAAAGTGCACGTTATTTAGGAGTATGCGATACTTTGAAAAAGGCTACTATAGAATTACATATAAGATTCACCCGGAAGGAGCGATCGATGAAAAGCAAACGATTTGTCCTGAATGCACTTCTGGTTGTAGTACTTTTAGCGCTTTTGGCTTTCTCCTGCTGGTACGCAAACCAACCAGCATTTGGCTACGTATTGTATGCAGTAATGTCCGGCGATAAAGCTTATTACACTCTACGCGCAATTGACGTTCTCTTTTTCTATGTAGCCGGCCCCTTATCAATCGCTTTGCTCGCGTTTCTTGTCATTTACAACTTCAAGAAACGCTAGCGGTGCCTATTTGGAATCCGAATCGTCCATGGAGCCGTCGATGCCGGTTTTGGTATCGTCGTCCGAGTTGGAGTCATCGTCCTTGGCGAAGGGATTCTTGAAAAAGCTCGTCGCATCGGGCTGCAGGCCCGAGAGCTTGATCCAGGGATTCTCGAGCTCGGGCTTGGGCATCGCCTGGGCCTCGGGCGCGGTCTCGTTGCCGATGAGCTCGGACTCGTAAATGAACGTATCGTCTCCAAGCGCGTCGTAGGCGGCGACCGGGTTGCCCTCGGCATCGCGATATGGCGTGCCCTTAAATACAGCGCCGTCGTATGCCACGAGCTGGCGACCGGTCTCGTTCTCAAAGTAGTAGACGAAAATGCCCTTGAGGGCCGCGCACAGCGGAATGGCGATGACCATGCCGATGGGACCCATAAGTGCCGAACCAATAACGAGGGCCGTCAGGCTCATGATGGGATGCACCTGCACCGAACTCTGCATGACCTTGGGGGAAATGACGTTATCGGTGACGTTTTGAGCGACCATGGTCACGACAAGCGTCCACAATGCCAGCATAGGGCTGAACATAAAGCCGAGCACCGTGGCGATCGCCGCGCTCACCCAGGGACCGACAACCGGGACCAAGTGCATAATGCCGGTAAAGATGGCCATGAGTGCCGCGTAGGGATGGCCAATGAGCGTAAAGCCGATAAAAGCGAGGATGCCCCCGCAGATGGACGTCACGACCATGCCACGCATATAACCGCCGACCGAGCGTGAAAGGATGGCGACCATAAAGCGGTACGAGGTCTCCTTTTCCTGACCAATGATGGTGCAGACCTCATGGTGCATACGGGGATAGTCGCAGGCCAACCAATAGGCAAGCACCAATCCAAGGAAGATTACGAACAGCTGCGAGGCCGTATTGGTAATAAGCGGGAATACACCGCGACCAAGCTCGGCAGCGATTTGTGAGACATACTTGGACGCCACCGTGACGAGCGAAGAAAGGTTATCGTCCAGATACTCCTTGAGCGGCGTGTTGTTGAGCGTCTTGGCGTGCGAGATCAACTCGTTGAGATCGCCGCCCGCAACGCGAAGCTGCTCAGGCAGACGGCTCAGGACTTCCATAATCTGACCGAGCAAAATAGGGGACAGGATGCAGACAACACCAACGAGCACGGCAACAACCACGATCAGCGCGATGAGCGAACCAATGCCACGGTTGACGCCGTGATGCTCGAGCCAGTTAGTGATCGGCGACATCACAAAGGCGATGATGGAGCCGACAGCGAGAAACTCGATAACCGGTGCCAGGATGCCCATAAGGTTGAAGATGACGGCGGCGATGACAATGCAGCCGACGACGCCCCAAATGCGCAGCGTCAGGATACGGGTATCGCGCAGCGTGCGGTCGGTTTGTTGGGGGTGCTCACTCATGAACGAACCATCACTCCGTCGGGGTCGATCTTGTCCTGAATCTTCTTAAGGGTACGGCGCAGCAGGCGCGAGACCTGCACCTGTGAGATACCCAGCTTCTTGGCGATCTCGATCTGAGTCATGCCCTTCACAAAGCGCAACTCAATAACCTCACGCTCACGCGGCGAGAAATCGCGGATGGCTTCCTCGATCACCAGGCGGTCATCGGTAAAATCGAGCTCGTTGTCGTCATCGGCATAGCGGTCGAGAATCGAGGGGGCATCATCGGAATCGGACGCGCCAGGAGCCTCGATGGGCACCGAGGTATAGGCCGAAGACGATTCCATGGCCTCCAGCACCTCGTCGACGGTCACACCCAGGTACTCAGCGATTTCTTCAACCTTAGGCGAGCGCTGCAGCTCGTTAGTGAGCTTGTCGGTAGCTTGGTTAACCTTGGCAGAAAGCTCCTGCAAACGGCGCGGCACGCGCACGCTCCAGCCCTTATCACGGAAGTGACGCTTAATCTCGCCCAGGATGGTAGGCGTGGCAAACGTCGTGAACTCGAGTCCGCGCTCGGGGTCAAAGCGGTCGATAGCCTTGAGCAAACCCAGATAGCCGACCTGCATGAGGTCGTCGAGCGGCTCGCCGCGGTTCTTAAATTTGTTGGCAAGAAACCTTACCAGGTTCATATGGGACATGACGAGCTGCTCACGTGCGTCCGGATCACCGGTCTCTTTGTAGCGACGAAACAGCTCGCGGGTTTTCTCCTTGTCCCAAGCGGTCTTACCGCTCCGGGAACGTTCGGTCATATTAGATATCCGCCTTGAGGTCGAGGGAAAGCGTCAGGGGCGCCGCAGTCTTTTCGTAGGAATCGCACACGCTCGCCAGAATGAGCTCGGCATACACGGCAGCCTGGTCATCCTCATCGACAGTCGCCTGATCGCCAAAGGTAAAGGTCATGCCCACATGCGATTCGTCGACGTCGAATTTGATCGAAATGTCATCGGAATCAACGGCCGTGCAGCCAAAGATAAAGGCTTCCTCGGCAGCCATACGAATGTCCTCGATGCGATCGACGGACATGGAGCACAGCGCACCAACGTTGGCGGCCGTCATACGTACGAGGCGTGCCAGACGCGGATCCCCGGCAACAGTCAGCGTGATGGGGCAAGTTGCTTCGCTACTCATCGCAGGACTCCTCGGAGGTCTCGGCGGGCGTGTAGGTGTAATACTGGGCTGCTTTAGCAGCAGGCTTCTGTGCATCATCGTCACCAGCAGCGACATCGTCCCCGGCTTCGCCAATCAGGACGCGCTCGGTCGGCTGATCGGCTTCGGCGGCAGCGGAAAGCGTGCGCTCGGCGTCGGCCGCGGGAGCCTTCACCTTGTTAAAGAATTTCTGCACGGCACCGGCCGCAGAGTCGGTCACGCTCGACACAACATTGCTGGCATCGGCCATGCTGCCCGAAACCTCGGAAATATCACGAACCACAGCTTCAACCTCTACAAGGTTGGAGGTCAAGGCGTCGACGGCGGTCTTGCTCGACTTGAGGAGCGGCTCAACCTGCGCCAGCGCAGGGGTGAGCTCATCGACAGCGCCATCGAGCTTTGCTACCACGGGCTGAGCCTCGGCGATGGTGTTGTTAAGGTCGCTCACCGTCTTGTCGAGCGAATCAACGACGGTGCGGGTCTTTCGCAGTGTGAGCGCGAGCTCGATAACAGCCCACACACCGGCAACGGCGAGTAGCAGCAGGGCGATTTGAATGGGACTCATACAAGCCTCCCGAAGGAATCGAAATACAGACGCTTTTCATGGTACCCCAAAGAAGGGGAAAGATACCCAAAGGGAATGTGCGAGGACCCAAGGACCTACTTGGGCGCATTGCCGCTACGGTCGCGCTCGCTTTGCTCTACACGCCACTCTTCCCAGCCGCGGCCCGCAGGCTGCCAGAACGCGCCGCGCTCCAGCCCTTCGGGCAAATATCGTTGATCGACCCAGCCTTCGGGATAGTCATGCGGATACTTGTACACACCGTATTCGTCGCTGCCCGGGCGATGACGATCGCGCAGATAACTCGGCACCTCGCGGAGCCCACTTGAATGGATATCGGCCAACGCCGCATCAATCGAAGCCTCGCACGCGTTGGATTTAGGCGCCAGGCACACATAGAGAGCAGCCTGAGCCAGATTAATACGACACTCGGGATAGCCAATAACCTCGGCAGACTTAAACGCGGCATGTGCCACCAAAAGCGCCTGCGGGTCGGCGTTGCCAACGTCCTCAGAAGCCTGAATCATAATACGACGAGCGATAAACTTGGGATCCTCCCCTGCATCGATCATGCGCGCGAGCCAATAGATCGTGGCATCGGGGTCGCTACCGCGCATGGACTTGATGAACGCACTGATGATGTCGTAGTGCATGTCACCGTTTTTGTCGTACGAAAAGCCGCGACGCGGGTTGGCAATCTTCACGTCGTCAACAGTGATGGGATAGCGCTCCCCCGCCGCCGGAGCTGGCGTTCCCTCGGTATCGGGACGCGTGACGGCAATCTCGCTCGCAAGCTCGAGCGTCGTGAGCGCCGAGCGAGCATCGCCAGCAGCCAGCGTGCAGATGGTCTTAACTGTATCCTCATCGGCCGAGAACTTGCCGCTCAAGCCCTGCGGCGCCTCGAGCGCACGCTCGATCAGCGTGGCGATATCCTCGTCCTTGAGGTACTCAAGCTCCACCACGCGACCGCGCGAGAGTAACGCCGAGTTGACCTCGAAGTACGGGTTCTCCGTCGTAGCGCCAATCATAATGACAGTACGGTTCTCAACCGCATGCAGCAGGGCATCCTGCTGCGACTTGGAGAAGCGGTGAATCTCGTCGATAAATAGAATGGTGCGACGGTCGTACGTATTCAGGCGCGTCTTGGCCTCGTCAATCACGCGGCGAAGATCCTTTACAGTGCCCGTCACGGCGCTGACCTCGACAAACTCGCTCTTGGTATGGTTGGCGATAATATGTGCCAGCGTCGTCTTGCCCGTACCGGCCGGCCCGTACAGGATCACACTCGACAGCACGTCGTGCTCAATTGCGGCACGCAACCACGAGCCCATACCGACGGCCTTTTGCTGGCCCACGTACTCGTCGAGTGAATTGGGCCGCATGCGCACCGCAAGCGGCGCATTCTGAAAGGAATGCTCACGCGTCGAAGCAGAAAAAAGGTCGTCCATAGCCATCCCGTGCGTCAATCAAAAACGTTTTCCACGAACAGTATACCGAATAAATACGAACTACCGTTCGTTAATATAGGTACGATGCGGAAACTTCAATCCCGGGAACAGCTTGCTCGTGAGCTCGCAGAAATAACCGTCCGTCATGCTCGCAATGTAATCCACGACTGCCTGGTCCTTATCGTCCTGCCATGCATAGGTGCGATCGTAGTAGGAAAGCTGCTGCTCAATGCGAGAAATGTGGTGCTTAAAAATGTAGGAGGACTCGTCACCTTCGTTTATGTCCTGCAGGCAACGGTCGTAGAGCTTTTCGAACGCCTCGCGCAGCTCCGCTTCGGAGTCGCCTTCGATACCGCCCTTGCTATAGATCTTCTCGTAGTTCTCGCGCTTAGCTCGGCGGATTTCCTCAAACAGGTCCTCGCTCATCTCGATGCGCGGCTTGCCATAGCTGTGTTCGACGATATCGATGGAGGCATGCGTAAGGATCCAGCTGTTATATGCTCCGCCCAGACCATCGTCAAAGGCGTCGGGTGACAGCAGGCCTGCCGCAATGGCGTCTTGGCGATCGCGTCCAACGTAGGCAAGGATATCCGAGATGCGAACCACGCAGCCCTCGAGCGTCATGGGACGCAGGTGCTCAATTGCGCTATAACCGGTGACAATGCAATCCACAACCGTCTGATCAAACTGTTCAAAAGAACTCATGTCCGAGAGCTCAAACACGCGTTGCTCGTACTCGCCGTTGTGGCACAGCACGCCGTCAAGCGTCTGGAGCGACACGTTGCGGCCATACAGCGCATCGAGCACGCGGACCGACTGCACGTTATGGAAAAAATAGCGGCCCGTGTGATCGTGGTAAATATCGTTGAGGAATCGCTCGCCGGCATGGCCAAAGGGCGTGTGGCCCAAGTCGTGGCCCAAGCCAATCGCCTCGATCAGATCGCAGTTGAGCCCCAGAGCGCGCCCGATATCGCGAGCGATACGCGAGACCAGCTGCACGTGCAGGCCGCGACGCGAAAGGTCATCGTTACTGCGAAAACTGAAGACCTGCGTTTTGCCTGCATAACGGGTGTATGCGGGCAGATGCAGAATTTTTTCGGTATCGCGCATAAAGGCCGGACGCATAAGCGTGCCTTTGTCGGCAGCGCGATCAATACGACGAATGACCTGATCGTCGTTGCAACGATACGGGTTGACGGCACCCGAGGCGCGGTCGGCAGCAATGCGATCGACCAGCTCGGGCGACAACGCCGAGGGAATACGTTCCATGCGCGCCTTAATGACGGCCGTTTCTTGATTAGTTGCCATGGCATGCTCCTTAAGAAGGATGCGCAATCGTTTACAATGTGCAGCCCACGACCTCGATTATGGCAAAAATCGGCACCAAATACGGGAGCAATGGCAGAGAGCGCGATTTTTTGAAGAGGCAGAAGAGGGCGAGGACCAGGAGTGCGACGGCAAATGCCACGATGCCGCCCATAGGGTCGAGCGTGCAAAGCGCGAAGAGCGCCTTGGCGTCCCCCATGCCGATTCCGGGGGCTTGACGGAGGTGCCGCCAGAGCGACTCAGTGAGCACAAGGGCAAGGTAGACGATGACCGCAAGACCGGCATGGTCAAGCGCCGTGTTCATGCCAAGATCTAGGCAGACGCCCACAAATGCTGCCACGGTGCACGCGGCAGCAAGCGCGTTCGGAAACCGCCGCTCGCGCGCATCGATGCAAGCACCAGCGATGGCGCACAGCCAAAACGGGATATAGACCATCGAGCACCTCCTCGGGCTGCATCGCAAAAGCAAAAACCACCACAAAGGTGCCTGTCCCCTTTGTGGTGGTTTTGGTGGTGGTTATTTGGCGCCTTGCATGACCTCATCGAGGGTAACGTTGACGGCGTGCTGTGTCGGGACCCAGTCGACCTTTAGGAACAGAGCAGCCACCGTGATGGGGATATAGCTGAACATAAAGATCGGGAAGGTAAACAGGTTGGTCACCAAACGCCACTTTTGCGCGCAATGAATGTGCTTGTACTCGAAGATGGTCGTGAGTAGCGCCAGGATAAAGAAGGTCTGGTACATCATCGCGAAGGTCATAATGAGCGAGGCGGCGCACGCCTGCATCTCGACCTCGGTGGCCAAAAAGCCGTGCGAAAGACCGCCCACGACAAGGAAGGTCACGTTGGCGAGCATGGAGATGAGCGAGAGCAGCATACCCGGAGCGATCGTCATAAACATGTCATATGCGGCAAAGCGATGATAGCGGAAGGTCGACTTGACCAAGTGCTTACCATAGGTAAAGAATACCTGGTAAAAGCCCTTAGTCCAACGCATGCGCTGTTTCCAGGACGCCTTAAACGTCACGGGCTGCTCGTCAAAGAACTCCGCCGGTGCATAACCGATGCGAATGCCATGGATGGCGCAGAACGTGGTGAACTGAACGTCCTCAGTCAGCGTGTGGAACTGCCAGCCGTGCATGCCTTCGATCACGCTGGCAGAAATGAGATAGCCCGAACCCGAGACGGCGCAAGACGTCTTGCAGATGTTGCGCGCGTTGTTGAGAAAGCGTGCCTCGCGCAGATACCACGTGGCATTAGCTGCCGAGACCCACGAGCTGCCGAAGTTCTTGGAATTGCGATAGCTCGTGACCACATGGAAACCCTGGTCAAAGGCATCGTTCATCTTAGACACGTAATCGCGGGAGATAACGTTGTCGGCATCGAAGATAAAGTAGCCCTCAAACGTGTCGGGATACTCGTTGAGAATGCGATCGAAACCAAAGTCCATGACCCAGCTCTTGCCCTTACGGGCCAGATCATTGCGCTCATAAACAATAGCACCGGCCTCGCGCGCAAGCTGCGCCGTGTTGTCGGTGCAGGCGTCGGCGACCACGAAGACCTCGATAAGCTCGGACGGATAGTCCTGATCCTTGATGGAGCGTACGAGGTTGGCGATCACGGCTTCCTCGTTATGCGCCGCGATAAAGAACGCATAGCGGTGGAGTTTTTTGGCCTTGGGAGGCGCGACCTCGCCACGAAGAGCACCGATGACAAAGAAGACCACCTGGTACAGAAAGCAGACCGTGAGCAGCGTGACGACAATCTGGTTGAAGATCACGATGGGCGTGTTGGTTTGTAAAAAGGCGAGCATACAGGCTCCCGAGAACGCATTACGTAAACAAACGTATATCTTACCGCAGGCTTACCGAGTTCAAGAAACCACCTAATACCGGCTAGGCCTCAAGCAAACCGAGCTGCGGAACTATGTCGTCGCCGGCAGCGGTGCGGCCAAGCGAGCGCGGGGCCAGGTCGTCAAGAACCGCAGCGAGATCCCACGGCAGCTCGTCGCGGCATTCGATGCGCTCGCCCGTCACGGGATGGTCGAATGCGACGCGCCAGGAATGAAGGAATTGCCTGGTCAGACCCTGATTGGCGCGCTCATCGCACTTGCCGTAGAGCGGATCGCCCACGCAGGCGTGGTTGATATGGCGCATATGCACGCGAATCTGATGCGTGCGGCCCGTAAACAGGTGACACTCGACGAGCGTATAGCCGTCGTCGAAACGCGTGGAATCAAAGCGCTCGAGCACCTTGAAGGTCGTGATGGCCTGGCGCGCAAAGGGGTCATCGGAAACCGCCATCTTCACGCGGTCGCGCGTCGATCGGGCGATACCGGTGTTGATAGTGCCCTCGTCCATGGCGATGTGACCGTGAACGAGCGTGATATAGCGACGGTCGAGCGTGCGCGTGCGGATGAGATTTTGAAGCGCGCGCTGGGTGTCGTCGTCTTTTGCCGCAAGCATAAGGCCCGAGGTATCGCGATCCAGGCGATGCACGATGCCGGGTCGGTCCTCACCCTGCACGGTACCCAGATGGTCGATACCGCAGTGGTAGACCAGAGCGTTCGCAAGGGTGCCGCTCTCGTGGCCATGGGCGGGATGGCACACCAGGCCGCGCTGCTTGGAGAGCACGATGAGGTAGTCGTCCTCGTAGCGAATGTCAAGCGGGATGGCCTCGGGAATCACATCGGTGGGATCGTGCGGCTCAGGCAAATCGACCGAAATACGGTCGCCGGCTCGCACGGCGTACTTTTTGGACAGGCAGGTCTCGCCATTGACAGCGACGGCGCCGCCCTCGATCAGATGCGCGCAGGCAGAGCGCGTAGGGCAGCCGTCGTTGGCACCCAGATAGGCGTCAAGACGCTGACCAGTGGAATCGTCGGCAACGAGAATATGGATGTCGGCCATTAGCGCTCATTCCTTTCGCGAATCTTGCGGGCACGCTCCCCACGTTGCTTAGCTTTGCGTTTGGCGCGGGCCTCGTCACGGGCGTTGAGCTCTGTAGTCGCATCCACCTCACGGGCAGCGGGGCTCAAGAACATGTAGCCGAAGAGGGCGATGACGACGCCGACCGTAATGCCGATATCGGCCACGTTAAAGACGGGGAAGTCGATGAAGGTGGTGGCAATAAAATCGGTCACGAAACCAAAGACAAGGCGATCGATGGCGTTGCCAATGGCGCCGCCCGCAACCATCGCCATGCCCACAACCTCAAGATGGGCGAGCTGGGGTGCACGAACGAGGTACACCGCAATAGCGATAATGACCGCCAACGCCAGCACGGCAAACGCGATGCCATGCCCCTCGCCCATGCTAAAGGCGGCTCCGATATTGCGGACAAACAGAAAATCGATCACGCCGGGGATAACGGTCATATGCAGGGCATCGCCCACGGCACGAACCGCAAGCTTGGTCAGCTGGTCAACAAGCAACACAACGAGCGCCACCCCACCAGCAACACCTAACCGCCAACGCAAAGGCGGCGTCATATCCGCACCACGACCCAAAGAAATCCCCTACCCTCAAGAACATCGAAATACGTTTAACGCAAGTAATCATCTTATAGTGACAAACGCCAAACGCGCAGCATATTCACCAACGCTAGCGAAATAACCAGCTAAAAACGAAAGCGGCATTCCGAAAAACAGAATGCCGCTTGAATGTGACACAGATAGTCGTTGGGGACGTTCTTGTGTGACTAGTCGCTTAAGAACGTCCCCAACGACTAGAAAGAAAAGGCTCTAGTTCCAACAATAGAAACGCCGCATTACCGTCGTCAACAGCGAAAACGTCCCTAAGCGAGCAAGGTGACGTGAAAGAGGAGGGAAGCGTACTTTGGTACGCGACCGACGATTGAACGTCAGGTTGCCGCTTAGGGGCGTTTACAGCGTCGGTAGGTTACGGCGTTCTACGAACGCCGTAACCTACAGCGCATCAGCGCAGCGCTTGCAAATATGCGCGTGGCCGTTGTACTCGCCGACAGTGGTGCGATAGTTCCAGCAACGGTCGCAGCACTCGCCCTCGGCAGCCTCAATAGCAACGGAAAGCTCCTCGCCCTGGGTCAGCTCAACATCGGAGACGATGTAGAACTCGGCCAGGTCGACGGCTTTGTCGCCGGTCAACAGCGCATACATCTCGGCGGGAACGACCGCCTTGACGCGAACCTGCTGGCTCTTGGTGAAGGTGCCGGCAGAACGGGCATCCTCAAGGGCCTTGGTCACGGCGCTACGGAGCTCGAGCGAAGCCTCGAGCACGCCCTCAAACTCATTGGCCTCGTCGACCGTGATAGGCGACTTGTACCAATCGAGCAGCGCGGCGTAATTCTGGTGATCAACGCAGCCGGCGGGCGCATAGGCCATGGCCTCGTCGACGGTGTAGGACAAGATCGGCTGCAGATCGCGCATGAGCATCGAGAAGAGCTCGGCGAGCACGGTCTGAGCGCTGCGGCGCTCGAGCGAGCCGGGCTTCTCGCAGTACAGACGATCCTTCAGGGCGTCGAGGTACACGTTGGAGAGCTCGGTAACCACAAAGTCGTAAAGCGCACGGTAGGCGCGCGGGAACTCGTAGCAGGAGTAAGCGTCGTCGACCTCGGCCTGGACCTGGGTCAGGCGGGCAACCATGAGCTTGTCGAGCGGCAGCAGGTCGGCAAAGGCGACGCCGTCGGTCTCGGGCTCAAACTGACCCTCGAGCTCGGAGAGCAGGAAGCGCAGCGTGTTGCGGAAACGACGGTAGGCATCGGACGTACGAGCAAGGATCTCGTGGTCGATGGACACGTCGGAGCTGGTATCGACCGAGGCGACCCACAGGCGGATGATGTCGGCGCCCATCTCGTCGCAGACCTTGTTGGGGTCGATGACGTTGCCGAGCGACTTGGACATCTTGCGGCCCTGGCCGTCGAGGGTGAAGCCCTGCGAGACGACCGCCTTGTACGGGGCGTGACCATTGGCACCCACCGAGGTGAGCAGCGAGCTCTGGAACCAACCGCGGTGCTGGTCGGAGCCCTCAAGATACACGTCCGCCGGATACTCCAGCTCGGGACGGTACTCGCAGACGGCCTTCCAGGACACGCCGGAATCCCACCACACGTCGAGGATGTCCTTATCGGCCTTGAGGTGATGGCCGCCGCACTTGGGGCAGACGCAGGCCTCACCCAGGTAGCTCTCGGGAGCGTCGGTGAACCAGGCGTCGGAGCCCTTCTCGTGGAAGAGCTTGATGACGGCGTCGAGCGTGGCATCGTTCATGACCTTCTCGCCGCAGTCGGCGCAGGTGTAGCTGGGGATGGGCACGCCCCAGTTGCGCTGACGGCTGATGCACCAGTCGGGACGCTGCTCGACCATGGCGCCAATGCGGTTGGCGGCATGGGCCGGATACCACTTGACGTTCTCGCGGACCTCTTTGCCAGCCTGCTCGCGCAAACCGGTCTTGTCCATCGAGACAAACCACTGGTCGGTAGCACGGAAGAGCACCGGGTGCTTGCAGCGCCAGCAGTGCGGATAGCTGTGCGTGATCTTCTTCTCGAGGACCAGGGTGCCGCGCTCGCGCAGGAACTCGATGATGTGCGGGTTGGCCTCATCGGTATCCATACCGCTGAAGGGGCCACCGGTGCCAAACTCCTCACCGGTGTAGAACTTGCCGTCGTCATCGACCGGCATGCAGATGTCGGTGATGCCCTCCTTGAGGCAGGCAAAGTAGTCGTCGACGCCATGGCCGGGCGAGTTGTGGACGATACCGGTACCGTCGTCGACACCGACGTAATCGGCCAGCAGCGCCACGCCCTCGACACCGTCAAAGACCGGCTGCTTGTAATGGATGTGGTGGAAGGTCTCGGCGGGAACCACATAGGGCTTGCCGTCGACCATGACCGGGGTGTACTCCCAACCGAACTCCTCGCAGCACTTGGGAGCCAGGTCCTCGAGCATGACCTCGGCGCGGCCGTCGTGCTCAACGGCGACGTAAGCGGCGCCGGGCTTGAGGGAAACTGCCTGGTCGGAGGGGATGGTCCACGGCGTGGTCGTCCAGATGATAAAGTCAACCGGGCCGTCGAAGTTCTCGAGGCCGGCGGGCTTGGAGGTCATCTCAAAGCGCACGAAGATGGAGGGGCTCGTCTCGTCGGAGTACTCAATCTCGGCCTCGGCGAGTGCAGTGTGGCAGTGCTTGCACCAGTGGACGGGCTTGTGGCCGCGATAGATCATGCCCTTGTCGAACATGGCCTTGAAGACCTCGATGTCGGCGGCGTCATGCTGGTGATAGAGCGTCAGATAGGGATTGTCCCAGTCGCCGAGCACGCCCAGGCGACGGAAGCCGGCCTTCTGCAGCTCGATGTTCTCGACAGCGAACTTGTTGCAAAGCTCGCGGATCTTAGCCGTGGAGGTCTGGTTGAACTTCTCGGTGCCGAGCTTCTCCTCGACCTTGTGCTCGATCGGCTGACCGTGGCAGTCCCAACCGGGGACATAGGGAACCTCATAGCCCTGCATCATCCAGTAACGGTTGATCATGTCCTTGGAGATCTTATTCATGGCATGGCCGATGTGGATCGGGCCGTTGGCGTACGGAGGGCCGTCGTGCAGCACGAACTTCTTGTGACCCTCGTTCTTCTTTAAAACTTGCTCGTAGACCTTGTTGTCCTGCCAGTCCTTGAGTCGCTTGGGCTCGGACTTGGAAAGACCGGCACGCATGGGAAATCCGGTTTTGGGCAGATTCATCGTCTGCTTGTACTCGTTTGCCACGGTACCCCTTTCTTGTCATGGGCGCGCACGCCCGTTGGGCACCAAAAAAGCGCCCGTCCCTGCAAGCTGGGACGAAGCGCCACAAAACGGGCTGCACGCCCGCAAAAGCTCTTCGCTTAACCACCCAGCTTAGATGCCCTCGCCCGCGTATTCGCGCGCTCGCATCCGTTACTCGGCTGGCCTGTATCGACGACCATCTCGGCGATGTCTACTAAGACGAACCTGCGCGGTACGTCCGTTGGGACCGCAGCTCCGGGGTGATTTTCATCGGTCGCATGCACGGGTTCTCAGCGCTCCCCGCTCTCTGTAGCATGCGGACGGCCGACTACTCGTCCCCATCAACGCTTATGCGGAGTATGCTAGCACGTTCCGCGCCGGCTAAAAACCCTCAACACTGGTTTTATACGTTCGAAATTTCTCGCTATTACAGCCCTGCTCTAGGAGCAAAATACCTGAAAGCACTCTATCGAACGAAAGAAGGTTGCTATGCGCACGATTGGAATGAGCGACTACACCGTTGGCGAGGATTGCTTTGACGAGCTGCCCGCCGCACTGGCGGAGTACGGCGCGACCAAGGTCGCGATCATCGGTGGCAAGCGGGCACTGGCCGCAGCACTTCCCGGTATCGAAGCTGCGCTGGCAGGTACCGACGTCGAGATTCTGGAGACGCGCGTCTACGGTACCAACAGTACGCGTGCCAATATCGCCAAGGTCGTGAACTCCCCTGCCTGCCAGGAAGCCGACGTGCTCATTGCCTGTGGCGGCGGCAAGGCGCTCGATACCGTGAAGACGGCGGCCATCGAGCTCAAGAAGATCGTCTTTACGGTGCCGACGATCTGCTCCAACTGCTCGGCCGCGACCGCCATTGCCGTCGTGTATAACGACGACGGCTCGCTCGAGGGCTATTCGTACCCCAACAGACCGGCGCACATCTTCATCAACCCCAAGATCATCGCCGAGGCACCGGCAGAGTACTTCTGGGCCGGCGTGGGCGATGCCCTGTCTAAACAGCCCGAGGTCGAGTACGCCACGAGCGCCGGCAACCTGGAGCACACCGCCGGTCTTGGCCTGGCGCTCGCCCACACCTGTTCCGAGCCACTGTTTACCTATGGCGTCCAGGGTCTTGAGGACGTGCGCCAGAACCTGTCGAGCGAGGCCGTCAAGCAGATCGCGCTCGACATCGTGGTCAACACGGGCTACGTCTCCAACCTGACCAACCAAAACGATTACTACTACAACTCGAGCGTGGCGCACGCGTTCTACAACGCCACCTGCAGCATTCCGCGCGAGGGCACCTACCTGCACGGCGAGGTCGTAAGCCTGGGCGTGCTCGTGCTGTTCGCCTACACGGGCGACACCGAGAACCTTAAGCACTACGCTGCCTTTAACAAGCAGATGGGGCTGCCCGTGACGCTTGAGCAGGTCGGCCTTACCGAGGCCGACATCCCGGCGCTGTGTGAGAATGCCCACGCCACCAACGAGTGGAAGCAGGGTAACCCGGAGCCCTTCACCGACGAGAAGTTCGCCGCCGCCATCAAGGCCGCCAACGCCTACGGACACACGCTCTAGCTCTAACCCAAAACCACCACAAAGGGGACAGGCACCTTTGTGGTGGTTTTTTATTGCTCAAGTATTTTGGGGTCGAACTCGCTAGCCGGAATGACGCGGTAGCCGTGACGCAGCAACAGATCGACGAAAACGCCGTTGCCCGCGGTGAGCGTACCGCTAAAGGTTCCGTCGTAGATGCGACCCGCGCCGCACGAGGGACTGCGGTCCTGCAAGATGCACACAGCAATCTCAGAAGGGCCGCCCGCCTGCTCGCACATGTCGAGCGCACGTTGAGCGCCCAGGCGGAATTCCCGGTCAACGGACACGCCCTCGCAGGTACGGACCTCGCCGTTCACGATCTCGGACGGCTTGCGCGGCGTCGGAAGACCGCCAAAAACCTCGGGGCACACCAACAGGACCTCGATTCCCGTGCGCTCGCAAGCCTCGACCAGCTCGCGAAGGTAGTTGTCGAGCCCGTTATACTTGCAGCTCTCGCCCATCAAACAGGCACTCACCACGATCTTCATACATATCCCTCCCAAGCAAAACGCCCCATTTGAGATAGGCACTCAAATGGGGCGTCGATATTTACTGTCCCGAATGCAACGCTACTGCTGCTTAGGCATCAGCGGATTCTCGCGCGTAAGGAGGTTCATGAACTCCTCGCCCGTGATGGTCTCCTTCTTGTACAGATAACGAGCCAGCTCGTGGAGCTTAAACTTGTTCTCCTTGAGGATCTGCAGGGCGCGATCGTGCGCGTCCTCGATCAGCTTAGCGACAATCGCGTCCACACGCTCGGCCGTACCGGGTGCGCAGGTGAGCGACGTGTCCTGATTGAGATACGCGTTCTGCACGGTACCGAGCGCCATCATGCCAAACTCGTCGGACATACCAAAGCGCGTCACCATGTTGCGGGCGAGCTTGGTGGCCTGCTCGATATCGTTGGCGGCGCCGGTCGTCATCTCGCCAAAGATGAGCTCCTCCGCGGCACGTCCACCGCAGTAGACGGCGAGCTTGTCCAGGACCTCCTGGCGCGTGGTCAGGAAGCGCTCGTCCTCCTCGACCTGCATGGTGTAGCCCAGAGCGCCGCTCGTGCGCGGCACGATGGTGATCTTGGTAACCGGCGCGGAACCCTTTTGGCGGGCAGCGACGATGGCATGACCGATCTCGTGGTAGGAAACGACCTGCTTCTCGTGGTCGGAAAGCACCGTGGACTTACGCTGCTGGCCGGCAATGACGACCTCCACCGACTCCTCGAAGTCGTCCTGGGTCGCGCGCTTGCGGCCTTCGCGAACAGCGCGCAGGGCACCCTCGTTGATGATATTGGCAAGGTCGGCGCCCGAGGCACCGGGCGTGGCGCGGGCAATAGCGGTCAGGTCGATCGGCGGCTGCGTCTTCACGCTCTTGGCATGCAGCTCGAGGATGTTCTTGCGGCCAGTCAGGTCGGGCAGCTCAACGGGAATGCGGCGGTCAAAACGACCGGGGCGCAGCAGGGCGGGATCGAGGCTGTCGGGACGGTTGGTCGCAGCGAGGACGACGATGCCCTTGTGGTTATCGAAGCCGTCCATCTCGGTCAGCAGCTGGTTGAGCGTCTGCTCGCGCTCGTCGTTGCCACTAAAGCCGCCGCCATCGCGCTTCTTGCCGATGGTATCGATCTCATCGATAAAGACGATACACGGGGCCTTTTCCTTGGCCTGCTTAAACAGGTCACGAACCTTGGCGGCACCGCGGCCGACGAACATCTCGACGAACTCAGAACCCGAAATGCTAAAGAACGGCACGCCCGCCTCGCCGGCAACAGCCTTGGCAAGCAGGGTCTTACCGGTACCCGGAGGACCGACAAGGAGAGCACCGCGCGGAAGCTTGGCGCCGATCTCCTCGTAGCGCTGCGGATTCTCCAGAAAGTCGACGACCTCCTTGAGGGACTCCTTGGCCTCTTCCTGGCCGGCGACGTCCTTAAAGGTCACGCCAACATCCTTGGAGGCAATCACGCGAGCGCCGGACTTGCCCAGTCCGCCGCCGCCAAAGCCGCCGCCAAAGTTCATCGACGGGCCGTCATCACCCATGGCCTTCTTCATACGGCGGTTGAGCCACCAACCGATAAGGAAGAAAATCGCCATGGGAAGGATGAGTGTAAGAAGGTAGTAGGTCATCAGACCCGAGTTTTTATCGGGAACGACCGACTCCAGGGACGCACCGGATTCAAGCACGCGATCGGTAAAACCCGCATCATTCGGCACGCCGGTCGTCTTGTAGGCGATATTCTCGTCCTCGCCCTTCTTGGTGTAATAAATCGTGTAATCATCCGTGTTGTACTCGACCTTGTCGACGCTTTTCTTATCGAGCGCTTTGACAAACGTCGAATAATCGGTCTTCGTAATCTGCTGCGTGTGACCGATGTTGGGGAACAGAACGGTCGAGAGCACGAGGTAGACGACGAAGGCGATGAGCACGTAGAGGATCATATTCCGTCTACGTTTGTTGTCATCCATCTCCATCTGCTTGAACTCCATCTACTGGGGTTGATAATGCTATCTAGAATACCCAACCCGAACGGCGATAAACCGACGCCGGGCACGAAAGGACAGAGATGGCATCACTGGAAGTCGGCAAGGTTCAAATCTATACGGGCGACGGCAAGGGCAAGACGACGGCTGCGCTGGGGCTCGCGCTGCGCGCCACGGGCTATGGACTTAACGTGCTCATGCTGCAGTTTGCCAAGAAGCTACACTGCGCCGAACACGATGCCGCACCGCGCCTGGGACTGCGCATTGTACAGGCCGACCGTGACACGCCCGAGGCTTGCGCCGCACAGATCATGGAGCTCGCACGCGAACAGATTAGCCAGGTCGACGTGCTGATCTTGGATGAGCTGGGGGAAGCCATGCGACGGGGCTTTGTGACGCGCGAAGATGTCGAAGCGTTGATCGCGATGAAACCGACCGCCACGGAACTCGTACTCACCGGCCGCGGCTTGCTGCCCCTCGCCGACCTTGCCGACCTAGTAACCGAAATGCGCCCCGTCAAACACTACTTCGACGAAGGCCTCCTAGCCCGCCAAGGCATCGAATACTAATTGATCCAAAGGGGACGGAGGAAAACGGATCATCGACATCACGACGGAGAGAAATGATCCGTTTTCCTCCGTCCCCAAGGGATCATTTGGCGGTGGCGCGGCCGAGCCAGTTGCCGCTGTGGTGGTAGATGGTGAACATCGTGGCCGTGATGAGCCAGGTTACGGGGTAAACCAACAGCAGGTGCTCAAGCGACGGATCGAACGGCATAATCGCAAACACCCAGATCACCCTGAGCACGACGGTGCCAAAAATCGTGAGCAGCATGGGCTGCAAGCTCACGCCGGCACCACGAATGGAGCCCGACGCGTTCTCGATAATCGAGAAAATCGCGTAGAACGGCGCAATGAAATGAAGAATCGTCGTGGTATACGCCGAAATCGAAGCATCGTCGACAAACAGACGCGACAACGGACCCGAGAATACCAGCAGCACGGCAGACAGGCCGCCAATGAGCATAAACGACAGCACGAGCGACGTATGGTAGCCCTTGCGCATGCGCTCGTAGTTGCGCGCGCCAAAGTTCTGTGCCGAGAACGTGGTGATCGACACGCCAAGCGCCTCGGTAACCATCCAGACGATGCCATCCAAGCGGCCCGAAAGACCCCACGCCGTGGTGACATCGGCACCAAACGAATTGACCGACACCTGAATCAAAACGTTGGAAATCGAATACGCAGCAGACTGAAAGCCAAGCGGCAGACCACACGAGATCATGCTCTTGCAAATGCCAGGATCAATGCCGAGTTTGGACAGTGAAAGCCGCCACGCACCCGGTGCGTGCATCATACGAATCACGATCATCGTGGCGTTAGAGCAAATGGTCAGTGCCACCGCGATACCGCAGCCCAGAGCCTCCATATGAAGCACGGCAACGAAGATGACATCCAGCACCGCATTAACAAGGCAGCCGGAAGCGATAATCACAGCAGGTCCGCGCGTGTCGCCCACGGCGCGCAGCAGTGCCGTTCCCATATTGAGCAGCAGCGCCGCAACCATGGCGGCAAAATAGCAACGAGTATATGCCACGCCCTCGGCCAACAGTTCATGCGGCGTGTTCATAAGCACCAGCATGGGCTCAACGAACACTATGCCAAGAATCGAGAAAACGATACCGCCCACCAACGCGAGCGTCATGGCCGTATGAACCGAACGACTCAGCCGCTCATCATCGTGCTGGCCAAAATACTGACCGGTAATGACCGCGCAGCCGGCGCCAACGCCAACGCAAAAGCCAATGCAGAGCTCGGTAAGCACCATCGTGGCTTGAATGCCACCCAGTGCGAGTTTGCCGCCAAACTGGCCGACGATATAGGTACCGATGAGCGTGTAGGCCTGCTGAAAAAACGAACTAAAAAAGATGGGAACGCACAGCGAAAGCAGCTGCTGCCAAATAACACCCTGCGTTACATCGATAGCCGTAGATTTCTTAGCCACACGCCCTCCCCAAAAGCGCACGTCAACCGACAAAACAGCAAATTAAGGCCAACGCCAATACCAGCTTAGCACCGACCGGCGTCGACCGAAACACCCCGAATAAGAGCCCGGTGCGAACTATCTGCCTAGTGATACAGCCCCGGCTGGTAGTGGTACTCATTACTCACGTGCGGGCACAGCTGCCAAAAGGCGACGGCACTCGCCGCTGCCACGTTAAGCGAATCGACCCCGTGCGCCATCGGAATGCGCACGGCCCGGTCGCAGCCCGCGATAGTCTTGGCACCCAGGCCGGCACCCTCGGTACCCATAAAGATTGCCAGGCGGTCAATCTCCTGCAGCACGGGATCGTCCAGCGATACGGAATCGTCCGTCAATGCCATGGCAGCACAGGAAAAACCGGCTTCGTGCAGTGCCGCCAGGCCATCGTGCGGCCACACACGAGCCTCGCTGCCAATGCGCGTCCACGGCACCTGAAACACCGTGCCCATGCTCACGCGGGCCGAGCGACGGTACAGCGGGTCGCAGCACGTAGGGCTGACCAAAATACCGTCAACGTTTAATGCGGCCGCCGAACGGAAAATCGCGCCCACATTGGTATGGTCGACAATGCCCTCGAGCACGCACACACGCACCGGACGCTCACCCGCCGCCTCGACGACGCCGTCGAGAAACTCATCAACCGGAATCTGGCGCGGTCGACGGAAAGCCGCGAGCGCACCGCGCGTCACATTGAAGCCCGTCAGCTGCTCCATGAGCTCCATGGAGGCCACGAACACAGGAACCGGGCCGGCGCCCTCGCGCACGACCAGGCGCTCAAACAGCGGCATCATCTGGTCAAGCCAGCGTTCACCCAAAAGAAAGCTCACCGGCTCGTATCCGGCACGCACCGCGCGCTCGATAACCTTGGCACTCTCGGCGATAAAGATGCCCTTTTGCGGCTCCAGCACGCAGCGAAGCTCGCGCTCGGTCAGTCGCACGTAGGCATCGAGCCGCTCGTCCTCGAGCGAATCAATTCGCAGCACCTCAACGGCATCAGTCATAGCAGCCTGCCCGCACCCTTCTTTACAGCACATCTATACCAAACGAGGCGACGCTAAGCGCCGCCCCATTCAATCAACCCGATGATACCGTTCACACCAGACGATTTACGCCTCAACGCGACGATACGTCACGAACTCATAATCGACGCCCTCATCGCCCTCGCCCGAGGCAATCGTGGCAACCCCGCCACTCCACGCAATCTCCCACGCGGGATCGGCGTCCAAGTCGGGAAAGTACGTGTCCACGGCATGGGTGCAATGGTTGTGCGTGACCTCGGCCTCGGCGCAATACGGCAAAAACTGCCGATACACCTCGCCGCCGCCGATCACCCACGCAACGGGCTCATCGGCAACCGCGGCGAGCGCCTCGTCGATGCTATACACCACGTCGACGCCCTCGACGGCAAAATCCTCGTCGCGGGTAAGCACGATATTGCGGCGGTTCTTGAGCGGACGCCCACCGGGAAAACTCAGCAGGGTCTTGCGCCCCATAATGACCGGGCAACCTTTGGTGCACGCCACAAAATGGCGCATGTCGGCGCGATTAGACACCACCATATCGCCCTCGCACCCAATGCCCCAATCGTCACACACGGCGACGATGGCAGAAAGCTTACACGTCATGAGCGCCACCTACACCGCAATGGGGATGTTCTTGACCTGTGGGCCGTGCTCGTAGCCCTCGACGATGAGGTCGTCAGTCGTAAACGCATAGAAATCGTGCACATCGGGGTTAAGCGTTACCTTGGGCGCCGCAAACTGCGGACGCTCGATAAGTTCACGGACGATATCGACATGACGGTCGTAAATGTGGGCATCGGCAATCACATGCAGCAGCTCACCGGGAATCATATCGACCGACTGCGCGACCATCATCAGCAAGATGGCGTACTGGCACACGTTCCAGTTGTTCGCGGCCAAAATGTCCTGGCTGCGCTGGTTGAGAATCATGTTGAGTGTGGGTTTATCGTCCTGCGGGCGCTGCGTGACGTTATAGGTCACGCTGTAGGCGCATGGATACAGGTGCATCTCGGACAGATCGTTAAACACATAGGTGTTCGTCATGATACGGCGGCTGTACGGCGTATGCTTAAGATCGTACAGCACACGATCCATCTGGTCGAAGTCACCCTCGGCATAATGGCTTTTCTGGCCAATCTGATACCCGTAGGCTTTGCCGATGGAACCGGTCTCGTCGGCCCACTCGTCCCAAATATGGCTGTTGAGGTCATGGACGTTATTTGACTTCTTTTGATAGATCCACAGGATCTCGTCCATGGCAGACTTAAGCGCCGTGCGACGAAGGGTGAGCGCGGGGAACTCCTCGCGCAGGTCATAGCGTGCCGTAACGCCAAAGTTTTTAATGGTATAGGCAGGGGTGCCGTCCTCCCACACCGGTCGGACCTTTTGACCCTCGGTGGTGGTGCCATGGTCCAGAATATCGCGGCACATGGCTACAAACTGCTGATCAGCTTTGCTCATTGACCCTCCTGTCAGTCGCCTATAAGCGAGATTCATTGTAGCCCAGGCGCACGCGGCCCCACAGCCCAAACATAAGCCCTCATTTTCTGACATATGCCAGAAATTCCTTGCGCAAATCCGCATATTCGCTATTCTATTGTTGACATATGTCAAATTTGGAGAGTGTATGGCAGGAAGACACGAAAAATTGCGCCGCGTTGGGATCATCCCTGAATATCGCGGCTTTACCCCTGACGGCCTTGCCAGCGGAGACGCCATCGAGATGACGGTCGACGAGCTCGAAGTCCTGCGGCTGTGCGACCTGGAAGGCCTCAATCAGCAGACCGTCGCCCAGCACATGGGTATCGCTCGTGCCACCGTGGCGGCCATCTGCAGCCGCGCACATCGCAAGGTGGCAAACGCGTTAGTCAACGGGCGAGCGCTAAGTATCGAGGGCGGTAATATCGCATACTCCCCCATCACCACGACGACGGCCGCATGGCCAGTAAAGGAGGTCGGCACCATGAGGGTGGCAACGACGTACGACAACGGCAACATCTTTATGCACTTTGGCCGCAGCGAACAGTTCAAGATCTACGACATCCAGGATGGCAAGGTGCTCAACGAGCAGGTCGTAGGCACCGGCGGCACCGGTCACGGCGCCCTGGCGGGTCTGCTTGCCAACGGTGGCGTTGACACGCTCATTTGCGGCGGTATCGGCGGCGGCGCCATCAACGCGCTCACCCAGGCCGGCATCACCGTCTATGCGGGCGCCCAGGGCAGCTGCGATGCCTGCGTCGAGGCCCTCATTGCCGGAACGCTCGCTCAGACCGGCGAGGCCACCTGCGACTGCCATGGTCATGACCACGAGCACACCCATGAGCATGGCGAGTCCTGCGGCTGCCACGGTCATCACGACCACGACGGACATGAGGGCTGCAGCTGCCACTAGCGGCAAACCCGCGCGTCAGAACGCTTCCGCACATGCAACAACCTGCAAACAAACGGCGAAGGCCGCCTGGAGTACCATCCAGGCGGCCTTAGCAACACACGACCCAATCAGTCGTTATTTTTTATTGCGCATCTGCGCTTCCATCTGACGCAGCAGGTCCATATCGGACTTAGGACCACCCGCTCCCAGTCCGCCCATGCCGCCCAGACCCATGGCATCCAGACCGGGAATATTGGGCATGCGCATCTTTTTGCCCTTCTTACCCTTCTTGCCCTTCTTGCCGCCGGCCTGCGCCTGATTGGCCATCGTGCGCATGCGGCCCATCATCTTATTCATCTCGCCCCACTGCTTCATAAGGCTATTGACCTCAGTGGGAGTCACGCCAGCGCCCTTGGCGATACGCGCGCGACGCTGGCCGTTGATGATAGAGGGACGCAGGCGCTCCTCCTTGGTCATCGACATGATGATGGCCTCGTTCTTGTCGAAGATGCCCTCGTCCAAGTTGCCGCCCATCTGGTTGAGCGCACGCTGACCACCGGGGAGCATGCCCAGAATGCCCTTCATGCCGCCCATCTTCTTGACGGCCTTCATCTGGTCGAGCATGTCGTTCATGGTAAAGCCCTCGCGCAGCATGCGCTCGGCGGCCTCGAGCTGCTCGGCATCGGCCGCCTCCTGGGCCTTCTCGATGATGCCGACAACGTCGCCCATGCCCAAGATTCGCTTGGCCATGCGGTCGGGGTAGAACGGCTCCAGCGAATCGGGCTTCTCGCCCATGCTCACGAACTTGATGGGCTTGCCGGTCACCTGGCGCACGGAAAGCGCGCCGCCGCCACGGGCATCGCCGTCGAGCTTGGAAATGATCACGCCGTCAAAATCGGTGCGCTCGGCGAAGGTCGAGACGACGTTGACGATATCCTGGCCGGTCATGGCATCGACGACCATCAGCACCTGATCGGGCTTGACGGCCTTCTTGATGTCCACGGCCTCCTGCATCATCTGCTCATCGATCTGCAGACGACCGGCGGTATCGACGATGACCACGTCGCGCAGGTGGTCGACAGCCTCCTGGATGGCGCCCTTGGCGATATCGACCGGGTGCGCGCCGTCACCGCGGAAAACCGGAACGCCGATCTCTCCACCGAGTGTGGCCAACTGGTCGGCAGCGGCGGGACGGTAGACGTCGCACGCGGCGAGCAGCGGCGAGCGGCCCTGCTTCTTGAGCAGGTAGGCCAGCTTTACGGCAGCCGTGGTCTTACCGGAGCCCTGCAGGCCGACGAGCATGATGACATTGGGAATGCGGTTGCTAAAGACGAGCTTGCTCTCGGTGGAGCCGAGCATCTCGGTGAGCTCGTCGAGCACGATCTTGACAACGTTTTGCGCCGGCGACAGCGACTCCATGACCTCGGCGGTCATGCAGCGCTCCTTGGTCTTGGCGACGAACTCCTTAACGACCTTGAAGTTGACGTCGGCCTCGAGCAGCGCCATGCGAATGTCGCGCATGGCCGAGGTGATATCGGCCTCGGTCAGCTTACCCTTGCCGCGCAGGCGGTCAAATGTGTCGTTGAGGCGATCGCTCAGAGAATCAAACACTAGTTACTCCTTAGTTGGACTCGCCCACCAGGGCGCGGCAGAAATCTTTGGCATTGAACTCCTGCAGGTCATCGACCTGCTCGCCCACGCCGATGCGCAGGATTGGGAGCTTGAGCTTCTCGGCCACGGCCATGGCGATGCCACCCTTAGCCGTGCCGTCGAGCTTTGTCATGATAATACCGTCCAGACCCAACGCCTCGTTAAACTCGAGCGCCTGGTTCAGACCGTTTTGGCCCGTCGCGGCATCTATCACGAGGACAACCGAGACGGGCATGGGGCCGGCGGCCATATTGGCGGCGCGCTTACGCGTCACGTTGACCACCTTGGCAAGCTCGCGCATGAGCTCGGGGCTCGTGTGCAGACGGCCGGCGGTGTCGATAAGCACCAGGTCGCTGCCGCGCTTGTCGGCCTCGTCGAGCACGTCGTAGCAAACGCTCGCCGGGTCGGAGCCGCGGTCGCGCTTGATGACGGGGACACCAGCGCGCTGGCCCCACACATCGAGCTGCTCGATGGCGGCGGCGCGGAAGGTATCGGCTGAGCCGATCACGACGTTCTTGCCGCGGGCAGCCATGGCGCTCGCGATCTTGCCGACCGTCGTGGTCTTGCCGGCACCGTTAATACCCACAAACAGCACGCAGCTCGGCGTGTCGGAGAACGGATCGCGCTCGGCGGGCACAAAATGTTGCTCGAGCTGCTCGGCCAGGGCGCGACGGAGCTGCTGGGCGGTCTTAAGGTTCTTCTTGGCCGCGGCGTCGCGCAGGTCATCGGACACCTTGATAGCGACCTCGGCACCCATGTCACCCATGACGAGAGTGTCCTCAAGGTCCTCCCAAAAATCCTCGTCGACCTCGCCGCCAAAATAAAAGACCTCGTTGAGGGCCTCGCGGCTGCGTTCAAGTCCGCGCGAGAGAGCATCGAAGAATCCCATTATGCATTCACGACCTTTCCGGTTTCGCGATCGAGTTTTTGCGAGACGACGCGGCTGACGCCGTCGGCTTGCATCGAGACGCCGTAGAGGACGTCAGCGTCCTCCATAGTACGGCGCTGATGCGAGATAACCAAGAGCTGCGTATCGGAACGCAAAACATCGAGCGCGCCGATGAGCTTGGACAGGTTGGCGTCATCGAGTGCCGCCTCGACCTCGTCCAGCACATAGAACGGCACCGTACGCGTGCGATACACGGCAAAGAGCAGGGCGAGCGCCGTCAGGCTCTTCTCGCCGCCCGACATGAGCATCATCTTGCTGATGCGCTTGCCACGCGGCTGCGCCACGACCTCGATGCCCGTCTCAGCCGGATGCTCGGGATCGGTCATCTCCAGATGTGCCTGGCCACCCGGGAACAGCATGGCGAAGATCTCGCGGAAGTTCGCATCGACCTTCTCAAAGGTCACCAGGAAGGCTTTACGCATCTTGCGGTCGATGGCCACCGTGATCTTGGTGAGCGCCTTGCGTGCGCTCTCAAGATCGGCCAGCTGCTCCTCGATGTAATCGGCGCGGCGCTTGAGCTGCTCGTACTCCTCCATGGCAACCTGGTTCACAGGGCCAAGGTTGTTGATCTGGCGCACGAGCTGGTTAAGCTCGCGCTCGGCGGCATCGCGGTCGGTAGGCGCAGGAAGCATGAGCGCTTCCTCGAGCACCGTGGTGCCATCGGCGGTAATGGCCTTGATGGCCGCCTCTACCTGCACCTCGAGCTTGCCGCGAGAGACCTTGAACTCATTTTGCGTCGCCGTGGCGGCATCGACCCGCTCCTTGGCACGAGCAACCTCGGCCTTGGCGTCTTCGATGGTCTTCTTAAGCGAGGCCGAGTCCGCCTCCTCGAGCGAAGCCTGGTCACGCAGACGCGCGGCCCAATCCGACGCGCGCTCCAGAAGGGCCGAATAGCGCTCGTGCATAGGGTCGACGCGCAGACGCAGCAACTCGAGCGAGCGCGAGGCCTGGCGTGTTCCGCGGATACGGCGGTCGATGCCCTCCAGGCGATGCTCCAGATCGGGCACGCGGCCCTTCAGCGAACGCAGACGCTCGCTCGTCTGAGCCAGGCGGACCTTGGCATCGGCGAGCTTGCCGGCTGCCTCGGAATCGTCACGGCGCACGCGATCGAGCTCGTCGTTGGCTTCGGCAATCTGGAGACCCAGGTCGCTTGCCTGCGCGCGGGTCTCGTCACGCGAACGGGTGAGCTCGTCAACGCGCGGGCGCGCAGCGCGAACGGCCTCGGCGGCCTGCTCGCGACGCTTGGAAATGCGCACGCGCTCGACCTCGGCGTTGTTGGCGCTTTGCTCCAGGCGGCCGATCTCGGAGAGCAGCGAGCGGCGCTCGCCCTCAAGACGGGCGATCTCGCCGGCGGCATCGCCCTCAGCGGCACGCGCCTCCTCGACGGCCGCATTGGCCTCGACGACCTGATCCGACACATGCTCAAACACGACAGCCAAATCGGGCTCAAGGCCCTCCAGCTCGCGAATGCGACGCTTGCGCTCCAGAGCACCCGAAGCCTCGCCGGCATCGAGTCCCACGCGCACCAGGCCGCCACAGCTCACGCGGGCGCCATCGGGCGTCACATAGGTCACACCGTCAACGACTGGTGCCGCCAGCGCGGCAGCCAAGTCATCGACCACGTAATAGCCGCCGAGCAGGGCCTCGACAACCGGGCCATACCCGGAACGCACGGACAGACGGTCGACCAGACGCGAACCGGCAGCACCCTTAGCAGCAGCACCGCCGCTCACGCCGCGCGCCACCAGCAGCGCCTCGCCCGAGGCCTTCTTTTGGTCCAGAGCCGCACGACCGGCACGCTCAAGCGTGGCGGCGTCATCAAATAGCAAGGCATCGATATCGCCGGCAAGCAGCTGCTCGACCAGGCCCTCGAGCTCACGAGGAGCCTCGAGCACATCGCCCAGACGACCCGAGACATCATCGCCCAGCGCGCCCATCAGTCGGCTCACCAGCGGCGAGCTGTCAGCCATGCGGGCATCGAGCTTTTTTTGGCTGGCAAGCTCCGAGCGCACCTCGGACAGCTTGTTGCGCGCCTCACTCTCGCGATTACGCAAGTCCTTCAACGCCGCACGGGCGACCTCGGTGGCCTCGCGCGCATCAATCTGGGCCTGGCGGGACTGACCGAGCGCACCGTCAAGTTCCTCAGCGCGGTCGCGAAGGCTCTCGAGCGAGGCCGTAACCTCCTCGAGCTGCTCATCGATCTGCTCCAGGCGCGAGGCGTACATGTTGTCCTCGACCTCGGCGTTGCTCAGCGAGTCCTTCACCTTGGCGAGTTCGAGCGCGGCGTTATCGGCCACACGCTGGACATCGCGCTGCTCGCGCGTGAGCTGCGAAATCTGATTGTCGAGCGCAACGCGGCGCTCGTGGAGCTCGGCGGCGGCAGGACCGGCGGCGTCAACGTCGTCCTGGGCCTGCATGTGCGCACCGGTCACTTCCTCAAGCTGGGCACGCGCATCCTCGAGCTCCTCGACAACGCGACGACGCTGATGCTCAGAGCTCGAGATCTGGCCGCGCATGTCGGACAGGCGCGACACCATGTTGTGGCCCTTTTCCTCGAGTAGGCGCATGTCGGAGTTGATGCGGCCGACCACGTCTTGCATATGACGGCGCTGCTCGCCCAGATCACCCACAAACAGGCCCTTTTCCTCGAGCATGACCTGGAGCTTCTCGAGCTCGCGCTCCTTTTCGCCCAAGCGGTATTGCGCAAGCTCAAGCTCGGCAGCGCCCTCCTTGGAGCGGCTCTCCAGGTCGTTCCACTGCGACTGCAGCGAACGAAGCTCGTCGACGGCCAGCATCTGCGTAAGCTCGTTCGCACGCGAGGACAGCTCTTTGTACTTGCGCGCGCGATCGACCTGACGCTCCAGCGGCCGCAGCTGGCGGGCGATCTCCTTATTGATGTCGCGGGCACGGGTCAGGTGCTCGTCCATCGATTTAATCTTTTTGAGCGCACGCTCCTTGCGGCGCTTGTGCTTGGAGATGCCGGCAACCTCCTCGATCAGGGCGCGGCGCTCCTCGGGGCGGCTCTGCAAAATGGCGTCGAGCTTGCCCTGGCTGATGATGGAATGCGTATCCTTGCCCAGGCCCGAATCGTGCAGGATGTCCTGAATGTCCATCAGGCGGCACGGGCTCGAGTTGATGAGGTACTCGCTTTCGCCCGAGCGGTACATGCGACGGGTAATGGCGACCTCGTCAAAGTCGACGGGCAGCATATGGTCCGAGTTATCGAGCACCAGCGTGACCTCGGCGACACCCACCGGCTTGCGCGCCGACGAGCCCGAGAAGATGACATCCTCCATGGCCTGGCCGCGCAGCTGCTTGGCACTCTGCTCGCCCAGGACCCACAGAATCGAGTCGGAGATGTTCGATTTTCCCGAGCCGTTGGGACCGACGATGACGGTCAGGCCCGGCTCAAATGACATATGGGCGCGGTCGGCAAACGACTTGAACCCTTTGAGCGTGAGGGACTTGAGATACACGGTTCCTCGCTTAAACAGGCTTCTTGTTAAGAATCACGCCGTTGGTGGTGTAGCCCATGCGGTCGAGCGCCTCGAGTGCAGCGGCCCCCTCGGCCTCCTTCTTGGAGGAACCGGTGCCGCGGCCCTGGCGAATACCGTCGATGAGCACCACAGCGGTAAAGGTGGGCGCATGTGCGGGGCCCTCGGAGCCGACCAGCTTATACGCGGGAGGCTCGTGGCCGTCTGCCTGCACGCACTCCTGCAAGAACGACTTGGGGTTCGCGGGGTGCTCGGCACGCTCGGTGGCCAGGTGCGGCTTAAGCGTACGGTGGATGAACTCCGCCGCCGCATCCCAACCGGCATCCAGATACAACGCGCCCACGAGCGACTCGTAAACGTTCTCAAGCGCCGAGTGCAGGCCGCGCGCGCCGGTACCGGTCTCGGAGGCGCCAAAGATGATGATGTCGTCGATACCCAGCTCGTGCGACACCTCGGACAGCGTGGCGCCCGAGACTAGGGATACCTTCAGCCGCGTGAGCTTGCCCTCGTCAAACTCGGGATAGGACTCAAAGAGCGAACGGGCCACCACGGCGCCCAAAATGGAATCGCCCAAAAACTCAAGGCGCTCATAGCTGGCAGAGACCGGCTGACCCTCGACGGCCGAGGGATGCGTGAGCGCCGCGCGCAGCAGCACCTTGTTATTGAACTCATGGCCCAGAATCTCCTGGGCGCGCGTGAGTCGTTCAGACAAAGCCAAGACTTAGGCCTCCTTGGCGTTTTCGATCGCGTCGACGGCGTCGGCGACAGAGTTGAGCGACAGCAGGGTCTCGTCATCGATTTCGAGGTCGAACTCGTCCTCGATGGCCGTCACCAGCTGCAGACGCTCGAGCGAATCGGCATCGAGATCGTCAAAAGTGGTCTCGTCGCTAATGTCGGCGACATCGACGCCCAGCACGTCAGCGGCAATTTCGGCGATCTTATCGAAGATTTCGGAGCGGTCCATAGCGCTTCCTCTCGTATGTCATGGAACACAACACAACACGGCAATCGAAGCCGCGTTGCAATACGGCTCCGATTCTACCCCACACGGTACAGGTTGAGCCACGTAACGGGGCTCTTACAAAACGATACCGTCCATGGAATTGGCAACGTCCTGGACAAGCCCGACGTGCACGGCCTGAGCCGCGGCAAGCGTACCGTTCTTGACGGCCTCGACTGACGTAGCACCGTGGCCGATCAACACGACGCCGCGCAGGCCCAGCAGGATCGCACCGCCCTTGGCATCGCCCGAAAGCTTAGCCTTAATCTGGCGCATCTGCTTTTTAATGAGCAGCGCGGCGATCTTGGTGCCGAGCGAGGACATGAAGGCACCCTTGAGCTCCTGAAGCAAAAACTTGGCAGCGCCCTCGGTGGCCTTGAGCGCGATGTTGCCCGACATGCCATCGGCGACCACGACGTCAAAATTACCCGACGTAAGATCGGTGCCCTCGCAGTTGCCCACAAAGCCGGGAACAGCGGCCTTCATGGCCGGGAAGCACGACTTGGTGAAGTTGGAGCCCTTCTCGTCCTCGGTGCCGTTGGCAAGCAGGCCCACGCGAGGATGCTCGATGCCCAAAACCACGCGGGCATAGGCAGCACCCATCTGGGCGAAGCGCACCATATCGTCCACCGTGACATCGGGATTGGCGCCCATATCGCACAGCACCGTCAGGCCACCGGCACGATTGGGCAGTGCGTTGGTCAAGCACGGACGGACCGGCTGCTTCTTGCCCTCTGCCAAATACCTAAACGGCGTGACGTAGGCCGTGGCGGCAGCGGTCATGGCACCGGTCGAGCCGGCCGAGAAAAACGCGTCCGCATTGCCCTTCTTAATGGCACGACATGCAAGCACGATCGAGGACTTGCGCTTGGTCATCACAGCGCGGATGGGATCGTCCTCCATGCTGATGACGTCGGGGGCTTCCAAGGCCTCCACGCGGGCATGCGCTGCGGCAAAGGGGTTGACGATTTCGGCGGGACCGACGGCCAAAATCTCGATCTCGGAATCTGCCGCAAGCGCAGCCTCGATACCATCGAGAACAACCTGGGGCTTCTCGTCTCCGCCCACAACGTCTACACAAACGCGAACGTTACTCATTTCATATGCTCCTTATACAAAAATGGCCGACTCATTGAGCCGGCCATTGTGGTTCCAGTTGGAACGGCATCGTATCCAGAGTATACAGTTACTCGGTAACGATAACCTCGCGGTCCTTGTAGAAACCGCAGCTGGGGCACACGTGGTGCGGGAGCTTAACAGCGCCGCAACGGGGGCACGTGGACTGAGCCGCAGCCGAGATCTTCATGTTGGCGGAACGACGGGTATGGGTGCGGATACGACCCTGCTTTTGTTTAGGTACGGGCATAGTGACCTTCCTTATGAACTATCCAGTGTGGCGATTACGCGCAAGTAGCGATACTACCACAGTTTTACTCGTCAAGCTTGAGATTCTTCAATGCTGCAAATGGATTTTCCGTGGCAGCGGCCCATTCGGCCTCCGCCTTGGCGGCGCAATCGCATTGCTCGACGTTGAGATTGATGCCGCAGGTGGGGCAAAGACCGCGGCAATCGGGCTTGCACAGGACGACGAACGGCGTGTCCATGACGACCGCATCGTTGATGGGCTCGCCCAGATCGACGATGCGGTCCTCGCCCAGCAACTCGTAGCCGTCTTCGTAGGCCTCGGGGTCCTCGGGCTCGTTAAAGAGGTAGAACTCCTCGATCTCGCCTGCGATATCAAACGATGCGGGCTCCAGGCAGCGATCGCACTCGCCGGTGGCGTGAGCGCGGACCATGCCCGAAAGCAGAACACCGGTACCGGCGTTGGTAAAGACCACGTCGTAGGAAATGCCGTCCTGCAGCTGGTACTCCTTCTCGCCCACCGTGTAGGTGGCGACATCGACCTTGCCGGTCAGCGGATAAGAGTCTCCGGGAAACTCGAGCTGCTCGGAAAGATCGACGGTTACGCTCGGGAACTCAGCCATTACCACTGACCGTTCTGCTGGGCGGCGCCCTCGTTGAGCTGCTGACGGCAACGAGTGACGGTGCCGGTCAGACTCTTAAGGTTCTCCTCGAGGTGCGTAAAGACCTGCTCGGCGTAATCCTCGGCGGCATAACGCGTCTCGCGCTCGTACTGCTGGGCACGGTCGCGGATGTCGTCGGCCTGCTGCTGGGCTAAGCGGACGATCTCCTGCTCACCGGCAATGGTGAGCGCCTGCTGCTGAGCATCGGCAATGATGGAATCGGCCTGAGCGGCGGCGGAGGCCATAAGCTCCTCGCGCTCTTTGAGGATACGGCGGGACTTCTGCCACTCCTCGGGATAGCTCATGCGGATCTCATCGAGGATGTTAAAGAAGACGTCGGCGTCGATAACCTTCATCTGGGCGTTCTTGCCGAACGGCGTCTTAGCCTCTTCGATGAGCCCCTCGAGCTCGTCGACAAGACTCACGATCCTGTCGCCAGGAAAATTCTCGCCCGGCATCCGGTCTCCTTTCATAGGTAACATATCATCGTGTTAGTTTACCACATGCCACCAGGCAATAAAAAACGTCACGAAAAGCGATGTTTGAGTGCTTCGACCACGTTGGGCGGCACAAACGTCGACACGTCGCTGCCAAGCGACGCGATCTGACGCACCACCGAACTCGAGATATAGCCGTACTGCGGAGCACTCATGACAAAGATGGACTCCAGCTCGCTATCCAGGCGATAGTTGAGGTCGGCCTGCTGCAACTCGTACTCAAAGTCGGTCATGGCGCGCAGACCCTTAACGACGGCACCCGCCCTCTGTTCACGTGCAAAGTCGACCAGCAGGCCGGTGAAGGGCAGTACCTCGACGCCGTCCAAATCGCCGAGGGCCTCGCGGGCCAGCGCCACGCGCTCGTCGAGCATAAAGGTGGTACCCACGCCGTTTTTACCCTGCGATTCGGCCACGGCGACGATCACGCTGGGAAAGATACGGCGAGCTCGGCGGATCACGTCGATATGGCCAAAGGTGATGGGATCGAAGGTGCCCGGGACGATTACGCGGTTGATGGTGTCATTCATGGGTGTCCTCCGAAGGCACATCCTCGTCATTTTCGTTCTCGTCAGCATGGTCGTTCTCGTCCTCGGCCACCCAGCGCAGCAAGTCAACCGAGGTAATGCCGTAGCGCTTCTCTCGCACGGTCTTAAAACAAGCCGGATGAGCACCTGCATCGGCTGCGGCATGCTCAAAAAGGGCAAAGGCCCCGGGCGCCAGCAGTCCCTGCTGGGAAAGATTTTGCAGCAGCTCCTCGACCGGCTCGGCGCCAAAGGCATAGGGCGGGTCGAGCAAGATCAGGTCAAAGGGACCACCCGGCACACGGCCGCGCGAGGCGCCCGCCAACACATCGCCGGTAACGACACGCCAACGCGAGCGGTCGCGGCACAGCGACTCGATATTCTTGGTGATCAGACGGGCGGCATTGCGATCGATCTCGAACGTGGTGAGCCAGCGGGCGCCACGCGAGAGCATCTCGATTCCCAGGGCGCCGGAGCCGCCAAAGGCGTCCAGCACGCGGACCTCGTCCAAATCGAAGTCGAACGCCGACATGACCATGGATGCACATGCCTCGCGCACGCGATCGGTCGTGGGACGGGTGACATCGCGCCCACGCGGCTCTTCGATCTTGCGGCCGCGCCATTCACCGCCGATGATTCTCATCCTCCGCTGACCTCCTTAAAGATATGTCGATAACGCGTGGCGACCGCGTCGCGCAAGGGACGCGTCGCCACGGAGTCAAGGTTGCAAGCATACCGCAAGAGCTCGACCGCGTCCAAATGGGCCCATTCGATAAGATCCTCGTCGGCGTCCAGGTCCACAAAGCGCAGGGTCACACCGCCATGCTGACGGTAGCCCAGGATCTCGCCCTCGTGGCGCAGACGCAGGTCCATCTGGGCGAGCGTAAAGCCATCCGAGGTCTTTTCGAGCGACTGGAGACGGTCTTGCGCCGCGGATGCGCCGCCGTTGCCCTTGGAGTGCGTCATGACCAGGCAGGTGCCCGACACGCTGCCGCGGCCCACGCGACCGCGCAACTGGTGCAGGGCCGCCAAGCCAAAGCGCTCACCGTTCTCGATGACCATGACGGTGGCGTTGGGCACGTCGACGCCCACCTCGACCACCGTGGTCGATACGAGCACGTCGATCTCTCCGCGCTTGAAGGCATCAATCACGCGGTCCTTCTCCCCCGCCGACATGCGGCCGTGAAGGCGTTCGATGGTAAGTCCCGGCAGGGCCAGACGCAGTCGTTCGAGCTCGGTTGCCGTATCGTGGAGCGGTACAGGCACGGTCACGCGGCCCTCGTCGTCGCGGGCGATACCGGGTACGTCTTCCAGCTCATCGGCCGAGTCACTCGGCTCCACAAGCGGGCAGATCACGTAAGCCTGCTGGCCCTTTTCATACGCCTCGCGGATGGCGCCGTAGGCAAGGTCGCGGCTCGACTCGGTGAGCACGCGCGTCGTAACGCCCGCCCCCGGAACAGGTCGATGGCGGATGATGCTCGTGTCCAGGTCGCCGTAGACCGAGAGCGCCAACGTGCGCGGGATCGGCGTGGCCGTCATAACGAGAAGGTCGGCACCCGGGCCCTTGGCACGCAGAGCATTGCGCTGGCCCACACCAAAGCGGTGCTGCTCGTCGATGACGACAAGCGACAGATGCTTAAACGCCACGTTGTCCGAAAGGACCGCGTGGGTTCCAAAGAGGACGTCGAGCTCGCCCGATTCCAGCTGCGCATGGATCTGCTCGCGCTCGGCCGCCGGCGTGGCACCCGTCAGGAGCGCCCAAGACATGCCAGCCTGGGAGAGCAAGGGGCCGGTCTTATCGGCATATTGGCGCGCCAGCACGCCCGTAGGCGCCATAACGCAGGACTGAGTGCCCGAATCGGCCGCGACAGCCAGCGCGCAGGCGGCGACGGCCGTCTTGCCGGTACCGACGTCGCCCAGAAGCAGGCGGTTCATCACGCGCCCGCCATCGCACATGTCGTGCAGGATGTCTTTGAACGCGGCCTCCTGCTCGTCGCTCAACGAAAACGGCAGGGCTTCCTTGAGCGCCGCCAGGTGCTCGCCCGCGGCGTGGGCGTAGGGAGCGACTTCGACCAAGCCGCCGTCGTTGCGCAGGCGCAGCGCCAGCTGAAGGTAGAGGCACTCCTCGTAGGCAAGGCGACGTCGCGCGATATCCCGCTCGGCCATACTCGATGGAAAATGAATTGAACGCAGCGCACGGGCATTACTCATCAGGCGGCGCTTGACGCGCAAGCGTGCAGGAATCGGATCGAAGGGATTGCCGACAACCTCAAGCGCACCGCTAACGATGCGGCGCATCCACGCCTGGCTCACCCCATCGCTCACGTAATGGACCGGCAGAATGGTGCCCGCGGCACGCCCACCCTCGAGCTTTTCGAAATGCGGAGAGGCCATTTGCTTAAAGCCGTAGGCAAACTCGACCTTACCCATCACGGCCAGGCGGTCTCCCTGCTTAAACTGCTGGGCAATCCATGGCTGACGGAAAAAGGCGACTTGCAGCACGCCCGTCTCGTCCACCAGCGAGACCTCGGTCACCTGCATACGCGGGCGAGGCTGCTTTTGAACAATGCGATCGACCGTGGCGACTATCGTGCACACGGTACCGATGGGCGCCATCTCGATAGACCAGGAGCGCGTGAAGTCGAGATATCGGTGAGGGATATGGAGGAGGAGGTCCCCCACCGTCCGAATTCCCAGACGGCGAAGGGCCTCCTCACGTTTACCCGAAACATATTTGAGTCGCGCGATATCCTCGTCGAGCGCATTGCTCTGGGCAAAGCGCTCCGAGACGCGCGGCACGGAGCACGGCTCGGACATGGGTAGATGCCTACTCGATCGAGAAGATCACGGGATAGAGCGGCTGCTCACCACGATGGGCGTCAATCTCCAGGTCGGGCTGAGCCTCCTCGATGGCGTCGACGATCTCCTGGAAGGCCTCATCGGACAGCTCCTCGCCGGCCAGAATCGTCAGCGCGTCGCCCTCCTCTTCCTCCTGCATGCGGTTGATGCAGTCGAGCGTGACCTGTTTCACATCGGAGCCGACCACGTCGATGGAGCCGGCAATGATACCCATGACGTCACCGGAGTGAATTGGAGAGCCGTCAGAGGCGCTGGAATCGCGCACGGCACGGGTGACCTCGCCATCCCGAACCTCGCTGATGGCGTCGACCATGGCGGCGACGGCGTCCTCGAGCTCGGAATCGGGCAGGACTGCGAACAGCGCAGAGAACGCCTGCGGGACGGTCTTGGTGGGAACGACGGAGACCTTCTTGTCGGTGCAAGCAGAAGCGGCAGCCTCGGCAGCCATGCGGATGTTGCCGTTATTGGGCAGGATGATGACCGAGGTCGCGTTGACCTGGTCGACGGCGCCCAGCAGGTCGGCAGTCGAGGGGTTCATGGTCTGGCCACCGGAGACAATCACGTCAACGCCGAGGGACTTGAGGATGTCGGCCTCGCCCGAACCGGCGGCAACGGCGACAAAGCCCAACGCCTTGGCAGGCTCAGCGGCCTTTTCCTGGTCCTCGTGAATCTTGGCGGTACGGTCGTGGGCCTCCATCTCCATGTTGTGGATAAAGACCTCGTAGATCTGACCAAGCTGCAGCATGTGCTCGAGCACCAGGTTAGGCGTGTTGGAGTGCACGTGAATCTTGTAGTCGGGGTAGGCACCCACGAGCAGCTCGCAGTCGCCCATGGAGCCCAGGAACTTAAGGCACTCGTCCTCGTCAAACGGGGCGTCGGCCTTAAAGAGGAACTCGTTGCAGTAGCGGAACTCCGAGCCCTCCCAGTCGTCGTTGGCCTCGATCTCAACGCGACCAAGGGCCGCGTCGCGGGCAGAGCCGGCTGAATCAAACGTGGCGGAGAAATCCTCGACAACGGTGCTGCGGCCAAGCGCGGCGGCAACAAAGTTCTCCAGGAAGATGGCAAAGCCAAAGGCGCCGGAGTCGACCACGCCGTTCTCCTTCAGAACGGGCAGCAGGTCGGGCGTGCGGGCGACGGACTGGTAGGCCTCGACGACGATGGCATCGAGCGCGTCCTCGGCCGAGAACTTCTTCTTTTCGCACTCGTCGGCCTTGGTCGAGACATCTCGCAGGACCGTGAGAATCGTGCCCTCGATGGGCTTACGGACAGCCTGGAAGGCGACCTTGACGGCGCGACGGAAGGCGAAAGCGATGTTGGCAGACGTGATGGGCTCGTCGGCAGAGACGAGGCCCTCGGCCACGCCGCGCAGGATCTGCGAGGTGATGACGCCGGAGTTGCCGCGGGCACCCATCAGGGATCCGTGGGTGATGGCGCCGGCGATGGCCTCCATATCGGCATCGGCGGGAAGGGCGGAAAGCTCCTTGGTCACCGAGGCAAGCGTGAGCGACATGTTTGTGCCGGTGTCGCCGTCGGGTACGGGGAAGACGTTGAGCTTGTTGATCTCCTCGGCCTTGTCGGAAACGGCAGCCGCAGCGATCGGAAAACAGGTGCGAATGGTCTTTGCAATCATGGGTATTTGAATCTCCGTTTTCGGATGCTAGTTCAGACGGCTCTTGAGCGCGTCGATGTGGATGCCGATCTTAAGGCTGGCAGGATCGATCTGGGCGATCTCCTGCAGGGTGAAGGCAACGGAGCTCGAAAGATTGTGGCAAACGGACTTCATGTTGACGCCGTTCTCGAGCACGACGTGAAGATCGACCGTAAGGCCGTTCTCGTCGGCGGAGACAAGCACGCCCTTGCGAAGGCGCTGACCGGCAAGCAAGCGCACGCTCTCGGCGCCCTGGAGCTGCTCGGCCATACCGACGACGCCATAGCACGTCATCGCGGCATAACCGGCAATATCGGCAATAACGTCGTTCGAGACGCTCAGGCTGCCGTTAATGGTCTCAGACACAAGAATCTCCTTATCTGGTGCTCACGGCACCATCTCGTGGGAGCAATCATTCCAATAGTTTACAACGAGTGCGCCATGTTGAGGTGGCGGGGTTCGCGATTACATCCTCGACACGAAATGTTGATACGGTAACGTTCGCCACAGGCGATCGCGGCATGAAAAAACCCGCCGCATAAGCGACGGGTTTTACAACCTGGCTCCCCGGGTAGGACTCGAACCTACAACAGCGCGGTTAACAGCCGCGTGCTCTACCATTGAGCTACCGAGGAATTTAAAAGCCCAGCGGAATGGGCTGAGAAATTCTGGCTCCCCGGGTAGGACTCGAACCTACAACAGCGCGGTTAACAGCCGCGTGCTCTACCATTGAGCTACCGAGGAATAGGTGTGTGCTCTCAAGCAACGAAGTTTATTATACGGACGAATCAGCTTAGGGCAAGAACTTTTTTGAGAATTTTTCCGACTAGTCATTGCGGACGTCCCCAATGACTGCATGAAAGCGCCCCCAAACGGATGTGCTTGAGGGCGCTTCTTGCTTGCGAGGTTAAGACTCAATATAGTCCTTCAGCTTGCTACTGCGGCTGGGGTGGCGGAGCTTGGCCAGGGTCTTGGACTCGATCTGGCGGATACGCTCGCGCGTGACGCCAAACTCGCGGCCGACTTCCTCGAGCGTACGGGGATGTCCGTCGACAAGGCCAAAGCGCAGCTCGATAACCTTGCGCTCACGATCGGCAAGCGAATCGAGCACCTGGGTGAGCTGCTCCTGCAGCATGGAGAAGCTGGCGGCATCGGGCGGAACGATAGCCTGGGAGTCCTCGATGAAGTCGCCCAGCTGGGAATCCTCTTCCTCGCCGATGGGGGTCTCGAGCGACACGGGCTCCTGCGAAATCTTCTGGATCTCGCGGACGCGATCGGCACTCATGTCCATCTCGGCACCAATCTCCTCGGGGGTCGGGTCGCGACCCAAGTCCTGGAGAAGCTGGCGCTGCACGCGGACGAGCTTGTTGATGGTCTCGACCATGTGCACGGGAATACGGATAGTACGGGCCTGGTCGGCGATAGCACGCGTGATGGCCTGGCGGATCCACCACGTGGCGTACGTGGAGAACTTAAAGCCCTTCTGGTAGTCGAACTTCTCGACGGCGCGGATCAGACCGAGGTTGCCCTCCTGGATCAGGTCCAGGAACAGCATGCCGCGACCGACATAGCGCTTGGCGATGGAGACGACCAGACGCAGGTTGGCGCTGATGAGCGCCTGCTTGGCCTCGAGACCCACGTTCTCGATGCGGGTCAGGCGACGCATCTCGGCGCGGGTAAGCTCGATCTCGCCCGCCTCGGCGGCCTCGAGCTTCTCGGTGGCGTCAAGGCCAGCCTCGATCTTCATGGCCAGATCGACCTCTTCGGAGGCGGTCAGCAGGTCGACCTTACCGATCTCCTTAAGGTACATACGAACCGGGTCGCCGGTCAGCATCACCGTGGAGGCATCGATGCCACGCACGCGCGAACGCGAACGGGACGTGCGCACGGTGCGCTTCTTCTTGCTCTTGGAAGAACCCATCTCGGCGTCGGCCTGACGGGCCATCTTAAGCTCGTGATCGTCGAGCGAGCCGGAATCGTGCTCGTCGTCATCGAAATCGTCGGTATCGCTATCGTTATCGTCATCGTCGACGTCCATGGGGGCGTCGTCGTTTCCGCTCGCGGAGATAATCTGGATGCCGCTGTTGCGCAGCGCGGAATACACCGCGTTGAGCTGCTCGTCAGACACATCGATATCCTTCAGGGCGACCTGAATCTCGTCCTCGGTTACCGAAGTCCTGTTTGAGCCGTTGCCCATGAGCTTTGCAACGTAGGATTCCAGCCCAGTACCCGTGCTCTCACTCTTTTTTGGCACAGATTCTCCCTTCATAGTCCACAGGACTCATTACTTTAGCACACACATTGACGTCTATACCCAAAATTCAGACTGGATATAGGCGCGAATACGCTGGTTGACCACAACATCTAGGCCTGGTCGGCGCCCGCAGTCTCCAAACCGATCAAACGGAACGGATCGGCCACGCCACCAATCGACTTTTGGAGCTCGCGCTGGCGCTGAGAATCTTGCATCGCCTGCATCGTCAGCACACGGCGCGCCTCATCGTCGAGCGACCGGTCCTGGCGAAGCTTGGCCTGTGCGGCGCGCATGCGGCGCTTGATGGTGTAGAGCTCAAGGGTATCAAGCATAAACACGATGTTCGTCTCGGTGGGGTGCTTGCTCGTCGACGAAATGCGCCCGGCGCTGACAAGCGACGCTGCCTCGGGACACACCGCGCGCGCCGCATCCATGCACGCCGTGGGGTCGGTGCCCGGCGGCGTCGCGAGCACGGCCCACGCGATGGACTCGTGACGCGGATCAACCCACTCGATCGAGCAGATGCGATCGGCATACGTGCGGAACAGGTCGGGGTAGCTCGTGAGCATCGTCAGCAGCTCGCGCTCCCCCGCCAAAGACTTTCGCTCTAGGTCGGTCAGCACGATCGGCATCGTCGGCGACGCGGGCGCGCCCATTATATCGGCGACCGGTGCCGCGCCATCCATACCAACCGGCACATCAATCGGCGGCATATCGTCGACAGCCTCGACCGGCGCGGCCCCGTAGGCCTCGAGCGGAACATAGTCGTACGGTTCTTCCTCGACCGGCGTGGACACCGGCGGCGTCGCCCCCGACGCCCAAGCACCGCGAGACGCCCCCTGCGAACCAGACGCCCGACCGCCTGCGCTGCCTGCGCGCTCGGTCTGCGCCCGCTGGCGCTCGTAGTTCTGCTCGCGACGACGCTCGGCGTCCTCGCGCTTGGCAACATCGCGAAACACGCGTCCCGAGCTTGAGCGCACCGTCTCCAAATCCAAACCCAGCAGGTCGGCAATCTGGATAAAGTACGTATCGATCATGTAGCTATCGCGCAGCGGATAGATGAGCGTCAGCGCATCCTCGAGCGCCTTGGCACGACCGCCCGGCGTGGTGATGTCGCTCGACTCCTGCAGTGAGCGGTACACAAAGTCCATGAGGGGCTCGGCGGCGTCGATGCGCGCCTGCAGCGCCTCGCCCCCATGCGCGGTAATGAACTCCATGGGGTCGTTGCCGTCGGGAAGCACCACGCAGCGCAGATCCATCGAATCCTGCTCGATAAACTGAATCGCACGTCGCGCGGCCTTTTGGCCGGCGGCGTCGCCGTCGAACATATACACGATGCGCTTGGCAAAACGGGTGAGCGTCTTTACATGATGTTCCGTCAGCGCCGTACCCAGCGTGGCGACGACGTTTTTGATCCCCGCCTCCCAGCAGGCGATGCAGTCGGTATATCCCTCAACCACGATGGCTGTATCCTGCGCAACGATAAACTCCTTAGCCCAGTTAAAGCCGTAGAGGTTTCGCTTTTTATGGAACACGCTCGTCTCAGCGGTATTGAGGTACTTCGGCTGGCCGTCGCCCATAATGCGCCCGCCGAAGGCTATGTTATGACCCTGCTCGTCAAAAATGGGAAACATCACACGGTCGTAAAAACGATCGGCGAGCTGCCCGCGCCCACGGCTCACGGCCACGTTGGCGTCGATCATCTCCTGCGGCGTAAAGCCCGCCTGCGACAGATGCGACACCAGCGCGTTGCGGCCCGGCGCAAAGCCCAGACAGTAGCGGCGGCAGACATCGCCGCCCATACCGCGGCTGGCAAAGTACTCGCGCGGACGGCTGTCCTTACCGCGCATGAGCATGGTGTGATAGAACTGGGCGGTCTCAGCGCACAGGTCGTAGATGCGGGCGCGCTTGGTGCCGCGCTCGCGATAAGCGCCGGTATCGTGCAGCTCAATGCCGGCACGGTCGGCCAGGTAGCGAATCGACTCGGGAAAGCTCAGGTTCTCGCGCTTCATGATGTAGGTGAAGACGTCGCCGCCCTCGCCACAACCAAAGCAGTGCCACACCTGCGTAGCGGGGATAATGTGGAACGACGGGGTCTTTTCGCCATGGAAGGGGCAGCAACCCCAAAACTCATGGCCGCGGGGCTTAAGCTCAACCGTTTCCTGCACGATGGCAACCAGATCGGACGCAGCGCGTACCTGGTCTTTTTCCTCATCGCTAATCACAGATGCTCACCCCCTGCTCACCCAAATGATGACGGATATCGTCAATATTACCCTCGACGGTCGCGATAAGCTCGTCCAGCGAATCGAACACGCGCGACGGGCGCAGCCAGCGCGTAAACGCCAGCGACACCGAGGCGCCGTACAGGTCGCCCGCATACCCGATCAAGTTGGCCTCGAGATGCGCCGAGGCGGCATCGTCGGCATACGTCGGCGGCAGCCCCACGTTGACGGCAGCAGGCCATACGGTATCGTCGACCAGCACCAGGCCCTCGTAAACGCCATCGGCAGGCACCTGAATGCCCTCGGGCACCTGGATGTTTGCCGTGGGAAAACCCATGTCGGAACCCTGATGACGACCGCCGGCAACAATACCTCGCAGCATGTATGGGCGACCGAGCAGCTCGGCGGCAAGCTCAACATGTCCCTGGCGGAGCTCCTGACGAATACGGGTGGCGCAGACCGTCTGCCCATCGACGCACAGCAGCTCGTGGCCATAGACGTCTACACCGCGCTCGGCTCCCCATGCCTGCATCTCGGCAACGCCCGAGGCACCGCCGCGGCCCAACCTAAAGTCGCTACCCACGCGAATCGAGCGGATATCGACGACGCGCGACAGCAGCTTAAAAAAGCCTACGTGGTCGAGTGCCGCCACCGCGGGCGTAAAGGGAACGGCCACGACCGCATCGACCCCAGTGAGAGCCAGGGCATGCAGACGGTCAGCCGTCGTCATCAATTTTTGCGCGGGCGCGGGGCTCACCACTACGTCCGGGTCGGGATCGAAGGTGACAACAACCGCCTTGCAGCCGTGGTCACGCGCATCGCGAACGACCGCGTCGATCAGCTCGCGATGCCCCCGATGCACGCCGTCGAACACGCCGATGGCGATCGACGCGGCGCCCAGGCACGCGCAATCATCAAACGCATCGGCGGCGACGATGCAGGCCTCATCCGACTCGCCCGCGAAAAAAATACGCACGAGCTCGTGGGAGGCCAGCATCATCGAACACCGCCGATCGCCTGCGGAAAGACATGCTCCATAACAAAGCGGCCGCCCTCGATACGGGCAAGCGCCTTGAGCCCGCCATCGAGCACCAGCGCAAACGGCGCCTTCGACGCATCGAAGCTCGCAAGCGCGCGCTCAATAGGAATACGACGTCCGCACAGCAGATCGTCGGCAAGATCACCCGGCAAGTCGGCGCGCGTGGCGCCCAGTGCCGCAATGGGATCCAGGGCAAAGCCGGCAGCGGACTCGGCAGAAAGTTCCTCGACCGCATGACAGGCACCGATGGAAACAACACCTGAGGCCGTACGGCGCAATGCAGAAATATGCGCCGCGTTGTCGCAGGCACGACCCAGGTCGCGAGCGAGCGCACGGATATAGGTGCCCTTACTCACCGAAAACGCCACGGTCCAAACACAGGCGTCGCCGTCGCCACTCACGGCAATCAGGTCGGCGGAGTACACCTCGACCGGACGCGGGGGCAGCGACACGGCATTGCCCTCGCGCGCAGCCTTATAGGCGCGTACGCCGTTGACCGAAATGGCCGAAAACGCCGGCGGCACCTGCATCTGCGGGCCCAACATGGTGCACAGGCGCTCGCGGGCATAGGACGGATCGCGCAGCTCGGCGGCTATGGGCACCGTGCGGACGGCCTCGCCTTCCGCATCATCGGTATTGGTCTCGACGCCAAACGAGATGTCGGCGACGTAGCTTTTGGTATCGAGTGTGAGCATGCCCAGCAGACGCGTTGCCTGGCCCACGCCCACCACCATGACACCCGAGGCCATGGGGTCGAGCGTTCCGGCATGGCCGACGCGCCGCTCATGGAGGGCGCGTCGGCATTGCGAAACCACGTCGTGGGACGTGCAGCCCACCGGCTTATCGACGGCGAGCAGCATATTAAGTTGAGAAGGTGTACGACGAGCCATGTACCATCCAAAAAGTTAGAGCTCGACGGTCACCGAAGCGGGATCCTCCCCTACCAGCTCGGCCAGCATGGGAAGTGCCGCGGTGAGCGTCTCGGAAATCGTTCCGGCGTTGGTAAAGCCGGCGGCAGCGTGGTGCCCACCTCCGCCAAAGTTGGCCGCAATCTCGGAAACATCAAGATCGCCCTTGGAGCGCAGGTTGCCACGCACCTTGGTATCGCCCTCGATGCCCTTAAGGAACAGGCAGACCTCGACGCCCATCACCGAGCGCACCACATCGACCAGGCCGTCGCACTCATCCGAGGTGACGCCGCATTCCTTGAGGTCACTCTCATACGCGTAGCTATATGCCACGCGCCCGTGCGCGACCGTCTTGATGCGACCCATGACGATGGACTTGAGGTGCAAGAACTCGACACGCATGCTCTGATAGACCTCGAGCGCGACGCGCGCCGGATCGGCACCGTGCGCCACCAGACGCGAGGCGGCATGAAACGCGGCAGCGTCGGCGTTCTGATACTGAAAACGACCGGTATCGGTGACCAGGCCGCACAGCAGGCAGGTCGCAATGCTGTCGCTTGCAGTAATGCCGCAATCGGCCAAAAAGCGGTCGATAATCATGGCGCAAGCAGCGGCATTGACACACCTAAGGCTGACCTCGGCAAACTCCTCGCGTGCCGGGTGATGGTCAAAGCACGCCACGTGAGCCGAACGACGCAACACCTCGGCGGAATTATTGAGGCGCTCGACGACCGGCACGTCTACCGAAATGAACAGGTCCGGGTTGCCGGTGTAGGTAGATGCCGGCACCAGCAAATCGGCGCCCTCCATAAAACGGTAGATGCGCGGAACGGGATCGTCATCTGCCAGCAGCAGGGCGATGTCCTTGTCGGGGAACACCTTCATAAGCGAAAGGCCCAGGCCCAACACGGAGCCCAGGGCATCGCCGTCGGGAGAGGTGTGACCCGAGATCGCAATGGAGGACGCACCCTCGATGAGCTCGAGGATGCGTCGTTTAATACCTGCAGACTCGCACGAGGCGAGATCGGCGGAATTAGTCATCTAAAGCTGCCTCCTGGACGGCATCCGCTATGGGGTAGCCGTCCTCGTCCTTTTCGATCGCAAGCGTGGCCGGAACGTTTTCCAGCGCACGCGTGATGCGCTCGGCCTCATCGGTCGAGCGATCGATGCGAAAATCGAGCTCGGGCGTGACGCGCCAATCGAGCGAGCGAGCCAACAGGCTGCGAATACGACCCTTGGCGCTGGCAAGCGCCTCCATGACCTCATCGTAGCGGCTCGCATCGCACGACACGTACACGCGTGCGAACGAACGGTCCACCGCGACCTCGACCGCAGTCAGGGTGACCAGGTCGAGACGCGGATCGGAAACCTCAAAGAGCAGGATATAACCGAGCTTCTCGCGGAGCTGCTCGCCCAAACGGCGGGTTGCCTGCGTTTGCTTCATAGCGCTACCCCCTACTCGGTACGGGCAACCTGGTCGATGCGGTAACCCTCGATCTGATCGCCAGGCTTGATGTCCTGGAAGTTCTCCAGGCCAATGCCGCCCTCGGAACCGCTCTTGAGGCTCTTGGCCTCGTCCTTGTAGTGGCGCATCGAGGCGATCTTGCCGTTGAAGACCACAATGCCGTCACGCACCAGGCGCACGGAATCGGTCGCGGCGATCTCGCCCTCCTCGACGCGGACACCGGCGGCGATGCCGACTTTGGGCACCTTGAAGGTGTCCAGGACGGTCGCGGTACCCGTGGAGACCTCGACCTCGGTGGGCTTAAGCATGCCGATGCGGGCAGCGTCGAGCTCCTCGAGGCACTTGTAGATAACGTCGTAGCAACGAATCTCGACGCCCTCGCGCTCAGCGGCGGAGCGGGCCTTGCCGTCGGGACGCACGCCAAAGCCGATGATGATGGCGTTGGAGGCGTCGGCCAGGACGACGTCGGTCTCGTTGATGGCACCGACGGCGGAGTGGATCGTGTTGATGCGGACCTCGGACTGATCCATCTTGTCGAGCGAGTCCTGAAGGGCCTCGATGGAACCCTGGACGTCGGCCTTGATGATCAGGTTGAGCTCCTTGACCTCGGCATCGGCGATGGTCTCGAAGAGGTTCTCGAGCGTGACGTGCTTCACGCGGCTCTGCTCCTCGATACGTGCCTTGAGCGAACGCTCATCGGCCAGGGCGCGAGCCTCGCGCTCGTCCTCAAACACGCGGAACTCGTCACCGGCGTTGGGCACGGACTGCAGGCCCAAGATCTCGACGGCGTCGGAGGGGCCGGCCTCGGTGACGGCGTTGCCCTTGGGATCGAGCATGGCGCGGACGCGGCCGTAGGTAAGGCCGGCGACCAGCGTATCGCCCACGTGCAGGGTACCGCGGGTCACGAGAACCGTGGCAACCGAACCGCGGCCCTTGTCGAGCTTAGCCTCGAGGACGTTACCGGAGGCAAAGGTGTCGGGGTTGGCCTTGAGCTCGAGCACGTCGGCCTGGAGCAGCACGGTCTCGAGCAGGTCGTCGATACCGATCTTCTGCTTGGCCGAGATGTTGACGAACATGTTCTGTCCGCCCCACTCCTCGGGGATGATGCCGTACTCGGTGAGCTCCTGGCGCACGCGGTCGGGGTTGGCGCCCGGCTTATCGATCTTGTTGACGGCGACGACAATGGGTACGCCAGCGGCCTTGGCGTGGTTGATCGACTCGATGGTCTGAGGCATGACGCCGTCGTCGGCAGCCACGATCAGAATGACGATGTCGGTCACCTTGGCGCCACGGGCACGCATGGCCGTAAAGGTGGCGTGGCCCGGGGTATCGATGAAGGTGATCTTGCGGTCGTTGATCATGACCTGCGAAGCGCCGATGGCCTGGGTAATGCCGCCCGCCTCGCCGGCAGCGACGCCGGTGTGACGGATGGCGTCGAGCAGGCTCGTCTTGCCGTGGTCGACGTGACCCATGACGGTGACGACCGGGGCGCGCGGCTTAAGGTCGGCGGGATCGTCGTAGAACGAGAAGGTGTTCTCCTCCTCGGGGGTGATGATCTTGATCTGACGGCCCAGGTCGTCGGCAACGAGCTCGACGAGGTCGTCGGACATGGACTGCGTCATCGTGAGCGGCGTGCCCAGCAGGAACAGGCGCTTGATGATGTCGTTGGCCGGAACGTCGAGCGCCTCGGCGAGCTCCTGGACGGTAACGCCCTGGGAGACCTTGATGGCGTCGAGCTCCTCGGGGTTCACGCCCTGGGCCAGCGCCTCCTCAATCTTGCGCTCCTCCTGAGCCTTAGCAGCCTCGCGCTCGCGCTTCTCCTTGCGCTTCTTGCGGCGACCGGTGGACTCGCGAGAGGCCTCCTCGACGGCGGCGCGGGCCTCCTCGAGTACCTTCTCGCGACTGTACTCCTCGGCCTCACGCGCCATGCGGCTGTAGTGGTCCTCATCGTTGCCGTGACCGCCCTTGCGTTTCTTGCCCTTGCCCTGCTTATCGGGGTTGGGGAAGTCCATGCCGGCAGCGACGTTGTTGCTGGCGTTGGTGCGATGGCTGTGCGGACGGCTCTCGGAGGCGTTGCGATCGGAGTTGTTGTCGGAGGCGTTGCGATCGTTACGACGGCCACCGCGACGGTCGTTGTTGCCGCCACGACGGTTACCGCGCTCGGAGGCGCGCTCGGCCTTGGCCTTCTCCTCGGCGTCCTTCTTCTCCTTGAGCACGGTCTCCTGTGCGGCAATCTGGTCAAGCAGCGAACGGAAGCGCGAACCGGAGTCGGAAGCGGGAACGGCGCGGCGCTGGGCCTCGCGGGCAGCCTCCTCCTTCTCGCGGGCAAGGCGCTCCTGCTCGGCCTTCTTCTTGGCCTCGGCCTCGGCACGGGCGGCCTCCTCGGCAGCCTGGGCGGCAGCGAACTGGCGGCGCTCCTCCTCGCGTGCCTTCTCGGCGGCGATGCGCTCGCGCTCGGCCTCGGCAGCGCGCGCTGCCTCCTCGGCGGCGGCTGCCTCCTCCTCGGCCTGCTTGGCGGCCTCGACTTCCTTGGCGCGGGCCTCGATCACCGAGGCGAGCTGCTTGCGGACCATGGCGACGTAAGCGTCCTCCAGGGCGGAGGAAGCGGACTTAGCGGGAATCTTCATTTCGGCGAGATGACCCATCAGTTCCTTGGAGGTCATGCCGAACTCTTTGGCCAGGGTGGACACACGGACTTTTGCCATATGACTTCACCTACCCTTTCTGGCACCTTGGGTGCCTAGAGACTGAACGAGCGTGGGAGATGCGCCAGGACCCGCCCGACGCGACCGCGCGCTAGATCAGGTCCTCCGCATCATCGAAGGCGTCGGTGTCGTGGACACCGCAGAAACGGGAGCCGGGGCGGGCCTGGTTGCGGCACTGGACGCCGTCCTCGGACACGTACTCGCAGCGACGGACGTCGTCGTCCTCCTCGTCACCGATCAGGTCGGCGGCGGGCTCCTCGTGAACGGGGACGTTCTTGAGGATGTCGGCGGCAAGGGTCTCGGACTTGATGTCGATGTGCCAGCCGGTCAGGCGAGCGGCGAGACGGGCGTTCTGGCCCTCCTTGCCGATGGCGAGCGAAAGCTGGTCATCGGGCACGATGACGCCGGCATAGGCCTTCTCCTCGTCGATAAGGACGCGGGTGACCTTGGCGGGCGACAGGGCGTTGGCGACGTAGACGGCCGGATCGGCATCCCACAGGATGACATCGACGCGCTCGCCGCGGAGCTCGCCCACGACAGCGCGGACACGGCTGCCCTTGGGGCCGACGCAGGCGCCCACGGGATCCAGGCGGTCGTCGAGCGAGTGGACGGCGACCTTGGAGCGCTGGCCGGGCTCGCGGGCGATCGACTTGATCTGGACGGTGCCCTCATAGATCTCGGGCACCTCCTGCTCAAACAGACGACGCATGAGCTCGGGATGGGTGCGGGAGATGACGATCGGCGGACGGCTGTGCTCGCCGCGAACCGGCTGCAGGTTGGAGTTGGGGTCGCGGACGTCGATGATCACGGCCTTGATGTGCTGGTTGTGCAGATAGCGCTCGCCCATCGGACGCTCGTTGCGCTCGTTCTCGTAACGACGCTGGTCAAAATGCGGCAGCTCGGCCTCGACGCCATCGCGGATCTTGACGATCGTGAAGTCGGGCGTGGACTGCAGCACGGTACCGCTGATGAGGTCACCGATACGGCCGGAGAACTCCTCGTAGATCTGCTCGCGGGCGGAGTTGCGCACGATGGCGTTGATCTCGGCCTTGGCGTGCTGGGCGGCGATGCGGCTCGTGTTCTTGGGGGTGACGTCGATCTCCTCGAACTCGGTGAAGTTGCCCTCCTCGTCCATGGAATCGTCGATCGGCTCCAGACGGTAGACGTAGATCTTGCCGGTGGTGCGGTCGATGGTCACCTTGGCGCCCCACTCAAGATGCAGGATCTCGGCATAGCTCTTGGCGAGCGACTGCTCCAGGCGGTCGATCAGGTAGAGCTGGTCGATGTGCCTCTCCTGGCAAAGCTCCATCAGGGCGGACATCATGTCGGATGCTGCCATCTTACTTTCCTTCCTTCGCGGGCTTGAAGTCGTAGGTGGGCTTCAACTTGCACTTTTTAACATCAGAGAAATCGAGGGTGACAGACTCGCCGTCCTCGAGCTCGAGGGTCACGTTCGTCTCGGTCGCGGCGGCAATCTTGCCGGAGTACTTGCGACGGCCCTCGGTGGCGGTGGAGGTGAGCTCGCAGTTCTCGCCCACAAAGCGGGCAAAGTCGCGCGGACGGCGCAGCGGGCGCGCCATACCCGGGCTCGACACCTCGAGCGTGTAGCTCGAAGAAATGGGGTCGAGCTCCTCGATCACGTCGCCGACCCAATTGGTATTGGCCGTGACGTCGTTGAGCGACAGGCTCTGACCCTCGGCACCCTCGATACGCACACGCACGCAGGGGGCCTTGGTGGCGCCCACGAGCTCAACGTCGACAATATCGACATCGTGCTGGGGAGCGACGGCCTCGAGCGCGTCGATGATCGCCTGCTCGGTCTTGGTCTTGACCATTGCGGCACCTCCATCCATACAAAAAAGAAGCGGGGCCGAAACCCCACTTCTTTCAATTACAACTTCATTTGCAAGCAAACTATACCAATACCTGCGAAAACGTGCAAGCGTCAAAGAAATTCGCAGGTCAGCGTGCCCACAGCTTCTCCACAAGAATAGGACAATTAGGCGAGGACTCCTGTGCGGTGCTCCCCAAAAGCCCCAAAACGGGCCATACGTCCCAGCGCGCCGACCGAATCGGGCCCTATGGGCATTCCATCCCTGGGCGCGCATCGGCCAGACTGCTCGTAAGGGACATTCTGAAACAGATAAGCCGTATTCACGCATAGACCGCACAACCTTCCAGATCCTCTACGGCAAGGAGACACCATGAAACGCCTAGGCACCCTCTGCACGATCGCGCTCGCCATTGCAGCCTGCTCGTTCGCTTTGGCGGGCTGCAGCAACAACGATGGCAACACCGGACCATGCGAGCCGGATCTCGGCAGCACCAAAACCATCGAGAAAACGACGCCTTCGGAGCGCTTCGACAAAATAGACGAAGATAGAGTCGACCCCCAGGGCTTAGGTCCCGACCCTCAAGAACAGTTCCCCATCGACCTTGAGGCAGACGAGAACGTCCATGTTACCTGCGTGGGCAAGGACACGGATGGCTACGGCGACGCCGTGCTGGTCTTTGCGGTGACAAACAACACCGACGCCGACATGATGTTTGGCGATGTTGATGCTTATGCCTACGTCAACGGCGTCGTCCGCGACGTGCGCATGCGCCAGCCCGTCGCCGCAGGCGAAGAAGCGACCGCGATGCTCACCTTTGTAGGCACCTTCGACGACCCGAACTTTGACGTGAGCAACGACCTCAACGACATCTACCTCAATATCTGGATGTTCGAAGAGCAGACGGGCAATGTCTACTTTAGGGACCTGGTACACATTCCGTAGCGGGTGACGCTCGGCACAAGACAGGCAGGGCATATAACGCAAAAAGAGGGACGACCCAATCGGATCGCCCCTCGTCTTTAACACGTCAACTATGCACGTGGCGTTTACTTGACCACCAGGTTGACCAGCTTGCCGGGCACGCAGATGGCCTTGACGACCGTCTTGCCCTCGAGCCACTTGGCGACGGCGGCCTCGGCGGCAGTCTGCATTTCCTCGCTAGAGGCATCGCGGGCAACGTCGATGCGGCCACGGACCTTGCCGAGCACCTGGACGACGATCTGCACCGTGTCCTCGATGGACTCGGCCAGGTCGAACTCGGGCCAGGCGGCGGTGTAGGCGTTGCCCTCGCAGCCGAGTGCTTCGTGCCACAGCTCGTCGGCCCAGAACGGGCAGATGGGCGCCAGGACGCTCACGATGTCCTTGGCCACGCCGTAGCACAGGGCCTTGTCACGCTCAGCGCCCTCGGTGGCGTTAAGGTAGGCGCTCGCCGCGTTGACGAGCTCCATGACGGCCGAGATCGCGGTGTTGAACTGGCCGCGATCGAAGTCCTCGGTGCACTTGGCGATGGTGCGGTGACGCTCGCGGTAGAGCTTCATCGCGGTCTCGTCGAGCACGGACTTGTCGAAGGCCACGTTGGCGTCACCCGACTGGACGAGCTGCCACACGATACGCCAAGCGCGCTTGATGAAGCGGTTGGCGCCCTCGACGGCCTTGGGATCCCAGTCGAAGTCCTTCTCGGGCGGGGCGATAAACAGGATCGCCAGACGCATAGTGTCGGCGCCGTAGGGCTCGATAACCGAGCTCGGGGGCACGACGTTGCCCTTGGACTTGGACATAGTGTCGCCGTTCTCGTCCTTGACCATGCCCTGGCACAGCAGGTTGGTAAAGGGCTCGTCCACGCTCAGCAGACCGAGGTCGCGCAGCGCCTTGGTAAAGAAGCGACTGTAGAGCAGGTGCAGGATGGCGTGCTCGATGCCGCCGATGTAGTTATCGACGGGCATCCAACGGTCTGCCGCCTCGCGGGAGAAGGGCAGCTCGGTGTTGTGCGGATCGGTATAGCGCAGGTAATACCAGCTGGAGCAGGTGAAGGTGTCCATGGTATCGGTCTCGCGCTTGGCCGGGCGACCGCAGACCGGGCAGGTGGTCTCGTAGAAGTCCTTGCACTCGGCAAGGGTCTCGCCGGCGCCCAGGTCCAGGTTCTCGGGCAGCGTCACCGGCAGCTGATCCTCGGGCACGGGCACAATACCGCAGTGCTCGCAGTGGATGGCAGGGATGGGGTTGCCCCAATAGCGCTGACGGCTGATGAGCCAGTCACGCAGGCGGAACTCGACCTTGCGACGACCGCAGCCCATGGCCTCGAGGTCGGCCACGATGGCAGCCTCGCCCTCAGAGTGCTTACCGCCGCGCATGCCGGTGTACTTGCCGGACTGGACCAGCGTACCCTCGGCAGCGTGGGCGCAATCCCAGTCGACGGTCTCGGCATGGAAGGTATCAATGGTCTCACCGCTGGCCTCGACGGCAGCGCGGTCGTCGTCGTCCAGGATGATCGGCACGATCGGCAGGTCGTACTTGCGGGCGAACTCAAAGTCGCGCTGGTCACCGCAGGGAACGGCCATGACAGCGCCGGTACCGTAGTCGGCAACGACGTAGTCGGCAACCCACACGGGGACCTTCTCGCCGTTGACGGGATTCACCACGTAGCGGCCGGTAAAGGCACCGTGCTTCTCGAGGGTACCCTGGGCACGCTCGACGGCAGAGATATGCTTGGAGTCCTCGACGATCTTGGTGACGGCCTCCTCGTACTCCGTGCCCTCGACGAGCTCGTGCAGACGAGCGTACTCGGGGGCCAGAACAAAGAAGGACACGCCAAACAGGGTGTCAGCACGCGTGGTGAAGACGGTGATCTTGCCCTCGTCGCCCTCGATGGGCTCGCCATCCTGGTCGCACAGGGTAAAGTCGACCTCGGCGCCCTCGGAGCGGCCGATCCAGTTGGCCTGCATCTGCTTGACACGCTCGGGCCAGCCGGGGAGCTTCTCCAGGTCGTCGAGCAGCTCCTGGGAGTACTCGGTGATCTTGAAGTACCACTGCTCCAGGTCGCGCTTCTCGGGCTCGGTGCCGCAGCGCCAGCACTTGCCCTCGGTGACCTGCTCGTTGGCCAGAACGGTCTTGCAGTTAGGGCACCAGTTGACCGGGTTCTTCTTGCGGTAGACCAGGCCCTTTTCCCACAGCTTCTCAAAGATCCACTGACCCCAGCGGTAGTAGTCGGGGCTGCAGGTCTTGACCATGCGATCCAGATCGTAGGAGAAGCCCATGCGCTTCATCGTGGCGAGCGCCTGGTCCATGTTCTTATACGTCCAGGCGGCAGCCTGCGTATTGTGCTTGATGGCGGCGTTCTCGGCAGGCAGGCCAAAGGCGTCAAAGCCGATGGGGTGCAGCACGTCAAAGCCGCGCATGCGGGCCTGACGGGCCATGGCATCGCCGATGGTATAGTTGCGCGCGTGGCCCATGTGCAGGTCGCCCGACGGATACGGGAACATCTCGAGCACATACTTTTTGGGCTTGCTGTCGTCGGTGTCGACGGCAAAGAGGTTGGAGTCCTCCCAGGCCTTCATCCACTTGGACTCAATGGCCTGCGCGTCGTAGGCAGGGATCTCGTCCTTATGATCTGTGCAATCGCACATATCAGCTCCTTTAATCTTAGCTGGGGTCGGGCGGCTTGGCTTTGTTCGCTACTGCGGACAGTCCTGCGCAAGACGAAGAGCACATTAAGTGCTCTTCTTTGCGTGCGGAACTTGTAGCGAACAAAGCCAAGCCGACCGACCCTAAGGTTAACTTGGATGATGATAGCAAATACGACAAGCGAGATGCCTGCGACTTACAGGCATCTCGCTTTATCTAAATAACGTGGTTGTGAATCAACCGCTATCTGTTATCCGCCCAAGCATGGTCGGGTTTTCCAAGTGCCGCAGATTGCCGTGAAAGAGGAGCGACGCGTACTTTGGTACGCGAGCGACGGTTTGAACGGCAAGGTGCGGTGCTTGGGAAAGCCGCTTATCGATAGGAAACGCTCTGCTGAGAATCCTTGACGACAACGTCGTGGGCGCCGCCTTCGACGATGGAGGTGGAGCTGACCAGCGTTAGGCGTGCCTTTTCCTGGAGCTCGGGAATCGAGAGGGCACCGCAGTTGCACATCGTGGACTTGACCTTGTAGAGCGTGCCGCCCACGCCGTCCTTGAGGGAACCGGCGTAGGGAACGTAGGAGTCGACGCCCTCGACGAAGCTAAGCTTCGCGGCGCCGCCCAGGTCGTAGCGCTGCCAGTTGCGGGCACGCGCAGAACCCTCGCCCCAGTACTCCTTCATATACTGACCGTTGACGTTGACGCGCTCGGTCGGGCTCTCGTCAAAGCGAGCGAAGTAACGGCCCAGCATCATAAAGTCGGCACCCATGGCAAGGGCGAGCGTCATGTGGTAGTCGTAGACGATACCGCCGTCAGAGCACACAGGCACGTAGATGCCAGTCTCCTCGTAGTACTCGTCGCGAGCGCGGCAGACGTCGATCAGCGCGGTGGCCTGGCCTCGGCCGATACCCTTGGTCTCGCGGGTGATGCAGATGGAGCCGCCGCCGATACCGACCTTGATGAAGTCGGCACCGCAGTCTGCCAGGAAGCGGAAGCCCTCGGCGTCGACGACGTTACCGGCACCGACCTTGACGTCCTCGCCATAGTTGGCGCGGATCCACTCGATGGCGCGCTTCTGCCACTCGCTGAAGCCCTCGGAAGAGTCGATGCACAGGACATCGGCGCCGGCCTCGATGAGCAGCGGCACGCGCTCGGCATAGTCGCGGGTGTTGATACCGGCGCCGACCATGTAGCGCTTGTCGTTATCGAGCAGCTCGTTGGGGTTGGTCTTGTGGCTGTCGTAGTCCTTGCGGAAGACGATGCCCATGAGGTGATCGTTGTCGTCGACGATCGGCAGGGCGTTAAGCTTGTTGTCCCAGATGACGTCATTGGCAACCTTGAGGCTGATGTTCTTGTCGCCCACGATGAGCTGCTCACGCGGGGTCATGAACTCGGAGACCTTCGTCTGGTGGTCATCGCGGCTGGGGCGATAGTCACGGCTGGTGACGATGCCCAGGAGCTTACCCTTGGGAGTGCCGTCGTCGGTAACCGGCATGGTGGAGTGACCGGTCTTCTCCTTGAGCTCGATGACCTGCTCCATGGTCATGTCGGGGGTCAGCGTGGAATCGGACTGAACGAAGCCAGCCTTGTGATCCTTGACGGCCTTGACCATAGCGGCCTCGGACTCGGCACTCTGGGAACCGTAAATGAAGGACAGGCCACCCTCGGTAGCGAGCGCGACACCCATGTCGACGCCCGAGACGGACTGCATGATGGCGGAAACCATGGGGATGTTCAGGGTGATTGCCGGCTTCTCACCGCGCTTAAAGCGGGTTAGCGGCGTCTTAAGAGAGACGTTGTTGGGGATGCACTGCGAGGACGAGTAACCAGGGACCAGCAGATACTCCGAAAACGTGTGGGACTCACCGGGAAAGAACGTAGCCATGTTTCTCCTTTTTCCATGCGACCGGTCGGCTGCAGGCCTCGTAGGACCCAGCCCAACCTTGGGCGCCCAATACTGGGGAAGTATCTTAACGCACTTTGACTGCTACAATGCATGATTTAAGAAGAGCACACGAGGGTTTGACGCAGGCTTTGCGTTTGCCCAGCAAACACTTTAGCGGGGAGACGCGGAGCACATGGAGTACAAGACGACGGCAAAGTTGGTCATTCAAGCGTGCGACAAGGATTTGCCGGGCGTCTTCGGCCACGGCTGCGTCTTGCTGCTGCAAGGTATCGCCCGTGAGCACTCGCTCAACCGTGCCGCAAAGAGCATGGGCATGGCATATTCCAAGGCCTGGCGCATTGTAAACGAGGCCGAAGGCCAGCTGGGCTGCAAGCTCATCGAGCGAGACGGCGCCCGCGGATCCACGCTCACCCCCGCCGGCGAGCGAGCCATCGCGGTCTACGAGACGTTGCAGGGCGAGATCAACAACGTCATCACCTCCAAAGCCAGCGACCTCATCGCCAGCATCAAAGAGTAGCTAATTGGCGGAGGGCGTTGTCTAGGGTGGCGGCTACCGTCAGGGGGTCGTCGGTACCGGCGAAGAGACGGATGGTGCTCCCCTGCTTGCCACGTGGGGCCGAAAGACGTGTCGTTGCGCCGCCGGCAGGCGATGTGCGAAACTCCCCCGGCAAAGCGTCGAACAGCTCTCCCGCGCTACGCTCGATAAGGTCAAATTCAACTGCCGGGCCAAAACCATGCTCGAGGATTCCCGTTGCAACCGCATGGTCAGGATGCGAGCTCAGTCCGGGATAGCGCACGTTGCGCACCATCTCGTTGGCGGCCAGATACTCGGCCAGCGCACGGGCGCGGTCGAAGTGTGCCTGCATGCGGGTATTGAGCGAGGAAAGCCCACGCTCCAGCACGTCGGTCTCCTCGGCAGAAAGGTCGAGTGCCAAAGCACCGCAGCCCGCAAACAACGCATGCGCGCACTCGGCAGCAGCATCCACGCGATGGCGCTTGAGCTGCGAGCGCGCCACCGAAGCGGCAACGAGCTTGCGTGGAGCTTTGCCGGCGCACACGCGATCGAGCGCCTCGAGCGACAGCGCAGCACCCAGCCGCAGCGGATCGCAGCCAAAAGCCGACGCCACGGTGTTGTCCACAACCAACAGCGCGCGGGCATCGCGAGCCGCGCGACCCAGGGCACGCAGATCGGGCACACGCAGGCCAAAGCCGCCGATTGAGTTGACAAACCACCACAGGTGCGGCCCCTCGGCATCAAACGAAGCATCAAAGCCCTTGGACACGGCAGCAAACGCATCGGCAGACGGTGAGCCCACCAGCACAACATCGCAGGAATCAAAGCCGCGCTCAAACGCATCGGCAAAGTCGTCCGAAAAGGCAACCAGGCGATCACCGGGACGCACAATCCCCAATTGCGACAACGCTGCTGGTACATGCGAGGCCGCGAGCAACCGTGCTTCACGCGCGCCGGCCCTTGCAGCCCAGGCCTCTTCTAGCTGCTGTACGCCCATACGGCACCGTCCCTTCAAAACAAAACCCACGATGCGGGTGTTCCCCGCATCGTGGGCAACGGCTGCAGTATAGCGCCGATATGCGACGAATCGCCTAGATCTTGAGCGTGTGATAGGTCACGCTCGCATCCGGGGCGTCAACGGACACGCCATAGGCCTCGGGATAGATGCGCGTCGAAAACACGAGCGCGCCGTCGTTCACAAACACCTCGACCGACGAGACATCGCCAACGATGCGCACGTTACGAACCTCGTCGACGGGCTCCCAGCGCACGGTGCGACCACAGCCGGCAGAAGCGAGACCCTCATCGGTAAATCGCATCTCAAAGCGCGCGGGCAGCTCGCCCTCGGCGGGCACAAACGCCAGCTTCAGCTCGCCATCAACGGTCGCGGTAAATGCGCCGTCTATACCGCTAGCAATAACGTCAAAGCAGGTATCGCCAGCAACCTCCAACGAGCCCTCCCCCACACGCACCGAGGCATAATGGCGCTCGATCTCGCGCACCGGCTGCTGCAGCACCACGCCACCAGTACCGGCTGTAAGCTCACGCGGCACCGTCATGCAGTGCTGCCAGCCACACGCAACGGTGGGCGCGTTGCCATAGGTCGGCTCATCGGGCATGCCCATCCAGCCGATCAGAATGTGGCGACCGTCCTCGGCCGTGAACTCCTGCGGAGCATAGAAGTCAAAACCGGCGTCCCATAGGCGGAACTCGCCCAGCTCATAAGCGTCATTGCCACCGGTAATGTCGCCCGTTACAGGCATGTAGCCAGCAGCGTATACGTTGCCGCGGTCCCAACGACCGCCCTCGAGCCCCTGGGGAGAGAAGGACAGCCACTTCGCCGGTACACCGCCATCCGCCTCAAGCTCAAGGTATCCCGGGCACTCCCACATAAAGCCGAAACGCTCGGGCGTAGACACACGGCTCTCGAGCTCCCAGTTCAGCATATCCGCCGAGCCATACACCAGGATCTCGCCCACATCGCGCCCGGCGCCCTCGCCGTGCATGGCGCAAAATCGACTATCGACATGCGGACCATCCACGCGACGACGGGCGCCCAGCACCATGTGATAACGCCCGTCCGCGTCACGCCACACCTTGGGATCGCGCACGTGGCAGGTCAAATCCTCGGGATAATCCTCGGACGTCAGCACCACGCGCTTTTGGCTGAACTCCCGACCGGCAAGGCCATCAACGCTCTCGACATAAACAGTATCGGCGCGGCGGCCGGTATTGACGTAGTCGTACGTGCCGTCCGCATCGGAAAGCTTAACGTTGCCCGTATAAAGCACGCGAATGCGACCGTTCTCGGCAAGCGCGGAGCCCGAATACACACCATGGCAATCGAACGGCTCGTCGGGCAGCAGTGGAGCACCAACGTAATCCCACGTCATAAGGTCGCGACTCGTCGCATGGCCCCAGACCTTAACGCCGCCCTCGACATCAAACGGCGCATACTGAAAATAGGCATGGAACACGCCGCCCGCCTGGCAAAGACCGTTGGGATCGTTGAGCCAACCCGCCGGCGGCATAATATGGAAGTGCTGGCCATACGCGCCATGACCGCACTCAGAGGCGGCAGCGTCAACAGCGGCAACCAGCTTTGCAAGGTCGCGGCCAAGTGCATTAGACATATCAAAGTCCTAACGGATCGAAAGTAACAAGGCGCCAGAAATCGACACCAGATACGGGAAACGCCCGCGAGCATACAACCCGCGGGCACCCCTCAATCAAAAGCTCTTAGGCCTGCTCGGAAGCCTTGGGCTCGTCCCTGTACAGGACAAACGAGACGCCAAAGGAAACCAGCGCGGCGACCGCAAACATGATCGCGTACTGCACGGGCTGGGCCAGGCACAGCAGGATACCGAAGATGCCGGTAACGCCCGTACCGGAAGCGGCAAGCGAGGTGAGCGCGCAGACCAGGGCGCCGCAACCGCCACCAATGCAGCCGGCGATGAAGGGCTTAAAGAAGCGCAGGTTCACACCAAAGATAGCAGGCTCGGTAATGCCCATGAAGGCGGACAGGGCCGAAGGAAGCGCCAGGCCTTTGATCTTGGCATCGCGGGTCTTAAAGGCAACGGCGAGCGCGGCGCCACCCTGAGCGATGTTGGCAGCGCTGGCGATGGGCAGCCAGTAGGTCACACCGTACTGGGCGAGCTGGCCCAGGTCGATGGCGGTGTACATCTGGTGGATACCGGTAACGACCGTGGGGGCATAGAACAGGCCGACGATAAAGGAACCGATACCGAAGGGCAGGGTCAGCAGGGCCTGGATCAGACCGAGGATGGCGTTCTCGGCCCACACGAAGATGGGGCCGACGGCAACGAGCGTCACGAGCACGGTCACGAACACGGAGACGAGCGGAGTCACAAAGAGGTCGAACATCTCGGGAACGATCTTGTGCAGGCGCTTCTCGAGGAAGGCCAGAATGGCGCAGGCGATAACGATGGGGATCACGTGGCCCTGATAGCCGACCCACTCAAAGCTGTACACACCGGGAATAACGGTGACCATGGTCTGCACGCCCTCGGAGGCAACCGTGTAGGCGCTCTGCAGCGAGGAGTTGATAAACGCACCGCCGACGACGGCACCCAGGTACGGGTTGGCGCCAAAGGCCTTGGCGGCAGAGTAGCCGATCAGGATCTGCAGAATGCCAAAGGACGTGCCCGAGACCAGGTCGGCGATCTTGTAGATAAAGTTATTGGTGTCGAGCGCGATAAAGCCGTTGGAGGCCATAAAGTTGAGGGCGCTCATGATTCCCAGCAGCAGGCCCGAGGCCACGATGGCGGGGATGATGGGGACAAAGACATCGCCGAGCACCTTAATGGCGCGCATAAAGATGTTCTGCTGCTGCGCCGCGGCCTCCTTGACCTCGGCCTTGGTGGCAGCCTCGACGCCACTGAGCGCGATGAACTCCTCGTAGACCTTGTTGACGGTGCCGGTGCCAAAAATAATCTGAAGCTGGCCCTGGGCCTCAAAGACGCCCTTGGCGCCGTCGACGTTCTCGATGGTCTCCTTGTTAACCTTGGAATTATCGGCGATCACCAGGCGCAGACGCGTGGCGCAGTGCGCGGCCGAAACAACGTTGTCGGCGCCACCGATGTTGTCGAGCACCTCTTGGGCTGATTTGCGGTAGTCCATGACTTCCCTTTCCTCCAACGGGCGCATTTACACCCGGCCATCTTTGACACTTACACTGTAATCGATTTCAGTTTTATATGTCTGCAATCGTTTTCATAGTAGGGTGAACGGTAGGAAAAAGCCGGTGAATGGTAGTTTTGAGACAAACATAAGGGCTCAGAGGCAGACAGCCATGCCCAAGACCTAGACATTCATAAGCTGATGACCGAGCTTGAGTGTCTTGAGACCGCTCTCCCCCTCCACGCCATCGAGCGTGTTGAGCAACATATTGGTCGCCTCGACGCCACTGGTCAGGTAGCCATAATGCACGGTGGGAATGCCGCCCGTCAGCGCGCGCAAAAACGCGTTGTCGCCAAAACCGCTCACGCGGTGTATGCCCTCGCCCATGCCGCGAACCTCATCGATAGCACGCAGCGCGCCCGCCGCCATGGTGTCGGTCGCGCAGGCGATAAATGAAACATCGGGAGCGACGGAAAGCAGCTCACGGGCCGCGCCATAACCCGAGTCGAGCGTAAAGGACCCCTGGCGAATCAGGCTCGGATCAAGCGCCACGCCCGCGGCGCGCAAGCCGGCCTCAAAACCGCGACGGCGGTCATAACCGGCCGCGCGGTCCTCTTCGGTAACTCCAATATAGGCAATCTTGCCGTCAACGCGACCCGCAAGCGCATGGCCCAGCTCAAAGGCAGCCTCGTAATCGTCGTGATAGACGCACGCCGCGCCCTCGACATTCTGGCCGATCAGCACGATCGGCACGCGGCACGACTCAATCGCCCGACGATGCTCGTCGGTAATCATAGTTGCCACCAGCACAATGCCATCAACTGGGTGGTTTTGGAACAAATCGAGGTATTCGAGCTCGCGATCGGCCGCGTTGTCGGTGTTTGCAAGCAGCATCTGGTAGCCACGGCGACCGAGCACCTGGCCAATACCGGCGGTAATGCGGCTCACGGACTCCGAGTTAATCTTAGGCACGATGACGCCGATGAGCTTGGTGGAACCGGTGCGCAGCGCGCGAGCCTGGCTGGACCGCACGTATCCGGTCAGCTCAATCGCCTGCTTAATGCGCTCGGCCTTGTCCGTCGATATGTAGCCACCGTTGAGGTAGCGCGAGACGGCGGCGCTCGAAACGCCGGCCAGCTCGGCCACATCTTTCATCTTTACCACGAGCACCCCCGTCATTGAAATCGTTTTCACCATGATACCCGTGTGGAGCTACATGCATATCGCAAGACAGGACGTCACGGTCAATTTAGCTGTCGTAGTACGGGCATCGCAGGGCTTCAACTAGAAACTTCGAAATTTAAATGCCGAATCGGTCAAACTACCGATTCGGCACCTCGTTATATTTGCACACAGTGGCAGGCAAAATCCAACTCGAGAACAACTTACTCACTTTGGAAAGACGCATCGCTGTCCGCTGCCAATTCCGAAGGAAGAATTGCCGGCAGCGTCAAAGCCCCCATGGGCGAAAGTCCAGTAACGACCATCAGATAGCTCTTAGCGTGACCATACGCCATGGAAATCGCATTAGAGAGAAGATAACGGCGCGCTTCATCGTCTGAAATGTCGAACGGCAATTTTGTAGACACCGAAATAGCGACCGACACATCAGCGCGCATTTTTTCCTTTGCATCGTCTCTATCAATCAGACTGCCACACACATACAGCTTTAAGTCTGCACGCTCGCCCGCCTTGTTCCTCAATAGATGGACGTCCTGATAACTAACGTCAACTTTTAAATCCATATTCTGGGAGGGCTCATTCTCAATATGAAAAGTTGAGTCGACAACAAACAAATGAACAACCTGAATAGGCGCAATGAAATCCTTACTCATGCAGCCAAACCTCCCGGAATCATCTCAAAGTCCAATCGTTTAGCCGAGCAGTCGCTGTTAAATGAAGACCATTGTTCTCGGACAAAATTATTAGACGAAGAAAACGGCGCCTCATTCGAATAACTGGAAATGACCTGTGGAATAATTTTGACACCCAGCGCAAGCTCAAACTTTGCGATTGTTTTCAGCGTCATGTTGGGCTGAGAATTCAACAATTTCGAAAGCGACTGAAGACTCACGCCCATACGCTTTGCCAGCTCGCTTTTACTCAAGCCCGAGCGCTGCATCTCGCGATGAACAATAAACTCAATATCTAGTGCGTGCTCATAGGCACGGGTTTCACTCGTTTCCGTTTCCGCGTAAAAGTCTGATAAATCGACCTTAACCATTACAAGTCTCCGTTTCGTAAGCGGGCAAAAAAGCCGACGCTATGACTCCAAAAGCCGCTTTGCTATCGGGGCCAACTGTTTTGCGCGTTTAATTTCTTTGGAAATATTTCCCGAGCCTTGATGGCCCTTAAACCAAAAAAGCAAAACAATCTTGTCCACGCCTTGGCAAATCGCGTAGACCATTTCTCGATTAACCCCATCAAAACCCTTGAGTTCGTATAGTCCAATCTTAGGCTCGATACATCGAAGCTTTGACGTTCCACTGACATCCTTTAGCCCGTAATCATAGATTTTTGAAATCTGATTGATCATTTTACGGGCGGTAAACTTCGTTTTAGGATCAGACATCATCTTCTGAAACTGAGAGTTCTCAGGGGAGGTGGTTAGTTCCCAAAAAGGTCGTCCCTCGGGATCAGCATATTCGACAAGCTCATAGTCACTAGCCAAAGGCCACCCCCTCCGCTTCAGAAGAAACCAAATATGGTTAACTTATAAGTTAAGTTTAGTCAAATTCAAATTTATGGCAAGCCCCAAGCCGTGTTCAAGCAATCTGCATTATTGACTCAGAGAAATGTGGGGAAGAAGCGGCAGAAACTACATTGTCAAATAAGGCCCCCAACGAAGTGCCCGAACTTTTATGGTGACCAACAACATACCTAGAAGGCGAAGGCAAGGCACGCAACCGCCCAGTCACCGTGGCCGGTCTTAGGGAGCGCGGCGGTTTGCGTTGTTGCGGGCTAGGTCTTCTTGGCAGTCTTGATCGCAGGCGTCTTGGAGGACGCGGGCGCAGGCTTGGCGTCCGATTTGGGCGACGAATCAGGCGTGGGGGGCGGGTTTTCGCTGGGCTTGGTCTCATCACCGGGCTTTTCTTCGCTACCGGGCTTTGTATCCCCCGCGGGATTGCCACCAGTGGGCTCACAGGTACCGGGCTGGGTCTTCCCCGCCGACGACTGGGCGCCTGTGGGTTCAATTACCACATGCTAAGCAACGGCCCCACTGGCGTCCATAACACAGGCGGTACCAAAGGCCCCGCCCATCGGCGTCACAAACTGCGCCGACGTAAGTGAGCCACTCTCGCAGGCAGCATCGGCTATGGCGCCGGTCGCGTCCACCCAGGAGGCGTCCACGGCAAACAGGCCATCGGAAGCGTACAGGCCAAAGAAGCGGCAGTCCTCGCCCGATCTGCTGCTAGCAGCAGCAACGTGCGAGCCCGTAGGTTGACTGCGTCAATACCGCTAGATTCGGCCTAGTATCCTATCGGGTCCCAAAAGGTCAATCCAGTTAAAGACGGCAGGCAGCCCGAAACAACATCTTTCATGAATCTCCAGTCTTATCAAGCCCGATCGAACTTGACCGTCAAACCAGATACGGCCCAATCACATCGAATATCTCGCCCACCTTGGTTGCAGGGTTTTGCGCGGATGGTTTAACGTTACCCAGCCCCCTATGGTATGTGACGAGGCGTCCAGCACGCTGCAACGCCTCGCCTCGTTTGCCGTCCACCACCTCGAACAGCCCTGCCAAATTCTTGCGGTACTCAATGCCCAGGTCTTTAGACATGGCTTGAGCGAGGCCACGCTGGCACTCTGCGGCCGACATGGGAGCAGTCGTATATCGAAGGTGCAGAAGGGGCCACAGCTCAAAGCAGGGGTTCGACCACAGCGCATGAAACGTCCTCAATCCATCGGTGAGCTCGGCGCATTTGCTCTCCATCGCATCGAAATCGGATGCAGGGAAATCATCCTTATCAAATACAAGCCACACATGGTCAAACGTCTCAGGAGCATAGCGACAGTGTTCGACAGCGAAGTCAAGTAGGTCGAGAGTATGTTTGCCAGTCCCCTTAACGACTACGGCAACCTTCCGCTCATTTGCTGCGCCTAACGCGGCGCGCACGCCCTCAAAGTATCGAGGCTCAGTCTCCTTGCCCTCGGTCACCACGAGATGGCGCGTCATCTGTACCATGCGAGAGCGTCCCTCGCGCTTGCCGCTGCGCCAGTCCCTCGACTTTTTCGCGGCCATATTAATCCCACTCCTCAATGCGCGTGAGATACGGGTCGGCACCATAGCGGCCAGACAGGTACTGCTTGTCGAATGCCGCGTTCTTGCTGACCAGGTTACCATTTGCCTCGTGGATGTCGGCGAGCGACCATAGCTGGCTCGCCTCCCACTCGCCGCGTGCAGCAAACCATATCTCGTCGCGGCGAAAAACATCGTTTCGCATAGTGGACACGTCCTGAGACGAGAAGATGAGCTGCGCGCCGCTCTTGTTGACTTCGGGATCTTTGAACAGCAGAATCACGTAGCGCAGGAGCTTCGGATGCAACTTGGCGTCGAGCTCGTCGACAACGACGGTACCGCCGCGTTCGAGCGCCGCCAGCAGAAACGACGCCAACCCCATGAGCTTCTGAGTACCGGCCGACTCCTCGGACAGGCGCAGCTCATAGCCCTTGCCGTCCACCTCATGCTTTACGAAGACGCGCTGGCCGCGCCATTCCGGAGCTTTCTCAACCCTAAAGCCATCGATACGTACGTCAACGGCACGCAGAAAACGCGTGATCTCGAGTGAGTCATCCTCGTCGAGCAACTGTTCGAGCATCTGCTCCAGATAGGAGCTGTTGTAGTTCAGGAACACCCCATCAAGAAACCAACTGGCGGCCTCTTTGATCACCGGCGCGTCAAAGTTGATGCAGAGAAACGACAGGTATGGCAGGCTCGGGTTGAATCTCGCAGCCGTCACGAGCTTACGCAACGTGGGACCAAGCTCAACCCCTGTCCCCTCGCGCTCGAACAGCATCGCCGTGCGTGACGCCCCCAATTTGCGCCGCCACAATCCTTCGGACACGATCTCGTCCGCATGCACGGACAGGGCATAGCGGTACTCATGCTCACCCGCGCGATAGTAGAGCTCGAACTCGGTGGGCTTAGCAGCCGACACGTCATCGAACTCGAACGCAGAGCAACGGGGTATCGAAGATCGGTTACCTTCTGGCGCATCAGTGCTGGCAGACAACAATCTGATCGGCCTTGCCACCGCCGAACGAATATAGTCAAGAGCCTCGAGCAGGTTAGACTTGCCGCCAGCGTTAGGCCCGTAAACCGCAGCTACCGGAAGGAAACTCTGCCCGTCAGGACACTCTATGAGGGAGCGCTCGAACTCCCTCATCGATGTTGCCTGCATGGAAAGCACAGTTTCGTCGCGATAGGATCTATAGTTCCTGAAGGTAAACTGGCAAAGCATCGTCCTCAAAATTCCTTTCATTGTTTTGAAAAGATATTTCAGAGTTTTTATTTGATTATAGACCTTAAATAGCATCAATCAAGTGTTTGCAGTATGTGGAGCAAAGGGTACAAGGCCAAAACTCGGAAGTATGCGGCAAATCCCTAGCATGCCGAGCACTCCGGAATGCCGCAATGCTTCTGCCTGCGGATCCTTTATGCGGAAAAGCCGTTGTGCTCGGGGGTTCCAGAATTTGCCGCATACTTCCGGCAGGCGTTTGCGGCTGCGGACACGCTAATCCATGCCCGCAGCCGCAATGGCGTCAAGCCCCTATCCTCTCGGCGGGAAGGGATCGTGCCCATGGGAATCCTTTGCGCGGATTCTGCCATCGGGACGATGGGTGATTAGCTCAGAGTGCTGATTAGAACTAATTTGACGACCGCGCTTTATAGCTTCGCCCTGGGTCGTCGTAACAAAGGAAGCGCGACGCGCCCCCTCGCCCTTAACCTGCCAATTGCCATCCGCCCGCTTCGTAATGAGCTGATGCCTGCCTTTCATAATCACCCCGCCGTCGGCGCCGATGGCCTCGCCCGCGTAGCCGCTGAGCTCCAGGTGGTCGGCATCGGTCCAGGCTCAGCCGGGGCCCGACACGCCCGGCCCGCAGTACGTGCCGGCCGCGATGATCAGGCTCTCCGCGCCCGCGGCACAAGAAGGCCCGCCCAGCAAAACGCACAGGCGGGTCCTTGCACTGGATTTCCTTCAGCACGGGCGCAGGACCAAGATCAAAGCTGATAGCACCAATCCACGGCATAGTCTCGACCATCTTCTGCGCAAGCTCAAGAAGAAGGTGCATCACCCTACAGCCCAAGCAGCTCCTTAGGGAACACACTTCGACAATCTTTGACACCCATGGCAAATAGAACTTTAGCGCTGGCATCCGTGCTCAGCGAATCACTCAACGTGACTGCGTTAAGCAATATTTGACGACGGAGCTTATTGAAATCATCCTTCGTCAGCACAAGCTCAAGATCATTTAAAACGTCGACGAAATTTACGTCACAGGACGGAGACACCTTCGCACAGAACAGGCGCTCATCATGTGCGCAGATGTTACGAAAATCTTTGATGTGATCGTAAGCGAGCCTCAGCCTTCGAGGACTGATGCGCTTATCGACTTCATGCGTCTCGGAATAAAGATCAGAAAACGATTTGGCAATGGAATTTCTCATGCTTTCTGGTTGAAACTCATAAAACTTGAATGCCTGACCAAGCATCAAATAATTCATAAGAATCCATACCGGCGTATTGTCGTGATTGTTCTCATAATGCCGGATGTAATCCCTTTTATAGTCTCTTTTCCATTTTTGAGACCTACATAGCACCTTCTCGAAATCACTGATAAGCGTGTCGATCTTTTTTCGATAGCCAGCATCAGCACGGTAGGATCTCCTATCCAGGTATGCTTCCGGACTATCTTTGTGCGCCATTGCAAAACGATAAGAGCAGACTGTTTTAAGGACTGCTTCCGCCTTGTTAAAATACTCAAACATGAGCAGACGCAATGAGCGGTCGAATTCGAATAGACGATATATATCAGAAAACTTCGTTCCTTTTACGAATAATTCGCGGCAAGAATCTCCCCGCTGGTCGAGAAACAAATCCTTGTAGCCGTTAACAACCGGATAGTATCCCTCGCGTTCCAAAACTAAACGAGTATTGTTGTCGCATTCGAGTCCACGGCTTTCAAGAATCGCAATCTGCTCATCAATAGATTTAAATGGTTTATCCATTTGGACCCCTTAAACGCGAAAACCGCCTTTCGGCGGTTCCCACGGACCAAGCCGGACGTACCGTCGCAAGGCCTCATCACAAGGGTTACTTTAAGCGAGAACCCGGGGTCCGTCAATCCGGTGCCACCAATCTTCCAAATCAATCCTTGAACCAGGCACAAAAGTGTGCAAATGGAATGCCTTTATTAAAAGAGGGACACCAAGGAGATGCCGCTAATTGTCAGCATCAGCCCACTGCTCGCATTGTCTCTTAAACCCGGCAATCAGCTTGTCGCAGGTTTCGATAATCCCTGCCGGAACCGTATTGAACTTGACGGGATCAAACTGATACGCCATGAGGTTTTCGATATGGAAGTATTCGTTTGCAAATTTAAACACTGTCTCATCGATATTGGCACGATTGCAGACCTGACTCATTTCACCAGCATTGTTGTCAGCGATTAATCTAAACGCGCAGATTTTCTCAACGGGTGAAGGCGCTTGATCATAAACGGACAGCAGCTCCGCATTTTCAAGCTGGCTCAATAAGTCTTGGTAGTTAAAGTCCTTTAAACCGATATCCTCAAGCTGCTTTTTTGCTTCCTTCCACTCTTCGTCAGTAAGCTCTTGCTCACGCATCGTCGCAACTTCCCGACGATGCATCAAACTTGATAAAACGTGCCAGGCAGGCGACTTTCCGCACGCAATTTCGACTGCTCTTCTAGCAAGCGCAATTCTATAAGGCAGGGATGCGTCGCTCGCTACGATTGCCTTAAAGCACTGTACCGCACTATTAAAATCATCATCCTCAACAGGCATTAGAGACAGCACGCCGCCATCGTTGCGCGCATAGAAACAAGACGTATCGCACAGAAGCGTTTTATGAACTTTGCCGATCATAATGAGCGTTTCAAAGTCATGGGTCAGCAGCAACGTTGTAATCCCACGACAGACACCCTTTGATTTCGAGAACAATCTTTGGAGAATCGCATACTTCTTGTTTTGATCAAAGGAAGAAATCGGGTCGTCGAGCACAACCATGTCCGGCTTCTCACTTTTCACCTGAGCGGAAAACAATGCAATCGCAAGCGAATTACGCTCGCCATAGCTTAGGTGGGACTTTAAATCCTCGACGTTCATCGCGAGCCCGCGTGGCCTCAGTGAGACGGCACAGCGAGCCCCATCTGGCGAAGCGATTGAGATCTCGTAGGGAAATCCTGCCGACTCCAGAAAAGCATTCATTTCGGCCATCGATGCCTTGATGGATTTCCTTAATGCTGCGCTTTGACGACCGATGGCAATTTGGATGTCCCTCACTTTGGATGAAAGATCATCTAGTACAGCATTAATGCTGTTGATGCGTTCAACCGCGAATTGCGAATTCATCTTTTCGAGACGCTCGACATGAATTTTTAAGCCTTCAAAATAGTCGGCATCTTTTTCTTCATTCTTCAGGAACGAATAATTTAATTGCTGGATTTTTTCGAGCTTGGCCTTAAGTCCCTCCGCATCTGCTTTGATGCAGGCAAGAAAGGCATCATTCTCGGGATTGGGCTCTTCTTCTAGCTTCCCGTGTAAAATCGCGTCAGACTGCGCACGGGCGTTTTCGCTAAGAAGCACCTCGGCTTCCCCGAAAGTCTCAATCGTTTTTGTACAGTTATCGATATATTTTCCGCCGTATACGGCCTGCATTTCGTTACACACTTCCAGTTCAGGCTGTTCGAGAGCCTTGCCGCAATACGGACATACGCCCCGCGAGTTGTATTTACTGCCTCTGTCACGCCACTGCAGCCAATCCTTGGCATTGTCTCCTTGGATTAGTGGGGTAAACGACTCGAACTTTGGAGAAACATGCTCAATAAGGTTTCCCTTTAACACGATGCCTTTCGCAATTGGGCTAACCTTCGAATAGGTCTGCTTAGAAACCTTCCCAAAGCAAGACAGCAAATTATTAACTGTAGAGAGCAACTCAGCCACCTTGCCCTCATCCCGCAACCTTTTGACGGCATCCGCCAGTAACTCATCTGTCACTTTTGCAGCCTTACGATACTCGGGAGTATCGACAAAGATCTTGTATCCGTTTTCGATTAGCTCCATGTCGCCCTTAAACAGCGTGCTATCGACATAGTCTTCATTAAATACGAGGATATTCGCATCCGGCGGCAAGCCCTCGACAGATGGCAGAGATTCTGAGGCATAGGGTTTCAACACTTCTAACGTCTGCCCGTCATCGCCGTTATAAAGCTGAATCGCTTTTGCAACCGAGCTCTTACCGGAGCCGTTCATTCCGTGCAGAACAGTGGTTGCATTGGGTTTTAGCGTAATAGTTGCGCAGTCAATGTTGTTACAACAGGCAAGCTTTACGACAATCGGTTCAGACATTTGATCTCCATGGAAGAGGCGTTTGCGTCTTATTGATTATGAATCCGCAAGCAAACAAACTGCCCACCAACTCCACGAGCCACGTTTTTTATGGACGAATGTCTGTAAGCAGGACAGTCTGGGTCGGCATAGGAAAGACCAACATGCGGCAGCGCTGCGAGATCAGCCGCCAGCAACAAATTGGCACCGGGATAGGTCCGGACTAATCAGACGATGGCAAGAAGGCGCCGAGATCCACGTTGTCCCGGCGCCAAACTTACGCCTAGTCATTCGCAACATGCCAGCGAATAAACCAGTTGGAATCACTCGAGAGCTCACCAAGTAACTTCTGCTCGAGAGTGACATCATCGAATTTCCCCTCCTTGCATAAGCGCACAAGCTTAAATGCAACATTAGGGGAAACATCGTGTAACGATTGAAACGCCAAATCGCTAAAAGAGCTCGCTTCCCATCTACGATAGCCTGCAGCAACGCTATCAAGCAATAGTTCACGCACAGCAGAGTCCTCACTAAGCATAACGCTCGAACAGATTGCAGAAACGACGCCACGGTATTGATCGTAGATAGCATTACAAACAATCAGCTGCTCAAGTACTTCTAAATACGCAAGCTGACCGGCGGCTGTAAGGGCATCAAATTTAATACCAAACGTCAGGAACTCTATGTCTGTTGCAAAGCCGGTAGCAACTTTTAGAGCTAAGCATCTTACAGACCATGCACATGAGTCCATTGATATAGGCTCTCTAAATACCGGGTCTTCGGGCCACTCATCCGGAAGTTCAGAAATTAAATCCGTCCAACCGACGGGAAGTGCCTTTCCATCGCGCACGCAACAACATACAAACTTATTTAATACGGACATAGCCTCTCCTGCAGAGCAGGGTGATCCTTGATATGTCGGAAGCCCTTTAAGACAATGCTCCAGCACGCCAGCCAAGGATGCGTTAAATGACTCAGAAGGGACATCATCGAGTGAGCGACATAGCAAAGAAGAGGGACGAATGGAAAACCCTGAGTGAAAATCAGAACGATTATTCGAGTCGAATTGCCTGCGCAATTCATCGATACAAGCCGTTTCCGCATTGCATGCTGGAGATTTGTTGTCTAAATAACAACCCCGCTCAACAGCGGAAAGATGCCCCATTTGTTCTTCGCTCAAAATAGAAAAGCCACAACGCTTCTCAACGCATCCGAAAACGCCAGCAGAGAAATTGTATTTAAGCAGTTCATCAGAATTCGATTTAAGGCTAATGCCCAGTTGATCAACGAGCTCTTTGTCGATTTTGTCTAAATCCATTCCGCCAATAACGTTCGAAACATCAGAAGCGACGGTATATAAATGTTGATCGACAACCTGACAAAGTAGGCTTACAAGCGACTTCTCATCAACCCGCATCTCGATCATGCCGATCGCCTTAATCCATTTTGATTCACATTGCCGAAAATCATCTGCAACGTTTAACGTGTTCCAAGCATCGCAAATAGTATCATCCGAAAAATAAGGCGCACACTCCTTAATGACGACGGAAATCATACTCGGACGATATGCCTGGGCCGTTAAAGAAGTCAGATGCCACAGTTCCTCGGCACACGAGGGGAGATATGACCTTAAACCATCGCTCTTATAAGCAAACCTATTCTCGAAGCCCTTAGCATCCCCCTGAAGAACAAGCAGCTTAATTCCCTCGAGCTCAAGTTCGGGCCGATTGTAAATAGAGGAGTAGTCGATAAGCGAATTAGCAAGCAGGCTGCGAGAATATAAGGCGCTCGATATGCTCCCGCATAATATTGAACTAAATAACAAACACGATATATTCGACATGACGGAAGCAAGGCTAGCGTCATGTCGAATCGTTGTGTAAGGATTAACCGCCCTCGCCTCTCTCGAAGCGTTTAAGACAGCAGTCCCCACCTCCTCTTCGAACTTAAGCGCAAGGGGAATATAGGCTGGAGCGGAGAGCGCATCAATTTGTTTCTGAATTGACCACTGGGTGCCAAATCCATATTCGGAAAGCATGCCAGCGACAGTCCGCTTGTCAATTAAACAATTACCATAAGCCCAACAATCTTTCGATTCTATTGAATCACAAGCAAGTTGAAGTAATTCATAGCACCTGGAATAGCAACCTTCAATAGAAGCATCGAGGGCGTCAAGCCTTATTGAAAGAGTGTCTCTGGGAATGCCGCTGTCTTTCATAATCTCTAGAATGCCAGCCTTGAATGCACCGACCGAAAAGGGGGTGCCATAAAGTAGCCACTCAACCGCCTTCTCACCAAGAAAGAACAGGTGAGGATTGTCAGACTTTCTCTCAAGCCATTCAGCATGGTAGTTAAATTTTTTTGAAATCAAGGCGACAGAAGCGCCAAAAGCATCAAGAACATCTTCGGGAATAGAGATCGGAGCAATGTCTGCAAAAACTGCCGGCTTACCATCTTCAATTTCAAATCGTCGATTGTGAAACAAATCTACCATCACATTATTAAGCTGATCCATCAGATAAGAAACGAGACCTGAATCACTCGGCAATTCGACATATGTGCACGCATCCATTTCCCTAACATAACGAAACAGAGACTCGATATCCGACGATGTCTCGCCTTCAAGCTTAACGAGAATGAGTGGCTTTCTGAGCTGGATAGCCCGATATAGCTCTTTACTAGTTCCTGGCCTCAATTCTGACCGTATGATTCCAATCACTATATCGCTCTGTACTAAGCGATTAAGATAATAAGACGATGATGGCTCAATGCTCGCATGGGACTCGATTGCGAAGGGTTTAAAGATATCCGATTTCAACAAAGCGCGATTAAGCTCATCCCTCAGCTGCTGCCAGCTAAAATCGCCTTCATCGCTCATCGAAGAGCTAACAAACACCTCAATACGGTCACGATCAATGACCTCGGCGTCCATCTCATTTGCATCCATAGAACCTCCTAATGATTGAGTAGATCCATAGAATAACAAGCGGCGCGGACCAATTGTGCGGACGAGAAATCGGTCGCTACAGCGCTCGATTCAATAGTTTATATCGCCAACGTCTTACAACTGAACTGGCATGGACCGTTCGATGCGCGCGAAACAGCAAGTCGCCCAGTCTCGACCTATTCTCAGTCGCTACTCGCGGAGGATTGCATCTCATCGTCACTCCCCTTCTTCTTGCGCAGCACATCTATCGCGTGTTCGCCCAAGATCGCCGAGGACAGCTTCAGTGCCGCACCCTTAACGGTGTTGAAGAAGTTCTCGAGAAACGGTGCGTTCATGTCGTAGTAGTTCATGTTCCTAAACAGTGCATAAATCGCGAGGAACGTTTGGGCAATGACCACTACAACACTCATTGCAAGAGCGTTGTAGGGCGACTGGGAAATCCGCACCAAGGGTCTCAAGCGCAGTTGGGCAAACCAATCTCCGGCGACCAACAATCCGTCTTGGGCAGTCTTAATAACCCATAGGGAAAGTAGTTGCGCATAAGGAGGTGACGCATAATTTCTTTCACAAATTGACAAACACATAGAGGGACACGGTCCACGCGTATTCATATGATTTCTGGCGACTAGACAATAAACCATCGAGGAAAGGGGCACGGGCAGTATATGCGAACATCGTATCAGTCGACGACGAGTCGTCCGAGCCCGTCGGGGCCGAACGCTACGAGAGGGCGGCGGGCCGGGAGGTCTACCGCAGCGGCCACTACGCGAGGAAGTTCGTCACCGGGGCCGGGGAAGTCGAGCTCGGCGTGCCGAAACTCCGCGGCGCGACCTTCCGGACGGCTGTCATCGAGCGCTACCGCAGGCGCGAGACCTCTGTCGAGGAGGCTATCGTCGAGATGTACCTGGCGGGCGTCTCAACCAAGAGGATCGAGGACGTCTCCGAGCTCCTCTGGGGGGCGCCGGTGTCCACCGCGAGGACGGTGAGCGACGGGTTCGCCGAGACACTGGCCTACACGGAATTCCCGCCGGAGCACTGGCGCCGGATCAGGACGAACAACGGGATCGAACGCATCGACCGCGAGATCAGGAGGAGGACGAGGGCCGTCGGGACCTACCCGGACGGCAACTCGGTCGTCATACTGGTGTCAGCGAGACTGAAGTACATAGCGGAGCACGAATGGGGCAAGAGGAGATACCTGGACATGTCCAAACTGGAGGAGATGGACGAGCTGAAGGGAAAAGCGGAGGGCTAGAAGAGGACGAGGCCGAGGACGGCTAAATCAATTTACGAAAGTATCTTGACGGTACCCGAAAATGTGACCCAACCCTTCGCTTTGCCGTCGAGCCATTATGATAATTAACAACGTACAACGATGAGGAGCCCGATCGGAACTCAAGTAGACGGGAACAACGTGCAATCAATCGAACATCTAAAGTCCACGGACGGTCTGGGTGAAGGCAAAGGCGGCATTTGGAAAAAGTGGCCTTGGAAAGACCTAGATCACTATGAATTAATGTCTGATCTTATTCTTAAGGCTAACTACAGCATTCAAGACTTCAATGCTGCCATCAAAGACGGATTTTCTCCCAACATTAAGGACACCGTATTTCTAGTAGCACTCGCCACCTGGATTAAAGATGCATACTGGCAGATTAATTACACCTGTTTGAAAGAAGTAATTAGAACCAAATTCGAGCTCTCGAGACAAAATGAACTCACAGAGGCGCGTAATTATCTTGAAGCGGTTCGCTCAATCGTAATTGCACACCCTCTAAATTCGACGAGGCATGAAGAATACGGCTTTGGTCCAGCGGGGCGAATTTGTATTGATGTGAGAGGGAAAAACCTTCTCGACTCATATCCGGGTGCAGTGATCTATCGCATCACACCAAAAGGATTAGAAGAGACTGATAACGTTGCTGAGAACGAAATCGCACTCATGACTTGTCGTAGCACTCAAACAGAAACTGGCAAGCTACATTTTGAAAGATGCTGTCTAGATATGCGCGATATCCGCAACTCAGCTCAGGTCTACATTGACGCTTTATACGAACTCGACCGATATCTCGGTCGGCTAAAGAAGAACGACTTATTTAATGAAGCGTAGCCATAGATAGCTAAGCAGATCCTGGATTTTGCTGGGATAAAAAACCTGGGCCAATGGAACTCTGGGCGCAGACTACCGACAACCGCAGAGGCACCCGTTCGACCGCAAACATGAGCAGAACCGCAATGCTGGAGCTATTCTCTAGCGAATTGATCTGCGCTCAGCCGCAATTGCATTTCGAGCATCCTTTAGATGCTTCTGTGCCTTTCGGTGCATATCTTTTAATTGCTTAACTGGGTCAATATCAACTTCATCATAAACATGGGTCATATCGCCATCAACATATGCAACAAAGGAAGAGCCGCCCAGCTTGCCGACTGCTTTGCTGTGCTGTAATAGCAAACTCTGCATATCCTTATGAGCGGCGCGTATTCTGGGCTCGGCACATTTCAGGAAATGACAGAATAACTCAATAACAAGTTCGTTGTACCTCATGTTTGTATATCGAAAACAAAGATACGGACAATCGGATGAGTCATGGTCTTTGATTTTCGAAATTGTCTTGTTTAGAAAGGCGCGAAGTTTTGGCGAGGTATTGTATTCGCGCATATCAACAATTTGATCAAGATCAAATCTAACCCTAGTCGCATCATTTTCCCTGACAAGCGAAACAACGGTTTGACCATGCTGAACTGGATTTCGAATCTCATACATAAAAACATAGAGGCCACCTTCGTCATACCAAGAAGAAAGCAGTTTCCAATAGTCTTTATAAAGTTCTTTATTTGAACCTCGGTCATACTTCCGCATAACTGCCTGCATTCTATCGACAAGACCACGGGCTGCGGAAACATAATTTCCAAAAGCAGCGTTAACAACAGTCCTCTCGCCAAAACCCCCATTGGCAAAGCCGTCGGGTAAGAAGTCAAACTGATCACACGGAACCAAGCGCCTCAGTTCACCATAGTTCCATCGAAACTGTTCATACAGTTGCTTAGCCTCCCAAAGTGACCGCACAACGTCGTCATACTCTTTCACTTTGGTTACAGAATCGCCCTCGAGATACTCAATCTTTGAGAGCGCTTTCTGAGCTTCGACACTCACCGATTTGAACGGCAAAACATGGACTAAATCTGCCAAGGGAATCCCCCTAATAGAGCAATAGCCATACATATGGCAATTAACAACGTTCCTGGCAAGGCGAACACTAGGGATGCTAACACCAAATGCCAACGGTTTTGTGGACATGACAAATGGAGTCGACGCAGGTCTAAACTTCTTGACCGCCCAGTCATCTCGAAAAAGCACAGTCCAGGCAAACGCCACACACCACTCCCGCACGAGGGTCCCACCAGACGCCCTTACCTTGGTAGCAAGCAACCCGGACGAACAAGCGACCCGGGACATCACTACCAAAGAAAGGAAACACCATGCCCAACAATGACATCGTCTACCTACTAAAGTTCGCACCCAGAGAGGCATACATCAACGACCTGATCAACGGTCGCCTCTACATGAACGCGGCCGGCTACTACCACGGCCTGCCTGGCGAGCAGGGCGATCCGCTCGAGGCGTCCATGGCTCCCGGGGTGTGCCTCTACGGATATACTTGCCTGCCCATCTACTGCATGTACACGGTCCGCGAGAACGATATCGTCGGCAACGCCGTGAAAATCCCGATGCGAATGATCCAGGAGTTCGGGTGCACGGACGGGTGGATTGGCATTGTGCAGTACGACAGTTTCGCACGCCTCGCCGACAGACACACCGCCGACGACGGAAGCATCTACGCCCACGGTCCCATCTCCTACGGCGTCCCCGGGCCAAAACTAATCCGCGAGATCTTTGAGGGCATCCCACACAATCTCGTTATTAAAACGCCCAAGTACGCATATCAGAAGGAATATCGAATCATCGGGTCGCAACCAGTCGAATACCGTCTTACACCCGACGAGAACCACCCTGGCTGCAAAATTGAAGAATACGACCATGTAGAGCTTGACCTAGGCAGTGGCCTCACTGGCTTTTCCTGGAAGGTCTCGGTGGCGAGTCTCGAAGAGGCGCAAGGCGACCTCATGCTGGAGTTGCCGCATCAGGCATAGTCAACGAAGCACGAGCCCGAGCGCCACCGGGGACTAAAGTGGGGCCACCGCCCCTCCCCTCCCCAACATTCCCCAGAAAGTTCGCTGATGTTGACTGGGGTTCCCGTAAAATAAACCCCAACAAAATATGTGCGGAGTGCTGGCCTGGAGCTGCCTTCGGACCCTATTGGCTGCTCACCGAGAGGCTCCGCTATGAAACGACCCCTTTACTACCTGATCTGCGCGATCGCGTGCACGTCCATGGTCAGCTCGACGATGCCCATGGCAACCATAGCGGAAGCGATTCAGCCTCAAGAAACAGCCGATCAGCAGGCGCAAGCCGACGCCACGAGTAGCGACACAGGCAAGGCTGAAGACGGCACCAACACAAACGCGACAGCAGATACCGTAGAGGACAGCACCGCAACATCCACCGGCACCAACGCCGTCAACGCGGAAAGCGCTGACGCCACCATCGCCGCAACCGACACCACCGCCCCATCTCTCCGCACCCAAACCAACGGGACGCCCGCCGCAATCTCCGTCGCGGCAGAAACCGGCTACGCCCACTCCGCCACCGCAAGCCAAAACGGCGTCACCTTCACCGTCTCGTGGAACGACGCCCCCGCGGGCACCGCGACGACCTTCCACGTAACCCAAACCAACGGCTCGTCCCAGGCCAAGGCGCGCATGGACGTGCCCACCTATTGGGACGGCGGCAGCCAGGAAAGCGTCTGCGACCCGTCGCGCCAGGCATGGGCCAGCTACTACAGCCTTCGGGCCCGCGCTCGCGATCGGGCCCAAAGAATCCACGTGGGACCACAATTCACTTGCATGGAGCTAGCGAAGGTGCCTATCCCAAATCAGAAATGGTAAAACCAGCAGCAGTGCGATGCAGAGGGGCGCGGCCAGCAGGGTGGCCACGCCCGAGTTGATGCACTCGCGAATTTCTTGGGAGCTCAAGAGATGAGCTCGTTCACGCGCTTTTGCACAGACGCATAGAGGCTTCCGAGCTTCTTTGAATAGCAGGGGCGGGGCGGGGGGTGGCGGGGCGCCCCCCCGATGCGGCCCAAAACAAGCGAAATTACCCCCCAAACAAGGTATTTGACGGAAGAC
>CBCSNG010000004.1:0-109273 GCA_965141635.1 uncultured Collinsella sp. | reverse complement strand
CATGGCGAACTATTTTGGAGCGTGGCCTGGATTTTATTTCAGACTAGTCATTGGGGACGTTCTTAAATGACTAGCTGTTGGGGACACTCTTTCGCCACCCGGCAGTTAGGGACGTTCCCTTTCTGCCGGCAGCTGGGGACAGTCCTTAGCAAGCCGGCGGTTCGGCAAAGACTGTCCCCAATGACTAGTCGTTTAAGTCTGTCCCCAATGACCACTCTTGGTCGTTTAAGTCTGTCCCCAATGAGTACCCGATGACTAGGTGGCTAGGCGCGGGATTTGGCGCGTGCGAGAGCCAGACCTACGGCGGCAATGGCGGCGGCGAAGAGCACGGTGACGCCCAGGTCGCAGGCGATGTCGCCCAACACGGTGGACGTCAGGTCCGAAGCGAGCGCCTTGCCGATCGCGTCGTTCACCCAATACGTCGGCACAAAGTGCGCCACCGTCTGCACGGCCGAACCCATCAGCGACAGCGGCATCCAAGCGCCGCCCAAAAACGTCATGAGCATGCCAAGCAGGTTGCCCACACCGTTGAGCAGCTCCTCACGCGCACCCAGGCTCGAAAGGGCAAAGCCAACGGCCAGCGGCGTGCACGCCAGGGCAAACGTCGCTGCCAGCGCCAGGCACACACGGCCCACGCCGACCTCGGCGACCGCGCCGGCAAAGCCCACAACGCCCATCATGCTCGACACAAACCAGATGCAGACGGTGAGCACGGCGGCGGCCGCAAACACAGCAAGCGAGCGCTGGCGCTCGGAGACCGGGCCGGCCTCCATGCGGCGCACACGCTCGGGCTCGTTCATGCCCGAGAACACCAGTCCCACCGACACGATGACCGACGAGATGATCGCGTACGCGCCAAAGTTGAAATACGACTCGAGCGTGGCGGCAGCCGTCGAGTCGACCTTGACCTGCTCGATCTGGACCTCCGCGCGCTTTGCAGCGGCATGCTCGGCGGCCTTGGCAACGTCGCCGTTAGAAGCAGCGGGCTCAAGCGCCGCCGCAGCGCCCGCGAGCGAGATCCAGCGCGAGGCCTCGGCAGACGAAAGCGCCGCCGCCATGGTGCCGGAACCGTAGGTCACGTCGAGCTTGGGCAGGGCCTCCCTCGCGCGGGCAGCCGCGACCAGGTCGTCCTCGAACCCCTCCGGGATAAAGAACACGCAGTCGGCGCTGCCCTTGGCACTATTGCTCTTGGAGAGCGCATCCGCGAGGTCGTAGGTGTCGTCGCCGACGCCCGTGACCAGCTCAAAGCGCGAACCCAGATGTTTGGTAAGCGCACGCGAAAGATCGCTGTCGTCGCGATCGATCACGATCACGTTGGTGTCGTAGGGCTTGTACTCGGTGAGCTGCGACGAGTTCCAGCTCACCGAGGCCGCGATGAATACGCCCATGAGCGAGATGAACACCGTGTAGATGAGCAGGTAGAACGGGTGCGCCAGCGCCATGCGAAGCGCGGTCTTAAAGGTGCTCATAGCGGCTCCTTCCAAAGATCAGCGTGGCGGCGGCAACGAACAGCAGCGCCATAAGGACCAGCGCGCCGGCGCGAACGGCAAAAGGTCCCAGGTCCTCAAAGAAATACAGGCGGTTGAACATGTCGCAGATAAGCTTGACGGGATTGAGCCAGCACTCGGCCGGGCAGGCGCGGGCGACGTCGTCGGCAAGCGCCATCGCCGGCTCGCCGTAGAGGCCGGCGAACAGGGCGCACGTGGTAGCAAAGCCCGTGAGGATGCCGGACTTGGACGCCTTGCCGCCCTTAACGGGAAACGTGCCCACAAAAAGGCCCAGGCCCGTCGCGGCAAGCGCGGACACGGCGCCGCCCACCAAACACAGTCCCTCGCGCCCGCCAAAGTCGACGCCCACGACCAGGCGCACGTAGCCAATCGCGATCGTCATCGAGGCAAAGGAGACCAGCCACGAGCCCACAAAGATACCGGCCAGTGACGCCGTCTTGGAAAGACCGCCCACGCAGCGACGTGCGCCAAGGCCCGACAGATTGGGTTGCAAATCGACGACGCTCAAGGCGGCAAACTCGGCAGACATCATCGCGACCAGGCCAAAGAGCGCGTAGTAGTAGATGACCGTGCCATCGGGCGTGGCACGCGTCAGGCTCACGCAGTGGATGCCGCCCTCGAGCGACAGGGCGCGCGCAACCGCCTCCGGGTCGGCGAGCGCCGCCGGGTTGTCTTGGGCAACCTGGGACATGAGCTCGGCATTTTGTGTATACGAGCTTGCCACCGTCTCCAGAATGCTGCGGTCGGTGAGCACCGTCGACGCGCGCGAGCTGTCGTAGCTCGAAAGCAGCGTGAGCTTGGGCGTGCCCGCGGCATCGACCGTGTAGATGCCCGCGACTTCGCCGGCCTTGAGCGCACGGTTCGCATCGGCTGCGTCGTCGCACTCGTGAATCTCGAGCAGCTGGTCGTCGCCTTCCTTGGCAAGCGACGTCGCCACGTCCTTAAAGGTCGAGGCGTCCCAGGCCTCATCCACTACGACGGCCACCGGCACCGGGTCGACTGTGCCGTCGGAGCTCAGATTCGCAAACATAAACATGAACATCGTGGAAAGCGCTATGGGAAAGACCGCGCCCCAAACCCAGGTGCTCGGCCGGCGCAGCAGCGTCTTGACCGTAATGATAATGGTGTTGAACATAGCTGCCCCCTAGTCGCGCAGCTCGCGGCCGGTGATCTCGAGGAACACGTCGTTGAGGGTCGGCGGCTCGCTCCACACGCGGCCGAGCGCAACGTCGGCAGCGCGCAGCGTGTCGAGGATGTCGACCAAATTGTGCGGGCTCGCCTCACAGGTGCAGATGAGCTCGCCGCCGGAAAGCTCAACCGAAAGCACATGCTCGAGGGCGCGCAGCCGCTCGACTGTGGCGGGCTCGACGGCGCCGACCTCGACGGTCACGCGCTCACCCATCTGAATCATGCGCTTGAGCTCGTCATTGGTGCCCTGCGCCAGCACGCGGCCACCGTCCATGATCATAATGCGGCTGCAGATTTGCTCGACTTCCTCCATGTAATGGCTGGTATACACCACCGTGGCGCCCTCGTCGCGCAGGCGGCAGATGCCCTCCAGGATGGCGTTGCGGCTCTGCGGGTCGACCGCCACGGTGGGCTCGTCAAAGAAGATGAGCTCAGGCTTGTGCGCGATGCCGCAGGCGATGTTGAGGCGACGCGCCAGGCCGCCCGAGAGCTTGCCAGGGCGGAACTTAGCAAAGTCGCCCAGCCCGACAAAGTCGATCGCCTCGTCCACGAGCGCGCGGCGGCGCTTGCGGTCGTTGACGTAAAGGCTGCAGAAATAGTCGATGTTCTCGCGCACCGTAAGCTCGTCAAACACCGCCACCTGCTGCGGCACCACACCGATGCGGCGCTTGAGGTCGTAGCGGGCGGGCGTCATGGGCTCGCCGAACAGCTCGATGGTGCCTTTGTCGTAGGCGAGCAGCTGCAGAATGCAGTTGATGGACGTGGTCTTGCCCGAGCCGTTGGGGCCCAGCAGGCCAAAGATCTCGCCGGGGGCGATGCTCAGGCTAAAGTGGTCGAGCGCGATAAGGTCGTCGTAGCGCTTGACGAGGTTTTCGACGTGGACGATGTCTGTCATGAGGCGGCCCTTCTGTTGATTGCGGCCCGGTACGATTGCATCATCGCAGGAGCGAGCGGCGCGCACCAGTGAGCTTTGTCACGAGTGCGGAGCTTGGCCGTGCGGCCTGCCGACGTCCCCGCTTTGCCGCGTGGGAGGAATGTCACGGTTGCGCAGGCGGTCCCTCCACCACGCGCGGCTTCGCGTACAATACCCGTATGAACAGGCTTTTCGACAAATCGATCGTGCTGGCGTGCTGTATTGCGGCCGCCATGGGTCTTGCTGTGGACGCTCGCCTGGTCGCGGCGTTTTGCCTTGGCGTTATTGCCACCTCGCTGGCCGAGGTCGTACAGGGAAACCGCGCCCGCCGTGTGAGCGAGGCCGCGAGCTACGCCTGCATCATCGCGGCTGTCTTCGTGCCGCCGTTTGTGCCGTTTGCGCCTCTCGCTCTCTATGACATCGCGCGACGCGTTCGCCGTGAACGAATCTGGCCCGCGCTGGCGATTGGCGCCGTGTTTGTCTGCGCGCTTGTCGCGGACCTTCGTGGTGGCGTGCTCACCACCCGAACGCTGCTGTTAACCGCCATCCTTTCGGTTGCCGCCACCTTGCTATCGCTACGCACCGCCCAGTTGGAGCGCGAGCAGCGGCGCATGCGCCGCACCCGCGACGAGCTGCAGGAACGAGCCCTCGCGCTCGAGGCGCGCAACCGCGATCTTGCCGATCGCCAGGACTACGAAGTCGAGCTCGCGACGCTCGCCGAACGCGCCCGCATCGCGCGCGAGATCCACGATAACGTCGGGCACCAGCTCACGCGCGCCTCACTGCAGGCCGAAGCCCTACGCGTGGTCCACGCCGACGAGCCTGGCGTCGCCGCCGATTTCGCCGACGTTAAACGCACGGTTGACGAGGCGCTCCAGCTTGTGCGCACCAGCGTCCACGCGCTCAACGACAACGCCGTCGACCTTTCCGTGCAGCTCGAACGCATTGTCGAAGGCACACGCTCGGACGGCGGCCCGCAGATTGAGCTTGAAGTTATGGCCGAACATGCGCCCGCAAACGTCGCCAACTGCTTTGCAGCGGTCCTGCGCGAAGCGCTCTCCAATACCATGCGCCACGCTTGCGCCCAGACCGTCACCGTACGGTGCATGGAGCATCCGTCGTTTTACCAGCTCATTGTTACCGACGATGGCGTGGGTGAGGTCCAAGCAAGCGGCCGCGGCACCGCGGAGGGCATGGGGCTCGCCTCCATGCGCGAGCGCATCGAGGCGCTTGGCGGCACCTTCACCGCCGGCCCGCGTGCCGGCGCCGGCGGCTGGCGTGTGTTTGCCACCGTTCCCAAACAGCAAGGAGATGAGGGCCGATGAGGCTCATCGTTGTCGACGACGACCGCTTGGTGGTCGATTCGCTCAAGATTATCTTGGGCGCCCAGCCGCAGATCGAAGTGGTGGGCACCGGTGCCAACGGCAACGATGCGGTGGCGCTCTACGCCGAGCACGCACCCGATATTGCGCTGCTCGACATCCAGATGCCGGGACGCGACGGCCTTTCGGCCGCGCGCGAGATCCTTGAGCACGACCCTGCGGCGCGCGTGGTGTTTCTGACGACGTTCTCGGATGACGAGTACATTGTGTCGGCGCTCAAGCTGGGCGCCCGCGGCTACCTGATCAAGACCGATGTCGCTGCCATTCCGCCGGCGTTGGCGCAGGTCATGGACGGCAAACGCGTGCTCGAGGGCAAGGCGATCGAAGATATCAACTTTGATGGGGCGGACGTCGAGGCCGGCGCGACCCGCCGGCCCGCCGCCTTTGCCGGTCTGACCGACCGCGAGTTCGAAGTCGCCGAGCTCATCGCCCGCGGCCTCGATAACAAGGAGATTGCCGCCACCGCCTATATGGGCGAAGGCACCGTACGCAACCACATCAGCTCGATCCTTGCCAAAATGGGCCTACGCAACCGCACGCAGATCGCCATCGCCTACCTGCGAGGGTAATTACCCAACGGCCAACCGCTCCGACAGAGCAAAATAGCTGTTATCGATTTAATGCCATTTCAAAACTATGCCGGTTTACGGGGCTAAGCTCAGGGCCCCCATCCATACCCGCGTTTTCCGTAAAATGACGGCTTGTCTACCTGCGGTTTTATTTTCACGGATATCGGCATGGTTGGGAGCGCGTGACTTAGCCCCGTAAACCGGCATAGTTTTGTCCGAGCGGCTCTGCACGAGCGCCTCCGCAAGCCTCGCGGGACCAAAATGATCCGTTTTCCTCCGTCCCCAAGGAATCACCCGGAACCGCTCGCCACGAAACCTGCCCATCTACTACGTTTGACTCGATACCCTTGACCATACCCCCGTTTTCCAGAAAATCGCAGGCGTTCTACCTGCGGTTTTCTTTTCGCATTTTTTGCCGTGGTTGAGGGCCACCGCCCAAACGTAGTAGATAGGCCCATTTCATGGCGAACGGGCCACACGGATGTCCTCGCGAGGCCAAAATGATCCGTTTCCCTCTGTCCACGGGAGATCAAGTGATGTTACGAATATGGTGTCATTTCAAAACTATGCCGGTTTACTACGATAAAAACGAGATTCCCGACCACGCGTGATTTTTTCGCAAAACTACAAGCCGTCTACCTGCGGTTTTGATTTTGCCAAATGCGGTGTGGTTGGAGGTGGGCGATTTATCGTAGTAATCCGGCATAGTTTTGTTCGCGACGGCACAACCGCGCGTTTAAGCGCGGGGCCGGTGGGGCATTTTTGCCCCACCGGCCCCTATCCCAGCTCTATTCCGGCGTTACTCCGGCTTGGTTTCTACCGTGGGAGTCTTATCCGCCGCAACTGGAGTACGGGCGGTGTCCATAGTCAGGCAGTGCTTGGGGCAGCTCTCGATGCACTCGCCACACACCACGCAGGCGTACGGGTCGATCGACCAGGTACCGCCCTTGCGATCGACCGCGAGCGCGCCCGCCGGGCAGCGGCGCGCGCACATGCCGCAGCAGATGCACACGTCCATGTCGTTGACGATATGCCCGCGCAAGCGCTCGGGTGCCGTCAGCTTCTCCTGCGGATAGCGCACCGTGACCGGCTGCTTGACCATAGAACCTAAGGCCGTCTTGGCAAATGTCAGTAAACTCATGCCGCGCCTACCTTTCCGTGCAGCTAATGCAGGGGTCGATGGTCAGGATAATCATGGGCACGTTGGCAAGGAGCACGCCCTGCAGCGCATGTGTCAGACCCGCCAGGTTCTGCGACGTCGGCGTGCGCACGCGGAAGCGGTCCAGGTTCTTGGTGCCGTTACCGCGCACATAGTAATACGCCTCGCCGCGCGGCTGCTCAATCACAACCTCGCCGCGTGCGCCGTCGGCCGGCGTGAGCTTGGTGCGCCCGCCGATCCCGTCGTGCGGAATCTTGCCCACAAGCTCCTTAATGATGTCCATGGCCTGCGTGACCTCGGCACAGCGTACCTGACAGCGGGCATAGCAATCGCCATCGGTAGCAACGATGGGCTCAAACGCAGCCAGATCCGCATAGGCACCGTCGTCAAACATGCGCACGTCGTAATCCACGCCCGATGCGCGCCCAAACGGACCGACCATCGAAAGCTCCAGCGCATCTTTCTTGCTGATCACACCCACGCCATGCAAGCGCTCGCCGCAGCTGTCATCGTCCAAAAACGTATGCACCAGGGCCTCGTAGTCGGGACGCATGGCATCGAGCGTCTGGACAATTCCGGCCAGCTCGGAGTCCTCGATATCGTGCTTCAGGCCGCCGATCTCGTTAATCGACAGAATCACGCGACCGCCGCAAGTGCTCTCGAAGATCTTGAGAATCTGCTCGCGCAGGGTCCACGAACGATAGAACAACGCCTCGAAACCAAAGGCGTCGGCAAGCAGGCCCAGCCACAGCAGGTGCGAGTGAATGCGCGAAAGCTCGTGCAAAATGGTGCGGATATACTGCACGCGGCCGGGCACCTCGATGTCGAGCATGCGCTCGCAGGCGCTGGCATAGCCATAGCTGTGACCCACGGCGCAAATGCCGCAGATGCGCTCGGCGATGTAGCCAAACTGGTGCATATCACGCTTTTCGGTGAGCTTCTCGAGTCCGCGGTGCACAAAGCCGATCTGCGGAATTGCCTCGATGACGCGGTCGTCCTCGATCACCAGGTCCAGATGAAGCGGCTCGGGCAGCACCGGGTGCTGCGGGCCAAACGGAATAACGGAGCGATGTGCCATGGACCTTACGCCTCCTTTTTCTGCTTGTCGCGGGCGGCCTTAGCGGCAAGCGCCGCGCGGACCTTGGCCGCTTTCTCGGGATCCATGGCGGCGAGCTTTGCCTCCATCTCGGCAGCCTTGAGCGCGGCCTTCGCAGCGGCCTCATCGTGCTGAGCATCGGAGCCGGCAGCCGCAGCGGGCTGAGCAGCGGCGCCCGCGGCGTCGCCAGCGCCCGCAGTGCCCTCCCCCGCAGAGGCCGTGGCAGTAGCAGCCTTCTCGGCCGCGGCCTTGCGCGCCTTGGCCTCGGCAGCGGCACGGACCTTCATGGCTTTCTCGCGCGCGGCCTTCACCTCGGGCGTGATAACGCTCATGGGCTCGGCAGTCGAGACCTGGTAGAAAAAGCCCTTAAAGTCAATCTGCATATCGGTGATGACAAGACCAAACAGGTCGTGCGCCTCGTTCTCAAACGGGAATACCGCCGGATAGTACGAGCTGATGGACGGAATCTCCTGGTACTGGTCGATGCCCTCGACTACCAGGTTCTCAATCGCATAGCTGCCGTCCCGCGCAATATGCTCCTGAGCAGCACGAACGTTGATAAACGTATAGACCAGGCGATACGAGCCGTCGTCGACGTTGCGCTCGGCGTTCATTTGCACAAAGCGCGCGCCGACGCCCTTGAGCGCCTGGACATGCGACAGGAGCTCGTCGATCCCGACGGTAGTATAGATAGCCTTTTGCATTACTCGGCCTCCTTTGCAGAGGTGGGCTTCTCAGCAGGCGCGTCGCCAGCGGCGGGCTCCCCGGCAGGCACGTCACCGGCATCATCAGTCCCGGCCACCGCAGCCACAAACCCGTCCTCGCCCAGCTCAACGCCACCGTCCCAAGTAGCGGCACCGCCCACGGTAAGCGGATCGCCGCCGGCGCGCATCACGGCCTCCTTCTGGTCCAGGATGCCGCATGCCTCCACGATGGCATCGATCACGGTCTCGGGACGAATGGCGCACCCGGGCGCATACACGTCCACGGGAATCGCGCGGTCCACGCCGCCGATCACGTTATAGGCATCGCGGAATACGCCGCCCGAACACGCGCAAATGCCGCACGCCACCACGCACTTGGGCTCGAGCATCTGGCTGTAGATCTGGCGCACGACGGGCAGGTTCTGGGCATTGACCGACCCCGTCACCAAAAAGATATCCGCATGCTTGGGGTTGCCGGTGTTGACCACGCCAAAGCGCTCCGCATCGAACAGCGGCGTGAGCGAGGCCAGCACCTCGATATCGCATCCGTTGCAGCTCGAGCCGTCGTAATGAATGACCCACGGCGAGCGCGACATTTTATGATCCATGGATGCCGCCTCCTAAATAAACACGTCGACGAGGATGGGCATAAGGTTGAGCAGGCCAAACACCAGCGCCACGCCCCATCCGAGCCTAAAGCAGCTGCGCCAGGTGCTGCGTGCGAAGGTGTTGTCGATCAGGACCTCGACAAAATACGTCGCGGCCATCACGACCAGGGCAACCACCCAGCTCACCGGGTTGTCCCAAACAAAGAACATGCCCACCCACATCAAAAACAGCACGGTCTCGCACCAGTGCATAAGGGTCATCTTGGCCAGCGTGCCGCCGCTCATCTCGGTAGCGACGCCCTGGACGATCTCCTGATGCGCGTGATGCGAGTACGAAAGGTCAAACGGCGACTTGCGCAGCTTGATGGTAAGCACCGCGAGCAGCGCGAGGAAAATGGGCGCGCTGTACACGATGATGGGGGCCGACTGCCCCGTCACGGCGATGGAATCGAAGCTGTCGGTGGCAAGGTACAGGCCCACGCTCATCAGCAGAACGGCGGGCTCGTAACTCATAACCTGCAGCAACTCACGGTCGGCGCCGACCTGGGCAAACGGGCTTTGCGTCGAGGCGGACGCCAACACCACAAAGATCGCGGCGAGGGTAACCATAAACGCGCACAGAAGCGTGTTGGAGCCCGACACAAAGATGCCGCCGCCCACCACGGTAAAGATGAGCGCGCACGCCATATAGGTATCGTCCATGGTGTTTACGCTGGCGGGGGCCTTGCGCAGCAACTTGGCAACGTCGTAGAAGGGCTGCAGCAGGCGCGGGCCCACGCGGCCCTGCATGCGGGCGGACAGCTTGCGGTCGATGCCGTCGATCATGCCACCCACAAGCGGCGCCAGCAGGGCAAACGCCACGGTGCCAATAAATATGCCCACGACACCCGAGCCTTCAAAATACTTGCCGCGCAGCACCGAGGGCGCGCTCATGGCAAGTCTCTCGGGCCCAATCCACGCGCAACACAGCAGCGCAAACAAGATGATGCTGCAGCACACGACGCTACCCGCGGGGCCAATACGCTTCTCGCCAAGGGCATCCTCCGAGTACCAATTGCGCTTTTCGGCCTTCACCTCGTGCCCCATCGAGCCGCGGAAATGGCGATATTTGTCGGTTCCCACGCCCGAAAGATATACGTTTACATGCGGTTTGTTGCTCACTCGGAATGAAGTCAGCAGCACCACGGCGATAAACGCCACGATAACCACCATCAGGTACATGGCGTCCTTGCCAATAACGTACGGCATGCGGCCAAACACCATGGCCAAGTAAGGCGACACCAGACCGCTCGAGATAACCGGGAACGCCACGCAGCACAGAATCAGCAGCGCGGCGATGGTGTTGAGGGCCATCCATTCGGTCTTATGGACATTGACCTCAACGTTTTGAGCCGTGGGGTCGACGCCCGAAAGCTTGGCAAGCCACTTGCCCCAGAAGAAGAACGTCGCGGCCGAGCCAAAGGCAAGCACCATGATCATGAGCACGTTGCCGGTCTGCGCGAACGCCACCAGAGCGCCCCACTTGGACACGAGCATGCCAAACGGCGCCACAAACATGCCCATGATGCCCAGCATCATCAGGCGCGTCAGGTGCGGCATGCGGCTGAACATACCGTCCATGTCCTCGATATTGCGGCTGCCGATATGATGCTCGGCCGTGCCCACGCACAGGAACAGCAGCGACTTTGCCACCGTGTGGAACAGGATCAGGAAGATGGCCGCCCATACGGCCTCGGGCGCGCCGACACCCAAGCAAGCACTGATGAGGCCCAAGTTGGAAATGGTGGAGTACGCGAGCACGCGCTTGGCATTGCTCTGCGAGATGGCCATAAGGGCAGCGAGCAAAAACGTGATGGCGCCCACGCTCGTGACCATAAAGCCGGTCACGGGATAGATGGCATAGAGCGGGCTCAGCTTGACCATCAGGAACACGCCGGCTTTGACCATGGTTGACGAGTGCAGCAGGGCGCTCGTGGGCGTGGGGGCAACCATGGCACCCAACAGCCAAGTGTGGAACGGCATCTGTGCGGCCTTGGTGAGCGCGGCGAGCGACAACAGGATGACCGGCATGACCAGCAGCGCGGACTGCGCGGTTCCGGCGCCGGAAAGCTCAATCATGCCCGAGATGGTCAGCGGCATGCCGTTCACGTGCAGGTACATGAGTCCGGCCAAAAACGCGATGCCGCCCAGCATGTTGAGGATGATCTGGGTAAAGGCGTTTTTAATGGCCTCGGGCGTGCGCGTGTAGCCAATCATAAGGAACGAGCACACGGTGGTGATTTCCCAGCCGCAGAACAGCCACTCAAGGTTGTCGCTCGTCACGATAACGAACATGGCCGAGAGGAACAGGAACATGAGCGCCAGGAACTGCGGGCGACGGTCGGGCGCGGTCTGCCCGCGCAGCGCGGCCTCGTGCTCGTCATGGGCCTGGAAGTCCTTCATATAACCCAAGGCATACACGCAGATTAGGCTGCCGACGATGCCGACGGCGAGCACCATGATCACGCTCATGTAGTCCAGGTAGAGCGGCGTTGCCGTGACGGCTTCGGCCGCGGGCAACGTCATGGCTGCAAAGGCGAGCGAGCCCACCAGCTGGACTATGCCGAGCACCGTGGTGAGCGCGTTCCTATATTTGTACGCGTTGTACAGGATTACGGCGCACAGGATGACGTCGATGACGGAGCTGATGATCGAGAGCACATGCGAGGTGCCGGGGGCAACCTCAAAGCTCTGCGGACCCGTGCCAAAAAACATGACGGCGACTACAACTGTCACCGCCATAATAATGCCGGAGCCTACAAGCCCCACCGCATCGCGGGCGCGGTCACCGCGCGCGAGCAGCATGCCCAGCGCCGGTACCAGCGGAAACAGGGTAAGGAAATACAGTAGCGTCATACCATCACTCCCCCGTGCAAAAACGCTGCAATTGTTTAACGTTATAGCTCAATTGAGGAGTAGCGGCGACAGGTTTTCGGTCAACTGGGGAGTTTTAGGCGTACGAGGCAAGGAGCCTGTCCGCATTGGAGTAGAGGGGCGGCAAGAAAAATGCGCCCCTGTGGGCGCACCATCCCGTTTGCTATTCCGCCTTTTTAACGCGCGGCTTGCGACCGCGCGGCTTATCGACCAGTGCGGACTCACCGCTCTCGCGGTACTGACGGCACCAAGCCTTGACCGAAGACTCGCTGGGAATCTTGTGCTTGATCATGGCCTCGCGAACCGTCAAGCCGTTTTCCAGACGGTCCTTAACCACAGCGAGCTTTACGTCGTACGAATAGGTGTGATGATGCGAACCGGCATTGAGAACGGCGTCGGCACCGCCCACGGCATACGCGCGGGCCCACTGACGAGCCGTGGCCTGGGGAATGCCAAGCTCCGCGGCGAGAGCGCGATGACCGACCCCCTCTTGGAGGATCTCGACGGCGCGCTGTCTAACCTCGGGCGCATGCGTGCGAGTCCTAGTTGCTTCCGACATACCTGCCACTTCTTAGCCTTAGCCGTTAATCTGCTTTCTTACGTGCAAGTTAGATAGTAGCATTTTACTGTTTGCTCAAAGCAGTTAATTAAAATAGACGCGGCGTTATCTGGGCATTTGGCACCAAATTACGACATTTCTTTATCGATTATTTACGCTGGTAGCTGACTCGCAGCTAATCGTCATTCGCTTGTCAACAAAATTGGCATCTCTTTATGTCCTTTGGTATAGAGGATATAGTTATTAACCCCTCCCCCAATAATTTTGAGTGATCTGCAAGGCAGTAGACGTCCTCACTCCTCATGATTACCGCGCATTGCCATCCACCGGAGCAAAACAAAAGGGCGGGACCTGCTGCGCTTGCAGGCCCCGCACCGATTGACACCCGACGGGACACAGCCGGGCGAAACGGATCCGTGCTACCGCCCCGCCTGGCCGCGAAGTTAACTACAGCTCGTTGGCCGCGTGATATGCCGTGCGAATGGCGCTCGCGATATCGGCGGTGCGCTCGCCCGAGCAGTCGCCCACGCAGGTCACGGGCACCGTCACGCCATCCAGGTCAAACGCGTTGGCCTTGGAGCCCACGGCCATCACCACGTAATCGCAGGCGATCTTCACCGGCTCCTCGGCGCCGTCCTCGGTGGTGCGAATGGCCTCCACGCCCTCGTCGGTAATGGCGGTCAGGCGGGTCTTCACGTGCTGCTCCACGTTGTGCTCGGCGAAGTCGCTCATAATCAGCGGCAGAATGGTCTCGGACTCGCCCGCGGCAATCTTGTCGAGCATCTCCACGATCGCCACCTCGCAGCCGTGCTGCAGCAGGTACTCGGCAGTCTCGGTGCCCACCAGGCCGCCGCCAATGACGGCGACGCGGCCCGTAAGCTCCACCTTGCCGGCCAGCACGTCCCAGCTCGAGACGACCTTGTCCGAATCGGCACCCGGAACGGGGATGACCACGTCGTGCGCGCCCACGGCCACAATCGCGGCATCGGCGGCGTTGAGGTCCTCAGCAGTAGCGGCATGGTTGAGCTCAACCTTCACGCCCAGGCCAGGCAGAATCTTCTCGTAGTACTCGACCGAGCGCATGATCTCGTCCTTGCGCGGAGGCGCGGCCGCCAGCACGATCTGGCCGCCCAGATGATCGCTCGCCTCGTAGACGGTCACATCGTAGCCGCGCTTGGCCGCCACGCGCGCGGCCTCCAGGCCGGCAATACCGCCGCCTACCACGGCGATCTTCTTGTCGCCCTCGCCCGGCTTGATGGCGATGGTCGCCTCGTCGCCGTTCTCGGCATTGAGCACGCACGAGATGTACTTGCGGTTTTGAATCGCGTCGACGCAGCCCTTGTTGCAGTTGAGGCACTCGCGAATGGGCTCGCCGGTCGCGGCCTTCAGCGCAATGTCGGGGTCGCACATGAGCGAGCGGCCATAGGCGATGATGTCGGCAGCGCCGTCTTCCAGAATCTTCTCGCCGGCCTCGACCGAGACAACACGGCCCACGGTTGCCACCGGCACGGAGACCAGGGCCTTGACGCGCTCGGCCACGGGCAGCGTCCAGTTATAGGGCATGGCGCCCATGGGCGGAATGGTGTCGCCCATGTTGCCGGTGTGGTTTGCCTGCGCGACCTGGATCATATCGATGCCCGCGCCCTCGAGCAGCTTGGCAAACTTGCAGGCCTCGTCGGGCTGCAGGCCGCCCTTGCCGCGCGGCGTGCCGTCGGGGTTCTCCATGATCACGGGGAGCTTGTACTCCACCATCAGCTGCGGCGCGGCCTCCTTAATGGCAGCGACGACCTCCAGCGCATAGCGAACGCGGTTCTCGAACGAGCCACCGTACTCGTCGGTGCGCTGGTTGAGGATGGCCGAGCACAGCGAACCCACCAGGCGGTCGCCGTGGACCTCGATGGCGTCGATGCCGGCCTGCTGCGCGCGGGCGGCCGAGGCAGCGATGGCCTCCTTGATCTGGGTGAGCTGCTCCACACTGGCCTCGTTCACAAAGTGCTGCATGTCGTGGTGCAGCTTGGCGTAGGCCTGATTGCGGATCTCGTTGGACTCGGCCATCTTGGCGGCAAAGGTCTCCTCGTCGCCGGCGGCCTTGGCCTCCTGCGCGGCCTTGGCAGCGGCCATGGATCCCATGACCATGCGGCCGACGCCGGGCACGTCGTACTCGGGGTGGAACAGCTGCAGCGCGACCTTGGCACCGTGCTTGTGAACGGTGTCGGCCAGGGCCTTAAACGTGGGGATCTGGGCGTCGGTCGCCAGCTTGGGCGTGGGGCTTGCGGTCATGACGGGAGCGACGTCGCCGATGACGATGTAGCTCACGCCGCCACGGGCCAGGCGCTCGTAAAAAGCCAGGCTGCGCTCGCCAATGGAACCGTCGCGCTCCTCGTAGCCGGTGGTCAGCGGCGGGAACATAATGCGGTTCTTGAGCTCAAGGGGGCCAACCGTAATGGGCTGGAGCAGCTTGGATGCAGGTGCGGTCATGGACATTCCTCTCTTGTAGGCGCGGCGGCGATGATGCCGCGTAGTTGTCTAGAGGATATGGCATGGGGGCACGGCGGCACAACGAAAATCGGCGAATATCAGGTGGCGGCAGGTGGATGGAACGGGGCGGCCCGTCGGTTTGTCTCGATCTGTAACAGTTACTCGGCAAAACCGGGTCTTACTGTTACAGATCGAGACAAACCAATCTGGCCTGCCGAAAGATCTCAATCTGTAACAACAACTCGGCAAAATCCGTTCCTCGTGTTACAGATTTAGACAAACGGGGCCCAACCCACCGGAATATCTAGATCTGTAACACCTATCCGCCCAAATCGGGTCTAGATGTTACAGATTGAGATTTTGTTTGAGAGGCCGAGAATTGGACCGAAAACACAGTCCCGCGATAACAAAAAAGCTCGCCGGCTAGGCCGACGAGCTGCAAGTTCTTGGTCGCGGGGGCAGGATTTGAACCTACGACCTCCGGGTTATGAGCCCGGCGAGCTACCAGACTGCTCCACCCCGCAATGTCTGGGCGCCTCATGTGCGCAAGAAAGAATATTACGCGGGAGTTCGGTAAACGGCAAGGAAAATCTCGTAGAGCATAATTCCTTCATATTTAAACCCCTCAGCCATATCACCGTAAACGAATCGCAGCCGAGCGGCGTCGGCGGCGCGTATACAATGGTGCGCGTCCTTTTACGCCGACACCTGGAGTAGACATGCTGCTCGCTATCGATATGGGAAACACGCAGACGGCCATGGGCCTGTTTGACGGAGACGAGCTGGTGCAGTCGTGGCGTATGCCCACCGACCGCTCCTATACCGCCGACGAGATCCACGTGCGCCTGATGGGCTTCTTTAAGATGTACGACCTCTCGCTCGGCGCAGTCGACGCGATCGCCTTTGCCGGCGTGGTGCCACAGCTCTCGCGCGAGTGGCACGCCGTGGCCGACCGCATCGCGGCGGATGCCATTGTCATCGGACCGCAGACGGCCGCCGTGACCAAGCTGCGGGCGGCGCGCCCCCAGGCCGTTGGTGCCGACCGCATCGCCAACGCCGTCGCTGCCGAAACCTTCTACGGCGCCCCGGCAATCGTGGTAGACTTTGGCACCGCAACCAATATCGACGTCATCGACGAGGACGGCTATTACATTGGCGGAGCGATTGCGCCGGGCATCCGCATTTCGATGGACGCGCTCGCCGCCCGCGCCGCCAAGCTCGCCAGCGTTCCGCTCGAGGCGCCCGAGCATGCCATCGGCCGCGATACCGAGGAGTGCATCAAGGTCGGCGCCGTAACGGGCGCCGCCGCCATGGCCGAGGGCCTGGTTGCGCGCATGAAGCGCGAGCTGGGGCGCGAGGACGCCACCGTTATCGCCACGGGCGGTCTCGCCGGCATCGTCGCCGATTCGACCGATGCCTTCGACGTGGTCGACGGACAACTCACCATCAAGGGCATCTGCGAAATCTACCGCCGCATGCAGGAGCTGGGGTAGGACGGGGGCTTAAGTCGAGCACACCCGATGCCACAGCCCCCGCAAAGGCTCGCCAAGCCTATTCCTCAGATAGGCGAAACCCTCCCCGGCACAGGCCGAGAAGGGTCTTGTTGCCATCGTTATCTTTGAGCGCTGGCGCCCCGCGCTACAGCCCGCGAATTCGTACAGCCTCGGGCGGAAACTCCTGCTCGCCGGCATCGGTCTTGATGGTCGCGCGGCCCCAGATGTCCAGGCCCGCAAACACACCGACCGCAAGCGGCAAGCCGTTGGGAGACACCGCCGCAACTTGGCGGCCCAGCAGCGGCACCATGTCGAAGTACTCGCCCAGCACGGGGGCCAGCGGACCGGCAGCGCCCTGCGGCGTGTTGGCAACAACCGCCCAGGCGTCCACGCGGGCCAGCACGGCGGCGGCCAGCGTCTCGACCAGCGCTTCGTCAGCCACGTCCACACCAAGCTCGCTCAGCGCCGAACGCTCAATATCCACCGTCACGGCACCGAACATGCCCGCAGCACCGGCACCGCCGTTCACGGCAACGCGCGCGAACGACGTCTCAAACGTAGGCGCGCCGCACACAATGTCGCTCGGCCACTGGATGCCCACCTTGCCGGCAAGGCCCAGGCCCGGTGTCGACGCCGTGCCCACGAGCGCGTCCATCATGCCCATCGCCGCCACAAACGGCAGGCCGTGGAAGGCATGCATGTTCACGTCCGGGCGCACGACCAACGAAAACGTCAACGACGCCTCGCCCGCGCTCCAAGCGCACCAGCCCGCGGACATGCCCTCGCGGCCCGCATCGCGCGCGGCGTCAAGTTCGGTACCGGCGGCTACGGCATTCATCTCAATCATCTACATACGCCCCAATTCGCCCACGATATGCCCCACGCGGTCCTCGGGCTCTTTGACCTCTACGCCGTTGTAGCGGAAGAACCGCGCTGGGTCGTGCATCAGGTCCTCGAGCGGCACCAGCACAAAGTCGCGCTCGCCAATGAGCGGATGCGGCAGGCGCAGCTTCTTGCCGCCGTGGATCTCGCCGTCCATCCACAACAGGTCCAGGTCGATGGTGCGCGGACCGTTGACCTTGGCCTTCTTGGAGCGGTCGCGCCCCAGCTCAGCCTCGATCTTCATAAGCTCGTCGAGCAGCACCAGCGGCGCCAGCTCGGTCTTGATCTCGATGACGGCGTTGGCAAACGCGTCCTGGCGCGCCTCGTAAGCCGGCTCGCTCTCGTAGATGCGCGAGCAGTTGGACACGCAGGTGAGCGGAATCTCGGCGATCATGTCGCGTGCGGCGCGGATGTTGTCGCAACGATGCCCCAGGTTGGAGCCCACGGCCACAAACGCGCGGCGCGGCTGCGGCTTAGCAACAGCCCAGTAACCGTTCAGGAACTGCGCAAAGCCCGCGACGTCGTGCACGCGCACGATGTTGGCACCGGCCTGGATAGCGCCCAGGCACACGCCAAACGTGGCGACATCGCGCTCAGCGGCCTCGGTCACGCCCGAGACGGCGCCCACGAAGCGCTTGCGCGACACGGCGCACATGAGCGGATAGCCCAGCGACGCCATTTTGGCGGTCTCGCGCTGGATGACGATGTCCTCGTTGGCCGTCTTGCCAAAGCCCGGGCCAGGATCGATGCAGATGCGGTCGCGCGACACGCCGGCATGGATGAGTGTGCGGGCCTGGTCAGACAGAAAGCCCATGACGCGGCGCATGATGGGCGCCGAATCGGGCAGGGTGAAGCGGCGGAGCTGCGAGGTGGGCACGTAGGCTTCCTCGCGGCGGGCGCTGCGGCGCATCATGGCGGCCAGACGGTCATTGGACTCCGATGCGGCCTCGGTGGCTGCGGGCGCGGGCGCGACGGTCTCGGCGGCAGCAGTCTGCTCGGCGGCGGGCGTCTCCTGCTCGCTTGCAGGCTCGGACGTGGGCTCCGGTTCGCCAAACGGCAACGAGGGCTGCACCACGCCGCCCGGAAGCTTGGCCTCCGACTTAGGCTCACCCAGCAACTTGCCGCGACGGCGGCGAGCCGGCTTCTCGGCCTCACGCGCGGCCTCGGCAGCCGCCTCGCGCGCCTTCTCGGCAACAAACGCCGCTGCCGAGGTATCGAGCTGCACCGTTGCGTGCGTGCGGGTGGGCGCGGCGACCTCGCCGGCATGCATCACGATGATGCCGCAGGTGCTCGTCTTAACAAACTCGACCATCTTGGGATCGGTGAAGCCGGTCACGTCGTTGACGATCGAGGCGCCGCAGCGCACGGCCGCCTTGGCAACCGCCACATGACGCGTGTCGATCGAGACGATGGCGCCCTCCTTGGCCAGCGCGCGCACCACGGGCAGCACGCGGCGAGCTTCCTCGTCGGGATTGACCGGGGTAAAGCCGGGACGCGTGGACTCGCCGCCCACGTCGATGATGTCGGCACCGGCGTCGAGCATCGCCAGGCCGTACTCGATAGCGGCGTCCGGGTCGAAGTGCTCACCGCCGTCGCTAAACGAATCGGGCGTCACGTTGAGGACGCCCATGATGCGCGGGCGGTCAAAGCTGAGCTCGTACTTTCCGCACCGCCATGTCTTGCTATCGTTCGCCATGAACATCCTCCTAAAATGCCCGCGCCGCCGCGCTCGGGCGCAGGCGGCGGGGTCGCTTTGCAATCAGTCTTTCTATTGTATCCGCGCTCGCGGGCTAGAACGCAAACGCGGCCGCGATGTCGCAAGAAATCAGCAGGTCGGCATTTGCGTCCTGATCGGTAGGAGCAAGATTGCAAATGGCCAGCGTATCGCCGGTAAAGCAACGCGTAAGACCCGCCGCCGGATACACCACGAGCGAGGTCCCGCCCACAATGAGCGCATCGGCCGCGGCGATGGCGGCGACGGCGCCGGTCAGCACGTGCTCGTCGAGCGGCTCCTCGTAGAGCACCACATCGGGCTTAATGCGCCCGCCGCACGCAGGACACACGGGCACACCCGCGGCGTCCTCGTGCTCGCGCGAGCAAATCCACTCGGCGCTATAGACCGCGCCGCACGACTGGCAAATGTTGCGATGGACCGATCCGTGCAGTTCGAACACGCGCTGCGAGCCTGCCATCTGATGCAGGCCGTCGATATTTTGCGTCACCACGGCATTTAGCTTGCCGGCGCACTCCAGCTCGGCCAGCTTGGTGTGGCAGCGATTGGGCTTGGCGCCAAGCGCGATCATCTTGGTGCGGTAGAAGTCGAAGAACTCGGCCGGATGCGCCTCGTAAAAGCTATGCGAGAGCATGGTCTCGGGCGGATAGGCAAACTGCTGGTGATATAGGCCGTCCACGCTGCGGAAATCGGGGATGCCGCTCGCCGTGGAAACACCCGCGCCGCCAAAGAAGACCACGCGCTTGTGGGTGTCGAACAGCTCCGCCAGCGCGGCGGAGGCCTGCTTGGGATCCGATATTGCCTGCGTCATATGAGTTCTCCGTCCGTGTCTCCGGGACGGCGGCGTTCGCGCTATCACTCGCGGACTACGCCCCGCCCCTGTTGCGCTAATCTTAAGCCTGCCAACCCCGTCGAAAGGACACCATGCCTCAGACTTACACTTTCGCCTCGTGGAACGTCAACGGCCTGCGCGCCGTTCTCAAAAAGGACCCGAGCTTTATCCAGATCGCGCAAGAACTCGACGTCGATATCCTGGCGCTGCAGGAGACCAAACTGCAAGAGGGCCAGGTCGATATTGACCTGGCCGGCTATCATCAAACCTGGAGCTACGCCGAGCGTAAAGGCTATTCGGGCACCGCGGTCTTTAGCCGCCAGGAACCGCTGCGCGTGCTGCACGCCGACGCGCTGCTACCCTACGCCGGCGAGGGCGAGGCGGCCGAGCTCGTCGCCCAAGCCACAACCGAGGGCCGCGTCTGCGCGCTCGAGTTCGACAAGTTTTGGTTTGTCGACGTCTATACGCCTAACGCCCAAAATGAGCTCGCGCGCATTGATGTACGCATGGCCTGGGACGATGCCTACCGTGGCTTTTTGGGCGCACTTGAGCGCGAAACCGGCAAGCCCGTCGTAACCTGCGGCGACTTTAACGTGGCTCACGAGGAGATCGACCTTAAGAACCCCAAGTCCAACCGCGGCAACGCCGGCTTTTCGGACGAGGAGCGCGGCAAGTTTACCGAGCTGCTCGACGCCGGTTTTACCGACACCTGGCGCGCGGCAAACCCCGACGTTGAGGGTGTCTACAGCTGGTGGAGCTACCGCTTTAATGCCCGCAAGAACAACGCAGGCTGGCGCATCGATTACTTCCTGGTAAGCGACGCAATCGCCGGCAACGTACGCGACACCGGCATCCGCGGCGACATCTTCGGCAGCGACCACTGCCCCGTCACCCTCACGCTAGAGCTCTAGCCCCAACCGACCCCTCGGGGACGGAGGAAAACAGATCATGCGACCCCTCTCTCTCCCTATAAGTTGCGGTGAAATAGTTCCTGTTTGGGCAGCAAATAGCCAAAAACGAGAACTATTCCACCGCAAGTTCGTAAGGGAACGCAACCGGTCCTATAGCCCGTACTTCACGACGACGCGGTTGATCCGTCGACACCAAGGTTTGTAGAGAGCAGCCAAGAACACGCAGGTCGCAAGGCCGTGTGTGATATCGAACGGCACCGCCGTGGCAAGACGCGCCACAGCGCCCGCCCACGTGAGCGGCTGCACAAAACCGATGATGTCGTAGGCGTTGATTACCACGCCGTAGAGCAGGCCCGATGCAAAGCCGTACGCCATCAGCGCCGGCATGCGCACGGTTCCATCCGCACGGTCGAACGCGCCCGCATGCGCCAGCGCGCCGCCAACATAGCCAACCAGACCCCAGGCATACATCTGCCATGGCGTCCACATGCCCTGTCCAAAAAAGAAGTTGCTGGTCAGCGCCGCCAGCGCACCGACCATGAAGCCGTTACGACGACCGAGTGTCGCCCCGGCGATAATGGCGATGGCGCTCACGGGTTTAAAGTCGGGAATGGGGCCAAACAAGATGCGCCCCGCCGCGGCCAACGCCGCCAGAACCAGCGTTGGCATAATCTGGCGCAGGCCCGGTCGCGACGCCTCGTAGCCCGCAAAAAACAGCGCGAGCACCAGCGCCACCACGACAAGCATGGCAAGCGCCGCCTGCTCTGCGCCTGCCAGCAACGCCGCAGCCATCACTGCGGGAACCGCCAGCAGCAGCGGTATCTCCAGTTTTGCGAGTAGGCGCGCGACGCGATAATCCGTCATCCCATCACGCCCTATAAAACACGTTGTCGGCAAAGAAGTCGGCCGGCGGCTCCATGCAGGCAATCTCACCGTCGAACATCATGGCAATGTCATCGGCAACCTGCTCGGCAAAATCCAGATCGTGCGTAGCCATGATGACGGTGCCGCCAGCCTTCGCATGGTCACGCAAGGCGTGGGCGATAATGCGGCGGCTGGCCAGGTCTAGACCCTTGGTGGGCTCATCGAGCAATAGCAGCTCGGGGCCAATCAGCAGCAGCTTTGCCAACGCAAGCAGTTGACGCTGTCCGCCCGAAAGATCGTACGGGTGGCGCCCATCCAAACCCGACAGCCCCAGGCTCGCCGCGCGCTCCCGCGCCACAGCCTCGTCATATCCGCAGGTCGAAGCCCATTCCATCAGCTCGTCGCGCACCGTCTCGGCAACCAGCAACGCCTTGGGATTCTGAGGCAGCAGTGCCGCCGAGGCAGTCCCGCGCTCCATATGCCCACGCTGCAACTTGACCGTCTTGGCCAGCACCGAAAGCATTGTCGACTTACCACAGCCGTTACCGCCCACAACCGCATGCACCGCGCCTGCCGAAAACGACGCATCGAGTCCGCGCAGCACCCAACCGCCCGCGCGATCGTAGCGAAACCAGCCCTCGCGAATAGCTGCCGCCGCACTCGTCGCCGCCACCTGCGCGGGCCGGCAAGAGTCCAAAGCCAAAAGTCCCTCGCGACTACCCAAACTCGCTAGGTCAGCCACCTCGCACACGCGTCCGCCCTCAATCCGATACGCGCACGTCGCGTATTCGAGCATCGGGCGCGGCTGGTGCGTTGCCACGACAACCGTGCACCCCAACTCGCGATTCACACGAAACAGCGCGTGCAGAAAACTCTTCTCGGCAACGGGGTCCAGTTGGGACGTGGGCTCGTCGAGGAGTAGCACGCGTGGACGCAGTGCCAGCACAGCCGCCAGCGACAGCAGCTGCTTGCGCCCGCCCGAAAGCGTATCGGTATCGCGGTGGAGCCAATCCTCCAACCCAAAGAAATAGCTGGTCTCAGCTACGCGACGGCGCATCTCATCACGCGCTAGCCCCAAGTTTTCCAGGCCAAACGCCATCTCGTGCCACACGGTTTCGCACACGATCTGGTTCTCGGGGTCCTGAAACACATAGCCCACGCGCTCCGCGGACGCCCGAACCTCCATGTCGGCAACGCTCTCGCCCAGCACGCGCAGCTCGCCAGCGTATTCACCCGTCGGCGCGATCTCGGGCTTGAGCAGCGACAGCAGCGTCGACTTACCCGACCCAGTGCCACCAACAAGCAACGCAAATGCCCCTTGGGGAACAGACCAGTCGAGCCCGTCGAGCACCGGCGCCTCAGCCCCGGGATAGGCAAAGCGCAGACCCCGCACTTCAATCGCCGGCGTATCCGAGCCGCACGCCATGCCCGCCATCATGCTTCCGTCCAACCGGGTCATCAGCCAAACCTCTTCTCGTCAATCGCGTGCAGCACGCAGGGCAACACCATCCAAGCCGCGTACACAATATAGCCAGGCCACGGCGCCGGCACCGAAAGCTGAGGGTAAAACGAATACTGCGTCGTCGCGGTCCACGCCACTGCTGCCGTGGCCACGCCAAACAGCGCAAGCCCAACCAGCGCGGCAACATCGCCGCGCCCCAGCCGATACCGCGCGTACGTCGTGCGACGCGTCACGGCGCCCCACCCACGGGAGCGCATGGCGTCCGCGCGCTCCAGCGAATCTTCCATGCCCCAGCCCATCAACACGCTCGATGCCCGCAGACGCGAGCGCACGGGGCCGGCCGGCGCGCGCCCCGGCACATCAATCGCATCCTGCACCGCCAGTACCGTACGACCGCGGCGCAAAAACTGCGGGATAAGCCGCATACACATCGAAATCATGAGCGCGATCACCGGCGCGGCGTTACCCAAAAGCGCAAGCACCTTGTCGTAGCCAAGCATCGACGCCGCGGCCTCAAACCACAGCACGCTCGCCACAAACAGCCCACCCATGCACAGGCCGTATACCATGCTCTCCAGATACACCGCGCGCATGCCGATACGGAACAGCTCCGTCGAGCCCGAGGCGCTAAACAGCGGATTGAGCACCGCAATGATCAAAATCACCGGCAGCTGCCAGCGAAGCGCCCCCAACGTGCGCGCGGCGCCGCGCGTCGCAAGCCCGTACGCCAACCCGCCCGCAAGCGACAGCGCAATCAGCACCGGCTGCATCGAGAACATGGTGAGCCCCAATGTCAGCACCATGTAGAGGGCCGGCACCGCCGGATGCGACATCGAAAATGCCGCAACGGGCTCGTTGCCCGATTCCTCTCGCATGATATCCACGGGCACCCCCATTCCCTCGCTCAAACGCCAACGCCGCAGCGGCGCCGCCATGCACAACCAGCGCAAACACCACGCCGGCGGCAGCGACATCGGCCGCCACGCATCAATCGTTACGCGCTCATCATATGCCTGCGGTATCATATTGTGCCGTGTATCGTTTCCAAACGCACGTCTCTATAACGTAACAGGAGATCACATGGACGCAACCGCAATTATCCTCGCCGCCGGCGAGGGCACCCGCATGAAGTCGAACCACTGCAAGGTTTCGCACAAGATCCTGGGTAAGCCCATGGTCCAGTGGATCGTCGACGCCACCATCAAGGCCGGCTGCAGCCGCGTCGTGGTCGTCATCGGCAGCCACGCCGACGAGATGCGCGCCCTTATCGACGGCGTCTACGCCAACAGTGCCACCAAGGTCGAGTGCGTCGAGCAGACCGAGCGCCTGGGCACCGGCCACGCCGTAAAGGTCGCACTCGAGGCCTGCGGCATCACGCAAGGCCCCGTCGTCGTGCTCAACGGCGACCTGCCGCTCATCACCGCCGACACCGTCGCCAAGTTCGCGCAGACCGTCGCTACCGGCGAGCTCGCCTGCACCGTCATGACCATGACCCCGCCCGACCCCTTCGGTTACGGCCGCATCAAGCTGGGCGCCGACGGCCAGATTGAGCGCATCATCGAGCAGAAGGACTGCACGCCCGAGCAGGCCGCCACGCTGCTCGAGTGCAATGCCGGCTGCTACGCCTTCGACGGCGCGCAGCTCGCCGCACACATTGACGAGATCGGCAACGACAACGCGCAGTCCGAGTACTACCTGCCCGACATGCTCGAGATCCTCAAGGGTCACGGCCAGGCGGTCTCCATCTTCCACTGCGATGACTACCGCGACGGTCTGGGCGTCAACAGCCGCATCCAGCTCGCGCAGCTCACCGCCATCGCGCGCGACCGCATCAACGAGCACTGGATGGCCGAGGGCGTTACCTTCATCGACCCCACGCAGGCCTGGATCGGCCCCGATGCCGTTATCGGCCGCGACACCGTCGTGTGGCCTCAGACGCACCTGATCGGCCACGTCACCGTGGGCGAGGAGTGCCAGCTCGGCCCCAACAGCCGTCTCACCGACACCACCGTCGGCAGCGGCTGCACCATCGATGAGACCATCGCCATCGAGGCCGTCATCGAGAACGGCGTCGACTGCGGCCCGCGCGCCTACCTGCGCCCGGGTACCCACATGCTCGACGGCTCCAAGGCCGGCACGCACGTGGAGATCAAGAAGTCCACGATCGGCGAGGGCTCCAAGGTGCCGCACCTGTCCTACATCGGCGACACGACCATGGGCTCCGGCGTCAACGTGGGCGCCGGCTCCATCACCTGCAACTACGACGGCGTACACAAGCACAAAACCGTCATCGGCAAGGATGCCTTCATCGGTTCCGATACCATGATGGTCGCGCCCGCCCAGATTGGCGACGGCGCGCTCGTGGCCGCCGGCTCCGTCATCACTGAGCCGGTCCCGGCAGACGCACTCGGTCTGGGCCGCGCCCGTCAGGTAAATATTGAGGGCTGGGCCGCCGATTATCGCCGCCGCCTGCACGAGGACGACGAGGTATAACGTTTTACCAAGCATCTAAGGAGCCGCTTCCGTGGGGACGGCTCCTTTTTCTATGCTGACCTGCGCGGCCGGATGAGTGGTCGGTTCGTGTCCGTTGACGGTAAAGACGTTATCAAGACTCGATAAACCCCGTCGCGCGGTTACAATGCAAAAAGGCATCTATATGGCATTCGATATATAAAGGAGAAGGGTAATGCCGATTAATGATCCCGAGAAGTCGGAGAATATGCGCAAGTCCATCCGCGTGTATTCCGGTTCCTCCAACCGTCCCCTCGCTCAGAAGATTGCTGAGTACCTTGGGGTCGAGCTTTCGGGCCTTACGCTAAAGCAGTTCGCCAATGGTGAGATTTACGCCCGCTACGACGAGACCGTCCGCGGCGCCGACGTCTTCCTGATTCAGTCCGTGGCCGGCGGCAACGTCAACGACATGCTCATGGAGCTGCTCATCGCCACCGACGCTGCCAAGCGCGCATCCGCCCGCTCCATCACCGCCGTTATCACCCACTACGGCTATGCCCGCCAGGACCGCAAGGCCGGCCCGCGCGAGCCCATCACCGCCCGCCTCGTCGCCAACCTGCTCGAGCGCGCCGGCGTCAATCGCATCATCACCCTCGACCTGCACCAGGGCCAGATCCAGGGCTTCTTTGATATCCCGGTTAACCACCTGTCCGCGCTGCCGCTGTTTGGCCAGTACTACAACGACATGCACTTCGACACCGACAACCTGGTTGTCGTCTCCCCCGACGTGGGTCGCGCCAAGGCCGCCAAGAAGCTGTCCGACATGCTCGGCTGCGACCTGGCCATCGCCCACAAGGGCCGTCCGCGCCACAACGCCGCCGAGGTCATGGGCATCATCGGTGACATCAAGGGCAAGACCTGCATCATCAACGACGACATGATCGACACCGCTGGCACCCTGTGCGCCAACGTCAAGGAGCTCAAGGCTATGGGCGCTGGCGACATCTACGTCTGCGCCACCCACGGCATCTTCTCCGGTCCGGCCATCGAGCGTCTGAACGACGCCCCGATCGTCGAGTGCCTCGTCACCGACGCCATTCCTGTCGAGGTTGGCGGCAAGATCAAGACCATCTCGGTCGCCGAGGAGTTCGCTCAGGCCATCTCCGCCGTTTACCACGAGGAGCCCGTCTCCACGCTCGTCGGCGGCGACTTCGCGCTGTAGTCGCATCGTCCTTGTAACCCGGCGCATCGCCGTCGGAACAGAAGAAACCCCCGCGCTCCCCCTTGCTTCGCAAAGGTCGCGCGGGGGTTTCTTCTGTTCCGACGGCTCGCTCTGCCGCGGACGCGCTTTTGTCTGGTGGGATTTCGCTGAAGCAAAGCCTCGCCTTCGGCGGGCGTGGTAGCCTTTGTCGTTGATTGAACTATTTGTGTAACGGAAGGACAAATATGGCAGCTGCACAGCCGCTTAAGATTCGCATGGTTGCCGGGCTTGGCAACCCGGGCGAGGAATATGCCGAGACCCGCCACAACGCCGGCTTTAAGGCGATCGACGAGCTGGCCCGTCAGGCCGGCGTCACGTACTGGAAAAACCAAGCCGGCGCCGAGGTCGCGCTCATCAACATCAACGATCCCGAGGAAGAGGGCGGTAAGCGCCAGATTGTGCTGGTCAAGCCGCAGTCGTACATGAACACCTCGGGCGGGCCCATCTCCAAGCTCTGCCGCGAGTACAAGATCAAGACCGAGGAGCTGCTCGTCATCCACGACGAGCTCGACATTCCCGCCGGTGACGTACGCGTCAAGGTGGGCGGAGGCCATGCCGGTCACAACGGCCTGCGCTCCATCATCGACAAGATGGGCAGCCGCGACTTCAGCCGCATCCGCACCGGCATCGGCAACCCTCCCGGCAAGATGGCCGTCGCCGACTACGTTCTTAAGCAGCTGCGCGCCCGCGAGGCCGAGGATTTCCAGGACACCTGCGCCCGCGCCGCAGATGCCGCCGGTCTGGCCATCGTCCACGGCGTAATCTACGCCCGCGATCACGTAAACGGCGCCGCTTCCGCCAACGGCAAGCACTAGAACCTACTATTTAGAGACAGGTTTATTTTGGCAGGTTCTGTATACGGAAACACCGCAGCGGCCGCACCGCAATAAACCCTGTGCCGCCATACATATGCAGCGCTCCAATGGGGGCCGGTCTCACCGATGTGCGAGGTCGGCCCCATTTGCCGTTTTACCTGATAAAACCGACCAAAATAAACCTCTCCCCCTTTGGAAGGCCAAAGTGGATAAACCCTGCTCCCAACCGCCGAAGACACACGTAAGTGACATGTCCATGAGGGTATAATTTGCACCGTATGTCTGCACAACGCCTGTGCGCGTACGGTTTTATTCGGGCTACCGTCCATTTCCGTGGAGGCACGGTTCGGCGGCCCTAACAAGAGAGGGGTTCTATGTATAAGATCCTGGAGAAGACGCAGTTCTCGGAGAAGGTGTTCAAGTTCCGCATCGAGGCGCCTGCAATCGCCAAGCATGCGCACGCTGGACAGTTCCTCATGGTTCGCGCCAACGAGACGGGCGAGCGTGTCCCGTTTACCCTGGCCGGCTGGAACGGTGACGAGGGCTGGGTCGAGTTCATCTTCATGGTGATCGGCAAGACCACCGAAATGCTTTCCACCTACGAGGCCGGCGAGTCGCTGCGCGACGTCGTGGGCCCGCTGGGCGTTCCCACCGAGATGGCCGAGGGCCCCTGCGCCGTCATTGGCGGCGGCGTTGGCCTGGCAATTGCCTTCCCGGTCGCCAAGCACCTGGTCGAGACCGGCCACGAGGTGCACGCCATCATGGGCGCCCGCACCAAGGACCTCCTGCTCATGGAGGACCAGTTCCGCGAGCTCCTCGACGAGGACCACATCCACATCACTACCGACGACGGTTCCTACGGCGAGCAGGGCGTTGTAACCGCTCCGCTGGAGCGCCTGCTGCAGGACAAGGCCGTGAGCCAGGTCTTCTGCGTCGGCCCCGTTCCGATGATGAAGTTCTCGACCCTCACCGCCCAGAAGTACGACACCCCCATCACCGCGTCGCTCAACCCCATCATGGTTGACGGCACCGGTATGTGCGGCTGCTGCCGCGTCGAGGTGGGCGGCGTGACCAAGTTCGCTTGCGTCGACGGCCCCGACTTCGATGCCACCCTGGTCGACTGGGATGACCTTCGTGCCCGCCAGGCCGCTTACCGTTCCGAAGAGGGCGAGTCCCTCAAGGCCTATGAGGAAAAGAGCTGCGCATGCCACTAGTTAACGGTCGTTTCGTTGCCGATATGAAGTCGCCCCGTACCCCCGATAACGAGGAGCCGGCTGCCGAGCGCGCCTGCGACTTCCGCCCCGTCGACAAGGGCTTCACCGAGGAGATGGCGCTGGCCGAGGCCGAGCGCTGCCTCAACTGCAAGAAGCCGTTCTGTGTTGAGGGCTGCCCCGTCAACATCAACATCCCCCGCTTTATCGAGCAGATCCGCGAGAAGGACTTCGGCGGCGCTCTCGATACCATCCGCGAGGACTCCATGCTTCCCGCCATCTGCGGCCGTGTCTGCCCGCAGGAGAACCAGTGCGAGGGCAAGTGCATCCGTGGTAAGAAATCCGAGCCCGTGGCCATCGGCCAGCTCGAGCGCTTCCTGGGTGACCGCCCCGAGCTCGCCTCCACGCCCAAGATGGCCCCCAAGAACGGCAAGAAGGTCGCCGTCGTCGGCTCTGGCCCGTCCGGCATCACCTGCGCCGGCGAGCTCGCCCGCAACGGCTTTGACGTCACCGTCTTTGAGGCCTTCTTCACCGGCGGCGGCGTGCTGGTCTACGGCATCCCCGAGTTCCGTCTGCCCAAGGCAGTCGTCAAGCGCGAGATCGACGGCCTGGAGGACATGGGCGTCAAGTTTGAGTACAACTCCGTCGTGGGCAACATGGCCACGGCCGAGGAGCTGTTCGAGCAGGGCTTCGACGCCATCTACGTGGCGACCGGCGCTGGCCTGCCCAAGTTCCTCAACGTCCCCGGCGAGAACCTGCCCAACGTCTTCTTCGCCAACGAGTACCTCACCCGCGTGAACCTGATGAAGGCCAACAAGTTCCCCGAGTACGACACCCCCACCAAGCACGGCAAGAACGTCGTCGTCTTTGGTGGCGGCAACGTGGCTATGGACGCCGTCCGTACCGCCAAGCGTCTGGGCGCCGAGCACGCCATCATCGCCTACCGTCGTACCGAGGACGAGATGCCCTGCCGTCGCGCCGAGCTGCACCACGCTAAGGCCGAGGGCGTCGAGGTTCTGCCGCTCGTCTCCCCGCTCGAGTTTGTCGCTGGCGAGGACGGCTCCGTATGCGCCGTCAAGGTCCAGAAGATGGAGCTCGGCGAGCCCGACGAGTCCGGCCGTCGTCGCCCGGTGCCCATCGAGGGCGCCATCGAGGAGATTCCCTGCGATGTCGCGATCTCGGCTATCGGCACCAACGCCAACCCCTTCGCAAAGAAGATCGGTGGCAAGATGGAGCTCAACAAGTGGGGCTACATCGTCGCCGACGAGGAGACCGGCCAGACCACCGATCCCCGCATCTGGGCCGGCGGCGACATCGTCACCGGTGCCGCTACGGTCATTCTGGCGATGGGCGCCGGCAAGAAGGCCGCTGCCTCCATCACCAAGAGCCTGCTGGGCGAGTAATCACCTACAGCGTTAGCCATCAAACGGCAAAGTCCCCGTCGAGCACACGCCCGGCGGGGACTTTTTCTATGCCGATCGCCCTACCACCACAAAGGTGCCTGTCCCCTTTGTGGTGGTTTTGGTCGACTAGCCTTCGAGTTGGGCCACCTTGTAGCGGTAGGCTGCGGCGATGACGTCCTTGCAGCCTTCGCGGCCCAGCTTGGCGCGGTTGACGACGATGTCCTTGCCGCTCGTCATCTTCCACTTACCGGCACTGTAGCGCTTATAGAACGCCTCACGCGCCTTCTGCTGCTGTTTAACCAGCTTAGCGCCCTTCTTCTTGTTAAGGCCACGCTTCTTGCGCACGATCTCGACGCGGTCCTCAAAGGGAGCGGTCACCAACACGGCAATGTGGTTGGGGTTGTTACGCAACAGGTAATCGGACAGACGACCTTCGATAATGCAGCTCTCGGTCTCGCCCAGATCCAAAATCACCTGGCTCATCTTTTGGAACAACTTGTCCGAGTACGAACGCGCATCGTAGCGGTCGGGCAGAAACGCCATGTTCTCCACGGCCAGACGCTCGTCGTAGGCGGCCATCTTGTCGAGCGACTCGCCCGCGCGCAGCGAAGCACGCACCAGCAGCTCGTTATCGTACAGCGGAATCCCCAGCTCATCGGCGAGGATACGACCAATCTCGTGGCCCTCGGCGCCAAAGTCGCGCGCGATGGTAATGACCACAGGACTCTTCTTATTCTCCAGATCGCTCATCGCGATTCCTTTCTCTATGTGACAAAGGGACTGTCCCTTTGCCACATTCTACGCTGCCACCATTCGCCTCTGATATGCGCGGACCAGCAGCGAGATACCAAAGTTGAGTACAAAGTACATCGCAAACACCAGGCCGTAGAGCATAAGCACCTGCGACAGGTCGATCGCGTGGGCCATCACGACGTTTGCCGTGTACATGAGCTCGGCCACGTTAATGCCCGAAAGATACGAGCTGTCCTTGATGACGGTCGTGCACTGGCTAAACAGCGCCGGAATGATCGTCTTAAACGTCTGCGGCAGAATGATGTAGCGCATGGTGGCAAAGAAGCCAAAGCCCTGGCTCTGCGCTGCCTCAAACTGGCCGCGCGGAATCGAGTTGAGGCCGCCGCGCACAATCTCAGCCATAACAGCGCTGGTAAACAGCGTAAAGGCGATGGTCGAAATCACAATGTCCAAACCCTGCACCGTAAAGTAGATAAAAAGGATCCACAGCAGGTTCGGCGTGCAACGGAACAGCTCGATATAGGCACTCACCAAAATACGGAACGGGCGGGGCGCATAGCTTTTAACAAGCGCCAGCACCGTGCCAAAGATGAGCGAGAAAAAGATCGACAGCGCCGAGATCTCGATCGTCTTAACAAAGCCGCCCCAAATGTAGAGCAGGTTGGACGCGTTGAAGATTTCCATGCGCTAGGCCTCCTCTACGTTGTCGAGCCCCAGCTCGGCCAGGCTCACGCCGCGCGGACGCTCCTTGGAGCGGCGCTCGAGCCACTGCACCAGCATGGCGAGCGGAAAGCAGATGATGAAGTACATAAGGCAGCAGACGATGTATCCCTGCAGGTAACCGTACAGACTCACAAAGTTGTCGGAACGGTACATAAGGTCGCCGCCGGCCACAAGTGCCAGCACCGACGTGTTCTTGACCAGGTTGAGCGCCTGGTTACACAGCGGCGGCAGAATGATCTTGAATGTCTGGGGCAGCACGATGTACCAGTACGCCTGCGCACGGGTGAAGCCCTGGCTCTGAGCCGCCTCCATCTGACCGCGCGGAACCGCTTCGATACCGGTGCGGATGACCTCCGAAATGTAGGCCGCGTGATACAGGCCCACGCCCAAGAAGCCCAGCACGAACGGCGCGATGCGCACCGGCTGGTCGGCACCGGTCATGGCCTGCAAAAACTGCGGACCGGCCATGTACATAAAGAGCACCTGCACGGGCAACGGGGTGTTCTGGTAAAACTCCACGTACACGCGGCTTATGGCGCGCAGCACGCGCGAGCGAGTGGTAGAGAACACGCCCAGCAGCGTGCCCAGCACCAGCGACAACAGCAGACCGGCAACGACCACCTGCAGCGTCACGCCAAAGCCCTCCCAGAAGGGCCCCATGTTTTGAAATGTCGTCGACCAACGGTCGGCGTCAAATAATCCTTCGAGCATTTGATTCCTTCCCTGGACGATGCGCCTATACAAGACCCCAGGTCTTGACCTCTTGGTCGAGCCAGCCGTCGGCCAGGCGATCGCAAATCACCTGATCGACCACGGCCGAAAGGTCGCAGCCCTTCTTGGTCGCCACGCCGTAGCCCTGCTCGCCAAACTTGACCTCGGGCTGCAGCAGCTCAACGGTCTCGTTCATATAGCCGGCCAGCGTGGAGCGGTCCATGGCAAAGACGTCGATATTGCCGGCGTCGAGCGAACTCTTGATGATGGGGTAGCCGCTAAAGGCCCTAAACTCGGGCTTGCAGCTAAAGCCGTTGTCCTTGATCATCTGCTCGATCAGGCCCTGCGTGGTGGCACCCTGGCTTACGCCAATGACCTTGCCGTCCAGGTCCTCAATCGAGGTAAAGCCCGAACGCTTCTTGACCATGAGTCCCACGTAGTCGGTGCGGTACGGCGTCGAGAAATCCCAGCTCTTCTTGCGCTCGTCGGTGATGGTGTAGGTCGCCGCGACCACGTCAAGTTGGCCGTTATCGATCAGCGGGCCGCGCGTCTTGGGCGTTACGTCGGTAAACTCGACAAGCTCCTGGGCGCGGGCCTCCTTGTAGCTCACGCCAAAGACGGCAGCAGCGATCTGGTAGCACAAATCGACTTCCATGCCCTCAAAGCGGCCCTTGGCGGTGTCGTAATAGCCGTAGCCGGGAACGTCCTTCTTAACGCCGGCATTCAGATGGCCACGCGATTTGATGGCCGCAAGCTTGGACCCCTTGTCGGAGCCCTCGCCGCTGGTGGAGTTGCCGCAACCGGTAAGCGCGGTCGCCGTCAGCGCAAGCATGCTGGCGCCAGCCAGCTGCAAAAAGTGACGGCGCGACACGGCCTCCCTCGTCATATCCGTCATGTCCATCACCGCGCCTAGTGCAGAATCTTGGACAGGAACTCGCGACAGCGCGGGTTCTCGGGGTTATCGAAGAAGTGCTCGGGCGTGCCCTCCTCCAGAATGCGGCCGTCCTCCATAAAGATGACGCGGTCGGCCACCTGGCGCGCAAAGCCCATCTCATGCGTCACGCAGATCATGGTGATGTCCTCCTGCGCGAGCTCGATCATGACGTCCAGAACTTCCTGGACCATCTCGGGGTCGAGTGCCGAGGTCGGCTCGTCAAACAGGATGATGGGCTGCTTGGTGCACAGGGCACGGGCGATGGCGATGCGCTGCTGCTGACCGCCCGAGAGATTCTGCGGATACTCGCCGGCCTTATGCGCCATGCCGACACGCTTGAGCGCGGCGATAGCGATCTCGGTCGCCTCCTCCTTGCTCTTCTTTTGTAGCTTGATGGGCGCGAGCGTCAGGTTGCCCAGCACCGTCATGTTGGGATACAGGTTGAACTGCTGAAACACCATGGAGCTATACTTGCGAGCCATCTCCAGGTGGTTCTTTTTGGTGAGCGGCGTACCGTCGATGACGACCTCGCCCGACGTGGGCTCCTCCAGATAATCGACGCAACGGATGAGCGTCGACTTACCCGAACCGGAAGGCCCGATCATTACGAGCTTCTCGCCGCGCTTGACGGTGAGGTTGATATCTTTGAGCACATGCAGGTCGCCAAAGTACTTGTTGAGATGCTTGATCTCGATCATGTCTGCCATGAATGTCCCTTCCCTGCGTTTACACGAGTTGAACTATTGTACGGAAAGAACCACGTTTTCGCAGCCCACACTACATTCCCGTAAAGAACCCGCAACCTTCCACCTGCTCGTCGGCACCTAGTCATTGGGGACAGACTTAAATGAGTACCTGCTCATTGGGCACTCATTTAAGCCCGTCCCCAATGAGCGCCCGCGGGGGACGCCCTTCCTCCAACCGCCCTTGTTGAGCATAAGTCAGCGAAAACCGTACACGCGAGCAAGGTGACGTGAAATGAAAGGGCGCAGACCTTATGGTCGCGCCCTTGAAATTGAACGTCAGATTGCCGCGTGTGCGGGTTTGCAGCGTCGAGCCGTTACGCGGTTTGGTAAAACCGCGTAACAAATTACGCCAATTTTGCTCCGACGATCTTTGCCGCGGCCGGCTTGTCGAAGTTGCCGCCGGTGGCCTTGCCGAGTGCACCCATAACCTGGCCCATCTGCTTCTTGGACGTGGCACCCAGCTCGGCGATAACCTGCTCGATCAGGGCCTCGAGCTCCTCACCCGAAACCTGCGCGGGCAGCAGGCTCTCCAGAATCTTGACCTGCTCGGTCAGGTTGTCGGTACGCTCTTGGTCGGTACCGGCCTTGATGGACATCTCCAACGTCTCGCTCGTCTGCTTAATCAAACGCTTGATCATGCTGTTGACGTCTTCCTCGGTCACATCGCGGCGCTCGTTGACCTCGATATTCTTCACCTCGGCCTTGACCTGGCGAATGATGGACAGGCGAACCTTGTCCTTGGCCTTCATGGCCGCAATCATTTCCTTCTGCAGCTCTTCGTTGGTCATCTGCAAATCCTCCTCAATAGTGCGGACGGCACTCACACGAGCGCCGCCCCATGATTACTCAGTCGTCGACGAATCGTCGGTCGAACTCTTGGTGACGCCCTTCAGGCTGACGTTGTACGGCACGTCCTTGGGCATGGGGTTAACGGTGATGTCGGCATCCTTCTTGTACTGCTCCAGCCACTCGCTGTACGCGGTGCTGGCCGCTTGCGTCTTCACCACATTGGAAACGTACTTCTTGATGGCCTTGGGCACCTGGTTGATGTCATCGACCTGATTATCGACATGGAAGTAGTCGGTGCACTTGATGATGTGGTAACCATAGGTCGACTCGACGACGTCGCTCACGTCGCCCTTGTTGAGCCCCTCGAGCGCCGTCTGGTAGCTGTCGACGAAAGTGGTGAGCTTATCCCAGCCCACATCGCCCTTCTTCTCCTTGGAACCGGTGTCCTCGGAGTACTGCTCAACGGCGTCCTCAAAGCTCAGCTCACCGGAGTTGATCTTGTCCAGGCACTCCTGTGCCTTGGCCTTGGCGGCAGCCTTGTCCTCGTCGGAAGCGTCGGAATCAACCTTGATCAGGATGTTCGACGAGCGGCGAGCATCGTTGTAGTTAGACAGGTTCTCGTTGATGTAATCGACGATCTCGCTGTCCTTGGGCTTGCTGGTGGGCGCCACGGCATCCTTGAGTTTCTGCTGCGCCAGGCTCTCCTTGAGCGAATCCTTGTAGGTGTCCTCGGTATAGCCGTAGGTCTTGAGGGTCTTCTTAAAGGCCTTGGCACCGCCCGCGCTCTTGCACGCGTCCTTCCAAGCCTTCTCGACCTCCTCGTCCGACACCGTCACGCCGTTCTCCTTCTGTGCCTGCTGAAGCAGAATCTGCTGCGTGTAGGAGTCGATGAGCTGCTTGCGGTACTTCTTGGGCGTGAGGTCGTTGTCAACCAGATACTGCGCCCAATCCTCATCCTTGGTGTAGCCGTAGGACGTGCGCATGCTCATGATCTGCTTGGTCACGGTGTCCTCGGTAAGGTTGGTGCCGTTGATAGTGGCAGCAACACCGCCGGTCAGCTTGTAGCCCGAGGTGTCCTCAGCCTGCGACATAAGGCCGGAGCACGCCATCGCCGAGACAGAAAGCAGCATCGCCAGCACGCCGATGACCACCAGAACGATCTTGACGGTCTTAGACACGTACGTCTTGCGCTGCTTCTTGCGAGAGCTGGAGGCAGCGCGGGCCTGCTGCTCGGGCGTCGGCGCGGCCTCGGAGTTCTTTTTCTTATTTGCCATAGTTGGCCTTTCGCATAACGAATCGAACAAACGCCATTGTGTCACAACGCGGCCCCCGCGACACGCTTGGTGCATTGGGGACAGGTTAATCTGCACCATTTTGGTGCAAAGGGGACAGCTCTGGCACTTGGCACTTGGGGACGTTCTTTATATGCCGGCACTTCGGGACTGTCCCTTACTGCCGGCAGAAAAGGAACGTCCCCAAGTGCCGACTCAGCCCCACCTTAGAAGTGGCGGCGGATGGCGTCGACCATGCCCTGGGGCGTGGTCTGGCCGAGCACGTCGGCTGCGGCATCGGCGTCCATAAAGATGTTCATGAGCGCCTGCAGGGCCTCGACCTGGCCGCCCGGCTCAGCAATACCCAGATTGATGACGATCTGCACCGGCACCGGAGCGCCCATGCCAGCCATAGCGTTAAATGTCACGGACGCGGCGGGCTTCACCACCGCGATATAGGGCTTGGCCACAAACCCCGGATCGGTATGCGGAATGGCAATGTTTGCCGCCGGCATGGCAAGACCCGTGGGATAGGCATCCTCGCGCGTGCGAACGGCGCCGAGCCAACCGGACGCAATGTAGCCACGTGGTGCAAGCTCGCCCTCGAGCCGCGCAAACACCTCATCCGGCGTCGCACACTCCCAATCAAAAAACACCAACTCAGGCGTAAACAGCGCTTCGTTATCCGCCATGCGCTCACCTCTCTCACCTAGTCACCTGCGACGTTCTTGAATGACCAGTCGTTAAAGACCGTTCCCGATGACTACCCAAAACAAAAGGTGGCCACGCGCGCCTTGGCGCCAATGACCACCCTGACTACTCGGCTAAATTGTACTGTGCGCCGCTAGCCGCGAGGCGCGTCAATTGCGACCTTGCCGCTCTCCAGCACGTGGACGCGGCCGTCGGCGAGCATCTGCACGACCTCGGGATACAGCACGTGCTCAATCGCGTGGATGTGCTCCTCGAGCGTGTCGACGTCCCAGCCCTCCTCAACAGCCAGCGCGCGCTGGGCGATGATGGGGCCGTTGTCGTAGATCTCGTTGGCAAAGTGCACGGTCACACCGGTTACCTTGACGCCGCGCGCAAAGGCATCGTCGATCGCATGCGCGCCGGTAAAGCTCGGCAGCAGTGCCGGATGCAAGTTGACCACGCGGTTGGGAAACGCCGCCAGCAGCGGCGTGTGCACCATGCGCATGTAACCGGCCATGACCACATATTCGCAGCCGCGCTCGAGCAGCTCGTGCGCGATGATCTCGTCGGCGGCGATGGGGTCGGCATAGACATCCTTGGACAGCGTAAGCGTCTGGATGCCCGCGCGCTCAGCGCGCTGCAAACCCTTAGCCGAAGGACGGCTCGACACCACAAGCTCAATCGAAGCGTTGAGTTTGCCGGCAGCGATCAGATCGATCAGCGCCTGCAGGTTGGTACCCGAACCGCTGATGAGCACACCGATCTTGAGCGGCTCGGCCGTATCGGTGCCGGTCGGACGGGTGTAGGGCACAAAGCCCAGGCTCGCGGCAGCAGCCATCTGCTCGTTAGCGCTCATCGGAGTACACGACCTTACCGGAGCCCTCGACGCACTCGCCCACGCGGAACGGCTTCTCGCCCAGCGCGACCAGGGCCTCGGTCACGGCAGCCTCGTCCTCGGGGGCGACGATCAGGCACAGGCCAACGCCCATGTTGAAGGTCTTGCATGCCTCGTTGGGCGCGAGCTCGGCCTGGCGCGACACGTAGGTGATGACGGGCGGAACGTCCCAACCCACCTCGGCGCCGTTGCGGGTGACCACGGCGTCGACGTCGTCGGCAAGCGCGCGGTTGAGGTTCTCGGTAATACCGCCGCCAGTGATGTGGGCGATAGCGTGCACGTTGGCGCCGCCGCGCAGCAGCTCCAGAATCGGCTTGACGTAGATGCGCGTGGGAGCCAGCAGGGCGTCTGCCAGCGAAGCACCGCCGAGCTCCTCGAGCGGACGGCTCAGCTCCTCCGCCTTAGCGGCGGCCTCGGGCGTGCCCGGCTTAATGCCGTCGACGCCGATGACCTTGCGCACGAGCGAGTAGCCGTTGGAGTGCACGCCGGTGGAAGGCAGGCCCAGGATCACATCGCCCGGGCGGACGTTTGCGGGGTCGAGCATCTTGGGACGGTCGACGACGCCCACGGTAAAGCCGGCAAGGTCGTAGTCGGCCGGAGCCATGACGCCGGGGTGCTCGGCCATCTCACCGCCCACGAGCGCGCAGCCCGCGAGCTTACAGCCATCGGCCACGCCCTTGATGATCTTTGCCATGTGCCCGGCCTCGATGTGACCGATGGCAACGTAGTCCAGGAAGAACAGCGGCTCGGCGCCCGAAGCCAAAATGTCGTTGACGCACATAGCAACCAGGTCCTGGCCCACCGTCTCGTGACGGTCCATAATCTGGGCGAGCACGAGCTTGGTGCCCACGCCGTCGGTACCGCTAATCAGAATCGGGTCTTCCATATCCTTAAGCGCGGCAGCCGAGAACAGGCCACCAAAGCCACCGATGCCGCCGATGACCTCGGGACGGTTGGTGTCCTTAACCATCTGCTTAATAGCGTCAACGGCGCGGCCGCCCTCGGCGGTATCGACGCCGGCATCCTCATACGTCACATGCTTGCTGTCGCTCATCTGAGCCTTCCTCTCCCACTACCGTCCGCCGCCCGGGCGCCAAACGGTGCTCATAGTTGCGTTCATTTCGGCGCGCGCCATAACAACGCGCGCCGTCATATCAACAAAACAGCAGGTAAAACCTACCAGAATAAACCTGTCCCTACATGGCAGGCTTTAGGCCTCGCCGTGCTCCTCTTCCCAGCTGCGGTCGTCGTATTTCTCGACCACGGCGTCGTCGTCAAAGTGCAGCGGCTTATCCAGGTTGCGGGGCTTAAAGCCCTCCATAAACTTATCGCGGCCAAAGCTCTCGGGAATCGCCACGGGGTAGCGGCCGGTAAAGCATGCATCGCAGTAACCGCCCTTGGGCATGACCTTAAGCAGGCCCTCGACCGAAAGGAAGGCCAGCGAATCGGCGCCGATATACTCGCAAATCTCGTCGACCGTCTTGTTGGCGCTGATAAGCTGCGACTGCACGTCGGTATCGATACCGTAGAAGCACGGCCAGATGACCTCGGGCGAGTTGATGCGGATATGAATCTCCTTGGCGCCGGCGTTGCGCAGCATCTTGACGAGCTGCACCATAGTGGTGCCACGCACGATGGAGTCGTCGATCACGACGAGGCGCTTGCCCTCGATGTTGTCGCGCAGCGGGTTAAGCTTCATGTGCACGCCCATGGCGCGCAACTCCTGCGTAGGCTCGATAAACGTACGGCCCACGTAGCGGTTCTTGATAAGACCCTCGCCAAAGGGAATACCGCTCTCGTGCGAATACCCCTCCGCGGGCGGCAGGCCGGAGTCGGGCACGCCGATGACCAGGTCGGCCTCGACGGGCTCCTCATGTGCCAGCTGACGACCCATGTCGTAACGGCAGGCGTAAACGCTCTTGCCGTTCATGATGGAGTCGGGACGGGCGAAGTAGACCTGCTCAAAGATGCAGTTGGCGGGCTCTTCGGCTGCAGGCACGCCCTGCTCGGATACCAGACCCTCGGCGCTGATGCGCAAAATCTCACCGGGACGGACGTCGCGGACGTACTCGGCGCCCACGATATCGAGCGCGCAGGTCTCGGAGGCAACGACCCAGCCGCCGGCGCGCGTGACATGGGTGGTGGCGTCGACCGTCGCGGCGCCGTCCTGCGACGGCAGCTGCGAAACGGATGCGGCATCGGCCTGGTCCAGGCCCTCATCCACCAGCTTGCCCAGCACGAGCGGGCGAATGCCGTGCGGATCGCGGAATGCGTAGAGCGCCTGCTCGTTGATGAGCGTCATGGCGTAGCCGCCGCGCACGAGCTCCATGGTCTTGCGAATGCCCTCGCGCAGATGGCCAGTACGCTGAGTAAAGTAGCCGATGAGTTTGGTCGCGACCTCGGAATCCGAGTTGGAGAGGAACGGTACGCCCAGCTCGATCAGCTGGCGACGCAGCTCGTCGGTGTTGACGAGGGTGCCGTTGTGCGCGAGCGCGATAATGACGCTATTGATGGTAGAGAGGTGCGGCTGAGAGGCTTCCCAGCTCTTGGCGCCGGCGGTGCCGTAGCGCACATGACCCACGGCCAGCTGACCGGAGAGCGTCGACAAGTCGGCATTGGAGAACACGCGGTCGAGCAGGCCCAGATCCTTGCGGACCATAACCGTACCGCCGTCACCAACGGCGATTCCCGCCGATTCTTGGCCGCGATGCTGCAGTGCACGCAGGCCAAAGTACGTCAGTCGAGCCACGTCGCGATCGGGCGCCCAGACACCAAAAACGCCGCATTCCTCATGCAGCTGGTCAGAGTCCGGATCATACGTCGACATGGCGTTCACCTGTCCCGCGGCACGCTCGGCCGCGCGGATGGTTTCTTGAGACATGGCATCCCCTCAGAGCCTCGTATTTTGGCGTTACCCGCCTTATTATACGCACGGCGCGACGCGCTCCCCCGCGCATGAGCAGCGCTTTTTAAAAGCCCACCGAGCTTATTATCCGTTTTGCGACCAAACATTTTATTGGGTAGTCCACTCTCAGGGGCAACGGCCTCGAAGACTTCCCGTGCGCCGTGTCTCGCCCGCGCTAGGGGCTACATTGTTGCAATTGGGACGTTCGTCCTGTCTTTTAGCTGGTCGTCGGCGTATCCTTGTAGGCTACTACAAGACGAGAAAGGTAGCGTATGGATCGAAATCAACTCGACCCCAGTGTCCCCAGCACCACGGAGGCCAAGAAGATCCCCCTTATCATCAAGGTCTACGCAGTCCTGTGCACCCTATCTGGCGTGGGCACGCTCCCGTCAGTCGCCGTCTTTATGTGGCAGGTCATCACCGCACTCATTAACGGCAACGTCGCCGCTAAGCTCGGTGATAACACCCTGGTCGCGGTTGGCCTTATCGTCGCCGGCATTATGCTCTCGGCGGCAAGCGCGATCATCTTGATCGTCTTTGGCCTGGACCTCATCAAGGACCAGCGGCGCAATGCCGCCCGCCTGTCTTACGTCCTCATCGCATTTACCGTCGTGGAGCTTTTAGTTGACGTGATGCTCCAGGGCATCGGACCCTTCCTGCTGCGCCCCGCCGTCCAGCTTGTCATCCTCATTGCGCTGTCGGCCACCGTCGACCCCACGCTACGCCAGGAGCGCGAACTGCAGCGCCGTCTGCAAGAGATGCTCGACCGCGATGCCGCCGCCGAGGGGATGCTCGGCCGCGACGAAACCGGCGAGGGCTACATCAAGCTCAACTACTTCAACCTGTTCTGGGTATTCTTCGTCTGCAGCGTGTTAGGTCTCATTCTCGAGGAAGTCTGGCATATGGTCGTCGTCGATCCCGGCGTCTATCAGGACCGTGCCGGTATGCTATTTGGCCCCTTTAGCCCCATCTACGGATTTGGCGCGGTGCTCATGACCATGGCGCTCAACCGCTTCTATAAAAAGAATCCTCTGATCATTTTCCTGGTAAGTGCCCTGATCGGCGGCGCTTTCGAGGTGTTTGTAGGCTGGTTTATGCAGACCTCATTTGGCGTGGTGTCGTGGAGCTATTCACACATTAGGCTATTCGGCATGCCCGATCCCATCGCGGTATTGACCGGGGGACGCACATGCACGCCGTTTGCCTGCATGTGGGGCCTGGGTGGCCTCATCTGGATCAAGGTCTTGCTGCCGCGCCTGCTTAAGCTCATCAATATGATTCCATGGAAACGCCGCTACTCTGCTACCGTCATCCTGACCGCCGTCATGTTGATCGACGGCGTCATGACGTTGCAATCGCTCGACTATTGGTATCAGCGCGTCAACGGAACCGTTCGAAATATTCCCGTCGCACAGTTCTATGACAAGCATTTCGATAACGAATATATGGAGAACCGTTTTCAGAGTATGACCATGAGCCCCAAGGACGCCACACGCGTGTAGCAAACGCCAGAGCAAAATAGCTCCAACACATCAAAGCCCGCTGGCAGATCTACATGAACTGCCGGCGGGCTTTCGCTATAGACAGACTCGGATTGCCGACGAGGCCTTACGCCTCGCGCTCGACCTCGCTCACGCACTCGTTCTTGATGGTGCCGACGAGCGACTGCAGCGCATCGACCACATGCGGGCGAATGTCTCCGCCAATGAGCACGAGCATGATGTCGTCGCCCACGGTAAGCTCGCCGCTCGCCAGCCACACGCGCACATAGCCGATACCCGGCATCGTGCGCGTCGCCTCGATAGCGGCCTGCACCTTTTCGGCATCGAAGCCAAACACCATGCCGCCCACCTTGTGGCCTGGCGCCACGCCATCGGTCTCGACTCCGCGCACTTCGGCCTTGGGCGTCGCGCGCACCACACCGTTATGCGTCAGATACATCCCACAGCCTGCCGCCGAAGCATCGGCCTTGGCCTCGCGCAGCCAAGCATCAACCGAAGGCATCGTTTTGCCATTCTCGAACATCATTTCCCCTTTCACCGTCATTGAGTAGCCCATTATCTATTCCTCGACCGGCGTGAGCACCATGACGGCACGCGTGTTGCTCAGCGATAACGAACGACAGGTCACAAGCGTTACAACCTTGGTTGCCGAAGCGGCACGATCGGTGGCATCGCTCGCCACGGCAGAGGCACCGTCGAGCATCTCGGACAGGTAGTTCTTGAGCCCGTCGTCGCCCTCAAAATTGGGCGTGCGCGCCTTGGCATACGTGTCCTCGACCACTTTGGTCGCCAGCGGACGCAGCTTATAGGTGGCGTCGCGCGTGATGTAATACACGTACTCTATGCTGTCGAACGTCGCCTGATCGGTCGTGTCCGAGATCACATTGAACATCGATCCGTCGTTCATGTGGTGACCATAGATCGTAGTCTGCTGATCCACCATTCCCGGCGCGGTGTCATCGCTATCCAGGAAAATGGCCCCAGATGCATTGGCCGTACCGTCGAACAGCGTGTTGAGGTATTTGGAGTTGTTGTTGGTCTGCACCACGGGATAGTTGATGTTGGTTCCCGGCACATAAATCCAACCCACAACCTCGGGATTTGTCTGGGCAAGTGCATCGAAGTCGATAATCGGCACGCCGCTGGCGTCCTTATCGCTTACATATTGCTTCTCGATTTTCTGGTACGAATCGCTTGCCTGTTTATAGCCAATCTGAGCATTGATAAAGATGGCAGCGGCGGCAACAATCAGGCCGATGCCGATGATGATGAGCAGAATGGGAATAATGGAGCGGCGCTTTTTGCGCGGCGGCTCGGTGTAATCCGACGGCGCGGCATGCGATGAAGACCGGGGCGGCTTCTTAGCGTTGCTATAAGATGAAGGTCGATATGCGGCTGGCGCGTCCTGTCGACGATGCGTCGCCGGCGTCACGGGGCGCGGCGCGCGCGGCTGCTGAGGAGAGGATGTCCGACCCTGCTGTGCCGCATGGGCAGCACCCGGCTTCGACGGATCGGGAATCTGAGAAGCCTTGAATCGTTTTCCCTGATAGTCGGACATGGCTCTCCTTATACTGCGGTGAAACGGCGGAACGCCTAGGCGTCGGCCATCTCCTGCTTCATCTTCTCGATAACCTTGCGGTACTCGGGGTCGCAAGCGCCCAGAATCTGTGTGGCGTAGATGGCGGCGTTCTTGGCGCCGTTGATGGCAACGCAGGCCACGGGCACGCCCGAAGGCATCTGCACCATCGACAGCAGCGAATCCATGCCGCCCAGGTCACTCGTCTTCATAGGCACGCCGATGACCGGCAGCGGCGTAAAGGCAGCCACGACACCACCCAGGTGAGCGGCCTTGCCGGCGGCGGCGATAATCACTTTGATACCGCGATCGGCGGCAGTCGAGGCCCACTCGTGGACCTTCGCCGGCGTGCGGTGTGCGCTCGCAATGACGAGCTCATAGGGCACACCGAGTGCCTCGAGCTCGGCGGTGCAACCTTCCATAACACCCAGATCGGACTTGGAGCCCATGATGATCCCGACAACCGGCTTTTGATCTGCCATAAACAAAGACCTCCTGTTGAGAGCGGTGACGCGGCGGATCCGCGACCCTTAACTACTGAGAGTAGTATAGCTGCTCCCGTCCCTGCGGTCCCCGGGTGCCCCGCGTCGGGCTGGGTTTTTATCTTCGCTCCCCTTGCTTCGCAAAGTCGCTCAGACAATAAACCCAGCCCGCCGCGGGGCACCCGGGGACCTACCGGGAATTGCCATGACATACGTTGGCTGAAATATTAACGTGGGATCCGCCGTTCGAACGAACGGCGGATCCCACACTCACTTTTTATTCAGCCCTAGTCATCGCGCAAAGCCCCTCCCGCCCCGGCCGGACAGGTCACACTACACCGTGTGCTGCGGCAGGTCCTGCAGGGCGATGACGTCCATGCCCATGTCGTTGGCACTGCCGTGACCCTGCTGGTCCTCGCGCACGGCCTCGATGGCACTCACGTACGTGTTGGCGGCAGACATCGCGGTCACGCAGGTCACGCCGCGGCGCACCGCCTCGGTACGCAGCAGGTAGCCATCGCCACGCGAGCCCGGACCGTACGGCGTGTTGATGATTACCGCAATCTTGCCATCGGCGATCAGGTCACCGATGTTGGGACGCTCGCCGTCGTGCGGGCCGCTAATCTTCTCCACGACCTCGCACGTCACGTTGCCGCCGCGCAGCACGCGCGCCGTACCCTCGGTGGAGCAGATATCAAAGCCCAGATAGCGCAGGATACGGGCGACCGAAAGGATATGACGCTTGTCGCGGTCGCACACGCTAATGAACACCTTACCGGCGCTCGGGTCGGGCAGCTTGTAGTCAATCGCCAGCTGCGTCTTGGCGTATGCCTCGGGATAGCTCTTGGCGATACCCATGACCTCGCCCGTCGACTTCATCTCGGGCCCCAGGATAACGTCAGCGCCCGGGAAACGACCCCAGGGCATAACGGCTTCCTTCATGCAGAACCAGTCCAGCTGGCGCTCGTCGCTCGGCAGGCCCAGGCTCGCGATGGAATCGCCCGCCATGATACGCGCCGCGCACTTGGCCAGCGGCACGCCGGTGGCCTTGGAGATAAACGGCACGGTACGGCTGGCACGCGGGTTGGCCTCGATCACGTAAACGGTCTCGCCCTTGATGGCATACTGTACGTTGACCAGGCCGCGTACGCCCAGCGCCATCGCGATGCGGCGCGTGGTCTCACGGAGCTTCGCCTGCAGGCTCTCGCTAAAGCTGAACGGCGGAATGCAGGTCGCAGAGTCGCCGGAGTGAATACCGGCCTCCTCGATATGCTCCAGAATGCCGCCGATGTAGACCTCTTCGCCATCGCACAGGGCGTCGACATCGGACTCGATCGCACCCTCCAAGAAGCGATCCAGATACACCGGGTAGTCGGGGCTAATGCGCGCAGCCTCGGCCATGTAATCGCGCAGATGCTCGGCATCGTAGGCGATCATCATGCCGCGGCCGCCCAGCACGTAGCTCGGACGCACCAGCAGCGGGTAGCCAATGTGTGCGGCAACGGCCTCGGCCTCCTCAAACGAGGTGGCCTGACCCGCCGGCGGGTACATGATGCCCAGTTTGTCGAGCAGAGCGGCGAAGCGCTCGCGGTCCTCGGCAAAGTCGATGGCATCGGGCTTGGTACCCATGATGTTCACGCCGCTCTCCTCGAGCATGCGCGCCAGCTTAAGCGGGGTCTGGCCGCCGAGCGTCACCACGACGCCGTCGGGGCGCTCAACATCGATAACGTCCATGACGTCCTCGTAGGTGAGCGGCTCAAAGTAAAGGCGGTCGGACGTGTCGTAGTCGGTCGAGACGGTCTCGGGGTTGCAGTTGACCATGATGGTCTCAAAGCCGCGGGCCGCCAGCGCGTAGCTCGCGTGCACGCAGCAGTAATCGAACTCGATACCCTGTCCAATGCGGTTGGGGCCGGCGCCCAGGATCATCGCCTTGGGCTTGTCCGCCGGCGTGGTCTCGTCGGGAGCCACGCACTTCTTGGCATCCGGGCTCGTGCGGTAGATGTTCTCGTACGTCTTGTAGTGGTACTCCGTGGCGCTCGAGAACTCCGCAGCGCAGGTATCGACCGTCTTCATGCTGGGAACCACGCCCAGGCCCTTGCGGTAGGCGCGCACAAAGCGCTCGTCCGAGCCGGTCAGCGCGGCGATCTCGGCATCGCTCGTGCCGTACTGCTTGAGCAGGCGCATCGCGTCGGCGTCGATATCCTCCACACGCAGGCCGCGGATGCTCTCCTGGACCTGCACCATGTCGTTGATACGGTTGAGGTACCACGGATCGATACCGCAGATGGCATGGATGCGGGCGATGTCCCAGCCGCGACGCAGGGCCTCGACCACAAAGAAGATGCGGTGCTCGGTCGGGGTTGCCACGGCCTGAGCGAGCTCGTCGTCGCCCAGCTTGTCGGCACCCTCCTTGCCACCGGCGCAAATGCCCTGGTGGCCGTCCTCCAGCGAGCGCATAGCCTTGCCAAAGGCCTCCTCAAAGGTGCGGCCGATCGCCATGATCTCGCCCACGGCCTTCATGCGCGTGGTGAGCGTGGGGTCGGTTCCCTTGAACTTCTCGAAGGCAAAGCGCGGCACCTTAACGACGCAGTAGTCAATCGTGGGCTCAAAGCAGGCAGGCGTTGCCTTGGTAATGTCGTTGACGATCTCGTCGAGCGTGTAGCCCACAGCCAGGCGCGCGGCGGCCTTAGCGATGGGGAAACCCGTGGCCTTGGAGGCCAGCGCGGACGAACGGCTCACGCGCGGGTTCATCTCGATGACGATCAAGCGGCCGGTGTTGGGGTTCACGGCAAACTGCACGTTGGAGCCGCCGGTCTCGACGCCGATCTTCTCCAAGATGGCGAGCGAGGCGACACGCATGCGCTGATACTCAAGGTCGGAGAGGGTCTGCGCCGGCGCCACGGTGATGGAGTCGCCGGTATGCACGCCCATGGGGTCGAGGTTCTCGATGGAGCACACGATGATGCCGTTGCCGGCGTGGTCACGCATGACCTCCATCTCGTACTCTTTCCAACCCTCGATGGACTCCTCGACCAGCACCTCGTGGGCAGGCGAGAGTTCAAGACCCTGGCTCACGATGGAGACGAGCTCCTCGTGAGTATGCGCGATGCCACCACCGGCGCCGCCGAGGGTAAAGCTCGGACGCAGCACGCAGGGATATCCCACGCGCTCGGCGATGGCCTCGGCGTCTGCCACGCTGTAGGCATAGCCCGAGCGCGCGACCTCCAGGCCGATCTCGGCCATGGCCTCGTTAAAGAGCTTGCGGTCCTCGCCGCGCTCGATGGCGGCAAGGTCGCAGCCGATCATCTCGACGCCGTACTTGTCGAGCGTGCCGTCCTTTGCCAGTTCGACGGCGGCGTTCAGACCGGTCTGGCCGCCCAGCGTGGGCAGCAGCGCGTCCGGGCGCTCTTTCTTGATTACGCGCTCGATAAACTCGGCAGTGATGGGCTCGACATAGGTGCGGTCGGCCAAGCCCGGGTCGGTCATGATGGTCGCCGGGTTGGAGTTGACCAGGATGACCTCAAAGCCATCCTCCTTGAGCACCTTGCAGGCCTGGGCGCCGGAGTAGTCAAACTCACAGGCCTGGCCAATGACAATGGGGCCCGAGCCAATGACGAGGATACGCTTGATGTCAGTACGTTTCGGCATGTTAGTTCTCCTCGGTCTCGGTCGCAGCGGAACCATTGTCGGCAAAGTTCCAGCCCTGCAGGCGGTCCTTCGCGGTGTCGATGTCCAGGTAGTTCTCCTCGCCGTCCATGAGTCGCGTAAAGGCAGTAAAGAGATAGTGGGCATCGGTGGGTCCGGGCGAGGCCTCGGGGTGGTACTGCACCGAGAAGCACGGCGCGTCGAGCAGCTGGATGCCCTCGGCGGTGCCGTCGTTGAGGTTCACATGCGTCAGGCGAATGCGGCCGAAGCGCTCGTTCATCACGACTGGCGCGATGCCGCGGCGCACCCAGACGCGCAGATCCCCATCGGCCGCATGCTCGGTCTCGCCGCCGGAAAGCTCGGGGACAAGCTTGCCCAAGCTGGGGAACAGCAGGCCAAAGCCATGGTTTTGCGCGGTGATCTCCACACGGCGGCTTACCAGGTTCATAACCGGCTGGTTGCCACCGCGGTGACCGAACTTAAGCTTTTCCATCTGGGCGCCGCAGGCCAGGCTGATCATCTGGTGACCAAGACAAATACCAAAGACCGGCACCTTGCCGATCAGCTGCTGCACCTGCTCGTAGGTCTCCACCACGGCGTCGGGGTCGCCGGGGCCATTGGACAAAAAGACGCCGTCGGGATTCATGTCGAGCACCTGCTGGGCAGGCGTGTCCCACGGCACGACGGTAAGGTCGCAGCCGGCGCGGACCAGCCCCTCCAGAATGCCGCGCTTCACACCGCAGTCGTATGCGACCACTTTGTGACGGGCAGGAGCGGCAGCCGAAAGCGCAAAGTCATGCGTGGCAGGCAGATCGGCGGCCACAAACTCGTGAGGTACGGGGCAACTTACGGTCTTGACCAGGTTCTCGCCTACCAGCGTGGGCGCTGCGGCCAGACGCTCGGCAAGCTCGTCGACGTCGAAGATCTCGGTCGAGATAATGCCCATCTTGGAACCATTGTCGCGCAGATGGCGCACCAGAGCGCGGGTGTCGACGCCCTCGATAGCGACGATGCCATGGGCGCGCAGATACTCCGGCACGCTGACGGCCGAGCGCCAGTTAGAAGGCGTGGCGCACATGTCGCGAACGATCATGCCGCGCATGGCCGGAGCGCTCGCAGGGCGCACGGCGTCGCCGGGGAAGGCCGACTGGACGTCGGTCTCGTCGATACCGTAGTTGCCGATCTGCGGATAGGTCATGGTTACGATTTGGCCGGCATAACTCGGGTCGGTCATGACCTCAAAGTAGCCCTCGAGCGAGGTGTTGAAGCAAACTTCGCCGGTCGCGGTGCCCTCGGCGCCGCATGCACGTCCATAAAAAATGGTCCCATCCTCAAGATACAGGATGCAGGGACCGCAGGTGCCCTTGCTGGTTTTGGCCAGCATACGCTGGCAAAGCTCGCTGGGCGCGAAGGTGCGGGCGGCAGCGCCCGCGGTATGGTTGTTCGCCATAATTCTCCTTCCCGGTCTCACAGGACCGGCTTAAAGGTGTGTAGTTAGGCCTCGCGGTATTGTAACCGCAAGCATGCCTCATGGCGTTAATTTCATCGAAATGTTTACGAAATGATAATTATGACTTTCTATGCATAATGTTTTTTAATCCCCGTCCCAGAAAAATCATCCCGCGGGGCTTGTGGCTCACGCGGGATGATGGCGTCTTATTTTTTCTTGTCCTGCTCCAGCAGTTCGGACGGTGTGCGATCGGGCTTGCCGCCGCGGAAAATCTCGCGGCCATGCAGACGATGCTCCAGATCGCGCTCGGCTTTTTCCTCGTCAATCTTGGTCTGGCTCACCACCGGATCCTCAATCAACGACGACACCGAGTTCACCTGCTTCTGAATGCGCTCGGCGATGGTGTCATCCATACTCACGATGCGCATCTTCCAGTCGATACTCGTGGCGTTGGATGAGCTCTTGGTCCACACGAACGTCAAAATGGCACTCTGGTGGCCCCGCGCGGGGAACATGCCAAAGAAGGAATCGTGCTGAATGTTGCTATCCTCGTCGATATAGGCGTGAACGTTATACACCACGCGGTCGATCTTATCGTTGAGCAGCGCGTTGGTCGCAAGCGCCGCGGCCTGAATCTGACCGTTGGACAACAGCTCGAGCTCGTTGGCAGAAGACGTGTCCAACACCGTCACCTCGACCGTGCCCGTGCGTTCATCGGCTTCATCGACGGTAAAGTCGAGCGGGAACTGCGTAAAGCCGTTGCCCCACTCAAGGCCGCCCTTCAGCGCCGTCGAAACGGTATCAACCGAAACGCTCTCGGACAGGTTGGCGGTATTCAGACGGCGCATCACGCCGTAGCCGATCTGCATGCCCACGATCAGCACCAAAATACCGATGACCACGGCCATCGCGGTCTTCGTAATGGTATGGCTCACCTGCGAGCCCGAAGGATCGTCCTCGGACAGCGGGTCGATATGTTTTGCCTGGCTCGCGCGGTCCTCGCTGCGCAGCTGCGCTAGCGCCGCTTTGTCACCGCGCTTGGCCGCGGCCTCCTTCTCACGCATGCGCTCAGTTCGCTTTTTGGCAAGCGTGGGATCCAAGACACCGGATGCATCGATTTCGGAGAATAACTCCGTCACTTCTTCCGGAGTCAAAGGGTTCTTGTCAGCCATAAACTTCCTGTCATATCAATCAGTCGAGCTCGTGCGCACGCGCACCTTCGAACTGCATTCGATAGTAACGGGCATAGGTGCCGCCACGGGCGAGAAGCTCCTCGTGCGTGCCACGCTCCACAACGCGACCATGCTCAACGGTCGCAATCTCATCGGCATGCTTAATGGTCGAAAGACGGTGGGCGATGATAATCGTGGTGCGGCCGCGTGCCAGCTCTTCGAGTGACTCCTGCACCGCCTCCTCGCTCTCGTTATCCAAAGCACTCGTCGCCTCGTCCAAAATCAGGATCTTGGGGTTCTTGAGAAACACGCGCGCGATGGCAACGCGCTGCTTCTGTCCGCCCGAAAGACGGCTGCCGCGCTCGCCCACCACGGTGTCGTAGCCCTGCGGAAGCGACTCGATAAAGGCATCGATGTTGGCGCGACGGGCGGCCTCGGCGATCTCTTCTGCCGTAGCGCCCGGCTTGCCGTAGGCGATGTTCTCGCCAATCGTACCGTCAAACAGATAGACATCCTGCTGCACCAGGCCGATGGCGCGGCGCAGGCTCTGCTGCGTCACATCGCGCACGTCCTGACCGTCGATGCTAATGGATCCGGTAGCCACGTCATAAAAGCGCGGCAGCAGCGAACAGGTCGTGGACTTGCCGCCACCCGAGGGGCCAACCAACGCGATGGTCTGCCCGGGTTTGATAGACAGGTCCATGTGGTCGATAACAGGACGCTCGTCGGCATCGCCCTCGCCCAGCTCAACATCCTCGTAGTTAAAGCACACGTCGTGATACTCCACGGCGCCGGCAGTCACCTGCAGATCCGTAGCGCCCGGCTTGTCCTGGATATCCGGCGCCGTCGAGAGCACCTCGTCCATACGCTTAAAGCCGGCGATAGCCTTCTGATACGTTTCGGCCGAATTGACGAGCGTCTCAAGCGGCGTGCAGAACAGCGAAATATAGAGTGCGAAGGTCGCCATATCGACCGCCTGTAGCTGTCCCTGGGCGACCAGCCATCCGCCCAGCAGCACTACGATCACATAGAGCACACCCGAGAGCAGGCCATACGTCGCGGTATAGACGCCCATGGCGTGATACATGTTCTCCTTGGACAAAAGGTAGCGGTCGTTAGAGGCACGGAACTTGGCACGCTCGGTCTCCTCGTTGGCAAAGCTCTTGACCACGCGCATGCCCGCCAGAGAATCCTGCAGCTGTGCATTAATGCCGCTGATTTTTTTGCGGTTGTCGCTAAAGACCTCGCGCATGCGCATGTTCTGCCAAAACATGATGACCGCAAACGCCGCCGTCACCACGGCCATGGCGAGCGCCAGCACCGGGGCAATGGTAAAGAGGATCACAAACGAGCCGATGATCTCGATGCCGCAGATGATGATCCACTCGGGCACGTGGTGCGCCGCCTCGCAGATATCGAACAGGTCGTTGACCACGCGGCTCATCATGTCGCCCGAGCTGTTGCGGTCGAAGTATGCAAAGCTAAAGCGCTCATACTGGTCAAACAGGTCCTCGCGCATTTTGGACTCCATACGCGCGCCCATCACGTGACCCCAATAGCTCACAAAATAGCGGCAGGCGCAGCGGACGGCATACATCAGCACCAAGCCCACCGCGATCATGCCGAGCGCCTGCATAATAGCAGCCTGACCCTGAGTAAACAGCCCACCGGTCAAATTGCGCAGGATAATGGGGAACGCCAGGTCAATGGCGGCAAGCATCAGAGCACAAACAGTATCAGCAACAAAAAGCCCCATCTGGGGCTCGTAATACGAAAGAAACCTCTTAAACATGTGATCCTCAAAGAAATATCAGCAACATAAGGCCCTGGGACAAAGTAATCAGTAGTTCTTGTCCCAGGGCTATTCCCGCTCGTTACAGCTCGGCCCCACCCAAGCGGTGCGCGATGCTGTCGCAGGCAAGCGCGCCTACGACGGTCTTGGCGTCTTCGATCTTGCCGTCGAGCACGGCGTCGATCAGCTCGTGCAGCGGCACCAGGTCCACGTTGACAAACTCGTCATCATCGGGGTTGGGCGCATCAAACTCGAGCTTGGTAGCCAAGTAGATGTGGATGATCTCATCGCAAAAACCGCAGGACGTGACAATCGACGTCAAAAAGCGAATACGACCAGCCTTAAAGCCCGTCTCCTCATGCAGTTCGCGCTTGGCGCAATCAAGCGGGTCCTCGCCCGGGTCGAGCTTGCCGGCAGGAATCTCGACCGTCACGCGGTCGATGGCGGTGCGGTACTGACGCACCAGTACGATCTTGCCGCTCTCGGTCAGTGCCACAACGGCCGCCGCACCCGGATGGCGAACGATATCGCGGGCGCTGCGGTGACCGTTGGGCAGCTCAACCTCAAGACGGTGGACGTCGAGAATCTTGCCCTTCCAGGCGCACTCCTCCGAAAGAATCTTCTCGTGCAGCTCGGCATCGTGCGGGTCGTCGTCGCCCAGCACCAGCGCCGGCTCGTCAGCGACCTCGCCACCAGGCTCGCCCTCGGCGTGCCCATACATGCGGCTGTCCTCTTCGACGATCTGCGCGTCCACGAGCTCTTCGTTCTTCTCGTCCATCCGTCTCATTCCTCTCGGATTTTAGGCATCCCAGGCGTCGCGGCCGCGCAGCGCGCGCAGGCCGATATCGTGACGCAGGGTCTTGCCCTCAAAATCAATCTTCTCGCAGGCCTCGTAGGCAAGGTTGCGAGCGTTCTCGAACGTGTCGCCCAGAGCGGTCACGGCAAGCACGCGGCCACCATTGGTCACGAGCTGGCCGTCCACCACGGCAGTGCCCGCGTGGTACACGGTCACGTTCTCCATGGCCTCGGCATCGGCGATACCGGTAATGACCTTGCCTTTCTCGTAGCTGCCGGGATAACCCGCACTCGTCAGGACAACGGCCACGGCCCACTCGTCACGCCAGTCGAGTTCAATCTGGTCGAGCTCGCAGTTGGCACAAGCCAACATGACCTCGACCAGGTCGTTCTTAAGGCGCGGCAGAACGACCTGCGTCTCGGGGTCGCCAAAGCGGGCATTGAACTCCAGCACCTTGGGGCCGGCAGGCGTGAGCATAAAGCCGCCGTACAGGCAGCCGCGGTAGTCGATACCCTCGGCAGCGAGCTCGGCCACGGTCTGCTCCATGACCTTCACCATGGTGGCGTGCTCCTCATCGGTCACGATGGGCACCGGGCTGTAGACGCCCATGCCACCGGTGTTGGGGCCCTTGTCGCCCTCGAGCGCACGCTTGTGGTCCTGCGAGGTGGCCATGGGGCGCACGGTCTTGCCGTCGGTAAAGGCCAGCAGCGAGCACTCGGGACCAACGAGCATCTCCTCGATGACCACGGTATTGCCGGCATCGCCAAAGGTGCCGCCAAAGCACTCGCGCACGGCCTCCTCGGCCTGATCAAGTTCGGTCGCCACGATAACGCCCTTGCCCGCGGCAAGGCCGTCGGCCTTCACGACCAGCGGGGCGCCCTGCTCGCGCACGTAGGCGAGAGCCGAAGCCTCGTCGGTAAACGAACCATAGGCTGCCGTCGGAATGCCCGCACGCTCCATGAGCTGCTTGGAGAACAGCTTGGAGCCCTCCATCTGGGCGCCCTCGGCACCCGGGCCAAAGCAGGGAATACCCGCCGCGCGCACGGCGTCGGCCACGCCCGCCACGAGCGGAGCCTCGGGGCCAATTACCACGAGTCCGCATCCGTGGCTCTGCGCAAACGCCGCCACGGCCGCAGGATCGCAGTCGTCGAGAACAACGTTCTCGCCGCAGCTCGCGGTGCCGCCGTTACCCGGCGCGATGTAGAGCTTGCCGGCGCGCGGTGATGCTGCGAGCTTAGCTGCCAAAGCATGCTCACGGCCGCCGCTGCCCAACAACAGGATGTCGATGGTTTGAGTGTCCGCCTTCAAGGGTGCCTCCTCTATGGATGAACGGCCCGCTCCGCGCGAGCCCTTTGCAAGCAAATATACCCCTCGGCCGCCCGTCCGGGCTGCAAAGGGGTATATCGCAATAACCAAATAGTCCCGATTACTTCCAGAATCGGTTGATGATCTGCTCGCGACCAGCGCCAACGCCAATGAACGTCACGCGGGTGTGTGCCAGATCCTCGATAAACGCCACGTAGTCCTGAGCCTCCTGCGGCAGCTCCTCAAAGCTGCGGCAGCCGGTGATATCGCACTTCCAGCCAGGAAGCTCCTCGTAGATGGGCTTGGCGTGCTCAAAGCGAACCTGATGCTCGGGCACGCTGGTATAGCGCTCACCATCGACGTCGTAGGCCACGCACACCTTGATGGTGTCGAAAGCCGAAAGCACGTCGAGCTTGGTCATGGCGATATCGGTGAGGCCGTTGACGCGCGAGGCGTAGTTGGCGATGGGGCCGTCGAACCAGCCGCAGCGACGACGGCGACCGGTGGTCACGCCGTACTCGTAGCCCTCCTCGGTCAGCGTGTGACCGGCCTCGGACTCATAGGAAAGCTCGGTGGGCATGGGGCCCGAACCGACGCGGGTGATATAGGCCTTCATGACGCCCAGTACGCGGTCGACGTTCTTCATACCGACGCCGGAGCCGGTGATGGCGCCGCCGGCGGTGCAGTTGGAAGACGTCACGTACGGATAGGTGCCGTGGTCGATGTCGAGCAGCGTCGCCTGGGCGCCCTCAAACAGCAGGTCCTTGCCCTCGTCAATCATGTTGTTGAGCAGCAGACTCGTCTCGGTGATGTAGGGACGCAGGCGCTCGGCCATCGGCAGGTACTCGTCGCAAATCTGGTCCACGGTGTAGGTGGGCAGATTGTAGATGAGCTCGAGCTCGGGGTTCACGCGGGCGAGAGCGGTCTCCAGCTTGTCGCGGAACAGCGTCTCGTCCAGCATGTCCTGCATGCGCAGACCAATGCGGGCCATCTTGTCCTGATAGCACGGACCGATACCGCGCTTGGTGGTACCGATGTTCTTCTTGCCGAGCTTCTGCTCAAAGGCGCCATCCAGATCAATGTGGTACGGCATGATGACATGCGCGTTTCCGCTAATCTTGAGGTTCTTGGTGGTGATGCCGTCGGCCTCGAACATGTCGATCTCCTCAAGGACAACCTTGGGGTTGACGACGCAGCCGTTACCGATCACCGACACGTGGTCGGAATACATGATGCCGGAGGGCACCTGGTGCAGGCCGTACTTCTTGCCGTTGACGACGATGGTGTGACCGGCGTTGTTGCCGCCCGAGTAGCGCACGACAGCATCGAAGTCGCCGGCGACCAGATCGCAAATCTTACCCTTGCCCTCATCGCCCCACTGGGCACCGACCAAAACGGTTGACGGCATGTTTACTCCTTACATTCATGGACTGTCTACGCACCACGCCGGCACGCAGAAGCACAAAACATTCCCAGTATACCCGTGCAACGGGCGCCTGTCCTACTCCTCGGCATGCGCCCCATCAAGCTCATAGAACTTGGTGGATGCCGGCAGGAACATCAGGTCGACGTCGCCGATCGGGCCCGAACGGTTCTTGGCCACGACGATACGCGTAACGCCCTCGTCGGGTCGATCGTCGCGCGAGGCCTCGGCCTCGTCGGCGGAACGGTCCAAGAACATAACGATATCGGCGTCCTGCTCGATGGAGCCCGATTCACGAAGGTCGGAAAGCTGCGGGCGCTTGCCGGTACGGGATTCGACCTGACGTGAGAGCTGCGACAGCGCGATGAGCGGGATCTTGAGCTCCTTGGCCATGATCTTCAAACCACGCGACATCTCCGAGACCTCGACGGTACGGCTCTCGGAGCGGCGTCCCGGCGGAGGACTCACCAGCTGCAGGTAGTCCAGGATGATAATTGCCTTCTCCTTGTTATGGAGCATACGGCGGCTCTTGGCGCGAATCTCGGTCACTGTGGTGCCGGGCGTATCGTCAATCAGAATATCGAGCTTGGACAAGGTCTGCGTGGCCTCGTTGATATTGGCCCACTGCTCGGGGCTAATGCGGCCCATGCGGAAGTCACTGATCGAGATCATGGCGTAGGCGCAAATCAGACGCTGGGCAATTTCCTTGCCCGACATCTCCAGAGAGAAGAAGCCGACGGTATAACCGGCAGCGGCAGCGTTGAGTGCCAGATTCAGAGCGAACGACGTCTTACCCACGGCAGGACGGGCACCGATGATGATGAGCTGGCCTTCGCGAAAACCCATGAGCATGCGGTCGAGCGACGGGAAGCCCGTGGGCACGCCCGCAGCCTGGCCACCGGCCTGGCACACTTCCTCGGCCTCGTTATAGGCCTCGACCATAAACTCGGTCAGCGTCTTGTAGCTCGACTTGACCTCGCGTGCCGTGACCTTGAGCAGCTTGCTCTCGGCCAGCTCGACAACCTCTTTGGTGTCGGTGGGGGCGTTATATGCCAGCGCGTTGATCTCGTTGGTGGCGCCGATCAGCTCGCGCAGCATCGAATCGCGGCGAACGATGGCGGCATGGTGCTGCCAGTTGACGAGCGACAGGGTCTGACCCATCAGCTCCAAAATGTACGCCTCGCCGCCCACGGCATCGAGCTTGTTGATGCTTCGCAGGTAATCGATCAGCGAGATGGAGTCGATGGGAATGCGGCTGTTGTACATATCGACCATCGCAGTATAGATGGTCTTATGAATGGGCCGGTAGAAGTCATCGGGCTGCAGCTCGACCTGGGCCTCTTCGACCACCTCGGGCGATAGCAGCATAGCGGCCAGTACATTGGCCTCTGCATCTTGGTTTTGGGGAAGACCCAACTTTGAGCCGCGGTCCTCGACCGTCAGCCCGGTCTCCCTATCGTCATATGCCATGAGCATCCTCATTCATATCGCTTGCGAGCATCCATAGTATCAGCCACGGTCCCAAAACGCGCCGCACGCCGACAATCATCACCGAACCAAACGGATGAACGGTCCTGTATATAGGACTTCGACGCAACGTTCACCATGACACTCACTCAGCGCAAAAAACAAAAGGGCGCCCTGGTTTCCCAGAGCGCCCTTCTTAGAACAAGATTGTTGCGTTGCAGCAAATGCTACTCGGCAGCAGCCTCAGTCTCGACCTCGGCGGTCTCGGCCTCGGCGACCTCAGCGGCCTCCTCGACCTCAGCCTCGGCAGCGAGCTCCTCGGCGGTAACGCCGACGAGAACGACAACCTCGGCCTTGATCTCGCGGTACAGCGAGATGGCAACGGTGTGGGCACCGGCAACCTTAATGGGCTTACCGAGCTCGACGCGCTTGCGGTCGATGTCCATACCGAGCTGAGCCTTGATGGCGTCAGCGACCATAGCGGCGGTAACGGAGCCAAAGAGGATGCCCTCGTCGCCGACCTTGACGTCAACGGTGACCGTCTTGCCCTCGAAGGCAGCCTTGGTCTCGTTGGCGGTAGCCAGACGGACGGCCTCGCGCTTGGCGATGTTGTTGCGACGCTCGTCAAGCTGCTTGAGGTTGCCCTTGGTGGCGGCAACAGCGAGCTTCTTGGGGAACAGGAAGTTCTCAGCGTAACCCTGAGCGACCTCTACGACGTCACCCTCGCCGCCCTTGCCCTTGATCTCATCGAGAAGAATAACCTTCATGATGCGTCTCCCTTCTTAGCCGCGGTCGCGGTTGCCACGAGAGGAAACCACGGGGACGGTGTACGGCAGGAGAGCCATCTCGCGGGCGCGCTTGATGGCGTTGGCGATGTCATGCTGATGCTGCGTGCAAGCGCCAGTGACGCGACGGGGCTTGATCTTGCCACGGTCGGTCATGTACTTACGGAGAAGCTGAGTGTCCTTATAGTCGATGAACTCAGTGTTCTCCTTGCAGAACTGGCAGTACTTACGACGCGGCTGACGTGCAGAAAAATCATTAGCCATGTCAAAATACCTTTCATTTGGCAACTTCGGCGAACCGAAGCCGCCTCTCACTCAAAAATAGGTGAACACCCTTAGAACGGGATGTCTTCATCGTAGACGTCGACCGCGGGCGGCGTAGCCACCGGTGCGGCAGGACGTGCTGCGGGCGCGGGAGCTGCGGGGGCGTAACCGCCCTGATCGTAGCCACCCTGGCCACCACGGGAGCTCATAAACTCGATCTCATCGACGATGACCTCAAGCTTGCTCCGGCGCTGGCCGTCGCGCTCCCAAGAGCTGTAGCGCAGCTTGCCCTCGATCGCGACCTTGTTTCCCTTTGCCAGGAAACGGCTCACGGCCTCGGCGCGGGTGCCGAACATGGTGCAGTCGACAAAGTTGGGATAGTCCTCCCACTCGCCAGTCTGCGCGTTGCGGCGACGATCGTTCACGGCGACGCCAAAGGACAGAACCTGGGTTCCGCCGGCGGTGGCGCGCAGCTCGGGATCGCGGGTGAGGTTACCGGTGATGTTCACTCGATTGATGCTCATAACTCACTACTTCCTCTTGGGGCACAAGCCCAGTCCAAAACGACAGTCTTACTCCTGGTCGTCGCGACGGACGATCATGTGGCGGACCACAGCGTCGGTGATGCGCAGGACGCGATCAAGCTCGGCGATCTGGGTAGGATCTGCGTGGAAGTTGATGAGGGTGTAGTCACCATCGGTGAGGTCGTTGATCTCGTAGGCGAGCTTGCGCTTGCCCCACTCGTCAACGGAGTCGACCTTGCCAGCGCCCTCAGCGATCGTGGTATCGATACGCTTCATAACAGCGAGACGAGTCTCGGGGTCGAGCGACGGGTCAACAAAGAACAGCAGTTCATAAGCCTTCATATTGTCACCTCCTCTGGGCAAATGTGGCTTCAGGTCGTGAAGGTGCGCCTGAAGCAGGAAAAGACTTGGTAATAATATCTTTCAACCTCCCAGGCCGCAAGAATATGCAGCTACAACCTCATGACCTCCACATATGTCCATACTCGCACGACGTTTCATGCGCATTCCAACCAAATGCTGACCAAAAGCTTGACGGATCTGTAGACAAGATACGGTGCCGTGGGGACAAGCTGAGCCAAGCCACAGGTCAACGGGCACAAGGCTGTGGTCGCAAAATGCATACCAGTGGTCCACAACACCACCCAAAGATTTTTATATTCATTGCCAAGTCGCTTATGAATACCCCTTTTGAACAATTGAGCTGATCAACCACGCTGGTCGAAAGCCGTTTTTTTGGTACCTCAAACCCCACCGCAACGCCAAGCGCGGCCAAGCGTTTTAAAAAATGCCAACTTTTCTGTTTGCACTTTGCGATTCCTCGTGTATACTGACTTTCGCATTTAACGGAGAGTTGTCCGAGTGGCCGAAGGAGCACGATTGGAAATCGTGTAGGCGTCAAAAGCGTCTCCAGGGTTCAAATCCCTGACTCTCCGCCAGTTAATTCCAAAGCAGGCCTTTGAGCCTGCTTTGTTTTTACCCCACGCGGAGGGGTGGCAGAGTGGTTGAATGCGGCGGTCTCGAAAACCGTTTGGCCTGTATAAGGTCACGAGGGTTCGAATCCCTCCTCCTCCGCCATTTTGGTTGAGAAAGCTCCCAACAATGGGAGCTTTTTTGTTATCGAAATACGTCTCGATCCCACGCTTCCCCAAACATGTACGTCACCCTCCAAAACCGACATTTTTCGACATGTTTGGAGGCTGACGTACACGTTTGGATTGAGTTCACGGGAGTGGCACTATTCGGAAGGCGCCTCTTCGTCTCGCATGCCCTTCCAGTTGCGGATAAGCGCCTTGCGTAGTTCGTTTTGCTCTCGCTGGTACCCGGTGTCGGTACAGCGAGGCATGCCGAGTGCTTCGCGAATGTTGTTCATGGCGCGGTGAAAGGCGAGCTGGCTGCCGAACTGAGCCGAAGTGAGCGTAACGATTCGATATCCCATTTGGGAGAGAACGGCTTCTCGCTCCGCATCTGCTCCCTTGCGCTCGAGCTCATCGTGAAAACCGCCCTTATATTCGATACCGAGCTCCCTGCGCTTATAGGTAATGAGGGCATCGATTTTGAGTGTTCGGGCTTTTGTGCAATGCCAGAGACGTTGAGGGATCTCGAGCGGTTTGTTGAGTTCGATACCTCGGATACCAACGCCGCCTTCGCTTGTTGGGAGCGAGAGGGCGATTGCCGAAGCGGTCTCCATAGGCGAGGCCGAGTGATCGTAGATGTGCCTGAGCGCGAGCCGTGCACGTGTGGCACCGGGTTTGCCGGGGCGCCGATCGAGCAGTTTGGTTATTTCATCCTTGGAGGTAGTGGCTGGTTGCCCGGTATAAGGGTCGGCGGGATTGAGCCTCATGCGATAATCGCCGCAAACTTCATAGCCATATTCGAGATATTCGATCCTATCCATCCACTCGGCAGCGAGCACAAAGGTGAAGGCTTCGTCGGTGATGAAGATTCCGGGCGTCAACTCGTTAATATGCTCGTAGGGAAGATTTTGTCCAAGAATGTGACAAACGACGCCTTTGGTACGAATTCGCTCGAATTCGAATACAACCGCGATATCGATAGTCTTAAGCATATCGGACGGAATGCCGCAGTCGGTAAGAGCCTGTCGTATGCGCGCAACACGTTGCTGGGTGGAGATGCCTTGTGCGCCTATCTGGTAGTCGTGCCGCGCAAGAGACTGAACCAAATTCTGGGGTGCATGATGGACAAGCCATGCGGTTTTATGCGAAATGAGAACAGGGGTATCCATTGAGGGCCTCTCGCTCTGAGCCGGTATCCAACTCTTATGTCCGTTGAAGTGGGGAAATATACCGGATGTGAGTAAATCAACTCACTCATGCTGTGAGCTCAATCCAAACATGTACGTCCGCCTCCAAAGATGTCGAAAAATGCCGTTTTTGGAGGGTGACGTACATGTTTTGGATCCCTGGCATTCCAGCAATGCCATGTCAGCATCCGCTGCCAACCGTTTACCGAGCAATAGGGTCGCCAGGCCCGCCAACCATGTACTATGTACGGGCATTGTCCAAACCCACAACCCAAAGGACCCCATCTTGCCCGTCGTCGCCGCTATAACCATTACCTCACATGCCTCAGATGCCATGGTCGCTATTCCGTTTTGGCTCGAGATGTTCGCTGTTGTCGCTGCATCGATCTCGGGTGTACTGGTTGCGCGCGAGCACAAGCTCGACCTGGTGGGCGCCGTCGCGCTCGCGGTAGTCTGCGGTCTGGGCGGCGGTCTCTTGCGCGACATGACGCTACAGGTGGGCAACGTCTACATCCTCAACCAGCCGATGGCACTCCCGCTTTCCATTGCCACGGCAGCCATCATCTATATTTTCCCGGCAATCGTCGACAAACCCGAAAAACTCATTCCCCTGCTCGACATCATCTCGGTCGGCATCTACGCCGCCACTGGAGCAGACAAGGCGCTGGTCTACGGCTTTGCGCCGGCGGTGTGCATCATGATGGGCTTTTTCACCGCGGTGGGCGGCGGCATGTTGCGCGACGGCTTTATGGGCGTGGTTCCGGGCATTTTCCAACGTACTAACTTTTATGCCATCGCCGCCATCGCCGGATCGACAAGCTATGTGTGCCTCGTTATGAGCGGCATCATGAGCAATGTCGCCGCGCTGGTCGTATGCGTTGTCGTGACCATGGGTCTGCGCTGGCTCTCGCTGCGCTTTGATATCAAAAGCCCCACCGAAGAAGATATCGCGCGCTTCTTGCACCGTAAAAAGTAGACAGCATGGCACGACCCTTCGAAATGCAACCGAGAGGCTCTTTTAGAGCGCCCACGCGTTGGGTACCCTGTTAGGTATATGCCGAACACCTAACAAAAGGATCAACCATGGCTTTCAATCAAACCGTGACGGCGCCGTCACACAAGATGCGTCGCTGCCTGCTTATGGCATTCGCGCTCATCGCGCTCGCGCTCACCGCACTTCCCACGGCGTCGTTCGCCGGCACGGACACCGCTGGAAACGTACTTGCGACCGACAATGACGCCAATCCGTCCGGCGTCGAAGGCGACCTGTACTGGGCCGGTCAGGCCCTCAACTTGGACGATACGTCCATCGACCGCGATATCATCGCCGCGGGCGATACCCTCTCGATTCGCGACTGCACAGTGGGCGGCGCCATTCGTCTTGCGGCGCGCACCATCGACATCGCCAAGACCACGGTTGATGGCAGCGTCACGGTGGCCGGCCAGCACGTTGTGCTCAACACCGGTAGCACCGCCAACTGTTTCTATGCGATGGGCGAGACGGTTGCCCTGCGCGGCTCCGCCAGGTCGGCAGCGCTTGCGGGCGACACGGTAACCATCGATGGCACCGTCGATGGCGATGTCGAGGTTTGGGCCGACAAGCTCATCCTGGGCAAGAACGCCCACATCACCGGCACCGTGAACGCGCACGTCTCCGAGGACCCCGAGCGCGCCGCGGGAGCCGAGGTCGGCGCGCTCAAGATCGACCGCACCGAAAACGAGGATACTTCCACCGTTAACGATGTCATCGGCGGCACCGTCGCCGCGGCGCTTTCCACCTGCTTTGTCGCCCTGCTACTCGAGCTCGTCTTTCCGCGCGCGACCGCCAGCGCCGCCGGCATGCTCCACCAGCGCCCCACGCCCCTGTGGGTGAGCGGTCTTCTGGGCACGATTGCTATCGTCCCCGCCGTCCTACTGCTGATTATCTCCATCGCTGGTCTATCGCTTGCCGGAGCCCTCATGTGCGGCGTTATCGGCATCGCATTGGTGTCGAACGCCTTTGCGGGGTGCGCGATCGCCCGCATGGTCGGACACAGCCAAAACCGCTACGCCATGGCAGCCGTGGGTGGCATCGCCGCAGGCGCCCTCACAGGGCTTCCCCTCGTAGGCGGCTTCATCAGCGGTGTGGCCTTTGTCTTTATGCTCGGCTACATCATCCAGATCATCTGGCGCAACGCCCGCCTCAAGCCGCAGCAGCCGACTAACACGCCGGGACTCCCCACCGCTTAGCAGCTAACTGCCACAAAGATGCCAAGCACCTTTGTGGCGGCGCAAACGAACCTGCCCCCTGAACCAAAAAGGGCGCCGACCATCGCGGTCGACGCCCTTTCTTGTTAGACGCTATAAAGCCCAGCGCTTATTTGTTGACCTGGCCGGCGCGGACGGCAGCCTTCTTGCGGTCGGTGGCGTTGAGCAGACGCTTGCGTAGGCGGATGTTCTTGGGAGTGATCTCGACCAGCTCGTCGTCGGCGATGTACTCCAGCGCCTCCTCCAGCGAGAAGGTGCGGGGCGGCACCAGCTGGACGGAGATATCGGAGGTCGAGGAACGCTGGTTGCCCAGGTTCTTGGTACGGGCGATGTTGACGACCATGTCGCCAGCCTTGCTGCGCTCGCCCACGATCATGCCCTCGTAGCACTCGGTGCCCGGCTCAACAAACAGCTGGCCGCGCTCCTGCAGCGTACCCAGAGCGTAGGCAACGGCCTTCTCGGTGGTCATGGAGATCATGGCGCCGTTCTGACGGTTGCCGATCTCGCCGGCGTAGGGACCATACTCCAGGAAGGTGTGGTAGAACACGCCCTCGCCGTGGGTGACATTCATGATGCGGTTCTTAAGACCCATGATGCCGCGGGTCGGGATCTTAAACTCGAGGTGCGTCACGATGCCCGAGGTGTCCATACTCGTCATGATGCCGCCGGAGGTACCGAAGACCTCAACGACCTTGCCCGAGTACTCGTCCGGGCACTCGACGACGGCCTGCTCGACAGGCTCCATCTTGTTGCCGTTCTCGTCCTTCTTAAACAGGACGCGGGGACGGCCGACCTGGAACTCAAAGCCCTCGCGGCGCATGGACTCCATCAGGACGGACAGGTGCAGGATGCCGCGGCCCGAGACCTCGACGCCGCTCTTGTCCTCGAGCTCCTCGATCTTCATGGTCACGTTGTTCTCGGCCTCGTTGAACAGGCGCTCCTTGAGCTGACGGGCGCCCACGATGTCGCCGTCGCGGCCGACGAGCGGGGAGGTCGAAGCCTCGAAGACGATGGACAGGGTCGGCGGGTCGATCTCGATGGGCTCGAGCTCGACGGGGTTCTCGGGATCGGTGTAGACATCGCCGATATCGGTGCGGTCGATGCCCACGACAGCGGCGATGTCGCCGGCGCCGACTTCCTGGCACTCGGTGCGGCCCAGGTAGTCGAAGGTAAAGAGCTGCTTGACGGTGGCGGTAGCGCTGGAGCCGTCGTTCTTGACAACCAGGATCTGGTCGCCCTGGTGGATGGTGCCGGAGTACACGCGGCCGATGCCGATACGACCAACGAAGTTGGAGTGGTCGATGGTCACGCACTGCATGGCCAGCGGGGCGTTCTCGTCAACCTCGGGCGCGGGCATGTCGTCGATGATCATATCGAGCAGCGGATACATGTCCATGTTGCCGTCGTTGGGATCAAGGCGGGCAAAGCCATTCATAGCGCTGGCGTAGACCACGTGCTCCATGGCGAACTCAAGCTGGTCGTCGGTGGCGCCCAGGTCGGCCATAAGGTCCAGGCAGTCGTTGTAGGCCTTCTCGGGGTTAGCACCCGGACGGTCAATCTTGTTGATGACGATCATGATCTTGAGGCCGGTGTCGATAGCGTGACGCAGCACGAAGCGGGTCTGGGGCATGGGGCCCTCAAAGGCGTCGACCAGCAGCAGGGCGCCGTCGGCCATACGCAGCACGCGCTCGACCTCGCCGCCAAAGTCGGCGTGGCCCGGAGTGTCGATGACGTTGATCTTAACGTCCTTGTACTCGATAGAGATGTTCTTGGCGAGAATCGTAATGCCGCGCTCGCGCTCCTGGTCGTTAGAATCCAGGACGCGGTCCTCGACCTGCTGGTTGGCACGGAAGGCGTCCGTGGCACGCAGGAGCTTGTCGACCATCGTCGTCTTGCCGTGGTCGACGTGAGCGATGATGGCGATGTTCCTCAGATTGTCTACGCGCATGTAGTTCCCCTATCTTCTATCTATATACAACCGGCACGCGTATGCGACCCGCCCAGCAACACAACGCTCAGCGGGAATATTGAGCCTTTTACCGAAAACTCGTTTATTTTAGCGATTTTAGATGAGAGGGGTTTCCTCACCTGCAGGTTCAGGGTCGCTCCACATAAAACCATCGCCGGCGCCCACACCCTCGTACAGTACGTATGCCGAAAAGCCGCTCTCGAGCGTGGTTTCGAAGAAGCTCACGAGCAGGGCGTCATGGTAGCCGCCATCGATCTCGACACAACCGGTGTAGCCGATGGCGTAACGGGCGATGCGGCCCAGGCCCTCGTCCTTAAGGCCCATCTTGTGCTCGGAGATAAAGTTGGTGGCCGCCTCCAGGCACGCCTCTTCGCCGTCCTCGTCGAGCGCCGCCAGATATCGGTTGGAAGCAGCGTCCTCGATTGCCACGACCACGCCCGGGTTCTCGCCCGCGGCCAGGTCGTCCAAGAAGGCGCCGATCAGATCGCACACCATGGCGTCGAGCTCGGCGGAGACGTTACCGGCGTCCTGCATATCCTGTGCCATCTTTAGACCTTCCCATCGAGTCCGGCGTCGTTACAGTTCCTGTGCCTCGGCGGCGATCTTAGCGGCAGCGTCGCGGGCGCGCATCATATCCATCGCGCGCTTGTCGAGCACCTTGATCTGACTAGTCAGCATTACCGCGTCGACCACACCCCAGATCACCAGGCCCGTAGAGATCGAAAACCCAAGCGCACCAACTGTACCACGAAGGCGCGAGCAGATTGCCGCGACAAGGACGGAGATGACAACCATCTTGATAAACGAGCCGCGGCGTTCACGAAGCGTGCGGGCCTGCGTCACATAGGCAATGCGAGCCGCCTCGGATGCCTCCGAGCGCATCTGAGCTTCACGCGCGATAGCCGCCGCCTCGGCAGACATGCCGCCGGCCATCAGCGAACGCTCCGCAACCTGGCCGCCCCGCATTTAGAAATCATCGGGGGAGAGCGTATGGACGAACTCGTCGAACTTCTCGAACTCCTGCTCGTCGTCAACTTCCTCGGCATGGGTAGAAACAGTGCCCAAGCGATTCATGATGTCATCCTCCACAAACATGGGAGCATTGCTGCGCACGGCAAGGGCAATGGCATCACTGGGGCGGGCGTCGATCTTGCGCTCGTCGCCATCGACCAGCACAACGATCGTCGCGTAGAACACCGGCGGCTCGGCGCGAACGATCTCGATGCGCTCGAGCTTGGCGCCCAGGGCGCTAACAGTATCGAGCAGCAGGTCATGGGTAATCGGGCGCTCGGCGCGGCCACTATCGATGCCACGGCTAATGGCAGCAGCCTCAAACGAACCAGTCTGAATGGAAAGGGAACGCAACGGCGCGGGCGAGTCCGATTTACTGCAGCGCTCGCGAAGCACGATAAGCGATGGCACGGGACCGGCGGCCATGACGATGGTCTCTATGTCGACACGAACCATGGAACACCTCCGGTACGTAGCGGTTAACACGCGGCAGGGTTGCCGCATTGAATAGCTATACTACCCAATCTTTCGCACAGCACACAAAACCAAAATGAGATTTATCGCAGACAAGAAAAAAGCCCCGAGGCAACGCCTCAGGGCTCTTCACAGTTTTGATGGTGGACCTGACAAGATTCGAACTTGTGACCTCCCGGTTATCAGCCGGACGCTCTAACCAACTGAGCTACAGGTCCATCATGGTGGAGGTTAGGGGGATCGAACCCCTGACCTCAGGCTTGCAAAGCCCGCGCTCTCCCAGCTGAGCTAAACCCCCACGGAGACAGTAATAAACACCCCAGCGGCGACTCGGCTCTCGCTGGGGTGTTTATTGCGAAAGAAAGTGGTGGACCTGACAAGATTCGAACTTGTGACCTCCCGGTTATCAGCCGGACGCTCTAACCAACTGAGCTACAGGTCCATCGCGCAAGGGATATATTAGACGAGTCGTTACGCGCGCGTCAACAACTTTTTTGAAAATCTTTGAGGGGTGTCGGCCCCGGCTGCCCGGCGGCATGCGAAGTCGCCTGCTCGGACAGTCCTGCTCGCACGGAGAGCACATTAAGTGCTCTCCGGCTCGTGCGGAACTCGCGATCGACTTCGCATGCCGCCGGGCAGCCGGGGCCGACGCGGGGTTCAATTTTCAAAAAAGCGGTCGGCGCGCAGTGCGCCGACCGCCGATATATGGGGTCTGATATTTTCTAACAGTTAGGGCCTCTTACTCGTCAAGGAGATCTTCCGGCATGTCGTTGCCGTCGCCTAGATCGACAGGGGTTTCTTCGGGGGCGGAGCCGTTTTCTATGGCTTCGCCCTCGGGCTTCTCTTTGGCGGTCGTCATGCGGGCCACGGCGCAGATGCGGTCGTTGTCGTCGACGGTCATCATCTTGACGCCCTGGGTGGCGCGGCCGGTCTGGCTGATCTCGTCGGTCTTGACGCGAATGACCGTCGCGCCCTCCGTCACGATGAACAGCTCGTGCTGCGGGCCCACCGTCTTCATGGCCGCGAGGTTACCCTTACGCTCGGTCATTTGAATGGTATAGACGCCCTGACCGCCGCGATTCTGCTCCGGGTAGTCCGCGACCGGCGTGCGCTTGCCGTAGCCGCGCTCGGTGATGACGAACAGATCGCCGTTGCCGTTAGTGACTTCCATGCCCAGAACGCTCACGCCGTCCTTCATACCAATACCGCGAACGCCGCTGGTATCGCGGCCGGTGGCGCGCACCTGCTCCTCGGAGAACATGATCGCCTTGCCCGCGGTGGTGGCCAGGATAATCTTGTCGCCCTCGCGCACGCGGCGCACGTTCAGCAGCGCGTCGTCGTCACGCAGGTTGATAGCGATCAGGCCGTCGCGACGGCTGCGGTCATATGCGCTCATCACGGTCTTCTTGACCATGCCGCTCTTGGTGGCAAACATCAGGTACTCGTCGGCTGGGAACTCGCGGCAGCTGATGACGCTCGCGATCTTCTCGCCCTCCTCGAAGGGCAGCAGGTTGACGATCGCGGTACCGCGCGCCTGGCGCGTACCCACCGGCAGCTCGTGCACCTTCAGGCGATAGACCTTGCCCTTGCTCGAGAAGAACAGCACGTACTCGTGCGTGGACGCGATGAACATCTCGTCGATGACGTCGTCCTCTTTGAGGTTGACGCCCGACACGCCCTTGCCACCGCGCTTTTGGGCACGGTAGGCGGCCACCGGGATACGCTTAACGTAGCCGGTGTGGGTGATGGTCACGACCATATCCTCGTCGGCGATGAGGTCCTCGACATCCAGGTCCTTCTCAACCTGGCTGATCTCGGTGCGGCGCTTGTCGCCGAACTTCTTGGAGATCTCGCGCATCTCTTCCTTGATGACGCCCAGGATCTTCTCCTCGTGCGCCAGCAGGTCCTCGTAGTAGGCGATGGCGCGGCGCAGGCCGTCCAACTCTTCTTGGATCTTGTCGCGCTCCAGGCCGGTCAGGCGGCGCAGCTTCATCTCGAGGATGGCCGTGGTCTGCTCGGGCGTAAAGCCAAAGCGTTCGATCAGTCGGCTGCTGGCCTCGGAGTCGGTCTGCGAGGAGCGGATGATGCTAATGACCTCGTCGATATGGTCAAGGGCCATCAGGTAGCCCTCGAGGATATGCGCGCGGGCCTGGGCCTTCTTAAGGTCGAAGCGGGTGCGGCGGGTGACGACGTCGACCTGGTGGTCGATGTAGTGCTGCAGCATCTCGCGCAGGCTCAGGCATTTGGGAACGCCGTTGACGAGCGCCAGGTTGTTGGCGCCAAAGGTCGTCTGCAGCGAGGTGTACTTATACAGGTTGTTGAGCACGACCTGCGGAATGACGCCCTTCTTGAGCTCGATGACCAGACGGATGCCCTTCTGGTTGGACTCATCGCGCATATCCGAGATGCCCTCAATGCGCTTGTCGTTGACGAGTTGGGCGATCTTCTCCTGCAGGGTGCCCTTGTTGACCATGTAGGGAATCTCGGTAAAGACCAGGCGGCTGCGACCGGTCTTGGTGGACTCCACGTGCGCCTTGGCACGCACGGTAATGGAGCCGCGGCCGGTCTCGTAGCTCTGCTTAATGCCGGCGCTGCCCATGATGATGGCGCCGGTGGGGAAGTCCGGACCGGGCATGATCTGCATGAGCTCGTCGACGGTGGCGTCGGGGTTGTCGATCAGGTAGCAGGTGGCCTCGATCGCCTCGGTGAGGTTATGCGGGGCGATGTTGGTGGCCATGCCGACGGCGATGCCCTGGCTGCCGTTGACCAGCAGGTTGGGGAAGCGCGCAGGCAGTGCCACGGGCTCGGCGAGCGATTCGTCGTAGTTGGGCTGCCAGTCGACGGTATCCTTCTGCAAGTCACGCAGCAGTTCCATGGCGGGCTTGGCCAGGCGGCTCTCGGTGTAACGCATGGCCGCCGCGCCGTCGCCATCGATGTTGCCGAAGTTGCCGTGACCGTCGATGAGCGGCGTGCGCATGGAGAACCACTGCGCCAGGCGGACCATGGCCTCGTAGACCGCATAGTCACCGTGCGGGTGGTACTTACCGATAACTTCGCCGACCGTCCAGGCCGACTTTTTGTGTGGGCGGTTGGGGTAGATGCCGCTCTCGTTCATCGCGTACAGGATGCGGCGGTGTACCGGCTTCAAGCCGTCGCGCACGTCCGGCAGGGCACGCGCTGTGATAACCGACATCGAATACTCGATGAACGACTGCTTCATCTCGCGACCGAACTCCGAAATCTGGAGCTGGCCGCCGTTGATGTCCTCGCCGGCCGAGGCGCCACGATCGACTTCGCCAAAGCTCTCCTCGAGCTCACCGTCGTCGTCCTCTTCCTCATCATCATCGGCATCGGGGTTATAGGCGTCCGGATCGCCGTCCTCGCCCTGCTCAGCACGGGCAAGCAGGCGCTTCAGATCATCGGGCATACCGGCATCGCCGGCCTCGCCCATACCCTCGTTGTTGTTGATATCGTCTGCCACGTTACCTCCTCATGGTTTGCGTGGTCCATTAGTTCCCAACCACGGAGACGGCTTTTCCAGGTGCGGTGGCTGGGAAAGCCGCAGGGATTAGGCGTCTAAGAATCGTGCGTCATGTGCATGCTTCTCGATGTACTCGCGGCGATAGCCGACCTCGGAACCCATCAGCTCGCGCACGGCGCGGTCCGCCACCACGGCGTCCTCGATCGACACGCGCTGCAGAATGCGGGTCTTTGGGTCCATCGTCGTCGAGGCAAGCTGTTTGGGGTCCATCTCGCCCAGGCCCTTGTAGCGCTGGACGGTATAGCCCTTGCGCTTTTTGGTGATCTTGCCGTCCTTGGCCTTGCCGTCCTCGTCGTTATCATCGGGGTTCAGGCCCAGACTCTGGATGGTATCGCGCAGGATCTCGTCTTCGGGCTGGCGGCCGTTGGGATACACGTAGTGGATCTTGTTGCGCACCTTAATGCCAAAGATGGGCGGACAGGCAACATAGACGTAGCCGGCATCGATCAGCGGACGCATGTACTTGTAGAAGAACGTCAGCAGCAGGATGCGGATATGCGCGCCGTCGACGTCTGCATCGGTCATGATGATGATCTTGTGGTAGCGCGCCTTGGTGATATCGAAATCGCCGCCGTCGCCGGCACTCGTCGTGACGCCGCAGCCGATCGCGGTAATCAGCGACTGGATGGTGTCACTCGAGAACGCGCGATGGTCACCAACGCGCTCGACGTTCAAAATCTTGCCGCGCAGGGGCAGAATCGCCTGGATGTCTCGGCGACGGCCGTCCTTGGCCGAACCGCCTGCCGAGTCGCCCTCTACGATGAAGAGCTCGGTCAGCTCGGCATCGCGCACCGAGCAGTCGGCGAGCTTACCGGGCAGGGACGCCGTCTCGAGCAGGCTCTTGCGGCGGGTCGCCTCGCGCGCCTTGCGGGCGGCATTGCGCGCCTTGCAGGCCTGCTGCGCCTTCTTGACGATCTCGCGAGCGGGCTTAGGGTGCTCCTCGAGGTAATCGGCAAGGCCGTCGGTCACGATCTTGAGCGTCAGCGCGCGCATATAGGAGCTGCCGAGCTTGGCCTTGGTCTGGCCCTCAAACTGCGGATCGGGCAGCTTGACCGAGATAACGGCCGAAAGGCCCTCGCGCACATCGTCGCCGGTCAGATTGGCGTCTTTTTCCTTGAGCAGGTTCTGCTTGCGCGCATAGTCGTTGATCACGCGGGTGAGCGCGGTGCGGAAGCCCTCAAGGTGCATGCCGCCCTCGGGGGTGTAGATGTCGTTGGCAAACGACATGACGTTCTCGCCGTAGCCGCTATTCCACTGCAGGGAAACCTCAACCTCGCCCATCTTGGCCACAGGTGCGTCCGGGTCCGATTTGCCCTCGATGTAGATAGGCTCCTTAAAGGCCTCGGGGACGTCCTTGCCCTCGTTAAGGAACTTGACGAAGTCGATGATGCCGCCCTCGTAGCAAAACTCCTCCACGTGGGGAGTCGCTTCGCGCTCGTCAGTCAGCACGATTTTGAGGTTCTTATTGAGGAACGCCGTCTCCTGCAGACGGTTGTGCAGCGTATCGAAATCGTAAATGCAGGTCTCGAAGATCTCGTCGTCGGGCCAGAAGGTGACGGTGGTGCCCGTCGAATCCGAGGTGCCCACGACCTCCATCTTCTTAACGGTCTTGCCGCGCGAGAACTCCATCTCGTAGGTGTTGCCGTCGCGACGAACCTGAACGACCACGCGCTTGGACAGTGCGTTGACGACGGAGATGCCAACGCCGTGCAGGCCGCCCGAAACCTTATAGGCCGAGTTATCGAACTTACCGCCGGCGTGCAAGATCGTCATGACGACCTCGAGCGTCGGGATCTTTTTAACAGGGTGCTCGTCGACGGGGATGCCGCGCCCGTTGTCGACGACCGTGATGGAGTTGTCGGCGTGGACCGTCACCTGGATCTCGGTGCAGAAACCGGCCATGGCCTCGTCGACGGAGTTGTCAACGATCTCCCACACCAGGTGATGCAGACCGCTGGCGCTCGTCGAGCCGATATACATGCCCGGGCGCTTACGAACGGCCTCGAGACCTTCGAGAATCTTAATCTCGCCGCCATCGTAATCGTTTTCGTTTGCCACACGTCCTCCTTCAGTCAAGAAAATGTGTACAGCCTTACTAGTTTATCGTAAAAAAATACCCTCGGGAACGAGGGTATTTGGCTCTACAAGGCCACCAGATGCGATTTAAGGCTCTTTTTTGCTTTCTACGCCCTTGGCCCACTCGGCACTGGCTCTCATGGCATTCTCGAGGGCCTCGCGCAGTTTTTGGTCTTCGATGGGCGCCACTTGGCGCTCAATCTCGGTGCGTTCGGCCTCACTTAGGTCGGCGTGCGGGGCCGGCGGGCGCTCGGTCGTCGCCGGGCGCAGGCGCTGCTTGGCGGCGGGCGGCGTGTGACCCGGCGCGGTGGTTTTGAACACCAGGCCGTCCACATGCGCACCGGCGCGCTCCATGCGCGCGCGGATGATCTCGCGCAACAGCGTCATTTCCTGCGTCCACGAGGGCGAATCGAGATATACCAGCAGCTCATTGGACTCGGGCAGGTAGCGCAAGCCCGTCACATGCCGCCCCTCGCGCGTGCCCGAGCACACCGCGTTCCACGCGCGATAGACCGCGCGCGACTCCTCGGCAGCCTCCATCTGCGCGCGGCGCTCAGGTGTCGCGGCCGCCAGGATGCGCTGACGCTCTGCGTTCAAAAATCCACTGAAGGCAACCGTTTCGCTCTCGCGCTCGTAATTAGCACGTCTCACCCATGCTCACCACCTTGGCTCGATCAAGCAGGTCATCGGTAAAATACCCCAGGTTGGTCGTGGTTATGACCGTCTGGATATCATCGCCGATCAGCCGCAGAAAAGCACCGCGGCGTTCGCCGTCGAGTTCGCTCATCACGTCGTCCAAAAGCAGCAACGGGGCGGTGCCCAGGACATCGCGAGCCACGGCCACCTCCGCCACCTTCCAGGCCAGAACCAACGTTCGCTGCTGACCTTGGCTGGCAAATGAACGGGCGGAGCGACCCGCCACGGTAAACTCAATCTCATCGCGATGCGGTCCCACCAACGTCACGCCGCGGCGAATTTCCTCGTCGGCGTGCTCATCAAGGGCAGCCAGCATGCGCTCGTACGCCCAGCCCTTCAGCTCTTCGCGATCATCGACCTGGGGCAAATCCCCCAGCGTGGACGTATAGGTCACGTTGGCAGCCTCACCGGATGCCACTTGCCCGTAGGCAGTGTGCACATGGCCCGCCAGCCGGTCGAGCAGGGCCAACCGGTACACAAGCAGGGCCGAGCCCGCGCGGGCAATCGAATCGTTCCACGCGCCGAGCATCTCGCGACAGCACCAGGTCTCCTTGAGCAGGGCGTTACGCTGGGTCACGCAGCGTCCATAGGTGCTCGCAAGATCGGCATAACGTGCGCTCAGCTGCATGCCAAAGTCATCGAGGGCGGCGCGGCGCACACTGGCGCCTCGCTTAACCATGTCCAGATGGTCGGGGCAAAACAGCACGCTCGGCAGAGCCCCGCGCACACCGGCGGCAGAGCACCTCTTGCCGTTGCGGCTAAACGAGCGCTTACCGTCCTCCACGCTCAATCCCATATCAAGCACGCGGCCGTCGCCCTCGAGCCTCAGCTCGACCTTGCACGAGCCCACGCCATCATGGACGAGCTCGGCTGCGGTCGGATGCCTAAACGAGGCGCCGCTCGTCAGCAGCTGCAGCGCCTCTATGAGATTGGTCTTTCCCGCCGCGTTGGGTCCCGCAAGTATCGTCACGCTCTCGTCCAGGGCAAGGCGATAACTATCGAAGCTGCGGTAGTGCGCGACGGAAAGATCGCGGGCGAACATGGTCATGGCGCAGCGCTAGATGCGAACCGGCATGACCAGGTACAGGTAGTTGATCTTGTCGTAGGACTTGAAGATGCCCGCCTGCGAGTAGCTCTTGAGCTCCAGCGTGATCTCCTTCTCCTTGGACAGGGCATTGAGGCAGCCAAAGATGTAGTGGTAGTTGAAGGCGATGGTGCCCGACTCGCCCTCGGCCTCGACATCGATCGTCTCCTGCGCAAGGTCCTGGTCATTGGAAATGGAGGACAGGCCCATCTGCCCGTTCTCGACATCGATCTCGAACTTGACGGCGGGGTTGGCGCTCGCGATAACGGCCACGCGCTTGAGGGCGGCGTTAAAGGCGGCGACGTCGATCTTGACGCTCGTCACGCACGAATCGGGGATGAGCTGCTTGTAGTTGGGGTACATGCCCTCGATACGGCGCGACACGTAGGTGGTGTTGCCGGCCTCGAAGACGACCTGGGTGTCGGTAGCCCCGATCATGATGGTCGCCTGGCTGGCCATGATGTTCAGCGCGTCGTTAAAGGCGTCGGCCGGAACGTTGAGTTCAAAGGAACCCTCGAGAGTCGAGGTCTCGACCTGCGTATCGCACACGGCCAAGCGGAAGGAATCGGTCGCCACCAGGCGCACGGTGTTGTTCTCGACCTTCATGTGCACGCCACCCAGAATGGGGCGGGCCTTGTCGGTCGAGGTGACGCGCCACACGCGGCCGACCATTTCGGACAAGATATCGGTCGGCAGCTCCACGGCACTCTCGATGGCATAGGCCGGAAACTCGGGGAAGTCATTGACATCGAGCGTGTTCAGGCGGAAAGAGCTCTTCTCGCAACCAATCAGCACCTGGCGCTCGGACAGCTCAAAGGTGACCGGGGCATCGGGGAGGGTCTTGGTGATATTGGAGAGCATCTTACAGGGGATAACCATCTCACCCTCTTCTTCGACATGCGCCGCGATGCGATGACGGATCGAGATGGTGTAGTTAGAGGTCTGGAATTCCAAGATGCCGTCTTGCGCCTTGACGAGCACGCCCGACAGGATGGGAAGGGTGGACGCCGAAGCGACACCCTTCATAACGACGCCGATGGCTTGTGTAAGCGAGCTCTGGCTGACGGTGAACTTCATCTTTTAATACCTTTCTTTAGATATAAATATCTTAATAATAGTAATAGCACTGACGAAACTGTTGATTACTCCCAAAGACGCAGGTCAGACCCAGAAAGAGAATCGACAGCAACCTGTGTGCAACGGGGGTGGTTTTCCACGTTCAAAACCTGCGCAAAACTTTTCACCACCGCGGGTTGGGTTTTAGACACCTTATGCCCATGGTTTCGACAAGTTTTCAACAGGTGTCTCTATTTCCCTACGAGCGCAGTGTAATTTTATCGCGCAGCGATTTGAGGTCTTCGGTGACGGTACGGTCTTCCTGGATCATCTTCTGGACCTTTTTGTAGCTCGTGCTGACGGTCGAGTGGTTGCGGTTGCCAAATTCGGCGCCCACCGCCGTGGTCGTCATCTCGCACATCTCGATGGCCAGGTAGATAGCGATATGGCGTGCTTTGGCGATATTGGCGTTGCGACGCGGGCCGATGAGCTCCTCGTGCGTCACGCCGTACTGCTCTTCGATGACGGACTGAACCGTCTGGACGTTGATCTTTTTGGCCGATGTGTCGAAGTACTGGCTGGCGATGGCGTCGATATCGTCAAAGGTGAGCTCCCCGCCCTCGCGCTCGCGGTCGCCCGCCTCGCCGGCGCAGCGCTCGCAAAAGCTCTCGAGTTCGCGGATGTTGGTGCCCGAGACCTCGGCCATGTGTTTAAAGTGCTCGTCGGTCAGGTGTCCGCCGTCGCCCCCATAGGCCGCCAGCAGCGAGTCGTCGCCTGCCTCGGGAGCGGCGACGATGGTGTTCTCGTAATAGCGCTGCAAGATCTTGTATTTCATCTCGTAGCTGGGCTCTGCGACCAGGCAGAGCATGCCGGCGTTGAAGCGGCTGGTCAGACGCTCGTCCATGCTCAGGTCCTTGGGGGCACGGTCTGCCGCGATGACGACCTTCTTGTTGTTGCGGATGAACTCGTCCACGAGCTGGAAAAAGTAGTCCACGCTCGCGCGCTTGCCGATGATGTTTTGGATGTCATCGATGATGAGCACGTCCACGCCGTGGTACGCCTGCATGATGGGGGCGTTGCTCTTCTTTTGGCGGTCGAACTCGGTCATCAGGTCGTCCAGATATGCCTGGGAGTTGGCATACTTGACCTTGATCTCGGGCGACTTCTCGGCGAGCTCGTTTTTGATGGCAAGCAGCAGGTGCGTCTTGCCCAGGCCCGATTTGCCGTAGATGAACAGTGATGTGCATGTGCCGCGCTCGTCCGCGAGGGCGGCAAACTTGAGTGCCGAGCGATAGGCATGGCTGTTTTCGGGGCCGTAGACAAAGTTCTCAAAGGTAAATTTTGAGTTCGCGGCGAGCGGGGCTCCATCCGTATTCTGCTCGGCCGGCACGGTCGGCGCCGGTATGGGTGAAGCGGGGGTCGCAGCTTGCGTGGATTTAGTCGGCGCTCCGCCCTTCATCTGGTTCATCATGCGACGAAAATCATCGGCCGAGAGCGTGTTCTTGATTGCAATGCCCGAATCCGCGCCCGCCGCTGCGTCGTGAGCGATAGGCATGTGCGTGACGGGTGCGTTCGTTGACGTCGCCGCCGCGGTCGGCAACGGTGCCATGGTTTCACGGGAAACATCGCTGTGCTGGTGCTCGATTGTCGGCACGTCGCCTGCGGAGGTCGGTGCCGCCGGGGAAGCGGCGGGAGCCGTGGCGGGCGCCGTCGCGGCAGCGGATTCCGTTGCGGCGCCTTGCGGTGCCACGATGTCGAGCGCGATCGGTGCAAAGGCGATTTCTTCCAGATAGGCCTCAATAGTCGGCTGATGCTTTTTGAGCTGCGCGATGGCAAAGCGCGAGGGGGCCTCGATCGTGAGCGTATCTTCGGTCAGGCTTATGGCCCGCGATTGCCCCAGCATGTTGATGAGGCGTGCATCTTGGCCGTCGTGCTGGCAAAAGGCGATGGCATCCCCCAGGATGATGCTTGCTTCCTCGTCCACTGTCTCTCCCGTTCTTTAGCTCTGAGCTCGCACGCGAGCGGCGCCGAGTTCGGTCAGATGGTATTTCTGGCCATGCTTGATGACCAAGCCGGCCTGCGCCAAGTCATTGAGCGTGCGTGACCAAGTGGGGGCCGAGTTTCCAAACGCCCTCGCCAGATCGGTTGCACCGCACGCTTGATTTTGCGCCAGATAGCCCAGCGCGGCGTTGCCGCGATCGCTTACGAACACGTCCGGTTGTGGCTGCGCATACTGATTTGCTGCATTAGGATACATCATTTGAGCTGCTGGTTGTTGAGAACTCTGCATCGGCGGCATTTGCTGTTGAAAACTTTGAGGCCACTGTTGGTAAGGCTGCAGAGGCATCTGTTGGGCCCAGGGGTTGTACTGCTGCTGCGGCATCTGCTGGTACGGCTGCTGATATCCCTGCTGGTACTGCTGCGGGAACTGCTGGCCATACCCCAGTGGCGGCATCTGCTGATATGGATATCCCCGTTGGTACGGCTGATAGCCCATTTGCTGGCCACCCGGTGCCCCCGTCGCCTGCTGCATTGCTGCTGCATCCTGATCTGCCAGCGGCATGGCCTCTGGCATGTTTGGCGTCATCGACATAGATGCCGCCTGGGGCTCTTGTGTGGGAAGCATTCCGGGCTGCTGCATCTGCCCCACGGGGGGCTGCATCTGCTGCGTTGCCATGGGCTGCTGCGCAAAAGCTCCCGGCAGGGGATATGTGGGCTGCTCCGTCTCGGGCCGCACGGCAGCACCGCGTCCGCCGGCACGCTCGATTTCCTGCACGCGTTTAGGGTTCAGGCTTACCGTAACCACGGTGCCGTTGCCCATGTTGTCCTCGATGGATACGGCACCGCCGGCGTTTTCCAAATACTCCTGCACCATGGGAAACCCTGCTCCGGTTCCACGGATATAGCGCTTCATCTTGCTGTTTGCGCTGGTAACGCCAAAGTCGAAAGCGCGTTCCTTGTCGTCGATGCCGGGTCCTTGGTCAGCAAAGCGGATGGTGTCTCCGCCGTCCAGAATCGAGATGATGGGCTCTGCAAAGTGTGCGTGGATAAAGTTTTCGACAATCTCGCGGATGACCATGAGCGAGATATGGCCACCTTGTTCTTTCATGCACTGGTAGACGGTGTTGGTCGTCTCTTCCAAATACGTGCGGACATCTTGCGGATCGATGACGATCACACGCGGTGTCGACAGCATGTCGTCATAGACGGCGATGCGCGCGGCGTACATGGCTTTTGGCGCCTGCGTTGTCGTCTGTTCACCTTCGTCACGCTCTTCGCGCACGCCGGTGATGTGCTCGTTGTCGGGTGCCGGGTCTCCGGAATCGACCATGGTGTAAAAGTCGTCAGACATGCCGCTCGCAATCTTCCAAAAGGTTTCGAACAAATAGTAGCTCACCGTGCAATGTTTCTCATCTTTCGACAAACTTTCAAAACCTGTTGAAAACTTTGGAAAACGGACGAAAAGTTCTCAACATTGCCAACATGACCTGTTGAAAACTCGATGAAATATCGTGAAAAGTTGCCATGCACCGCTAAATCGAGCTTGGCTTATGGGGGAACCGTGTGAACTGCGCAACCTTTTACCTTTGATTTCTTGACATTTGAACATTGATTTCCCTACAATCTTCAAGCTCACGTGTCTATATCTGCGTCCGCGTCCCCGCGGACACTCGAAATGCAGCAGGAGGAACTTAAGATGAAGCGTACGTATCAGCCTAATAAGCGTAAGCGTGCCAAGACCCATGGCTTCCGTGCCCGTATGGCCACTAAGGGTGGTCGTGCCGTGCTCGCCCGTCGTCGCGCCAAGGGCCGCAAGCGTCTCACTGTCTAGCAGCGATACACACATCTCGCATGAAGACTATTAAGTCTCGGCAAGATTTCGAGCATGTGTTCAGTCAGGGGCGTCGTTTCAATCACCCTCTGATTCGAATGACCATATGTGAATCGGTTGGCGAAGGCGACTCCGGAAGGGTCGCCTTCGTTGGTGCTAAGCGACTCGGTTGTGCCGTCGTGCGCAACCGATCTAAGCGTGTGATGCGCGAGGCCGCCCGCAGCTGCGGATTTCCCGTTGCGGGTTATGACATCATCTTGTTTGCAACTCCCAAGACGAGGGTTTCCTCGCCGCAGGAGATGGACAAGGCGTTGCGTTCGCTTATGAAGCGCGCCGGCGTTGCCGGGGAGGAGCGATGAGCAATCACGTTTTGCGACGTGTTGCCATCGCTCCTATTCGCATATATCAACAGGTTATTTCGCCCTTATTGCCTGACGCCTGCATTTATTACCCAACGTGCTCGCAATACGCCATCCAGGCGATTGAGAAGCACGGTGTTTTGAGAGGCTGCTGGCTTGCCGTGAGGCGCATCGCTCGTTGCAATCCCCTGCACGTCGGCGGTTATGACCCTGTGCCCTAGCGGGCACTCGCTATCGGAGGAAAACTTACATGTGGGATTGGATCGTTAACATCCTTTTCGAGCTGCTCAAGCTCATCCAGACCTTTGCGGTCGACTGGGGCCTGTCCATCATCATCCTGGTGGTCATCATCCGTCTGCTGCTGACGCCGCTCATGCTCAAGTCGACCAAGTCGACGGCTCGCATGCAGGTGCTGCAGCCCAAGATGCTCGAGATCCAGGAGCGCTATGCCGACGATCCCCAGCGTCAGGCCGAGGAGATGCAGAAGTTCTACAGCGAGAACAAGTTCAACCCCATGGCTGGCTGTCTGCCGCTGCTGATTCAGATGCCTATCCTGTTCGCCCTGTTTACATTGCTGCGCAACCTGCCGCAGTACTTTAACGACGGCACGTTCTCGTTCTTCAACATCCTGCCCGACCTGACCACCACGCCGAGTGCTTCCTTTGCCGATGGCTTTATGGTTGCACTGCCTGCGCTGGTTTGCCTGATCCTGTTCGCCGTCCTGACCCTGATTCCGCAGCTCTATATGTCGCGCAACCAGACCGGCCAGCAGGCTCAGAGCATGCGTATGATGGCCGTTGTCATGACGGTCATGATGCTTTGGATGGGCTGGAGCCTTCCCGTTGGTGTTCTGCTGTACTACGACGTCTCGTCTGCTTGGCAGGTTATCCAGCAGATTTTTGTGACGCAGAAGGTCATCGACAAGGCGAAGGCCGATGAGGAGGAGCGTCTTAAGAACGCTCCGCTGCAGGTTGAGGTCACTCGTCGAGAGAAGAAGCCGCGCCCGCACAAGAAGAAGTAGTGGGATATCAATCTTATTTAGGTACCTAACTTTTGGAGTACGTTATGTCTGAAGAGATCATCGAGGATATGCTTGAGGAGGTTGCCCCGCAGGTCGCGGGCGATTATCCCGAGATTGCACAGCGCTACAAGGCTGGTGAAGAGCTGACCGATGAGGAGCTCGACACCATTGCCGATGTTGCGATTTCCATCCTGCGTTCCATCCTTTCGCACTTCGATGCCGCCAACTCTCCTATCGATGAGTATGAGGGCGACGAGGGTGAGCTGATTTTGGATGTAACGGCTCCCGACCTTGCTGTTCTCATTGGCCGTCATGGTCGCACCCTTGATGCCCTTCAGGTTATGTTCTCTTTGCTGGTGAGCCGCAAACTTGGCTTTAGGTATCCGGTTGTAGTGGACGTAGAGGGATACAAGAGCCGCCGTCAGGACAAGGTTGCCTCCATGGCTCAGTCTGCTGCCGAGCGTGCCATTCGCACTCATAAGAGTGTTTCGCTTCCGCCCATGAACGCCTACGAGCGTCGACTGGTTCACATTGCACTTCGTGGCAATGATGCCGTCGATACTCATTCTGAGGGTTCTGACCCTGATCGCCATGTGGTGATTGTTGCTCGATAATCTACTCGAGCTTATGCTAAGGGGACGTGGTTTCCACGTCCCCTTTTTTTGTCAAAAGTTCTCGATACACTGATTTTTGTCAGAAAGGAGCTTTCGTTGTTAGTACTTACTGATCAGCAGGCTGACGAGATGTTGAGTCGTCTAACTTCCTATTGTAAAGAGTATTCCTTGAGCGTAACTGTTGTTGAGCTGAGGAAATGTATTCAACATTTGGATTTGGTTCTGGAAACAAATAAGACAACCAATCTCACCCGTATTCTTAACGTAGAAGATGCTGCCGTACTTCATATCCTTGACTCACTTGTTTTGCTCCCCTTTATCAATAAGGCTCCTGAGGGAGCTTTGCTCGATATGGGAACAGGTGCAGGCTTCCCTGGTATTCCTTTAACCATAACCACGCATCGTAAAGCTACTTATATTGATTCTGTTGGCAAGAAGGTTGATGCTGTCAATTCTTTTATCCATGCTCTTGGATTGAAACATGCTCATGCGGTTCATGATCGTCTTGAAGAATATGCTCGAAGCCATAAGAAGCAGTTCTCTGTCGTAACCGCCCGCGCACTGGCCCCTCTACCGATTCTTGTTGAGTATGCGGCTCCGTACCTCAAGGATGGAGGGCTATTTGTTATAACCAAGGGCAATCCTTCGGATGAGGAGCTTGCTTCCGGCATATCAGCAGCTAAGATTTGCGGCTTCACTTTGCTTCTGAATGACGCAATCGATTTGCCTGAAGGCCTCGGTCACAGGGAGTTCATTGTTCTTAAGAAAAGTCATCCATCATCCGTTTCATTGCCTCGTGCAAATGGCATGGCAAAGAAGAATCCGCTTGCCTAGATGTTTCACGTGAAACATAATGGATACTAACAACTTGCAGTGTTTCACGTGAAACATGGCGGTTGATATCGAATCGGAATGTTTCACGTGAAACATCCTCCGTTTGACAGCTTTAATACACACCAGGAGGGACCGTGGGATTTCGCGACGTTAAGCGTTCTAAGAGCGCGAAAGACACGCGTATCATTGCAATCATCAATCAAAAAGGCGGCGTCGGTAAGTCAACGACGGCTGTAAACCTTGCAGCAGCACTGGGTGAGCAGGGTCGTAAGACGCTGATTGTCGATTTTGATCCACAGGGAAACAGCACCAGTGGATTCGGAATTGAAAAAGAAGAACTTGATCACTGCATCTATGATGCATTGTTGAATGATGTGCCGGCAGAATCGCTTGTTCTTGATACAAATTGCAAAAAGGTATTCGTAATTCCGGCTACAATTCAACTTGCAGGCGCGGAAATTGAGCTCGTAAGCGCAATTGCTCGTGAAACCCGCCTCAAAGATTTGCTTGAGCCGATTCAGGACGAGTTTGACTTTATTTTCATTGACTGTCCTCCTTCGCTCGGCCTGCTTACTATCAACGCTTTGACCGCAGCAGACAGCGTTTTGATTCCGATCCAGTGCGAATATTACGCACTCGAAGGCGTTACGAAGCTGCTTGAGTCAATGAAGATGGTCAAATCACGGCTGAACAAGGGCTTAGACACCTATGGTGTGCTTATGACCATGTATGACTCGCGTACTTCACTATCGAATCAGGTTGTTGAGGAGGTTCAATCGTACTTTGGTGATAAGGCGTTTAAGACGCTAATCCCCCGTACGGTTAAAATCTCCGAAGCTCCGTCTTTTGGAGAACCGGTAATTACCTATGCACCTCAAAATAAGGGTGCAAAAGCATATATGAACCTTGCAAAAGAGGTGATCAAGCGTGCCTAGTGTAAAGAAACGTGGCGGATTGGGACGTGGACTCAATGCTTTGGTCTCAGAGGCCGAGTATGAGACCGGCGGTTCGGCTGCATCGGCTTCAAATGCCGCATCTGAAACAAAACTACCTATTGAGGATATCGTTCCCAACCCTAATCAGCCGCGAATTCACTTTAACGAAACTGAACTTCGCGAGTTGAGCGAGTCAATCCAAGAACATGGCGTTTTGCAGCCGCTTTTGGTTCGCAAGCATGGAAACGGCTATGAGATCATCGCTGGTGAGCGTCGTTACCAGGCGTCAAAGCTTGCTGGCCTTGAAGAATTGCCAGTCATCATTAAAGAGGTAAATGATGATGAGATGCTGGCTCTTGCTCTTATCGAAAACCTTCAGCGTTCTGATCTGAATCCCGTCGAAGAGGCTAAGGGCTATCGCCAACTCATTGATGCCAGCGGGATGACCCAGGAGGCATTGTCGAAGGCAGTAAGCAAGTCACGCTCTGCAATTACAAACTCGCTGCGTCTTCTTGATCTCCCCGAAGTAGTTCAGCAGATGATTTTTGAGGGCAAACTTACTGCTGGTCATGCACGTGCGATTCTTGCAGTTCCCTATGAGGACGCGCGTATTCGACTTGCAGAGAAAGTTGTTACAGAGGGCCTTTCCGTAAGAGCGACAGAAAATCTTGCTCCGTTGTTTTCTGCCGGAGAGACACCTAAGACGCCAAGGCCTGCGACGCCTCAGTCTTTTAAAAAGGCCGCCCGTGTGCTTCGCCAGGTATTTAATACCAACGTGCGTGTGAAGAGCTCGCGTGGAAAGAATAAGATCGAGATTGAGTTTAAAGACGAGGAAGAGCTCTCTCGTATTCTTGGCGAAATGATTCAGTTTGATCAAGGAGGCCAAGATGAGGAATAAGATTTTAACAGCGATTGCATTGGCGACGACTGTCGCGGCTGGTGCCTTTGCTGGATATAAGATCGCGACAGACGATGAACTTAGAGGTCGTTTGCTTCGTGGCGCGCAAGATATCGTCGATACTTCCAAAAAGAAAATGGATGTTATGACAGAAGATGTTGCCATGCGTACTGCTCAGGTAACGAAGAATCCCAAGATTAATCAAGGCTGGGTCAGCAACCAATGGGAAAATGTAGGCTATTAGGTACCTAACAATTACTCAGCATATTCTAAGGGGTCCTTGTCTGATTCACGAGGCAAGGACCCCTTATTTTGACCGTAAAAATGGGACCAGCAGCGGCTGATTCAAAATTAAGGTTATTAAATGAAACGGCCACGGTTGCATATCCTGCAACCGTGGCCGTTCGATGTTTCACATGAAACGTTTTGGGGTGCGACTCCCCTATGCGTTCTTCTGAACTTTGAAGCGCTGCTTCAGCTGTCCGCAAGCGGCGTCAATATCGTTACCACGGGAGTTACGAATCGTGGTCTCGATGCCACGGGACTCAAGACGACGCTGAAGATCCTCAACCTTATGAATCGGCGACGGCTTGAGCGGGCTGCCCTCGATGTCGTTAAGCTGAATGAGGTTAACGTGGCACAGCGTTCCCTCGCAGAAGTCGCAGAGCGCCTGCATCTCGGGATTCGTATCGTTGACGCCTTCGATCATTGCATACTCATAGGTCGGGCGGCGGCCAGTCTTCTCGGTGTAGAGCTGAAGCGCTTCGTGAAGGCGAAGCAGCGTGTACTTCTTAACACCGGGCATGAGCTTATTGCGCGTCGACTGGATGGCGGAATGCAGTGAAACAGCAAGCGTGAACTGCTCGGGGATGTCGGCAAATTTGCGAATACCGGGAATAACGCCACTGGTAGAGACGGTGAGGTGACGAGCGCCGATACCGATGCCATCGGGGTCGTTGAGAATTCGCAGCGCCTTGAGAACCTCGTCGTAGTTGGCAAACGGCTCGCCCTGGCCCATGAAGACAACGCTTGTGGCACGCTCGCCAAAGTCGTTGGATACATGAAGTACCTGGTCGACAATCTCTTGAGCGGTCAGAGAACGCTTGAGGCCGTTGAGACCGGTAGCGCAGAAGGCACAGCCCATGCCACAGCCTGCCTGGGTGGAAACGCAGACGGAAAGCTTGTTACGACGGGGCATGCCGACAGTCTCGACGGAAATGCCGTCGTGGTATTCGAGCAGATACTTGCGCGAGCCATCTTTGGAAACTTGCTTGGTGAGTTCAGTCGGCGTGTCAAAGGCAAAAGCCTCTTTAAGCTGCTCGCGGAAAGCCTTGGGAAGGTTGGTCATATCGTCAAACGAACAAACGTTCTTCTCAAAGACCCATTCAATGAGCTGCTTCGCGCGGAAGGCGGGCTGGCCAAGTTCGGCCACGAGCTCGCGAATATCGTTTTGGCTCAAGTCGCGAATGTCCTGAGATTTAGTCCTGGGATTCATGGAAGCCTTTCGATTTTGGGGAAACGTAGAGGGTATCGCTACAATATGGTATCAGCTGCAGAAATTATAGAGGAGGAGTCTGCCCATGCCGGGTAAAAGCCTAGAGAACATGCACGTAGCGGTCTTGGCGGGCGGTCATTCCGCTGAGCGCGAGATCTCGCTCAATTCGGGAAAGAACGTCGTGGTGGCACTGAAGGAAGCCGGCTACACCTCGGTGGAGCTGCTCGACACGGCTGCCGATGACTTTATGGTAACCATGGCGACCGGCGGTTTCGACGTGGCATTTATCGCCATGCACGGCGCCGGCGGTGAGGATGGCGCCATGCAGGGCGCCATGGAGACCCTGGGTATCCCCTACACGGCCTCGGGCGTGCTTGCCAGCGCCTGCGGTGCCGACAAGGAGGTCTCGAAGCTCCTGTACGCCAAGGCGGGCATTCCCATTGCCCCCGGCCTTGCGCTCGAGGTGGGCGATGAAGTCGATATCGATCATATCGTCGAGGTTTGTGGCGAGCGCTGCTTTGTGAAGCCGGCCGTCAACGGTTCCAGCTATGGCATTTCCCTGGTCCATGAGCCCTCCGAGCTGCCCGCGGCAATCGCCAAGGCGTTTGAGTACGGCGACAAAGTGCTGGTCGAGAAGTGCATCGAGGGTATCGAGATCACCGTCGGCGTATACGGTGAAGATGACGTGCGCGCTCTGCCGATTGTCGAGATTCGCAAGCCCGAGGACTGTGAGTTCTACGATCTGGACGTGAAATATGTCGACCCTACGGACATCCATCGTATTCCGGCGCAGATCTCACCTGAGAATTACGCTCGCGCTCAGGAGCTTGCCTGTGCTGCTCACAAGGCCCTCGGTTGCCTGGGTATCTCGCGCAGCGACTTTATTGTGAGTGAGGACGGCCCCGTTATCCTCGAGACCAATACCATTCCCGGCATGACCGATACGTCGCTGTATCCGGATGAGATCCGCCACACCGACGACATGACGTTCCCGCAGGTCTGTGACAGCCTGATCCGTATGGGCCTTCGTCGAGCGGGCATTGCATGCTAATCGAGGACGCGGTTTCGTCAGGAACGCCGCAGTTTGTCATCGACTCCTATGCCACGCTTGCCGAACGCGCCAAAACGCAGTCCTTCGGCCTTATCGAGGAAGATGTGATTGTCCTCGATACCGAGACCACAGGTCTTTCGGTTCAGGACAACGAGCTGATCGAGATCTCGGCGGCCCGCCTTTCGGGCCGCGAGATCGTCGACCGCTTCGATACCTTCGTGCATCCCAAGCAGCTGATTCCCGCCGAGATTACCGAGCTCACGAGCATTACAAATGCCGATGTGGCAGATGCCCCGTCGGCCGTTGAGGCCGTCGCTGCTCTCGCTGATTTTGCCGGTGGTTGCCCGGTGATCGCACATAACGCCACGTTCGACCGCTCGTTTATCGAGTCGGTCAAAGGCGGCGTCAACGTGAGCGATATTTGGATCGATTCGCTGGCGCTGTCGCGCATCGCGCTTCCGCGCCTGGCCTCGCACAAGCTGTCTTTTATGGCCGATCTGTTTGGCTGTGACTCGGTATCACACCGTGCCAATGCCGACGTCGACGCCCTGTGTGGCGTATGGCGCGTGTTGCTCGTGGCGCTCACCGACTTGCCTCAGGGCCTCATGGCGCGCCTAGCCGACATGCATACGGATGTGCCTTGGTCCTATCGTCCTATCTTCTCATTCTTGGCGGGGCAGAACCCTGGTTCTATCTTCTCTCTCAGCGCCGCTCGCGCTGACGTTCTCAAGGCCGATCGCGCCGACGATCGGGTGGACGCCGACGAACTGCCGGTCCTCAAGATGCCGAGTCGTGAGGAGATTGAGGCAGACTATGCGCCGGGTGGCCTGGTCAATCGCATGTATCCCACCTACGAGCCGCGTGATGAGCAGATCGCGATGGCGCTCGAGGTCCGCGATGCGCTGGTCACGGGCACTCATCGTGTAATTGAGGCGGGCACGGGCGTCGGCAAATCGATGGCCTATCTGGTGCCTTTTGCCGAGGCAGCGCGCCGTAACAACATCACGGTTGGTATTGCGACCAAATCGAACAATCTTGCCGACCAGCTCATGTACCATGAGCTGCCAAAACTTGCCGAGCAACTGGACGGTGGTCTGTCATTTTGCGCTCTCAAGGGCTATGACCACTATCCGTGCCTGCGCAAGCTTGAGCGCATGAGCCGAGGCCAGGTCGAGATTACCACCAAGCGCGACCCGGCGGACACGCTCACGGCGGTCGCGGTCATTATGGCGTACGTCTGCCAATCAGCCGATGGCGACCTCGACTCGCTCGGCATTCGGTGGCGCAGCGTCAACCGCCCCGACTTTACGACGGCCTCGCGCGAGTGTGCTCGTCGCCTCTGCCCGTTTTTCCCTGATAAATGTTTGGTCCACGGCGCTCGCCGTCGTGCGGCGCATGCCGATGTGGTGGTCACCAACCATTCCCTGCTGTTCCGCAATGTCGCGGCCGAGGGCAGGATTTTACCTCCGATTCGTCATTGGGTAATCGACGAAGCCCATTCCATCGAGCGCGAGGCGCGCCGTCAGTGGGCGCGCGTGGTGTCGGCGGACGAATCACGCATTCTGTTTGAGCGCCTGGGTGGCTCGAGCGCCGGCGCGCTAAGCCAGGTTTCCCGTGATTTGGCAACCTCCGAGGGCTCTACGCTCTATCTGGGCCTTACTGCCAAGGCGACGTCGACGGTTGCGCGCGCGAGCATGGCAATCGCCGACGTGTTCGATGGCGTTCGCGAGCTCGGCCGTCGTGCGCGTGGGGGTTATGACAATGCCAATCTATGGATTGGCCCCGAGCTGCGCGAATCTGACGACTGGCATGATTTCTTACAGTCGGCCTACACTGGCATCGACGCATTGGAACAAGCTGACAAGAGCGTCGACGCGCTGGTGCAAGCCGTCGCCGCCGACAAGCCCGAGGTTGTTGTCGACCTGGGTGATATCTCGCGCCGCCTGCACGAGCTGGTCGAGAACCTCAAACTCATCATTGATGGCACCGATGAACACTACGTGTATTCGCTGCAGGTCAATCGCAGGCTGCGTGCCGGCGGAGAGTCGATGACCGCAGAGCGCATCGACATTGGCGAGGCCTTGGCAACCGAATGGCTGCCCGAGGTTCACACGGCTATCTTTGCCTCGGCGACCATGACGGTGTCCAAAAGCTTTGAACACTTTAACCACGCGGTCGGCCTCGATCGCATCGGTGCTTCAACATCCTCATCGCTGCACTTGGACTCGAGCTACGACTTCGATTCGAACATGGCTGTAGTCGTTGCGGGCGATATCCCCGATCCGCGCGATCGCGAGAGCTATCTTACGGCGCTCGAGCGCGTGCTGGTCGACGCCCATCTTGCCATGGGCGGATCGGTGCTCACACTGTTCACCAATCGGCGCGACATGGAAGACCTGTACGCCCGCGTTGAGCCCAAGATGGCCCGTGCGGGTCTGGAGCTCAACTGCCAGCAGCGCAACTCATCTCCTCGTCGCCTGCGCGATCGGTTTATCAACGAGCCGGCTTCATCGCTTTTTGCGCTTAAGGCCTTCTGGGAGGGATTCGACGCCAGCGGTGAGACGCTGCGCTGCGTCATCATTCCCAAGCTGCCGTTCTCGAGTCCCACGGACCCGCTCTCGTGCGAGCGCAACCTGCGCGAAGACCGCGCTTGGGCGCGCTATTCACTGCCCGAGGCGGTGCTCGAGGTCAAGCAGGCGGCCGGCCGCCTTATCCGCTCGTCGACCGATTGCGGCGTGCTGATTCTGGCCGACCCGCGCCTGGTGACGAAGGGCTACGGAAAGAAGTTCTTAACGTCGCTGCCCACGAGCTCCTACCAGCGCATCGAATCGGCGCAGATCGGGCACTATCTGCAACTGTGGCGCGCACGCCACGAGCGGCGGCGCTAAAGCGGACAGACGAGGGTTTTTGCCATATCGCACAGGCGCTTTGACAGGGCGGGGTCATCCAAGATACGGATGGCTCCGCCCGCTGCGATTACCTGGCTCAGTAGCCAACGCTCGGAGCCGTAATGCACGGTTACCGTTGCCGTGTCTGCCCCGCTGTGCTCGATTAGGGTGATGCCGGCCCAGTCCAGATGCTCCGCCATATCGAATGGCATCAAGAGCTTTGCGCTACGCTGCGTCCGGGCAAGGGAATCGTGGAGGGATGCGACGTCCGGTGCGTGAGACACGACGGATTCTTCCGTCAAGGTGAGTCCCTCGATTTTATCCATGCGATAGATGCGCTGCTCATCGACTGCGATGTCCCAGGCAATCAAGTATGTTTGGTCGCCGTTTGCCGTAATGCGCAAGGGGTCGACCAGACGCTCGCGTGGCCGTGCATCGTCCATCGAGCGATACGAGATGCGGCAGCGAACGCCGTCCTGAATGGCGCAGCTCAGCTGCTGCCAGTGCGACCCGTGGTTGACGGTGTCAAAGACGCGCTGGTTATAGCCGAGCTCTTCGGGCAGAAGGGCATGTCGAATCCGAGCTGCCGTCTGCGGCTCGATCCCCAACGATTCAAGTTCATGGTTGAGCACAGCGCCCTCGGCGGCACTCAGGCGCAACGGTAGCACGCGCCCGGCGTCACCAGTGAGGGCCACGCGCTCGCCGCGGCATTCGCAGATGATGCGCGCGCCCGATTCTCGGTCCGCGAGCGTCGAGACGATCTCGAGAATCTCGTCGAGCGACGCCCCCGTGATGTCAAAGCGGCTGCAAATCTCGGTTCGTGTCATGCCGCTCTCGCCGGCGGCGTAGAGGGCCTCCATGATGTCGATGGCGCGCGAGAGTCTCTGCTCGCTGGTGAGTTTACGCACGGGCATGCTCGTGCACCGTCCTTTCAATGAGGTGGTTCCACGCCTGCTTGAGCGATTTGGGGGCCATGGGCCTCATGCCGTCCATGGCGTGGGCCATGCAAAATGAGGCGGCGGCTTCAAGATCGCGCACGTCAACGGTCCAGGTCCATCCCGCATCGGTGTGTGCGAGCTCACCTCGCCCGCGCGTGAGGCCGTTGATCATATCGATCTGCGTCTGAGGACCGAACGAGAACGTGGCTGCAACGGGCGGTCGGTCGGCAAAATCGAATTCAAAGAACAGATAGTCGTTGAGATTGAAGTCTGCAGGGATGGCGTAGGCCTTCGAAGGACGCCAAGCGCGAACGATACGGTCGCAGCGGAATGTCCTGATGTCGTCGGTGGCATTGTCGAGGCCGCAGAAGTACGCCACGCCCTCGCGCTCGAACATGCCGTAGACGCAGACGGTACGTTCCTTCTGCTCGCCGCGTCCGTTCTGATATAAAAATCGCAGCGCGCATCGCTCGGCAAAGGCGCTCCATACCGCATCGACGGTGGGAGAGCGGCGGATCGGTGCTTCGTCCACCGCCGACATGCCGGTGAGGTAGGCAATTTTGGAGCGAATATCGGCAAGCGGCGCGGCAAAGGTGGAAGAGCCGGCCGCTAGCGTCTGGTCGATGGCGTTGAGTAGGATGTCGGCGTCGTCTGCGGTGATGAGGCCACCTGCTGCAAACGTGTGCTCGCGGTCGATTGTCCACGAGCTTTCCTCGGTCTCCTGCGCACCGGCGGGGCGAACCTCCTTGATTAAGATGCCACGCTCGAGCAGTTTGTCACGATCGCGCCGAAACTTGCGCTTATCCGAGTCGATGTTGCCCGAGCCATATCCCAGGTCAGAATCCAAGACAATCTGCTCGGTCGTCAGCGGTTCGGGGGAGCTGTTGAGCACAAAGAAAAGGTTGAGGATGCGCTGAGCCGTTTTATCGAAACTGGGCTCCGAACTTCCCTTTTTAATTGTCGCGGTCGCGTCGCTTGCCGTCATAGAGTCCTCGCATGAGAAGGTGGTTTGCTGCCATGATTTTAGTCCGATATGGAGATTAGGCTATATCCTTGTCCGCTCGGGGCGTTAAGATGGCCCGAATTCGGTCGTTTGCGCTCGCTCGGGGTATACTTTCGACTATATACGGTTCTAATGTGCATGCATTGGGCCTATTTGTCGGATTATGGATGTGGAGCGCACATGGCGAACACCCAGAACTATATTAACCACCTGCTGCAGAACACCGGCATTACGCCGGCATGCAGCGAAGAAGAGCGCTTGGCTGCCGAGGATATCGCTCAGATCTTCCGCAACCACGGCTTTGATCCCGAGGTTCAGGAGTTCAATGCCCCGGCGCCCGGTAGGTTGGCATTTGCCGTTACCGGTATTCTTGCGTTTGCCGGCGCCCTGCTGATGGGCATCGGCGGCGGTATCGGCTTGGTCGGCACCTTGCTGGCCATTGTCGGCGCCGTTCTTTACGTGCTCGAACGCACGGGCCACCCCGTGGTTTCGCGCCTGGGCAAGACGGGCGTGAGCCAAAATGTCATCGCCTACCACAAGGCCTCGGGTCCGCTCGCGTCTCCGCGCAACCGCCCGGTGGTCGTTGTCGCACACTACGACTCTCCCCGTGCTGAGCTGCTCGCCCGCGAGCCCTATGCTTCGTATCGTGCGCTCATCGCCAAGCTGTTGCCCGTTGCCACGGTTGCCCCTGCTGCCGTTGCCATCCTGCGTATCCTGCCGCTCCCCGGCGCGCTCAAGGTTCTGCTGTGGATTGTCGCGATCCTCGCTTCCCTCGTTGCACTTGTCAACGCGGCAAACATCATCTCTAACCGCCACATTCTTCCCTATACGTCCGGCGCGGTGTGCAACAAGTCTTCTGTCGCCGCTATGCTCGGCGTTATGGACAACGTTGCTCCCTTCCAGGGCGAAAACGAGTTTCCCGACGATGTTCCGTTCGATACCTATTTTGGGGAGCAAAAGCGTCGTGCCGAGGAAATGGCGCGCGCAGCGGCGGAGTATGCCGCGGCCCAGCAGCAAAACGACTACGGCAACACCATCGAGTATGAAGAGCCTACCTACGCCGAGGACGAGTTCGGTCAGCCGATTGCTCCCGACGCTCAAACCGAGCCCGAACAGGGCGAGGCTTTCGACGAGCAGATCGAGGGCTTTGAGGGTGCGTCTGCCGACGAGACGCTGATTGGCGCCATCGTGTCCGAGGACCAGAATCAGGCTGTCCAGGCCGAAGAGCCCAATGACGAGGTTCCCGCTGCCGAGCCGGCGGAGGAGCCTGCCGCGGCCGAGCCCAAGCTCTATCGCAATGCCGTCGGCAACATCCGCTTTGGTTCGGATGCCATCCGTGCGCTCGGAATGCTTCCCGAGTCCTGCACGCTCGATTACGAGGAGGGCGAGGAGCCGACGTTTGAGCCCGAGCCTGCCCCCGTCGTCACCGTGGATGATGAGTCTGCCGCGGTTACCGCTGCCGTTGCCGAGCCCGAGGCGGTGTCCGCGATTGATCCCGCGGCAGGACTGGACATTTTGGCTCCCGCCGCGCCGGCGCAAGACGTTGCGGACGAGTCTGACGACGATTACGTTGAACAGCCGAGGCGCGTGTCTTACGAGAGCGATACTGATTTCTCGGCCGAGATTCCCGCGGCAACGCCCCATGCCGATATTGCATCCGCGTTCTCTTCGATTGGCGCCAGCGCTTCCAGCTTCTTTAAGGGCGCGCTTGCAAAGGGCAAGAAATTTGTCGACGATTTCGAGGAGAAGCGCGCTGCCGCACGCGAGGCTGCCGAGCAGGAGGCTATCGCTCAGCAGCAGGCAGCCGAGGCGGCACGTGAGCTCGCGGCGCAAGAGTTCGAGCAGAACGAGGCTATGCAGTCCGTGCCCGTCGACGCCGCCGAAGCTACAACGTCCTTTGAGTCCCAGCAACTGGCGTCCGCGGATGTTGTTGAGGCGACGACGTCTTTCGAGGCCCAGCAGCACGTCGATAGCACCATGTCGTTTGATGCCGCGCGGTTCGATTCCACGATAACGTTTGAAAAGCAAGGCACCGCGATTGCCGAGCCCCTTCCTGCTTCCGATGAGCAGGACGACGCGGCAAACGATGACGAGCCCATTGATGCTGCCGAAATCCAAGATGCTGCCGAGGACGAGCCCGTCGAGGCCAACTCTGACGAAGAGCAGTACGCGGCAGCCGAGCAAGATGATTCGACCGAGGTCGAGCAGGAGGAAGTATCTGCGGTTTCCGAGACTCCCGAGACGGATGAGTCGAGGCCTTACTCCACGCAGATTTTCACCATGCCGACCCCGAGCGGTTCCGGTGCCACGGTTGCCGATGTTGCTCCCACCCAGGACGAAACAGTCGATTCCCTTATGGCCCAGATTTCCTCCCAGGCATCGCCGCGTCCGCAGATGAATGTTCCCGATCCGGCGTCGGCACCGTCGCCTGCACCTTCCTCGTCTCCGCTGGCTTCGGTCCCCGATCCGTCGCTGCCGTCTATGAAGCAGGCAAACGTTGCGTCTCGCACGTCGCTGTTCGACCTTCCCGATCCCTCTGCCCAGGTCAACGACCCCTTTGCTACTGCCCAGGGTCCCGAACCCACATCGGCACCCGTTGCGCCTCCTATGCCCGTTGCGTCGGGCGCGCAGCCGATCGAGACCATTTCGGCTCCCGCCCCGGCGGCACCCAAGTCTCGTAAGCGCGGCCTGGGTGGCCTGTTCGGTCGTAAAAAGAAAAACGAGCAGGATAGCATGAGCGACTGGCTGGGCGTCGAAGACGATTACGATGCCAAGAAGTCCGGTCGCGGTATCGGTTCGTGGGATAACTTCGAGGACGATAACGATGGCTGGAAGGGCGGCGCTACGTCTTCCGACGGCGCTTCTTCCGAAGATATGCTCTCGGCTGTCGCCTCTATGGGCGATGATGAGCTGCTCGGTCACGATATCTGGTTTGTGGCAACGGGCGCCTCGGATTGTGATGGCGCCGGTATGAAGGCCTTCTTGGCTTCGCATCGCGACAAGCTCCGCGGCGTATTCTTCATCAATCTTGAATCCGTCGGCGCCGGTAGGCTTTCGGTGGTGACGGTCGAGGGCGAACAGCAGCTGCTCAAGGGCGATCGCCGCATCATGAACCTGGTCAGCAAGGTGTGCAAGTCGTTCCATGTCGATTGTGGTGCGCTCGAGATGCCCTATGCCAAGACCGATGCCTATGCCGCGCTCGAGGCGAGCCGCCGAGCCCTCACCATCGCCGGCGTGGACGGCACGCGTCTGGCTTGCGCTCGTACCGAGGACGACCTGCCCCACAATGTCAACCCGACGAACATTGCCACGGTATCCGAGGTCGTGACCGAGGTTATCCGCCGTTCGTAGACGGAGCTCTAAGGAGTCAACGTGTTTTCGTATATTAAGCGCCATTGGCCTGTCTACGTGATTTTGACCTTGATTGCCATTGCGTTAGGATTTGGGGCTGCCTACATCGTGGGTGCAAAGGGCTCGACCCCCGCCTCCGCAATCAGCGAAGAGGTGGAGCAAGAACAGAGTACGGGTGCCGATGGGATTCCTGAGTCCGAGCAGGCAATCGTTGATGGTGGATCTTCGTCTGCAGAGTAGATGCGGCGATTTAAATGATTGAAAGCGGGCGAGCCAGGGGACTGGCTCGCCCGCTTTTTCATCGCGCTAGCGCTTCTTTGGGATCGACCTAAGGCGAGCGAACCATAGGGCTGCGGCACCCGAGGTCAGGAGCGCGGTGATGCAAGCGGCGATGGGAACTGATCCTGTTGCCGGTAGGTCCTGCGGTAGGGTACAGCGTTGAATGACGCTGTCCTCGTCATGTGACTCAAGTTTATCGCCGCCGCCGTTGCGGCAAAGATCGACGCGCGCGCTGTTGGTGAGTGCGGTTTGGGGCGTATAAGCCGACGTTGCCTGCATGTGTACGACTGCGCCCCGAGCGTCTGTGCCAAGGATTGCTTTGGCATCGTCAAGGTCGTCGTGCTCATCTTTGAGATCATCGCGGGTCCAAGAATCCGCATCGCTTCGAGTCGTAAAGTCGGCGGCTACCGCACCGTATTCAATTCGAATGCCCGTTACGACGGTATTGGATGCAAGGTCGAGTTCTTTCGCCTCGAGTGTGGTGGATTCCGTGGTCGAGATATCCGCCTTCCAGAGGTGCCAACCGTCGTAATCGACGAGGCGACAGTCCTCACCCAGGCTCTCTTTTACTTCGTCGGACTCAAGCCAAGGATTTTCGTGCCCATCGTCAAGTGTCGCGTTTGCCGGCTCATCGACGTCTGTCGAGTCCAACGGCGTCGTGCGATACCATACGTTGCACAGACCGTTGAGGTCGCCGATGGCGACGGGGGTTTCGATTGAGATGAATCTCGCTGTGCCGTCTTTGGCGCACTCAAGATCATCGGTAATCGTAAACTCATCAACCCAAGTAGCGGAATCGTTTCGAGCATCGATGGTATAGGAGAAAAGCCCATCACTATTGGTTTGCGTCGTGGCGCGGTTTTTACCATCGCCGTTAGCCAACAGGCCCTTTTCGATAGGTTGGACAAGTTCCTGACGCTTGTCGACCTGCCCCTTGATCTCGATGGGCGCATCCTTCATCGCGACGGATTGGACTTCTCCCGTATCCTTTATTTCAAACGTTATCTCCTCGGCAAGGTCATAGGTCCGCGGAGAAATCATTTCGCGCAACGAGTAGGTGCCGGGTGCAAGATGTTCGACGCGGTGCGGCTTGTCGGATGAGGTCCAGGAGTCTATTTCGGTTTTATCGGGACCATATAAGGTGAGTTGTGCGCCTTTCACTTCCTGCTCTCCGCTTGCATCGACCTTGGAGATATCAACCTTGGTGTAATCGTCGGATACGTTAAGCCGTGCTTCTACAACGGGTGTTTTCTGGTCGGCATAAGTAAGGTCGACAATATGGGTTGTCCGATCGAGCAAGAAGCCTGCCGGCGCTTGAGTCTCGACAACCTCGTAGCGTGCGGTGCCAGATCCCAGCGGGAGGTCGTCCGCGCGTGCTTCTCCAGTTTCATCCGTCGTGACGGTCGCGACAGTCTCACCGTCGAGCGCGGCAATGCTACCGTCGGGGCGCACGATATCACCCGAGGCACGGATCTCAAAGATGGCGCCCGCGAGGCTGCTGCCGTCTACGGCATCGGTTTTAACGATCCTGATGTTTCCGGTCGCGGCGTGGTCATAACACGAGGCGATTGCAACGGGCGTTAGGTTCATGTCGGCGGGTATGTTTACCTCGATCTCTTCGTCGACAAGATAGGGCTCTTTGGCCGAGGTTTCGCGTACATAATAGGTGCCCGGCACGAGCGATTCGGGCAGTGTGACGGTCCCGGTCGCGTCAGTCGTAAAGGTGTCCATTACGTTATGTGCTGGATACCAGCAAGTTTGTGAGACAGGTTCATGATTGATGTCGAGGAGTTGGAAGGTGAATCCGGCTAGTGGAACAGAAGCGCCTGTTTGGGCATCGCGTTTTACAATCTGGAGATGCGTCGACAGAGCGTGGTTGTCCACGATATATTGAAGCTCGGCGCCGTTGGAAATCTGATTGGCCCCGACGGTCCATTCCCCTGCACGTTTAAAACCCTCGGGGACGGTTTCCGGAACCTCGCGAATCGTGTAGCCGGCACGGTCGTATGGGACGGCTCCGTGGACACCGGCGGGTCGCTTGCCTGTGCCGAACCATGCTTCGGGCTGGTCTTTGGTGGAGGCAAAGCCATAGATGTTTGTGGTCAGTGTGCCAACAACCTGCTGAGAGCTGTTGCTGACAACCTCAAAGACAACACCACCCGCCGGCTGCTCCAGGCCGGATTGGTCGCTATTGCCGTAATCCTTGAATTTGGAAATCTCAAGGTCAAACGCAATGGGGATATCGGAAATGCGAGATTCGATCTCGACCACGCCTGAATCGCCGAGCTGGTCGGCTCCGACGGTATAGGTCCAGCTGTCGTTGGATGGCAGGTAGCCCTCGGGGGCTTTTGATTCGTAGATGGTAAAGGTTCCTAAGGGGACATCGGCGAGGGTGGCCCGACCGCTTTCGTCGGTCGTGAGGATTTGCGCCCATCCAGGGGTTGATTGTGACACACACGTGAACTCTGCTCCTGCGAGTGAAGATCCCACCTGGGGGCCGGCATTCGTCGCGGCATCGAGTTTTACGATACGCAGGTTGATGGTGCCGGGCTGTTCATCAATGGCGACCTGTCCACCGTCATTCCCCGTGGTAAAGGCGATGCGATCACGACGGGGGACATAGCCGGCCGGCGCCTTCGTTTCAACTAGGTAGTATGCCGTGTTGGGCAGAAGTGTTGCTTGCGCCCGACCGTTGCTGTCCATCTGGATGGTGCCGACATGCGCGCCGCTGGCGCTCTCAAAAATATCGAATGATGCCCCGCCAAACTGATAAGTATTGTTTCCGCTGGTAATGGCGGCGTTTGCAGACTGTTTTTTGAAGGAAACAGAGACCGCCGGCAGTACATAGAGCATGTCTTGACGTTTGCTGCCGCCCGATACGGCTCCTAGATAGCGCCGCGCGCGGTGCGGAGCGGCTTTGATGCTTCCTGATTTTGCGTTGTCGTGGAGCCACCGCGCAGCCGCCACGACTTCATTGTCGGCGGTAAAGTGCCCACTCTTGGTTTTGCCCTGAGCGGTCGTGTAGGAATAGGTACCGTCGACATGGGTAGTGCCGTTGAGCATCCACACGGCAAGCTGGGTTGCGGCGCGGGCGCGATCGGGTGAAAGGTGGTAACCGCCAAACGACGTGGCGGTAGGATATCCGTGACAAACGATTGCCGCGAACTCGTCGTCGAGCCACACCCAGCCTTGATCAAAGTTGAGCCATGGGCCGCCCGGCTTGGTGGGGCCGGGGCGCTCCTGGTTCATGCAGTAGGCAATCGAGGCGTCTTGAGCTTCATACTTGCCGATGAAGAAGGGCCCACAATCATCGCTAATAGTGCGGAAGCCGAGTTGGTCGTAGCCATCGACGGCAAATGCGGCTCTCGGTGCCAGGCAGCCGAAAAGCAGGAAGAGGAGCAGGAGCAGCGGACCTGTTGCGATTGCGCTGTGGACAGAGTGCGTGGGTGCGTTGGACATGGCTGCTCCTTATCCCTCGTGCGCCGCACGGGGAGGCTGCGACGCGTAGGATGAGGCTACCCCCGAGGTTCATGCGGGTAAGTACCGGAGCCTGACCAAAAGCTTGCCCATTTCCTGACAAATTGAGCTCAAATACAACAATCAAGCAAAAGCGCAGGTAGAAGATAGGGAGAACAGGAGGCCAAAGGTCCTCATCTCCACAATTGGCGCGATTTTCAAACGATTCTCCACAGCTAAAACAAGCATCGACACCCTTGTATCGAACAAGACAACCGCGTTATACTATCCCCCACATATGCGGGCATCGCCAAGTGGTAAGGCATCAGCTTCCCAAGCTGACACTCGCGGGTTCGAGTCCCGTTGCCCGCTCCATTCGAATTTCAGGCACGGTAACGTTTCGTTACCGTGCCTTTTTCAATAAAGTGCCGGGACTCGAACCCGACAGGGTGCGAGCGTTAAATAAACGCGAAGCGTTTATAGCGAGCAGGCAAGGTCGCCGATAGGCGACCGCAGCCGGTGCGTATTTGCGAAGCAAATACGCAGACGTCCCGTTGCCCGCTCCATGGAGCAAGGAAGATTTCGGGAATGGTAGATTCAGCCTGCTTTGCTCCCACACTTCCCCGGATCTCGGTATGCCACTGAAGCCGGTGCGTATTTGCGAAGCAAATACGCGGACGTCCCCATGCCCGCTCCAATTCCAAAATGTTAGGTTAATGCCTGCTGCCCATACTTGCACCTGCGCACGGTACAATGGTTGGGTTACGACCAACGTGCCAATAACCAAAAAGGAGCCGCTATGATCGATCGCTATACCCGCCCGGAGATGGGACACATCTTCTCCCTCGAGAACAAGTACGCCATTTGGCAGGAGATCGAGGTTCTGGCCTGCGAGGCCCAGGCGGAGCTCGGCAAGATCGGTATTTCCAAAGACGAGGCCCAGTGGATCCGCGACCATGCCAACTTTGAGAAGGCGAAGGTCGATGAGATCGAGGAAGTCACGCGCCACGACGTCATTGCCTTCCTGACCAACATGAAGGAATACATCGATGCCGATGTTCCCGAGGGCGACCCCAAGCCCAGCCGCTGGGTTCACTATGGCATGACCAGCTCGGATCTGGGCGACACGGCCCTGTGCTACCAGCTCACCCAGGCCTGCGACCTGATCATCGAGGACGTCAAGAAGCTCGGCGAGATTTGCAAGCGTCGCGCCTTTGAGGAGCGCAACACGCTCTGTGCCGGCCGCACTCATGGCATCCACGCCGAGCCGATGACCTTCGGCATGAAGTTTGGCTCTTGGGCCTGGGAGCTCAAGCGCGATCTGGATCGTCTTGAGGACGCCCGCAAGAATGTTGCCTTCGGTGCCATCTCGGGCGCTGTCGGCACGTACAGCTCCATCGAGCCGTTCGTCGAGGAGTACGTCTGCGAGCACCTGGGCCTGGTCCACGATCCTCTGTCCACGCAGGTCATCAGCCGCGATCACCATGCCTACCTTGCCGGCGTGCTTGCCACTACAGCGGCCACCTGTGAGCGCATCGCTACCGAGGTCCGCAATCTGCAGAAGACTGATACGCTCGAGGCCGAGGAGCCGTTCCGTAAGGGCCAAAAGGGCAGCTCAGCCATGCCGCACAAGCGCAACCCCATCACCATGGAGAAAGTCTGCGGTCTGTCGCGCGTCGTGAAGTCCAACGCCCAGGTTGCCTTCGATAACGTCGCCCTGTGGCACGAGCGTGACATTTCGCACTCCTCTGCCGAGCGCGTCGCCCAGGCCGATAGCTTCATCGCCCTCGACCACATGTTCCAGTGCCTCATCCGCGTTATCGACGGCCTGCAGCTGTATCCCGCCCGCATGATGGCCAACCTCAATAAGACCCGCGGCCTCATCTTCTCTTCCAAGGTACTGCTCGCCCTCGTCGACACGGGCATCACCCGCGAGGACGCGTACGCCATTGTGCAGGAGAACGCTATGGCAACCTGGCACGAGGTACAGGATTGTGTCTCCGGCCCCACCTTTAAGGAGCGTCTCGAGGCCGACCCGCGCTGCACCGTCAGTCAGGAGAAGCTCGACGAGATCTTTGATCCGTGGGACTTCCTCACCCGTATCGACACGGTCTTTGATCGTCTGGAGCAGCTGAGCTTCGAGTAGGTTCGGGCATAACGTTAGCTTTTTAGGGCGCTTTGCTGGTAATGTGTGTTGCCGGCAAAGCGCCTCGTTGCATTTAGGGAAAGACGGGGATAATAGTCGTCTCGAATAACATTCTGAGAGGGGATCGCATGATTTCGTTTGATTACAAGCCTCAGGGCGTGTGTGCTCGCAATATTCACCTTGATCTTTCCGATGACGGCAACAAGGTGATGGGCGTTGAGTTTACCGGCGGCTGCGACGGCAATCTCAAGGCTATCTCCAAGCTGGTCGAGGGCGCTCCTGCCGATCGCGTAATCGAGGTTCTCGCCGGTAATACCTGCGGTATGAAAAAGACCTCCTGCGCCGACCAGCTTACACGCGCTATCGAGGCCGCTCGCACCGAGATCGCCTAATGGGTATCGCCGATCACATCAAGAACGGAATATCGCGTCGCGGCTTTGTACTCGGTGGGGCTGCCGCGGGCGCTGCCACGGTGCTTGCCGGATGCTCGAAAAAAACGGGCACCAGCGATGATGCCGCCGGCGAGCCGCAGGTTATCAAGGATGATTCCAAAATCATCTCGATTACGGATGAGTACGAGGCAGTCGACATCGATCTTGAGCCGGCGGCGTCATGGACGCTGCCTCTGGGTACGCTGCTGTACTACTGCGACGGCGATTACGCCGCGGCGATGATGGCGCCCGCATCGGCACTGCACGCCAACACACTCGGTGTGCTCAACCTGGGCGATGGCTCGCTTACCACATTAATCGAGGATCCTATCGAGGGCACGGGATATGCATTCTACGATGTCCGTGCCGGCGACAGCGTATTCGCGTGGGTTGAGATGAACTTTGCCAATTCATCGTGGAAGCTCTACGGTCAAAATCTGTCGGGCGCTTCGCTCTCTGGCGACGTGGTTGAGCTCGATCGAGGTGGCAAGGACTATGATCCGCCGCTGTTTACGGCGTTCGGGTCATCAGTCATCTGGTATAAAATGCCCTCGGCAGGTGGCAATAAAACGAGTAGCGATTCGTTTTGCTATCGTCGCTCACTTGATGAATCCAAGGCCGAGACAATTTGGAAATCGACGGGCCGCTTTGCATCGGCCCCGCGCGCGAGCGACGGCATTTTGACCATCTCGCCGCGTGTCCGCAACGACGAGGGCGTCTACTACGGCATAACGGCAATCGATCTGACCGACGGCAACAACACCAAGCGTGCCCAGTTGGTCCTTCCTTCGTCAGTTTTGCCTTTCGAGGCCGTATATATGGGCGATACCTTCGTGTTTTCTATCGAGGCGGCCTATAGTGGCGTGGGCAGCCTGGGCAATATGGGCACGTATATCGGTAATGAAGGAGGGCCGTACCTCTTCCTGTCACGCGAGCCGCTCGCATGTGCGGCTGGCAAGAAGAATAAATACCTTGTTAAGGTACAGGCGTCGCATTTCCTGATCGACACCTCTGCCAAGACCTATGGCTCGCTGCTGTCGCCCGACCGCGCTTTGGAGTATGGCGATTATCCAGCTACGGCGGGAAAATCGGACTCATTCCTTACGTACGCCACGGTGCGCAACAGCCAGGGTATACCAGAGACGGTCACTGCACGCCTATTCTCTCTTTAAGCTTAGAGGGGTTAAAAAGGCGCCAACAGGGGAATAAACGCGTTGTAATTGTGAGTACCGCCCGCCGAGCTGCCGCGTCATAGCGGCATCTGGCGGGCTCAGGTGCGTTAAAATGGGCTTGTTCTTAGCTAATTGAGACAGGGGGGCCGTGTTATGGCTTCAGATGCAAAAAAGATTCTGCTGGTCGAGGATGAGAAGGCAATCCGTGACGCCGTCGCTGCCTATCTCGAGCGCGAAGGCTACTGGGTTGTGGGCGTCGGCGACGGCCAGTCCGCGATCGAGGAGTTCGAGAAGCATCAGTTCGACCTGGTCGTGCTCGACCTTATGCTCCCCAAGATCCCCGGCGAGCGCGTTTGCCGCACCATTCGCGATACCTCGGATGTCCCCATCATCATGCTGACGGCTAAGGGCGAGATCGAGGACCGTATTATCGGTCTTGAGCTCGGCGCCGACGACTATCTGATTAAGCCGTTCTCGCCGCGCGAGCTCGTCGCCCGCGTTCGCGCTCTGTTCCGCCGTGCCCATCAGGCCGACGAGCCCGCCGTCGAGGTACTCGACTTCGGCGATCTGGTCATCGATATCTCGGGCCACAAGATCTTGGTCGAGGGCAAGGAAGTCGATCTGACGGCTTCCGAGTTCAAGCTGCTCACCACACTTGCCCGTCATCCCGGCCGTGTGTATAACCGCATGGAGCTGGTCGAGAAAGTGCTCGGGTATGACTTTGAGGGCTATGAGCGCACCATCGATAGCCACGTGAAGAATCTTCGCGCCAAGCTGGGCGATGATCCCAAGAAGCCCAAGTGGCTCTACACCGTCCATGGTGTCGGCTATCGCTTCGAGGCTCCGGCCAAGACCGATAAGTCGGACGAGAAATAGGGAAATCACATATGACACCTGCGCGCTTTGAAATCGGACAAAAGCACAAGCAGGAGAGCGAGGCGGGTTCCAAGGCTAGTTGGAACACGCCTCGTTCCGATTCACGGCCAACGATGAGCTATCCCTCGCGCATGGCACTTGCTTTTGCTCTGACATCGCTCATGACGGTATTGGTGCTGGTGGGCGTTGTCTCTGTTGTGTGGGGCACGGTCTTTTCGGATTACACACGCTCCAATATCGTCGAAATCGCAAATTCCGCTGCCGAGAAGTTGGCGACCTCATATGAGGAAAACGGCTCTTGGACCGCGGGAGAACTGCGCACGGTCGCAACGTCGAGTTTGGTTTCCGACGATCTGGGCATGCAGGTCGTCAATAAAAAGGGTGTGATCGTTTATGACGATTCCTGGCCCTCGGCAAGCGCCACCGCCGATGTACGCGAAAACCAGGCTACGACCGACGACACGAGCGGCAAGAGGGCATCGCATAGCCCGGTCTCGTCTGCTCCAACCGACTCCGATAGCGTTGCTAACGTCGAGATTGTAACGTCTTCCGGCGAGCATGTCGGACAGGTAAAGCTGTGGGCCATCGGCTCCGACGCTCTGCTCACCAAGGCGGACTCTGCGTTTAGGGAGAAGACCTTTAACGCCATGGCCCTCGCCGCGGTTGTTGCAATCTGCATTTCGGTCGTTATCGGATCGCTCGTGTCGCGCATGCTCACCAAACCGATTCATCGCATCACCAGTACCGCAAAGCAAATCCGTGACGGCGACCTGTCGGCTCGCACGGGGCTGCGCGGTGATGACGAGATCGATCAGCTGGGTGAGACCTTCGATGAGATGGCCACCTCGCTCGAGAAGGATATGAAACACGAGAAGCGCCTGACCTCGGATGTCGCACACGAGCTGCGCACGCCGCTTATGGCGATGCTTGCGACGGTCGAGGCCATGCAGGACGGCGTGTATCCCACCGACGATGAGCATTTGGAGACCGTTGCTTCCGAGACGCGTCGCCTGGCTCGTCTGGTGCAGCAGATGCTCGACCTGTCGCGCATGGAAAACAGCACGGCTCCGCTCAACCTTGAGCCGGTGGACATGGTTCCTTTCGTGCGATCGATTGTGAACGGCCAGGAGCGTCTGTTTGCCGACCGCGATCTGCGCCTGCGTTTTGCGGACGAGACCCAGGGTCACGACGATGTCGTCGAAGCCGATCCCGACATGATCACGCAATGTGTTATCAACCTCATGAGCAACGCCATGCGCTACACCCCCGAGGGCGGTTGGGTCGTGGTGTCGGTGCTCAGTGACCGCAGGCACGTCAGCATTGCCGTTTCTGATACCGGCATCGGTATTGCCAAGGACGATCTGTCGCGCATTTTCGGGCGGTTTTGGCGCGCCGATGCCAGCCGCGCCCGCGAAGCTGGCGGCCTGGGCGTCGGCCTCGCCGTGACCAAGCAGATCGTCGAGCGTCACCATGGCTACATATCCGTGGAGTCGGAGCTTGGAAAGGGTACGACTTTTACAATTCATCTGCCCCGCGAGCACACGGCGGACGCGGCATCTACTACAATGGAGCACTAGCTTTTCGCTATTCGGTGAAGGAGGGGCCGCGTCCCTGCCGCTCCGAGTTTGCGAAAACATGCGGGAAAGAACCCGCATTTCTGTCGTATTTAGGTAAGGAGTGACTCACGTGACAACGATGGAGCGTCGTCCGGATTCCCGTGGCAAGGTTCGTGATATCTACGATGCCGGTGAAAACCTGCTGATGGTCGCCACCGACCGCATTTCTGCGTTCGACTTCATTCTTCCCGACGAGATTCCGTTTAAGGGAGAGGTGCTCAATCGCATCTCGGCATTCTGGTTCGATAAGTTTGCCGACATCGTCCCCAACCATCTCGTTTCCATCGACCCGGCGGATTTCCCCGAGGAGTTTGCTGAGTATCGTGACTACCTCGCTGGCCGCGCCATGCTGGTTAAGAAGGCCCAGACGATTCCTATCGAGTGCATCGTCCGCGGCTATCTGACCGGTTCGGGCAAGAAGACCTATGACGAGAACGGCACCGTCTGCGGCATTCAGCTGCCCGAGGGTCTGACCGAGGCCTCCAAGCTTCCCGAGCCGCTGTTCACGCCGTCCACGAAGGCCGAGATCGGCGACCACGACGAGAACATTTCGTTCGAGCGTTGCTGCGAGATCGTGGGTGAGGACATCGCCGCGCAGATTCGCGACCTTTCCCTCAAGATCTACAAGGCCGCTGCCGAGTACGCCGCGACCCGTGGCATCATCATTGCCGACACCAAGTTCGAGTTTGGTGTTATTGATGGCAAGGTCACGCTGATCGACGAGTGCCTCACGCCCGACTCCAGCCGTTTCTGGCCTGCTGCCAGCTACGAGGAGGGCAAGATCCAGCCTAGCTACGACAAGCAATTCGTCCGCAATTGGCTCAAGGCCAACTGGGATATGACGGGGGAGACCCCGCACCTGCCCGCCGAGGTCATCGATGGCACGTCCGAGCGCTATCGCGAGGCCTTCCAGATCATCACGGGCTCCCAGTTCACAAGCATGAAGGAGAACGCATAAGTGAGTACCCGTAGCGCCACGAACAAGCGCACGCAATCCCACGAAGTTACCGGGGTTGCGCGCAAGTCTGCCGCATCTGCTAAGCCCGCCCGCCAAGCAGCGAGCTCCGTTCGCGTCGTGCCGGCTTCGTCTAAGGCACGCCGCAAAGAGCTCGAGAAGGGCGAGAACCTCGAGGGCCTCTCTAAAGAGGAGAAGCGCGCCCGCAAGGCTAAGCAGCGCGCCAAGGAGGACCGCATCTATACGGTGTCGAATATCCTCCTCAAGCAGGACGAGGACTACACCAAGCGCCGTCGCATCTGGTGGATTGTGCTCGCCATTGGCATGGTACTCGTCGTGGCAATTTGGGCTTCGCTCTACTTCGCTCCCGGCGGCACGGTGTCCAGTCCCGTCCAGATGGTCGGCATTGTTTTGTCCTATGTCATCATCTTAGGTGACTTTATCTACGACTTCGCTCGTATTCGTCCCTTGCGCAACATGTACCGCGCGCAGGCCGAGGGCATGTCCGAGAACAAGCTCAACGCTCTTATCGAGCGCGCAGCTGCCGAGGAGGACAAGAAGGACTCCAAGAAGAAGTAGCGTTTGCATACATACTTATCGCTAAGATATAAGGCGCGTCGTTTTTGCGGCGCGCCTTTTTACTGTTCTATAGATAGATGGAGTGGCACATGATTCGAGCTGCCCTGACGGTCGAAGAAGCTCTGGAGGGCATGAAGGCCCTGGAGCCCAAGATTAAAAACTATGCGCGTCTGGTTGTCCGCAAGGGCGTAAACGTCAAGCCCGGCCAGGAGGTTGTCGTTCAGTCTCCGGTCGAGTGCGCGCCTTTTGCCCGCTTGGTGGTCGCGGAGGCTTATGTCGCCGGCGCTGGCCATGTGACGGTCATTTGGGCCGATGATGCCGTGACGAGGCTCACGTACGAGCATGTCGATAAAAGCTATTTTGAGCAGACGCCCGAGTGGAAGCGCCTGCAGCTTGATTCCTTGGCCCAGGACGGTGCCTGCTTTATCTTTATCGAGGGTGCGGATCCTGCGGCTCTCAAGGGTATCGATCCCGCCAAGCCGGCCGCGGCATCCAAGGCGAGGAACACGCAGTGCAAGGTCTTCCGCCGTGGACTGGACTACAACATCAACCCGTGGTGCATCGCCGGCGCGCCGGTCGTGGCTTGGGCGCGCGAGGTGTTCCCGGGAGACGCCGATGAGGTTGCAATCTATAAGCTGTGGAATGCGATTCTGCACACCGCTCGTGCCGATGGCCAGGACCCGGAGAGCGACTGGGAGCTTCATGACGCGGCGTTCGAAAAGAACTTGCGCTTCCTGAACGACAATCGTTTTGACCACCTGCATTACACCGCGGCAAATGGAACCGATCTGACGATTGGCATGACGAAGGGTCACGAGTGGGCCGGTGGCAAGGGCAGGACGCCCGATGGACATCCCTTCTTCCCCAACATCCCCACCGAGGAGGTCTTCACCTCGCCTGATCGTATGCGTGCCGACGGTATCGTGTATTCGGCTATGCCGCTCATTCACCACGGCAATAAAGTCGACGATTTTTGGATTAAGTTCGAGGGCGGCCGCGTGGTGGACTACGACGCCCGCGTGGGCAAGGCAACGCTCGCAAGTATCATCGATACTGACGAGGGCGCTGCTCACCTGGGAGAGGTCGCGCTCATTTCCAAGAACACGCCGATCCGCGAAAGTGGTGTTCTGTTCTACGATACGCTCTATGACGAGAACGCCAGCTGCCACCTTGCGCTGGGCGTCGGCTTCCCCGAGTGCATCGAGGGCGGATATGATATGTCCAAAGAAGAGCTCCTAGAGCATGGCGTCAACGTTTCGAGCACGCACGTCGACTTTATGATTGGCACGGACGATATCGATATTGCGGGCATTACGCCTGATGGACGTGAAGTTGTGATTTTCCAGAACGGCCAATGGAGTTGGGAATAGCCCCAGACCGTGGTACAATGCCACCCGCGGGCCGTTAGCTCAGCTGGCAGAGCAGGGGACTTTTAATCCCAAGGTCCAGGGTTCGAACCCCTGACGGCCCACCCAAAGATTGTTGAGACGGTCAACTTCGGTTTGCCGTCTTTTTTGTCGCCCTTTCATGGGTTCGAACCCGTCGGGGGGGCGCGGAGCTGAGTAAACGCGCGAGCGTTTGCCAGCGCAGCGCGCAAGGCGCGAAAGCGCCGCAGCGGCCGCCTGCGAAGCAGGCTGAACCCCTGACGGCCCACCCAAAGAAAGGAAAAAGAAATGAAAACAGATAGATACGGAATTAGCGGCAGCACATTAAAGATAATAGCGGCCATCTCGATGGTTCTCGATCATGTAAGCAGGATCGTCCTGACCAATGGAATCATGACTCACGCATCGTACAATCAGATATCAGACGAACAGTGGGCGATTCTAAGCGAGGCTTCGGATGTGCTTCATGTTCTTGGCAGAATTGCATTTCCCTTATTTTGCTTTTTGATAGTTGAGGGATTTTTGCACACTCATGACATAAAGAAGTACCTGCGAAATATGCTTGTCTTCGCAATCATTGCGGAGCCCATATACGATTTCGTTCAAACCGGGCAGCTATTTGACCTTCGGCAACAGAATGTTATGTATGAGCTCCTGCTTTCCTTGGTCTTTTTGATTATTCTGGAAAAGATACAAAGTCTTTTAAAATGGAAGAGGCACATTGCAGAAATTGCTCTGATTGTTTTGACAGCACTGGCAGCTGAATACACTAAGCTGGATGGCGGTGCGTATGGCATTCTGCTTGTGGCTGCATTCTATTTATTCCACGACAGCAAAGCTAAGATGTTCTTTGCTGCAGTATGTGCAGTGCTCCTTTCGTCATGCCATATAATTGGCGGCGGATTTGAGTTCACTACAGCTAATATTTTTAATCCTGATGTTGCTGCCGCGATAATTTCGTTGTTGCTTATCAATCTTTATAATGGCAAGCGAGGGCTGAAGCTGAAATATTTCTTCTACATTTTCTATCCGGCACATCTTGCTCTGCTTTATGGTGTCTCGCTTATTGTTTTGAACTGTCTTTAAAAACTCTCAAACAAGTCTCTGAAAGCAGAAACAAATTGACCCTAAGACTGCTTGTGAATTTCCGGAAGACCTGAGAGATGCGAGGATAGACAACGAGGGCTGCAGAAAGATGCTTCTCAGTTCTCTGGCGGATCGCATGAATCTGTATGAGGATCACTTCCACACACTCATTGATAACAGTGATAAACACGGCAGATCCTCAAAACATGAGACTGCGAAGGTCGAAAGATGCTTCGAAAGCATGAATGGCAGCGAGAAAACGAGTTCGGAAGCACCCTCTGGATGCTCCAGCATAGAATAGAAAGCGGTCAACTTCGGTTGGCTGTCTTTTTTTGTCGCCCTTTCATGGGTTCGAACCCGTATCTATCTATATATAAGAACGCTTGGCGAACAAAACCCGCCTTTTACCGATGGGAAACAAATAGCTGATGCCTTTGGGGTAAAGTAGCGCTCCAGAGATGACCGATGTCTCAATACTCATAAAACAGCTGGTCATCGCCAATATCAGAAGCCAATGCTTCAGTTATAACCTCAGGGACGCGACTGAGGGACATATTCGTTTGTGAACAAATTATGGAGTGCGCGATTCCCGCCCCCGGGGCCCCTCCGGTCTGGCAATATATCTCCTTGCCGCGCGGCCCGGTCGGACCGGGAACCAGCGC
>CBCSNG010000003.1:0-111124 GCA_965141635.1 uncultured Collinsella sp. | reverse complement strand
AGCCGTCATCGAACTTGGAAGGGGGAGGCCTCGCGGCCTCCCCCTTTTTTGCGTTTACGGGGCGTAAATGACTCTATTACACCAGACGATCTTATCGTTTTTGGTATTGAGCCTTTATTTAAAGAAGATAAATCGAATAACAAGGGCAACTGCTATGACCGCAATGATCAAAAGCAGGATTGTCAGTCGATGCTGCTTGCGTCGTTTACTTGTCGAAACGAAGATTGATTTTCCCTGTTTTGGCGTTTCGAGATAGCGAGCCGAATGCGTCAAGGTTTGCTTTGGTCGAGGACCTCTTTGTCGATGAGTGGCGGATGCTTTCATCGGCTCATCACTAGCTGCGCTGTTTTTAGATAATGGTGCGTCTTTCAGATATACAGGGTCTCCCGAGGCGACGCCCATATGTTTACGTCCCGTTTGGGCATCCTCGAGCGTTTGATATCGATTTCTCGTCACATACTCGGGCTCCGGATCATTAATGGGCTCTTGCGAGATGTGGGGGCGATGGAACCGCGGCGGCTGCGTGGAAGTATCTTCCCCCTGCGTCGGCATAAACATTTTGTTCTGGTTTTGGTCGTCCATGATGCCCTTTAGCTCGTTACCAACAACGTGTACGCGCTCATTGTAAGCCCCTTGCTATTTGTAGCTGTGAACATACTTGTTATTTAAGCTCTGGTTCAAAGAACCTTAACCTTATTAAAACCTGAGTCAAACACACTTAGATATGCTTATAGTACTAGACTCAAAAAACTTTATAGTCGATGTATATATGAGCACTGGGTGGGCATATATAAGAGCGTCAAAAGAAGTCCCAGTCACCTAGAAGATGACTCGGCAGTCCTTAAAAGGAGTGGTAAACATGGCAAGCATGGTTCCTTATCGTTCGGTTTTTGGCGTTCGTCCTTCTGCTAGCTCGCTGTTCGATCTGTTTGATGATATGTCTGACCTTGCAAACAACTCGATTGCTTCCAAGGCGTTTCCCGTTGACGTTGAGGATAAGGGCGACGGCTATGAGGTCAAGGCTTATCTGACCGGCGTCGCCAAGGACGATATCGATGTCGAGCTTAACGAGGGTCGTCTGTCCATTAGCGTGAATGTCGAGGAAGACGAGGAGAACGAGGGCAAGAACTTCCTGCAGAAGGAGTTCAGCTCGTACAGCGCGACGCGTGGCGTGTATCTAAAGGACGCTTCGAGCGAGGGCCTCTCGGCTAAGTACGCTGACGGCATCCTGACCGTTACGGTCCCCAAGATCGTCGAGAAGAAGAACGTTACGAAGATCTCCATCGACTAACTTCGTTGGTGTTCTGCGCTATTAAAAGACAGCAAAAGGGGCTGGGAAGCGATTCTCGGCCCCTTTTGCTGTCTAGGACAGTCTATTGAATGGTTACTGGCCGATGCTGGCTTGCGGGGCGTATCGAGAGTTTTCGCGATCCTTGGAGAAGGGTTGCGGAGCTGCCGACCTCGTCATCCAGGGTTGCGGTCAGAGCTTTGGCATAGCTTTTGACGGTAAGGCTCGGACGATTGTTATCTTGGCTGATATGCATGGCAATGAGCTGTTCGGTGCGTTCGGTAACAAGTTCGCGCGCGGCTTCGGCGGCTTGGCCATTGGAGAGGTGTCCCCTTGCAGACAGGATGCGCTCCTGAAGAAAGCGGGGATATTCTCCCTCGCGCAGCATGGTCACATCGTGGTTGCTTTCGAGTGCGAGGACTCGACAATCTTCGAGGGTGTTCATGGCTTGGCTCGATAGCTCTCCGGTGTCGGTGGCAAAACCGATGGAATCATCGAGGGTGTCGAATCGATAGCCGACTGGATTGATGACATCGTGTGACGTTGAGTAGGTTTGCACGTGGATGCCGGCAATGGATAGGGTGTCACCGGGATCGAATTCCTCGACAGGCAGATGCGAAAGATTTTCTTTGCTCGAAAGAGTGCCCCTGCTGGCAAAGAGGGGGCCGTGCCAGTGCTTGCACCAGACATCGAGGCCCTTGATGTGATCGCTATGCTCATGAGTAATGAGAAGAGCCGAGACGTTGTCTGCCGAGAGCCCCAGTTCTGCCATGCGCTTTAATGTCTCGCGGCGAGACAGTCCGTCATCGACCATAATGAGCCCCTGCGGGCCCTCGATGAGTGCGCAGTTGCCTTTAGAGCCACTGCCGAGGATATGAAGGTGCAGGCAAGACATAAGATTCCAAAGGATACAATGGGTGCGGACGAATAAAGGAGGAAGCGAATGCCAACGGTATCACAGCATTACGGACACCATGCCGTGCCTGGGGCAGTCGATGAGACCCGGACGAGGCAGCAGGCAGCTCCTGTCGTGCTCATGGTATCAGGCGGCGCGGACTCGACGGCACTGCTTCTTATGGCGTGCACATCAAAGCTGGATATCCAAGACGGACGCGGTGTTGCCCCCATTGCTCGCGAGCGCCTGCATGTGCTGCATGTAAACCATCATCTGCGCGGCAAGGCGTCCGATGGCGACGAGGCCTTTGTGCGTGAGCTCTGCGCGCAATATGGTTTACCGCTGTGTGTGGAGCACGCTTATTTTGATGGGGAGTCGGGCAATATTGAGGCCGCGGCCCGCGAGGTGCGCTATGCCGCGGCGCGGAGGTATGTTCGCGAACTCTGCGCCCAGACGGGGGCACCGCGAACGGCGGCTCGTATCTGCACCGCGCACACGTCTTCGGATCGCGCGGAAACGTTTTTGATGAACGCGATTAAGGGTTCGGGGCCCGCTGGTCTATCGAGCATTCCTCGCCGGAGGAATATCGTGGTGCGTCCCTTGCTCGACCTAACTCATGGCGAGCTCGTGGGCTATCTACAGGTACATGGTCAGCCGTGGCGTGAAGACGAGAGCAATGAGGATATCTCGTATCTGCGAAACTACGTGCGCCATCGGGTAATGCCAGTGGTGGCACAGCGTAATGCGAGCGTGTGCAAGACGATTGGCGCCGCCTGTGAGATCTTGGGTGACGAAGATGCGTTTCTATCCCAGCTGTCGGCACAGGCGTTTCGAAGCTGTTTGCGCAAAGAGGCAGCGGGCGCGCTGGTGCTCGATGCCAGGCGCCTTGCTGCGGCCGAGGTGGTAATCGCGCGGCGCATCGTGCGACTGGCGATTAAGCGCATCGATCCGGACGCTCGTCCCGAGATGCGACATGTGGAGCGAGTCCTTTCCTGTGTTGCCGAGGGCGCCGGCTCGGTCACGCTTCCGGCGGGGATTGACGCACGCATTGAGTTTGGCATGCTGGCGTTTAAGGCGCCGGTGGCTCGCGAGGGCCTGGTCGCGGACTGGGTTACCGTGCCCGGTCGTTTGCCGTTGGGCGGGGGACGTATGCTGGTCACAGAACCAATAGCCGTTGAGCCGGGATGCGATATCGTGTGCCGCGCCCGTGAGCTTGCGGCTGCCGGGGAAGTGACAGCTTTGGTAGACGCGGCTGCCCTGGGTTTTGCCGACAGCGATAGTGAGCGGATCCTGGCGGGCTCGCGTGGCGAGATCCCTGCCGAGGCGCGATTGGCGCGCCTGTGGGTGGACGGTCCCGCACCGGGAGACGTGATGTGCCCGTTAGGGATGAGTGGCCGAAGCAAGAAAGTATCCGACTTGCTAGGCGAGGCTCGCATTCCCGTTTCCGAGCGCGCCGGCGTGCCCATGGTGAGGACGGCGCCGGGAGGTGCCGTGGTGTGGGTCGCCGGAGTTCGCGCGGACGAGCGTTTTAAGTGCACGGCCGCAACGCGCGTGGCATATCTGCTTCGTGTGGTCGATGCGGAATAGCGTCCTACGCCAGCTATTCTGTGCGGCGTTGACGGTATTCCCGCGCTGATGGTGCGCGGGCTGGAAAATATACCCCGTGCGCTGCTAGAATGTGTAGTTCGCGTCCATACGGCGGTGTGTGGGCGATTAAGCACAAGAAAGGGTTGTCATGGCTTCTCAACATCCGGATATCGAGAAGGTTCTGTTTACGCAGGAGGATATCGACGGCATCGTTTCTCGCCTGGGCGAGGAGATCACTCGCGACTACGCGGGTAAGGATCTGGTGCTGATCGCGGTTCTGCGCGGTGCCGTTGTCTTTATGGGCGACCTGATGCGCAAGATTGAGCTACCGACCAACATCGATTTCATGGCTGTTTCGAGCTATGGCGACGGTGTGAAGTCTTCGGGCATCGTGCGTATCATTAAGGATCTGGATATCGACATCCGTGGTCGCGACGTGCTGATCGTCGAGGACATTCTGGACTCGGGCCTGACCCTCAAGTACCTGATGAAGAACCTCGAGAGCCGCAAGCCCGCTTCGCTGGAGGTCGCTGCCTTCCTGTGGAAGGACGTTGAGGACCGCACCTCGGCCATCACGCCCAAGTATGTTGGAACCCATTGCCCCGATGCCTTTGTGGTGGGCTACGGCCTCGACTATGCCGAGCGCTATCGCAACCTTCCGTATCTGGGCATTTTGAAACCGGAGGTTTATTCGTAAGATGCCCGACGACCGTAACGACAACAATTCCCAGACTCCCCGGGACCCAAAGATCCCGGGGATGCCCGGAGGCAAGAAGCCCACGCGTACGGGCTGGCTGTATTTTCTTTTGGCTTGCGCGCTTCTGGGCTATGCCTTCTTTAATATGGGTTCCGGCTTTGCCAGCTCCAGCAATACCGTTAAGCTCGCGACGAGCGAGATGGTCAGCGCCATCAAGCAGGATTGCGTCGAAGATCTGACCTATACGGTTCAAGACGGAAGCGTGACGGGTCATTACTGGAAGACAAAAAAGGACAAGGGCGATACGAGCGAGCTCAAGAGCTTCTCTTCGACCTATGTCGGCTCCGATTCGCTTGCCGAGCTCATGGCGGAGCACCCCGATACCAAGTACATCGTCAACACCAACGATCCCGATTTTTGGGGCGACTTGGCGATGAGTGTGCTTCCGACGATCGCCCTTATCGCCATCATGTTCTACTTTATGCGCCAGATGATGGGCGCCAACAACAGGAACATGCAGTTTGGCAAGACCAACGCCAAGACCAACGAGGCCACACGCCCCAAGGTCAAGTTTGAAGACGTTGCCGGAGTGGACGAGGCAGTCGAGGAGCTCGAGGAGATCCGTGACTTTTTGAGCGATCCGGATCGCTATCGCAAGCTGGGCGCCAAGATCCCGCGTGGCGTGTTGCTGGTTGGCCCTCCGGGCACCGGTAAAACGCTGCTGGCCAAGGCCGTTGCCGGCGAGGCGGGCGTGCCGTTCTTTAGCATCTCGGGTTCCGACTTTGTCGAGATGTTCGTAGGTGTCGGCGCCAGCCGTGTGCGTGACCTCTTTAAGGAGGCCAAGTCCCAGGCCCCGTCGATCATCTTCATCGATGAGATCGATGCCGTGGGACGTCAGCGCGGAGCTGGCTTGGGCGGCGGTCACGACGAGCGCGAGCAGACGCTCAACCAGCTGCTGGTCGAGATGGACGGCTTTGAGGAAAGCGAGTCGGTCATCCTGATCGCCGCTACCAACCGCCCCGACATTCTGGATCCGGCGCTGCTGCGTCCCGGTCGTTTTGACCGTCAGGTTACGGTCGACCGTCCGGATGTGAAGGGCCGCGAGCAGATCTTGCGCGTGCATGCCGAGAACAAGCCGATGGACGAGGACGTTAAGTTTGAGAAGCTCGCCCAGATGACCGTTGGCTTCACTGGTGCCGATCTGGCAAATCTGCTCAACGAGTCTGCGCTGTTGGCTGCCCGCCGCCATCGTTCCGTGATCTCGATGGACGAGGTCGAGGAATCGATGGAGCGCGTGATTGCCGGACCGCAGCGCAAGGGTCGCGTGATGACCGAGGCCGAGCGCACCACGATTGCCTACCACGAGAGCGGTCACGCCCTGGTGGGTCACATCCTGGAGCACTCCGATCCGGTCCACAAGATCTCGATCGTCAGCCGCGGCCAGGCTTTGGGTTACACGCTGCAGCTTCCGCAGGAGGACCACTTCCTCAAGACCAAGAACGAGATGCTCGACGAGCTCGCCGTGTTCTTGGGTGGCCGCGTTGCCGAGGAACTCATGTGCGACGACATCACGTCGGGCGCGAGCAACGATCTGGAGCGCGCGACCAAGATGGCGCGCGAGATGGTCACGCGCCTGGGCATGAGCGAGGAGCTTGGAACGCAGGTGTTTGGTGAGGCGCAGCATCAGGTATTCCTGGGCCGCGACTATGCCGATCATCAGGACTACTCTGAGGAGACGGCGCGTCGCATCGACATTGAGGTCCAGCGCATTATGCGTGAGGCCCATCGTCGTGCGGTCGAGATCCTGGATGCCCGTCGCGATCAGCTCGACCTGATGGCCAAGGTGCTGCTCGAGCGCGAGACCGTCGAGGGTGACGCCGTGAACGCCCTGCTCGACAACGAGTGGGACGCCTACCTTGAGCGCGAGGGCGATATCCTGGCGGCCAAGGAGGAGCGCAATGCCAAGGCGGCCGGCATGCCGACCAAGAAGCGCACGCCCCGTATGAGCGAGGAAGAGCTGGCGGCTGATGCCGCGGCCTTTGCGCAGGCGGCCATGCAGGAGGATGCCGAAGTCGCATCCGATGATGCTGGCGATGACCATGCCGTCGTCGATGCCGACGCCGACAAATAGTCTTTGTGGCGAAAGCCTCCGCGGGGAAACCTGCGGAGGCTTTTTCTTTTGAGCGATATGGGGCCGTCTGTTGATTGGGGACAGACTTAAATGAGCGTTTTCACGCATTTAAGTCTGTCCCCAATTAACATTGCTGCGGCACTTTGCTCGGCTAAAGCGTACAATAGCGCCTATGCGAAAGGGGAACAGATGATCAACGAAACTATGTATGCTCGCGGTGCGGAAAGCTCCATCATCCGTGAGATTTTTAGCTATGGCCTTGAGCGCAAGGCGCAGATCGGTGCGGAAAACGTATTCGATTTTTCGCTGGGCAATCCGAGCGTTCCGGCACCCGCTGCTGTGGCGGAGTCCATTAAGAAGGTCCTGGAGCTGCCGAGCGACCAGCTGCACGGCTACACGCCCGCACCGGGCCTGCCGCAATGTCGTGCCGCTGTGGCCGAATCGCTCAACCGCCGCTTTGGCACGAGCTATGAGGGCAAAGACGTCTTTATGACGGTGGGTGCCGCGGCTTCGCTCACCTGCGCGCTCAACGCCGTTACGAATCCGGGCGACGAGGTTATTGTTATCGCCCCGTACTTTCCGGAGTATCGCGTTTGGATTGAGAAGGCCGGCTGCACGTGTGTCGAGGCGCTTGCCAACGAGGACACATTCCAGCTGAGCGTGGATAACGTATTCAAGGCGATCACCGACAAGACGGCAGCCGTCATTATCGACTCGCCCAACAACCCGACCGGTGCCGTATATACGCGCGACACGCTGACGCGACTGGCCAATGTTCTGCGCGAGGCCAACGCTCAGCGCGATCCCGAGAATCCGATTATGCTCATCTCGGATGAGCCGTACCGCGAGATCGTGTACGGTGCCGAGGTGCCTTGGGTGCCCTCGATCTACGAGCACACCATCGTGTGCTACTCGTATTCCAAGTCGCTGTCGCTGCCGGGTGAGCGCGTGGGGTGGATCTTGGTTCCCAACACCAATCCGCAGGCTGCCCGTCTGATGCCGGCCGTTGCCGGTGCCGCCCGTACGCTGGGCTTCGTGTGCGCGCCGGCGCTCTTTCAGCGCGTAATTATCGACTGCATCGATGAGCCGAGTGACGTTGAGGCCTATGCACGCAACCGCACCGCGCTTACCGACGCACTAGCGGAGTATGGCTACACCTATGTTGAGCCGGATGGCGCGTTCTACCTATGGGTGAAAGCATTGGAGCCCGATGCGAATGCGTTTTGCGAGCGCGCAAAGAAGTATGAGTTGCTTGCGGTTCCCTCGGACAGCTTTGGTATGCCGGGTTGGTTCCGCCTGGGCTATTGCGTGAGCTACGAAACGATTGTCAATTCGCTACCCGCTTGGAAACAGTTGGCGGACGAGTATCGTTAAAAGTAAAGCGCTCTGCCTACAATGTTTTACGTGAAACGGGGTTTGGTGTTAAGCCGGACCCCGTTGTCATGGACGTTGTGTCTTTGGGATGGAGTGGTTTTACGACTATCGAAGGCTATGCGTACAATGAATATAAGCGACGGCCGTGCCAGATAAGGAGACCTGATGCCCTACCTGCTTTCTTGTGACATTCATACCCATACGATGTTCTCTGCGCATGCATATTCGACCATTGAGGAGAATGTGTACTGGGCGGCAGAGCGTGGCCTGCAGGTGCTCGGATCTGCCGACCATTTGAGCTCTATGGTTACGGCTTGCCCCAATGACCTGCGCAGTTACCAGTTCTTTATCAACCAGGATATCTGGCCGCGCATTTGGAGCGGCGTGCTGGTGCTGCGTGGTGCCGAGGCCGATATCGTTTCGCTGGACGGAAGCCTGTTTGGCGAGGACACTCCTGTCACGCTCGATATTGCCGGTGATTCGTACAGCCGTCAGCATTCGCTGTTCGATTTGGTTACGCGAAATTTGGATTATTTGGTTGCGAGCGTGCATAATCCGCAGATTGCTGAAGGCGCGACGCTGGCCCAGACGACCGAGATGTATATCAATGCCCTGGAGTACCCCAAGGTGTTCATGCTGGGTCACACGGGGCGTTCGGGCGTGCCGTTCGATATCGACGAGGTGCTGTTGGCAGCTAAGGCCAAGCACAAGATTATCGAGATCAACAACCATAGTCTTGAACACGGTGTCGACACTGAGCATTGGGCCGTATGCCGCAAGATCGCCGAGCGCTGCGCCGAGCTGGGCGTGGGCATTGGCGTGTCAACCGATGCCCACATTGGCATGGCCATTGGCAAGCTCGATCACGCGCGCAAGATGCTCGACGAGATTCACTTCCCGCTAGATTTGATCGTGACGCGCGACCGCGAGACGCTGCTGCGCGAGATGGCGGCAGCCGGCGTGTGCGATCTGCGCAATGGGATGTAGCGGAGTTTATAAACCAAGCGAAGGGGGCGGCCCAGGCGGGTCGCCCCCTTTCTTGTCCCAAAAATCTACTGAGGTCGGTTAGCGGCGTTCGAGGACCGCTACGGTTTCGGTGTGGTCGGTGTGAGGGAACATGTCGACGGGCGTGATCTTGAGCAGGCAATAGCCTCCGTCGAGGAGCTGATGCAGGTCGCGCTCTTGAGTTACGGGGTTGCAGCTGATATAGGTGATGCGGCGCGGCTTAAGCGCGCAGGCAGCTTCGAGGAACTCGGGGGTAGAGCCGGCGCGCGGCGGATCGATGGAAAGGACATCGACCCGCTCGTTGTTATCGGCGGCATCCAGGATGCAATCGGTGGCGTCGTCGGCCATAAACCAGGCGCTGCGGGTGAGGCCGTTGAGCTCGGCATTGCGACGTGCGTCGGCAATGCCCGCCGGGTTGCGCTCAACGCCGAGCAGCATAATGCCGATACCCTTGTTCTGGGCATCTTTAGCTGCGCAAAGACCGATGGTACCGCTGCCACAGTAGGCATCCATGAGCACATCGCCCTGGTGCAAATCCATGCCGTCGATAGCGAGCTGATAGAGCAGCTCGGTCTGTTGCGGGTTGGTCTGATAAAACGCGGTGGGGGAGATGTCGAATTCGCAGCCGAGCAGCTGGTCGCGCATGCATTCGGCGCCATACACGATGCGGGTTTCCTCGCCGAGGATGGCGTTGCCGGGGCGTCCGTTGATGTTTTGGGCGACGGTGACGATGCGCGGATCGAGTGCGGCGACAGCCTCAAAGAACTCCTGCGCATGCGGCAAGTCGCGCTGAGCGGTCACGAGCGTGACCATGACCTGGTCGGTACGCCAACCGCAGCGGACGACGGCATAGCGAAGCAAACCAAGATGCTTGTCCTCATTAAAGGCGGGAATATGCAGCCGCTCAGCTTCGCGTGCGATGCCGTTGAGAATCTGACGGGCGCCCGGTGCCTCGACGGGGCATTCGGGTACGGCAACGATCTTGTGCGTGCCGCGCTCAAAGAAACCGCAACGGACAGCGCCCTCCTTACCGGGAGCAAAGGGAGTGGCGGCCTTATGGCGAAAACCGCGCGGCGCAGGATATTTGCCCGGGTCGCCCAGGGTGACACCCATGCCACGAATAGGATCTACAGCAATGCCCTCACGCTTACAAAGCGAAGCAAAAAGCTCCTCCATAGCAGCCTGCTTGGCGGCGAGCTGCTTCTTATAAGGACGATTGAGCGCCGCGCACCCACCGCAAGCTTTCATGATGGAACAAGGAGACTTGGGGTCCACAGCCTTACGCGCAGACGAAACCCGATCTTTATGCGAGCGCTTGGAGCGAGTCTGAGATGCCTTATCCTCGTTCCGACGAGAGCCGGGACGCTTGGCCTTAGCCTTGCCCTTGGCCGACTTACCCTTTGCGTCCTGAGACGACTTGGATTTCTGAGAAGATTTTTTCTCCTCTGACCCCTCAGCCGCCTCAATCAAAGCACGACGAGCCTTACGCTCCGCACGAGATTCTGCCATGAATTAACCCCACTAATTTACAAATTGAAATCTGAAAGCATTGTACCGTGCCAAGTTAGCAGACGATATGCAAGCGCCCATTTCATGTCAGTGATAAGTCCAACGATGTTTGCCCGGCGTGGGCGGGAAGCGGCGCGTAATTAAGTTTATCGCGAGTTCCGCACGCAAAGGAAAGCACTTAATGTGCTTTCCGTCTTGCGCAGGACTGTAGAGCAGGAAACTTAATTACGCGCCGCTTCCCGCCCACGCCGGGCAAACCCTCCCTTGTACTCTATCAAGGTAAAGTGTATGATTCTGAACGTTACATGACTCACTTTACCTAACTAAAGTGCCATCAAGGGGGAATACCATGAATACCGATATGTCTCGTCGTCAGTTTGTTGGTCTAGCCGGTTCGCTCGCTACGGTTCTAGGCCTTGGCCTGGTAGGCTGCGGTGGTGGTGCCGGTAAGGGTTCCGCTGCTGGCTCTGCCGCGGCCAAGGATGTGAAGGGCGCTGCGGAGTCCAAGAAGCTCGTGGTGGGCTTTGATAAGTCCTATCCTCCGTACGGCTTTGTGGGCGATGACGGCGAGTACACGGGCTTTGATCTCGACCTTGCCAAGGCTGTTGCCGATAAGCAGGGCTGGGAGGTCAAATACGAGGCCATCGACTGGGACGCCAAGGATACGCTGCTTAACTCGGGCGCCATCAACTGCATCTGGAACGGCTTTACCATGGAGGGCCGCGAGGACGACTATACGTTCTCCGAGCCGTACATGCTCAACGAGCAGGTGCTGGTGGTAAAGAAAGATGCGGGCATCAAGAGCTGGGACGATCTTGCCGGCAAGACCGTGATTACCCAGACCGATTCCGCTGCGCAGGATGTGCTCGAGGGTGACCAGAAGGATCTGGCGGCGACGTTTGCCACGCTCGACACGATCGGCGAGTACAACACGGCCTTTATGCAGCTCGAGAGCGGCGCGGTCGATGCCGCGGCTTGCGACCTTTCGATTGCCCAGTATCAGCTTGCCGCCAAGCCTGATGCTTATACGCAGCTTGATGAGCCGCTGTCCAGCGAGCACTACGCCGTCGGCTTTAAGAAGGGCGACACCAAGTCAGCCGACGCCGTGACCGAGTCGCTCAAGGCGCTCTACGAGGACGGCACAGTCAAGGACCTGTGCGACAAGTATTCAAGCTATGGTCTATCTTTCGATAATTGGGTGCTCAAGTAATGTCTATTCAGGTCATGATGCAGATGCTTGGCCAGGGATTCTTGGTCAGTTTGCAGTTGTTTGTGCTGACGCTGCTGGGGTCGATTCCGCTGGGAATCCCCGTGGCGTTTATGCGCATGAGCAAAATCGCGCCGCTTCGCTGGATTGCGCGCATCTACATTTCGGTCATGCGCGGTACGCCGCTCATGCTGCAGATGTTTGCCATCTACTTTGCCCCGTACTACGTGTTTGGCATTTCGCTCACGCCCGATTCCAAGTGGACGGCGTGCGTCGTGGCGTTCATCATCAACTACGCCGGCTATTTTGCCGAGATCTATCGATCGGGCCTGCAGTCCATTCCGCGCGGTCAATATGAGGCCGCCGAGGTGCTGGGCTACTCGCGCATGCAGACGTTTCTGTATATCGTGATGCCGCAGGTCGCCAAGCGTATTCTGCCGGCGATGGGCAACGAGATCATCACACTGGTCAAGGACACGTCGCTGGCGTTTGCCATTGGCGTGGGTGAGATGTTCTCGACGGCCAAGGCGCTGGTCGCCTCGCAGGTGAGCATGGTGCCGTTTGCAATCGCGGCGCTGATCTACTGGGTCTTTAACTTCGTCGTCGAGATGCTGCTGGGCGCTGCCGAGAAAAAATTGGATTACTACCATGATTAATTCGGTAATGAATATATCGAACGCGCGTAAGGCGTTTGGCGGCAATGAGGTGCTCAAGGATATCTCGCTTGAGGTGAAGCGTGGCGAGGTCGTGGCGATTATCGGACCTTCGGGTGGCGGTAAGTCCACGCTGCTGCGGTGTGCCACGCTGCTCGAGACACTCGACGGAGGCTCGCTCTCGTTTGGAGACCTTGCCGTTGCGACGGATGCGGGTTCGGGCGCGGTCTATGCGAAGGGCGATGTGCCCAAGCAAGCGCGCTCGCGGTTTGGCCTGGTGTTTCAGAACTACAATCTGTTCCCGCACTATACCGTGATGAAAAACATCATCGATGCGCCAATTCGTGTGCTTAAGCGTCCGCGCGAGCAGGCGGAAGCCCGCGCTCACGAGCTGATTGCGCAAATGGGGCTGACGGGCAACGAGAACAAGGTGCCGTGTGAGCTTTCGGGCGGTCAGCAGCAGCGCGTGAGTATTGCCCGCGCCCTAGCGCTCGATCCGGAAATCTTATTCTTTGACGAGCCGACCTCGGCGCTCGATCCCGAGCTGACGGCCGAGGTGCTGCGTGTCATTAAAGACCTTGCCGCGCAGAATATGACGATGGTGATCGTGACCCACGCAATGCAGTTTGCGCGCGATGTTGCCGACCGCGTGGTCTTTATGGATGGCGGTCGTATTGTCGAGGAGGGTCCTGCCGAGCAGGTCATCGACCATCCGCGCGAGCAGCGCACCCGTGAGTTCTTGAGCCGTATCGAGGGATAGGCTCAGGTATTTACTCAACTATTAATTGAGGCGAAGCCGCCGCAGGTCTTACGGTCTGTGGCGGCTTTTTGTTTGCATCGACGGGGTTCAATAATCGCCTCACAAGCTTGTCTCTTCCTCTCGCCGCCTGTATTCATACGTGTGCCGAAAGGTGTGCATGGACGGTCGCCCGTGAGGGTAGGGTGGTGGCATAGGACATTTGGAGGGTGAGTCGGCTCGGCTGCCGACCATGCTGCTCCCGGGATGGCACCGACCGCGAACTCTCCCCGTTGGCGTCGCGCATTGCGCGCGGCCCTGCAAGGAGGTCATCATGGGTGCTCCCAAGACCGGTAACGTAAGGAACGTGGTGCTCGTAGGCCAAGGCGGGGTGGGCAAGACTTCACTCGCCGAGGCCATGCTCCACCTTTCCGGTAAGACCGCCCGCCTGGGCGGCCACGACGGCACCAAGCCCACGCTCGACTATGACCCCGAAGAGGTCAAGCGTGCGTTTTCCATCTCGACGACCATTGCGCCGATCGACTGGAAGGGCGCGCGCATCAATGTGCTCGATGCCCCGTGCTACCCCGATTTTATCGGCGACGCCTTTGCCGCGATGAGCGTCTGCGAGACGGCTCTGTTTGTGGTCGACGCCGAGGCCGGCCCACAGCCTACGACGGTTAAGCTCTGGTATGCCGCCGAGGACCTGCGCCTGGCGCGTGCGGTGTTCGTAAACCGCCTGTCGCGCTCCGAGGCCAGCTTTGCGACCACGATGGACCTGCTGCAAGAGCGCTTTGGCACGCGCTTGGGCGCCGTGACCCTTCCCTGGGGCGAGGGCGAGGACTTTGACGGCATCATCGACCTGGTGCGCATGAAGGCGCGCCACTGCAACGGCACCGAAGCCGTTGAGTCGGAGATTCCCGAGGAGTATCGTGCCCAGGCCGAGGAAGCCCATGACCATCTGTGCGAGCTGGTGGCCGAGGCTGACGATGAGCTGATGATGAAGTACCTGGAAGGCGAGGAGACGCTGACGCAGGAGGAGCTTGAGGGCCTGCTGTCGAAGGCGATTGCCGAGCGCATCTTTGTGCCGGTCTTTGCGGGCGATTGCATTAAGGAGCAGGGCGTCAACTCGCTGATGGACGACATCGCCACGTACTTCCCGGCGCCGACCGACTACGGCGAGATGCCGCTCATCGACGGCGATTCGCTCAAGATCTCGAGTGACGATGACCGCCCGGTGGCGTTTGTGTTTAAGACGCTGGCCGACCCGCAGCAGGGTCGCATCAGCTTTATCAAGGTGCTGACGGGCACGCTTGAGCCGGGTCTTGAGCTGGTCAACGCCCGTACGCGCAAGAGCGACCGTCTGGCTCACCTGTATGTGATGTGCGGCCGCGACATGACCGAGGTCGGTCACGCCTATGCCGGTGACATCATCGTGGCGCCCAAGCTGGCTGCCGAGACGGGCGATACGCTCTCCATTACCGGTAAGGTCGAGGCTGCGGCGTTTAAGTTCCCCAACTCTCAGTACCGCATCGCCATCGAGGCCGAGAATCGCGGGGACGAAGAGAAGCTCTACACGTTTATCGAGAAGGCCTGCAAGGCCGATCCGACTATGAGCATCGACCGCGACGAGGAGACGGGCCAGACTATCATCTCCGCCGTGGGTGAGGCGCAGGTTTCGGTGCTGCTCAACCGTCTGGAGGACCGCACCAAGGTCGCTGCCAAGAGCGTGCCGATCCGCATCCCGTATCGCGAGACCATCCGCCGCACGGCAAGCGCCCAGGGCCGCCACAAGAAGCAGACCGGTGGTGCCGGTCAGTATGGCGACTGCTGGCTGCGCGTTGAGCCGCTCATTGGGCCCGACGGCACGAGCGACGGCTACGAGTTTGTGGATGAGGTCGTGGGCGGCCGCATTCCGCGCTCGCTCATCCCTGCCGTGGACAAGGGCGTCCAGGAGACCATGAAGGACGGTATTATTGCCGGCTATCCGCTCACGGGCATTCGCGTCGCGGTGTATGACGGCTCGTATCACAGCGTCGACTCCAACGAGATGGCGTTCCGCGCGGCGGCTCGCATCGGCCTGCGCAAGGCATGCGCCGATGCCGACCCGGTGGTGCTGGAGCCCATCGAGGAAATCACGGTGACTATACCCGAGAGCTACGCCGGCGCCGTGATGGGCGACATCTCGGCATCGCGCGGTCGCGTGACGGGCATGGAGACCGATGAGCGCGGCGACACCGTGGTCATCGCACAGGCGCCTCTCGCCGAGTTGACGGATTACTCGACTCGTCTGCGCTCTATCACGCGCGGCACGGGCGACTTTACCATGAAGCCCGCAGGCTATGAGCAGGTGCCTTATGACGTTCAGGCCAAGCTGGTCGAGCGCTATGAGGAGGGTCGCGCCAAGTAGCGTGTGATTTTGCCTGCAATGTAGGTGCTGACGAAAGGGCCGCCTTGGGTAACCGGGGCGGCCCTATTTGATCCTTTGGGACGGAGGAAAACGGATCATTTTTTTGGTTACGGGCAGCGCGGCCGGCATTAGTCTCCGGATGCCTGGTTGCGGCCGGTGGCGTAGTCGATCTGCACGTGCGGCTGTAGGTTATAGCAGTACACGTGGAAGCACAGGGTCTTGCCGTGGTCCTCGACCGATTGCGCCTCAAGGCGCGCGCCGCGGCAGACAAGTTCCTCTTCGTTATACATGGGCGTGACGCGGTAGAGCACATGGTTGCCCGTGTCGCGGATGTAGCCGAGAATCTGCTCCTCAAACGGCAGCATGCCCGTTTCGTTGAGATAGCGCGTGCCGGTGAGGAGATTTTTGCGGTTGGCGTTTTCGCCGCAGAGCGACCAGGCGATAAGGTGGCAGCGGTTGTAGAGGCTCTGGCCCGGAATAAAGTCGTAGCGCTGCTGGTGCCAACCGGCAGGATGGATACGCGAGATATCGCCGCGCTCGCCTTGACCGAGTGATTCGGGGCCCACGCAGGCGAGTGCTTTGCGGGTGCGGCCCAGGCTGTCGAGCTTGGAGAACTTCTTAAAGCAGCCCTCTTCGGTGGCGCGCTCGTATTCATCGAGCGTGAATGACGGTGTGCCGAGCGGGTGCGTGCTGTCGGCGCGAAGGGCAACGTAGGGGTTGCCGGCGTAGTCGGGAATGCTGCTGAGATAAACACCGCGGGCGCGGTTGAGGTCGGGGTTTTCAACCTCGTCGATGGGGGTGGCGGCGCTGTCCTCGGCAACGTTGCCGTTGGTGTTGGTCGTGGCGGATTCGGAGCCATCGCCGGAGTCCTCGGAGCTCGTTGTTCCCGATTCGAGCCGGGCGACCAAGTCCGCTTCGTCGTCGGTGCGGTTGGGGCTCTCGCTTTGCTTCTCGGCCAGAGCCGCCGCCTGCTCATCGCTTTGCGGCGACAACAGCTTGGGCGCTCCGTCGATCGATCCTGTAAACAGCGCAAACCCCAGCACCACGGCGGTGCCGATGGAAAGTACTTGCTTGTAAGCGGACTTGCGCGACATTGAGGCTCCTGGATGGACGGTTGGGAATCTACCAGTCTAGCAGGAGCCGGCAGGGGCCGTTCTATCGAACAAATACTTAAGATTTGGGATAGACGCTACTGATTCATTTGCCTCATATGGAGCTGCGGCGGTTGTGTACATGGAATCAGTCGGCGTTTCTCCAGATAAAACCTGCCAAAATAAGCCTGTCCCTTTTTGGTAGGTTAATCGTGAGCTATTTCACCGCAACTTAGGGCACGGTTAGGATGTGTGCACTTTAAAAAGAAGAACCCATGATTAGAGAGGTCGCGCTCGTCTCTCTAAATGTCTCTATAAAGAGAAAGTCAGTTAAAGAGATAACATTGGGCAATCTAACAGTGAATTCGATACATCTCTCTAAATGTCTCTCTAAAATAAGGTGCTTATCTCTCTAAAGTTAGAGAGATATACTTTACTTTAGAGAGATAAATCTATCGTTTTAGAGAGACGGAATGTCAATGCTGCTGGATGAACCCCTTGGCCTTATCGTTGAGCGCCTTCGCAGGCGAGGGACTGATGACGCATCGGTAGAAGTTAAAGCCTGCACGAATAAATTGAGCGCAGACGTATGGGAGACAGTGAGCGCTTTTGCGAACACTGCGGGTGGGCTCATTATTTTGGGCCTGAACGAAGCCGAAGGATTTGTTCCTTCGGCTAACTTTGCTATCGATAGGGTGCGCGATCAGTTTGTTTCGGGTATCGGAGACGGAGGCTCAGCGGCAGTGGTGACCCATGCGCCGCGGTACGAGCTTGATCGAGGCGAGGTCGACGGGCTCCAGGTGCTTCTGGTGCGCATCTTTGAACTTGAGCTTAAAGCGAAGCCTTGCTATATCGGCGCGCGCGGCGTGCAGAACGGTAGCTACAAGCGCGTGGATGATAAAGATATCAAGATGTCACCCGCTGAGCTATATGAGCTGCAGAGTGCGTTGCTTCCGAGCGATGCAGACGACACGGTGGTTTCGGAGGCAACGGTCGAGGATTTGGATCCAGATGTCGTGCGGTCTATTATCGCAAATCGCCGGCTGCAGACCCCGCGCGTTTTGCGCGGGGCCGATACGCTGGAAAAGCAGCTGGTCAGACTCAATATCACTACAAAGGATGGTGCCGTGAAGCTCGCGGGGCTTCTGTCGGCGGGAATTTACCCCCAGCAGTTCTATCCCAAACTGATGATCGATGTCGCCGTTCATTCCGATGTGGAAAAATCTGCACCCGGGCAACCCCGGTTTATTGACCGCCAGTTGTGCGATGGCCCGATTCCGGCTTGCATCGAAGATGCCCTTGCCGCGATTGGACGAAACTTGCGCAAAGCGGCGATAGTGCAAGGCGCTGGCAGAAGGGATGATTGGGAAGTTCCCCAGGAGGTTTTGCGCGAGGCCTTGGCAAATGCCTGCATCCATCGAGAATATTCGCCCATGTTTGTGGGGCAGGCCGTGAGTGTCGATATCTATCCAGACAGAATAGAGATCAAAAACCCTGGCGGGCTTTGGGGCGGAAAGACGGTGGACAATCTTGCAGACGGGGAATCGCGCTGCCGAAACTCAAAGCTCATGAGCCTAATGGGGGCGACGCCGTTAGAGCATGCCGAGGGGGCCGTTGCGGAAAGCCAGGGATCTGGTATCCCGGCTATGATTCGCGAGATGGAGTCTCGTTCGCTTGGCAGGCCGAAATTTATCGTTAAGGCCGATTCGTTTACGGTGCTGCTTTCCCGGCACGGGGCGGAGCTTGCTGAAAACCGCACGTGGATTCAGAGCCATGTGGGCACCGAGCTGACGGATCGCGAGGAAACACTGCTCATGTTTATGCGGGAGCATGGGTGCGTATGCGATGTTCAAAAAATACGAGAGGCCCTGAAGTGGGATTCGGATGACATTCGCCTGATCTGCGGGGACCTTGTGGATAAACATGTCCTGTCAAAATGCGGCAAAGACACGTATGAAATTATCGATATGAACAGAGAATCGTCAGCTTCGACGGCGGATAGGATCCTGGAGGCTCTCAGCGCCGAAGTGGATATGACGGCGCGAGAAATAGCGGTTGCATCGGGGGTCAGAATTTCGTCTGTCCGTTACCATCTGCCAAAAATGGCAGATAAAGGACTCATTGAGGTAATGGGTTCATCGACGAGCCACAATCGCCGATATCGGAAGAAGTAGATGCAGCCGGACCGCCCCTCTAGTGTCTCTCGAAGTTAGATGGGCGCTAGAGGGGTGACTGCCTCGCGATATTTCCCCAGATAAAACCTGCCAAAATAAACCTGTCCCTTTTTGGCAGGTTACTGATTCATGTTGCCGTGGATGTAGGGGGTGACCTCGGGGGAGATATGGTCGCAGCCCAGCTCGCGCAGCGCGGACTCGATAACGGCGGGCAGCGGGGTCTTGCCCTTGTCGTCGACGGCGGCACCGCCGAGGGTGGCAATCTTGGCGACATCTGCGGGTGCGGCCTCGATATGCATGCAGCCGCCGACCAAGCGCGCGCGTACCTGTGCCAGATCAAGATCGTGCAGGTAATCCTCGCAGGCGCGGATTAAATCGACCTTCTCGCGCGTAAGCTCCTCGCCCGTGGGGACGCGGGTGGCAAGACATGCTCCCGCCGGCAGGTTCCAAACGGGATAGCCCCATGCGCGCAGCAGCTCGCGCTCTTCGTCCTTGGTAAAGCCGACCTCCATAAGGGGTGAGCGTACGCCGAGCTCTTCTGCCGCACGCATGCCGGGGCGGTAGTCACCGCGATCGCTTGCATTGCTGCCATCGATGACGGTGGGAAAGCCGAGCGACTTGGCGTGGTTGACGATGGCGGTAAAGCCGGCGTGCTTGCAGTGGTAGCAGCGATTAGCATCGTTGCAGGCTACTTGGGGGAGTTGCAGCTGATCCACCGAAAGATTGAGCACGGGGAGCTTAAAATGCGGCCCCTCATTGGCCTGCCCATCAACGGACTGCTCAAACGAAGCCTGCTCGGGCGTGCCGATGAGCGGCGTAGTGAGATGGACGAGGAGGGTATCGGTAGGCATGATGCGGGCGCATACGGCGGCCAAAAAGCTGCTGTCGACGCCACCGGAAAACCCGATAGCCACGCGCCCGTATGCCAAAAGCAGCTGTTCGAGCGCCGATAGCTTGTCTTGAAGCTCCTCTGCGGGTGCCGTGGTGTCTAAAATCATGAAACGATCCTTATCGTTGAGTACTCGGTCGAAAACTATAATCCTAATGCGTTACTTGCCATAAGTCTTCTATCTATGTAACGAAAGTGCAATATGCTATATACGTTATATACAAGTTTGTAAAGTGCGGTAGAGTGACAGTAACACAATCCGGTGAGGGGGCCGATATGATCAAGGCTGTTATTTTTGACATGGACGGAACGCTGGTCGACACCGAGCGTTTGGGGATTAAGGCCTGGAAGGCAGGCGCCGCTGAGCTGGGGCTCGCGATTGATGAAGCGCTGATCCATCAGTTTATCGGCCGCACGCTGCCCGATGTTATGGACATCCTCGATAAGCATTATGGCAGCCACGAAACCACCGAGGCGATCTATCGTCGCCACAAGGAGATTCGCGACGAGATGGTCAAGACCGAACTGGAACTTAAGGCCGGCGCCGCCGAGTGCCTAGACGAGCTGCTAGCTGCGGGCTATCACGTGGGCCTAGCGACGTCGTCGCGCCTCGTTACGGCCGAGCGCAACCTTAAGATGGTCGGTCTTTTTGACAAGTTTGAAACGGTAACGTGTGGCGAGGACGTCGTGCACGGCAAGCCCGACCCCGAGATGTATCTGCTCGCCTGCGAGCGCGCGGGCTTTGCTCCCGAGGAATGTGCCGTGGTCGAGGATTCGCGCAACGGCTGCGTCTCGGGCATCACGGCCGGATGCCATGTCTTCGCCGTCCCCGATATCGTGCCGCTGCCGCAGGACGTGGTGGATGGCTGCGAGGCCGTGCTCGATACGCTGTTCGATCTGGCGGCGGCGGTCAAGGCCGTGCGCTAGACAATTGCGGTGTTGAAACGAGCAATTGCCCACGTTTGCGCTCAAGCAAAAGGGGTCCGGCAATGGTCGGGCCCCTTTTGCTTGAGCGGCGACTTAGCATACTTGCGGGCGTGCTATAGATACGCACCGAGGTTGATGGCCGTGGCGTCGGTCTGGCTGCTTGCCTGGGTGCTGGCGCGTTCCAGCAGGAACGGCCGCACGAGTTCTAGGCGGTTGATGTCCTCGATGGCCGTGACCGCGGTGACGGTGCGCGCGGCAGAGCTGACGTGGATATGCCTGGTCTTTGTCGGGACCTTGTTCTCGATTTGCTCCATCAGCAGTTGGACACCCTTGCGGCCAATCTCGTAGCCCGGGGGCGCTACCGTAGTGAGCGGGACCGATCCGCTCCAAGCGAGCGGGTTGCCGTCGCATCCGGCCACGCGTACTTGCCCGGGGACAGAGATGCCCTTGTCGACCAGTGCCGAAACGACGCCCGAGGCCAACACATCGGTCAGGCCGACGACAAAATCGGGACGTTCGTCCGCGGGGCGCTCGGCGATTTGGGCACCGATGCCGTAGCCGTCGACAGCGGTATTCCATTCGCCGGCGTCGATGACTTCGATCTTGATATCGGGGTGCAGGGCGAGCGCCTTATGAATGCCAAGGACGCGCAGGGTGAGTTGCATAAATGCTGCTCGGCCGACGACGACAATATGGTGCGCGCCGCGGGCGATGGCAAGTTCGGCAATGATGCGACCCTGGGCCTCATTGTCGGCCGCTACGTAGTAGCCGGGCTCGGAGCAATGGATGTCCAGATGGACGATCGGCACGGGCATCTTGGTCATGGCGGGGTGCCAGTCGGGGGATGCCATGGGCTGAACCATGACGCCGGACATCTGGGTGCCCATAAAGTAGCGCAGGTAATGGTCCTCGAGAATATCGTCGTTATCGGCGTTGGCGATGAGCAAGTCGTAGCCGTGCTTGCGGGCCTCGTTGTGGGCGCCGCTGGCGATTTGGAGCGAAAAGCCGTGATCGAGACGGGGGAGCACCAGGCCAAAGGACTTGGTGGCGCCGCCCGCGAGCTGACGAGCGCTTTGGTTGGGCAGGTAGCCAAGGCGACTGATGGTCTCGTTGATGAGCTTGAGGGTCTCGGGGCGCAGCTTTTCGGGATGGTTGAGCGCGTTGGAAACCGTGCCCAGCGAAACCCCGGCCTCGCGCGCGACGTCGCTGATTTTTACCTTTGCCATAGCGGCCCCTTTGATGCGTTTCAAGTACAAGCCAGATTGTAGCATCCCAAACCTACCAAAAAGGGACAGGTTTATTTTGGCAGGTTTATCTGGGGAAACGCCGTTGCCAGCGCGACCACCACGAAGGGGGCAGGTACCTTTGTGGTGGTTTGGACCGGCTGGACGTGTGTGCATCGAGTGGTATCTAAGTTGAGATACCACTTCTGGTATATCAGCTTGCGTTTGCGTGAGTACAATACTCGAACGTTATACGTCTCAGCGCCCCCTGTGCGTGGACGTCTTGCAGTCACGCGAACGAAGGGATTTATCCTATGTGCGGAATTGTCGGCTACACCGGCTCTGATATTGCAAAGAACATCTTGGTCACAGGCCTCAAGCGTATGGAGTATCGCGGCTATGACTCCTCGGGCGTCGCGCTCGAGGTGGGCGAGGGCGCCGCGGCGCACCTCGACGTCATCCGCCGCGTGGGCAAGGTCGCGGGCTTGGAGAGCGAGCTTTCCAACATCGACAGCGACGCTACCTGCGGTATCGGACACACCCGTTGGGCCACCCACGGCAAGCCCTCCGTCGTTAACGCCCATCCCCACACCAGCTGCGACGGTCGTATCGCCATCGTCCACAACGGCATCATCGAGAACTTCGCCGAGCTGCGCGAAGAGCTGGAGGGTCGCGGCCACCACTTTAAGAGCGAGACCGATACCGAGGTCTTCGCGCATCTGATCGAAGAGGCTTATGCCGAGACGCACGACCTGATGGCCTCCGTGCGCGAGGCCTGCACCCACGTGGTCGGTGCCTATGGTCTGGCCGCCGTGTGCGCTGACGAGCCCGGCGTGATCGCCGTGGCCCGCAAGGATTCCCCGATCGTGGTCGGTGCGGGCGAGACCGGCGCCTATGTCGCCTCCGATGTCATCGCGCTCATCGACGCTACCCGCGATGTCGTGGTGCTCGAGGACGGTCAGTTTGCCAAGCTCACGCCCGCAGGCGTCGAGTATACCGACGAAGCCGGCAACGTTATCGAGCCCAAGGTCACCCACATCGACTGGGATCTGGACATGGCAGAAAAGGGCGGTTATCCCGACTTTATGCTCAAGGAAATCCACGAGCAGCCGCGCGTCGTGCGCGACACGCTGGTCGGTCGTATGACGCCGGCCGGCGAGCTCGACATCGACGAACTGGGCCTTTCGCTCGAGGAGCTCAACGACATCGACCGCGTCTACGTGATCGCTTGCGGCACCAGCTATCACGCTGGCCTCATTGCTAAGAATCTCATTGAGGGCTGGGCTCGCATCCCCACCGAGGTGGAGGCGGCCAGCGAGTTCCGTTATCGCAACCCCATCATCACGCCGACGACGCTTGTCGTTGCTGTGTCCCAGTCGGGCGAGACGGCCGATACCCTTGCCGCCATTCGCGATGCGCGCATCAAGGGTGCCAAGGTCTTCGGTATCACCAACGTGGTGGGCAGCCCCGTGGCGCGTGAGAGCGACGGCGTCATCTACACCAAGGCCAACAAGGAGATCGCGGTCGCTTCGACCAAGAGCTTTATCGGCCAGGTTGTGAGCCTCACGCTTTTGGCTCTGCTGCTGGCGCAGGTCAAGTACCGCCTGACCACCAAGCAGGCGCGCATGCTGTTCCGCGAGCTTTCCGATACGGCCGAGCAGATCCAGTGGATTTTAGATACCCAAACCGAGGCCGTTCATGAGGCCGCCCTGCTGTGCAAGAATGCGCAGTCGGCGCTGTTCGTGGGTCGCGGCATGGGTGCCGCTATTTCCTACGAGGGCGCGCTCAAGCTCAAGGAAGTCAGCTACCTGCACGCCGAGGCATATGCCGCCGGTGAGATGAAGCACGGCCCCATTGCCCTGATCGACCCGGGCTTTCCTGTCATCGCTGTGGCCACCAAGAGTGCCACCTACGACAAGACCGTGTCGAACCTTATGGAGTGCAAGGCTCGCGGCGCCAAGGTCATCGTCGTTGCCACCGAGGGCGACGAGGAGATCAACAAGATTGCCGACTGCATCATCCGCGTGCCGGCAGTCCGCGACGTGTTCAGCCCCATTACGGCGAGCGTCCCGCTGCAGCTGCTCGCACGCGAGGTCGCCATCCTGCGCGGCTGCGACGTCGACCAGCCCCGTAACCTGGCCAAGAGCGTCACGGTAGAGTAGTTGGTTCCGCCGTTCTAGCGGCTAAGGCCCGGCTCCGTTGCAGCGGAGCCGGGCCTTGTTGCATTTGACCAGATAAAACCTGCCAAAATGAACCTGTCCCTTTTTGGCAGGTTAGCGGAGCTTGCTGGTCTCGAAGTACTCGGGGAACTGGTCCAGAACCTCGGTCTGGTTGCGGAACATCATATGCAGGTGCTTGCTGACCAAAAAGCTCGCTTCGATGGGGTCGCGACCGGCGATAGCGCGGCGAATCTGCTTGTGTTCGTTCACGATGTCCTGATTGTCGAGAACCTGCGTGGCAGCGCGCAGCCAGCGGAAGCGCTCCAGGTCGGCATTGGTCTCTTCGAGCCACGACCACACGGTGCTGCGACATGCGATGCTAAAAATCATGTGATGCATGAGGTTGTCGCTCAAAAAGAAGCCGATGCGATCCTCTTCGGCCATGGCCTTTTCCTGCAGCGCGATGGCGCGGTCGAGCTGCTCGATGCCGGCCGACGTGGCGCGCGCACAGCACTCCACGATCACCTGCTTTTCCAGATGTTCGCGGATGTAGCAGGCACTCTCGGCAAGGGTGAGGTTGATGGGTGAGACGTAGGTGCCGCTCTGGGGCACGGTGCGCACCAGGCCTTCCTGCGCCAAGCGAACCAAAGCCTCACGCACGGGCGTGCGCCCCATATCCAGGTCGTCGCAAAGTTGCTTGACGCCCAGCTTTTCGCCCGGCTTGTAGTCCAGGTAGACGATTTTGCGTCGAATGGTGTGGTAGGACTGGTCCTGTAGGCTCGTTTCCTGCTCGCCGACGTGCATCGATTCTTCCATAGCGCCTCGCAACTGTTCTATCAAACTCATATGTCAGTTGTTAATTATGCCGCGAATCAGCTCTCCGCGGTGGGTAATTCGGCTGTTGCCTGAGAACTATTGCGGCATCTTAGTCTGTGTTTGCGCAAGGCTGCGCTCAATGTTGCCGTATCATAAGCCGTCGCAAACGTGAAATAGAAAGAAGGAATCCCATATGCAACTGGCAAATATCGTACGCGAGCGCTGGAAAGGCGTCTTGTTCTGCCTGATCATCGCCATTCCCGCGACGTTGTTCGGCAAACAGATTGAGGTGGTCGGCGGTCCGGTATTCGCCATCCTCTTTGGCATGGTCCTGGCGCTCGTCTTTCCCAAGAATCGTCGCGAACAGCTCGCCGCCGGCGTCACCTATACGTCCAAAAAAGTCTTGCAGTACGCGGTTGTCCTGCTTGGCTTTGGCATGAACCTCTCCCAGATTCTGTCCAAGGGCGCCCAGTCGCTGCCGATTATCGTGGCGACAATCTCGACCTCGCTTGTCATTGCCTTTGTGCTCTGCCGCGTCATGAACGTGCCGGGTAAGATCGCGACGCTTGTGGGTGTGGGCTCGTCGATTTGCGGCGGTTCGGCCATCGCCGCGACCGCGCCCGTCATCGATGCCGACGATCGCGAGATTGCCCAGGCCATTTCGGTCATCTTCCTGTTTAACGTTATCGCGGCGCTCGTGTTTCCGACGCTCGGCGGCATGCTCGGGCTGACCAACGAGGGCTTTGGCCTGTTTGCCGGCACCGCCATCAACGACACCTCGTCCGTAACGGCTGCGGCGAGCGCCTGGGACAGCATGCATCCCGGCGCCAATGTGCTCGAGAGCGCCACGGTGGTCAAGCTCACCAGGACGCTGGCCATCATTCCCATCACGCTGGCGCTTGCTTGCTGGCAGATGCATCTGGCGCGCAAGGCCGGCGGCGACGCCAAAAGCACGTTCTCCCTCAAACGCGCGTTTCCCATGTTTGTGCTGTTCTTTGTGCTGGCGAGCGTGATCACTACGGTGTTTCAGCTTCCCGCGTCCTTTACGGCGCCCATCAAGGAGCTGTCGAAGTTCTTTATTGTGATGGCCATGGCGGCTATTGGTTTTAATACCGATATCGTCGAGCTGGTCAAAAAGGGCGGCAAGCCCATCGCGCTGGGCTTTTGCTGCTGGATTGGCATCGCGTGCATGAGTTTGGGAATGCAACACGTACTGGGAATCTGGTAGAGAAGTAGCTTATTTGCGTGCTGCGTGCTGGTGAGCGCATTCTCACGGTGGAGCGATAGGAGCTCTTGCGGGTATGGCTTGTCCGCAGGTTTATAAGTCCCGAAGAGCTCTTATCGCCCCGCCAGGATGGCGATGCGGGGCAACACCTATACTCGCAGGACGGCGCTTTCTGCCCTATAGTGTTTGGTGAGCAATATCGTTCAATTTTGAAACACTCGGTCGTGCGACCGTCGGCGGTTGCACGTCGCTGCGGACAGGGGCAAATCATGGATAGCGATGCCAAGCTGAACATCTTGACCGAGGCCCTGGCTGCTGCCGGGGCCTCGGCATTGGCAATCGATGCGCGTGGGGACGTCGCGATCTCGACCATGAATGACGCGGCGCTTGAGCGGGATGTGGCGGCTTTTGTCGCTGAGCGTCTCGACCGTATAGGAGACGGCGCGCGTCTGGTTATGGGGCGTGCGGGTACGCGCCTGAGCCTGACCGTTCGCCCCGCCGACAAAGAGGGCGGGGGGCTTTGGGTCGTCGTGGTCCGCGAGGTGCGCGGTGCCGCGGCGCATGCGGGCATCGAGTGGCTCAACGCCGACGAAGTTGAGGCCCGCTATGAATCGAGCGCGTACGGCATCGTTGAGGGGGCGGCCTCGGTGGCTGCGCCGGTTGCCGAGAGCTACGCGCGCGGTGTGCCCCTTATGCTCGAGGGCGAGCTGGGAGCGGGTCAGGTTGAGATCGCCAAGCGCCTCTATCTGGACGGTCCTTTTGCCGATCAGCCCTTTGTTTCCGTCGCGCTCGATGAGCTCACCGAGCGCGGTTGGCGCCATGTGCTCAAAAGCTCCGAATCGCCGCTGTTCCAAACGGGGCTGACACTTTGCATTGAGGGCTGGAATGCGGTTGGTCCCCAGCGCCTTCGCGAGCTCGTTTCCACGATGACCGACACCGCGTTGGCGACGCGCTGCCATGTGGTGCTGACGGCGAATGACATGCCGGGCGGCAGCGAAAGTGATCAAGCCGCCTTTGTGACCGAGCGCTTCGCCTGTGCGGTGAGCGTGGCGCCGGCAATCGCCGAGCAGGGAGCCGCGTCGACGAAGGTCGCGCGCTATTTGGAATATCTCGCTGATGCATTTGGGACGGCAGCGCCCACGCTGTCTGCCACGGCGACGAAGACGCTCGATGCTTACCGCTGGCCGCGCAATTATCTGCAGCTCCGCGAGGTCTCGGAACGACTGTATATATTGGTGGGGGCGGGCACGGTGGACCGCGCTGTGGCGGAGGAAGTGCTCGCCCAAGAGGACGTGATTAAGACCGCAACCTTTGGCGCCCCGACACTCGAAAGCGACCTGTATATCCTGCGACCGCTGGCCGATACCGAGCGAGATATCGCGCATCTGGTTGTAGACCATCTCCACGGCAACCGAACCCGTGCGGCGGAGGTGCTGGGCATAAGCCGTACAACGCTGTGGCGCTTGCTGAAGGACGATGACCGTTGAGCGAGGCGCCCGTGACCGCGCGCGACGCGTGTGCTACAGTCCAAAGCGTTATTGTTTCGATTTGGTTACGGCGTGCGAGGGCATATGGCTGAGACTTCAAAACCGAGCCGCAGAAGGCGGAGTGCCGCGCCGGTCAACCGACGCACAACATCGGTGACGTGGGGTAAACACGCCTCGGGGTTTGATGGCTCGTTCAAGCGCACTAAATACGGCTATCCTTCGGCAAGCGCTCGCTTGGCCATGCAGGCAGAGTCCTCGCTGTGGGGCCGCAAGCGCGTGGTGGGCTCAAAGCTCAAGCACGACGGCACGCTCGGTTACATCAGCCGCGGGGCGGCTCGCCGCAGCGGGCTCAATCCTGCTGGTTGGCATCGTTATGTTCCGATCGCGGTCGTTGTTGCGGTTATCGTCATCGCGCTCGCGGCGCTCGGATATGCCGGCGGTGGCGCAAACTTGGACGCAGTGTTTAAATCGCCCGAGCTCGCGCATGCAGGCACAGAAGTTGTCGAGGGCGCACAGACCCAGACGGGCGTTGCGCCCCAGCGCGGTATCGTTGCGGCGGCCTCCACCATCGCCGATGCGCAAAAGGACGAAGACAAGCAAGGCGACGACGTCGATGCGAATCAGAGGAGCGAAACGGCAATAACTCCATCGGCGGGATAAGTTGCGAGTGGGGCAGCTAATTTGGGACGGGGCTTTTTTAGCTGCCCAAGACAGTGGCTCATTCGATGTCAGTCGCCAAAAGCGAGCGAGCCGCATTTGCGCCAAGGTGACGTGAAATGAGAGGGCGCTGACCTTCTGGTCGCGCCCTCGAAATTGAACGTCAGATTGGCGTGAATGCGGCCCGCGCAGCGTCAACGAGCCCGCCGTTCGGTAGAACGGCGGAACTAATTACCTTACGTAGACGACGTTGTCGCGGCGCGGCTTTGCCTCGGGTAGCGTGTCCTCGGCGTAGCCCAGAATGCAGTGACCGACACCACGCAGACTGCCGTCGGCGGGCAGGCCCCAACTGGCCAGCAGCTCCAGGCCCTCGGGCGAGTCAAAGACCTCGTGCGCGCGGTGAATCCAGCACGAATCGACACCCAGCGCATAGGCGGCGTTGAGCAAGTTGCCCATGGCGAGCGAGCCGTCTTCCAGATGTGTGGGCACGCTGCGGTCAACCAGCACCACCACAACGGTCTTGGCGCCATAGAAGGGGTCGCTGTTGCTGTCCATGACCTGGGCGTTGAGCTGTGAGAGACGCTCGACGGTCGCGGGGTCGGTGACGGCGACAAACGTCACCGGCTGGCGGCCCATGCCGCTCGGTGCATATTGGCCGGCTTCGATAATACGTGCAAGCTTTTCGGCCTCGACGGGACGATTGCTGTATTTGCGGCAGCTGCGGCGGTGAATGAGTGCTTCGATAGTCTCCATGGTGTCTCCTTGCGGTGGCGTTGCAGATGCCCCGTTCATACCCGTCGGGCTCAAACGATAGACGGTCAATTGCCCGGCCAAAAGGATAGATTCCAATTGGGAAAATAGGTTTGCATAAAAGTACCTTCAGAATGTGACAAACCAATGGGATGGTTAAACGTTTTATCCCGTCTACCCTGCGGTTTTTTACCACTTGCCTAAATGACGAACGCATAACCTCTGATAAAGGTTTTACTAAAGAAGTACCAACGTTTATCAATGCGCCGTGGTGGCGCCGGGCCAGGAGGTAACATCATGTTCCAGGCTGGAGATGTCGTCGAGACCGATTTCGAAGGATTTCTGAAGCTGCTGCGTTCCAAGACGCGCGCTTTCGTGTCGATCAACGATCACGAGTACTACATCACGCACACCGATGGCTATTGGCGTGTTCAGGATTGCGAGGCCCTCAACGACAAGGGCCACTTTACTGACTGCTCCGAGCTGGTCAACACGGTCTGCGAGGTCGTCGAGCTGCCGTGGATTGCCGGCAAGAGCCTGCATGACAGCTTCTCGGGCGCTACGGTCTATGAGGCCGTCGCCGCCTAGCAGCAAATAATCGATTTCCTCTCATGACCGCCGGCGCTGCCCCCGCGCCGGCGGTCTTTTTTGTCGATATGTTGTATAGCTTGCGCGCTGCGAACGAAGCCCTTGACGATAGTCAAAACTCGGACTAATCTGAAATCTCAATTAGTCAAAATTCGGACTATCGAATGGTGGGAGAGATGGATTGTGCGGTTACGTCGGTCGATTTTGACCGGATGCTCAACGGGCTTGACCGTATTTATTCAGAGTTCGCGCGTGCCTGCGGCCTTTCGGATTGCGCCTATTGGATGCTCGTCGATATCAGCACAGCGGACGAAGACGTTGCTGTGAGTCGGCTCACGAGCGAATGGTTCTATAGCAAGCAGACCATTAACTCGGCAATTAAAACTCTGACGGCGCGAGGGCTTGCAACGCTGGAATTTGCCGAAGGCAGTCGTAAGAATAAGGTCGTTTGTTTGACCGATGAGGGCCGGCGGTTCGCCGAGCAGTATGCGTTGCCGGCGGTTAAAGCCGAGCAGCGTGCCTTTGGCGCGCTCGAGCCCTGGGAACAGCGTGAGATTATGCGTCTGGTCGGCAAGTTTTCCCACGTGCTCAACGAGGAGTGCGAAGCGTTTAAACAGCAGATGGCCGCCGAGAGCCAAGTGGAAAATCAAGAAGAGGGGGAGACGTGCGACTCTTAATGAGGTTTATGAGGCCGTATCGCGGGCTGATTGCGGTGACACTGTTTGTGCTGCTGATAGATAACGTCGGCACGCTGCTGGTGCCTACGATGTTGGCGAATATGGTCAATACCGGCATCACGACGGGTGATGTCGACTACATCCTGCGCAACGGCCTGTACATGCTTATCGCGACCGGCATGGCCAGCGGTGGCGCGGTGCTGGGCTGTTATCTTTCGGCTCGCCTGGCGGCCAACGTGGCCTGTGACATTCGCAACGCCGTCTACGACAAGTCACTCGAGCTGTCTGCCAGCGACTTTGAGCGCTTTGGCACCGGCTCGATGATCACACGCTCGCTCAACGACATCAACGTGATCCAGCAGGCGATTCTGCAGACGATTCAGCTGGTGCTGCCGGTGCCGTTTTTGGCCGTGGCGGGCATCATCTTCGCTTGGCATATCGATCCCGCCATGGGTACGCTGCTGGGTGCGGTCGTGGCGATTGTGCTGGTGGCGGCTGTCTTTACGGTCGCCAACGCAGCGCCGATTTTTATGCGCCTGCAGAGTTTTATCGACCGTATGAACGTGGTGCTGCGTGAGAACATCGTGGGCGTGCGAGTCATTCGCGCGTTTAACAAGGAGCGCCATGAGGAGCAGCGCCTAGACGAGGTGTTTAGTGATTACGCGGCCAACGCCATCAAGGTCAACCACCTGTTTGTGGGTCTCGATAGCTCCTGCTTCTTTCTGATGAATATCGCCGAGGTGGCGGTGCTGTGGGTGGGTGGCAACCGCGTGGGCGCCCATGCGATGCAGATTGCGAGTATCTCGGCGGTGCTGGAGTATGCAATTCTGATCCTGTTCTTTGTGATGATGGCGCAGATGGTGGTGCTGACGCTTCCGCGTGCCGCGGCGTGCCTGAACCGTGCGCAGCAGGTGTTGGAGATTGAGCCGAGCATCGTCGATGGCGAGCGCACGCTTGATGCGGCCGCGTCCGACTCAAAGGACGGGGCCGATGCGGTCGCCGTGTTCGATCATATGTCGTTTCGCTTTGACGACGCCGACGAGGACACGCTGTGCAATTTGAACTTTACTTGTCGTCGCGGTCAGACGACCGCAATCGTCGGCTCGACGGGTTCGGGCAAGTCGACGGTGGCCAAGCTTCTGCTGCGCTTCCACGATGCCACCAAGGGCTCCATTCGCCTGAATGGTGTGGACCTGCGCGAGCTTACGCAAGACGAAATCCGCGGGCGCATTGCCTATGTGCCGCAGAAGGCGTGGCTGTTCTCGGGCACGGTGGCGAGCAACCTTCGCTTTGGTAACGAAGGCGCGACCGAGGGCGACATGCTTCACGCGCTTGAGGTTGCCCAGAGCACCTTTGTACTCGACCAACCGCAGGGGCTCGATACCCCGGTGGCGCAGGGCGGCACGAACTTTTCGGGCGGCCAGCGCCAACGTCTGGCCATCGCCCGTGCGCTCATGAAGCGCGCCGACCTCTATATCTTCGACGACAGTTTTTCGGCCCTGGACTTTAAGACCGATGCGGCCCTGCGTCATGCGCTGCAGGACGAGATGCGTGACGCTGCGGTGCTCATCATCGCGCAGCGCATCTCGACGATCTTGCACGCCGACCAGATTGTCGTGCTCAAGGATGGCGAGGTTGTGGGCTTGGGCACGCATGGCGAGCTTATGGAAACCTGCGAGGTGTACCGCGCCATCGCGGAATCGCAGATGAAGGGAGGTGAGTAGCATGACCGGGGAGCTCAAGAAGCAGGGCGGCGTTGATGACGCCGTTGCCGCGGGGCTGGTCGAGGAAACGGCTGCCGTGGCACCCGAGCTGGATGACGCCGCCAAGGCTGCAGCCGAGCGCGAGGCTCGCCGCCAAGCGCTCTACGAGGAAAACGAACGTGCCGAGGACGAGCGCGCCCGCGCCGAGGCAGAGCGCATGCGCGATGTGGATGATGAAGACGAGGACGAGACGCCCCGAGATACCTGGGCCACGGTGCGCCGCTTATGGAGCGAGGCCGCCGGCGACCATTGGCGCTTCTATATCGTGTTCGCGAGCATTGTGTTCTATGTCATCTTTAACACCGCTGCGCCGGCATATAGCGCCCGCGTAATCGATGAGCTGTGGGGCCACATTCAGGTGGCGTTTGCCAACGACACCACCTTCAACATCACCTGGGAGAACTGCGGCAGGACCATTTTCATCTACTTTATGATCTGGACGGCCGCTGCCTCGTTCTACGCGCTCCAGAGCTTTTTGATGTCGAGCGTGGCCGAACGCCTCAACCTGCGTCTACGCAACCGCATCGCACAAAAGCTCAACCGTCTGCCGCTCGCCTATTTTGACGCGCATCGTCCCGGCGAAGTGGTCAGTCGCGCGACCAACGACTTGGACAAGATGTCCGAGAGTATGCAGCGCGGACTGCTGCAGCTGCTGGTGTCGATCGGCACCGTGGTGGGCGCCGTGAGCGTGATGTTCGTGTTTAGCGTGCCGCTCACGCTCGTCTTTTTGTTCTTTATGGCGCTGTCGCTGCTGATGACCAAAGTGGTCTCGCGTCGCACACATGACGTGACCGGCGAGCGCCAGGAGTGGGTGTCCAAAATCACGAGCGCGGTTGAGGAAGGCTATTCAGGCCGTTTGGTGATTCGCGCGTTTAACCGCGAGCGTCAGAGTTCTGCCGAAGTGCATGAGGCCTCGAGGGAGCTAGCGCGCGTGAGCACCAAGGCCGACTTTATGATTAACGCCGTCGGCCCCGCGGTGCGCTTTATCGGCCGCCTGGCACAGATCGTGATTGCGATTGTGGGCTGCAGTATGCTGGTTGCCGGCCACATGACCGTCGGCGTGTTCCAGGCGTTCTTCCAGTTTATCTACGAGGCATCTGAGCCCATGACGCAGCTGTCGTTTACCTTCAACTCGCTGCAGAGCGCGCTGGCGAGTGCGGAGCGCGTGTTCGACCTGCTCGATGAGCCCGAGATGGAGGCCGATCCGCTGCCGGACGAGGCCGCCAAGCTGCCGGGTCGCGTGGAGGGCCGCGTCTCCTTTGAGCATGTGCGCTTTGGTTATTCGCCCGACAAGCCGCTTATGCGCGACGTGTCGTTTACTGCCGAGCCGGGCCAGAAGATCGCGGTGGTGGGAACCACGGGCGCAGGCAAGACGACGCTCATCAACCTGCTCATGCGCTTCTACGAGATTGACGGCGGGCGTATTACGCTCGACGGCGTGGATACGAGCCGCATGGATCGCGGCGAGCTACGTCAGCAGTTTGGCATGGTGCTGCAAGACGCCTGGCTATTCGATGGCACGATTGCCGAGAACATCGCCTACGGCTGCCCCGAGGCAACGCGCGACGAAATTGTGGCCGCCGCTCGTGCCGCGCAGGTCGACTTCTTCGTGCGCACCATGCCGCAGGGCTACGACACGCGCGTGGCCAACGATGCCGAAAGCATCAGCCAGGGCCAGCGTCAGCTGCTGACCATCGCACGCGTGCTGCTCAACAACCCGGCGATTCTCATCCTGGACGAGGCGACCTCAAGCGTGGACACGCGTACCGAGCTTGCCATCGGCCGTGCCATGGACGCGCTTATGCGCGGGCGCACGAGCTTTGTGATCGCGCATCGCCTGTCGACGATCGTGGACGCCGACCTGATCTTGGTCATGGACCACGGCAACATTATCGAGCAGGGCACGCATAAGGAGCTGCTCGCAGCCGAGGGCGCTTATGCCGACCTCTATCTGAGTCAGTTCGCATAATGTGACAAAGGGACAGTCCCTTTGTCACATCAAAAGGAATGGCGCGCCGGGGATTGATTCCCTGGCGCGCCTTTTGCGTCGGTGCCGATGTCGTTTTGTGCCGCTTGCGTTCCTAACGTTCGTCCATGAGCTTGGCGACGAGGGTTTTGAGCTCGGCCACCTCTCGCTCGAGTTCTTTGACGCGGCGGGCATTCTCGGTGATGCCCTGGCGGTTGAGGGCACTCTGCTCGGCGGCGTCATCGGGCATGTACTCGCGATGCTGCTTGGCGTCGAAACTCTCCTCGAACACGCGGCAGCCGTTGCGCTTGATGATGCGTCCCGGCACGCCCACGACGGTGCAGTTGTCGGGCACGTCCTTAACGACGACCGAGTTGCCGCCGATCTTGACGTTGTTGCCGATGCGGATGTTGCCGAGCACCTTGGCGCCCGTGCCCACCGTGACATTGTTGCCCAGGGTGGGGTGACGCTTGCCGGTCTCGTTGCCGGTGCCGCCGAGCGTGACGCCCTGGTAGAGCACACAGTTGTCGCCCACAATGGTGGTCTCGCCGATGACGACGCCCATGGCGTGGTCGATAAAGAAGTGCTTGCCAATCTGCGCGGCAGGGTGAATCTCGACGCCGGTGATGTGGCGGGTGATTTGCGAGAGCACGCGGGCGAGCGAGCGATGACCGTGCTCCCACAGCCAGTGCTCGGGCACGTGGTTCCACTTGGCGTGCAGGCCAGGATAGGAAAGGAAGATGACCAGACCGTTTTGCGCGGCGGGGTCCTGCGCCTGGACGGTCTTGATGTCCTCGCGAATGGTATTGATAAAGCTCACCGGCCGCCCTCCCTTAGCGCCATGGCAATGCGATTCAATAAAGTATAGCGATTCGCTAGGGATTAAAAAGGACAATCTTGGCGGCTTTGCGCTACAAGTGTCAGTTATGCAAACTTGCTGGTAATGGAGTCATGCTTTTGTGGGGTTGCGCACGAGGGGGCACCGCAACCGTATACTGGTCAACTTGGACGTATCCGCGCCCACAACTGAGAGGTTTTACTTCATGGGTTTCATCAATTTTATTGCCGAGCTGCTTAAGGACCCGCGCACCGCGATCGCCAGCTGGATCGCCGCCGGCCCGCTTATGGCCTACGGCTGCGTATTCCTGATCATCTTTATCGAGACGGGCGTGGTGTTCTTCCCGTTCCTTCCCGGTGATTCGCTGCTGTTCGCCTCGGGTTTCTTTGCCCACAACGGCGGCTTTAACATCGTGGCGCTTCTGGCCACCGCATGGGCCGCTGCCATTTTGGGCGATCAGTGCAACTTTATGATCGGCCACTTCTTTGGCCGCAAGATCATCGCTTCGGGCAAGGTCAAGGCCATGACGCCCGAGCGCATCAAAAAGTCCGAGGACTTCTTGGACAAGTGGGGTCACCTGGCCATCTTCCTGGGTCGCTTCTTCCCGTTTATCCGCACCTTTGTGCCCTTTATCGCTGGCATGGGCGGCATGCACTGGCGCAACTTTGTCGTCTTTAACGTGCTGGGCGGCATTACCTGGTCGACGGTCTTTACGCTGCTGGGCTACTTCTTTGGCGGCATTCCCTTTGTGCAGGAGCACTTTGAGCTGCTGATTATCGGCATCGTTGCCGTGTCGATCATCCCGACCGTGGTCGGTCTGGTTAAGGCCAAGCTGGGCAAATAGAACGCGTAGCTCGAGCCAGCGCGCAAACCGTGCCGTTGAGGCCCGTCACCGCTTACGGTGGCGGGCCTCTTCAGCTTCGGTCAAATGAAAATACTTTAGTTAGTTAAAGAAAAACGTTTTATCCGACGCGCGTGCGGAGTACAATCTCGTGCATGCGAATCGACGTACCATCGGCTTTGATGCTGTTCGCGTGTCCCGTCCGGCTCTACGCTCCGGGCGTGCGACGTTGCGACGCGGTCGGCCTCGGTCCTTGCGTGCGGGTTCGCGAATATGCAACTGTGTATGTAAGGAGCGACAGATGACTGTCGAGAAGAAGGATATCGATTGGGGTAGCCTCGGCTTTGGCTACATGAAGACCGATTACAGCTACGAGGCCCATTGGAAGGACGGCGAGTGGGACGAGGGTGGCCTGACCACCGACCACACCCTGCATGTCTCCGAGTGCGGCGGCATCTTCCATTACTGCCAGGAGGTCTTTGAGGGCCTGAAGGCCTACACCGCCGAGGACGGCAGCATCGTCTGCTTCCGCCCCGACATGAACGCCGAGCGTATGTACAACTCTGCGCAGCGCCTCGAGATGCCCCCGTTCCCCAAGGACAAGTTCGTCGAGGCTGTCAAGCAGGTCGTTTCTGCAAACGCCGCCTGGGTTCCGCCCTTCGGTTCCGGTGCGACCCTGTACGTGCGTCCGTTTATGATCGGCTCCGGTGACGTGATTGGCGTGGCTCCCGCTCCTGAGTACACGTTCCGCATTCTCGTGACCCCGGTCGGTCCGTACTTTAAGGGTGGCCTTAAGCCCGTTAAGCTGCGCGTTTCCGAGTACGACCGTGCCGCACCGCACGGCACCGGCAATATCAAGGCCGGCCTGAACTACGCCATGTCCCTCAAGCCCACGATGGAGGCCCATCGCGAGGGCTATGCCGAGAACCTGTATCTCGACTCCGAGTCCCGCACCTATGTCGAGGAGACCGGCGGCGCCAACGTCCTGTTCGTGAAGGAGGACGGTACGCTCGTCGTTCCGCAGTCGCACACCGACTCCATCCTGCCCTCCATCACCCGTCGTTCGCTCGTTCAGGTTGCTCAGGACCTGGGTATGACCGTTGACCAGCGTCCCGTCGAGTGGGCCGAGGTCAAGGCCGGCACCTTTGTGGAGTGCGGCCTGTGCGGCACCGCTGCCGTCATCTCCCCGGTTGGCGAGATCGACAACAAGGTTTACGGCGCCGACGAGACTGTGACCTTCCCGGCTGGCTACACCGAGATTGGCCCTGTGATGAAGAAGCTCCGCGAGACCCTGACTGGTATCCAGTCTGGTGCTGTCGAGGATAAGCACAACTGGGTTTACACCGTCGCGTAAGCTGCCATAGCTGTTCGGCCCGAGGGCAACCTTCCTTTCCGGCGCGTCCTCGGACATGAAAGAACCTCCGCTGCGCACTTCGCGCGGCGGAGGTTCTTTCGTCCTGCGGAGTGCGCCGGAAAGGAAGGTCGCGCTTTTGTTTTGGTTCGCGCCATGTGGGGGTGGTGGCGACGTGCATTTTTGCGAGTATTCTGCAATCGAAGGCCCCTGCATACCGACCTCGGGCAAAAAATCGGGAGTTCTCGATGTTTTCTACGGATGATGGGCGGGGTTATGGGCTGGCAGCGTTTGATTTGCAGGGATATTCGCGGTCTTTGGCACTTATCGTGGCGCCCGAAGCTCTTGGTTATGTTGAATACTCCTAAAAATGCACGGCGCTTAGAGGGGGACCTTTGCGAAAAAGGAAACCGCCCCGTCGAAGTATGCACTCGACGGGGCGGTTTATACATTTGGCCGATTAAGGATGCGCTGCCAAACTACTAGAACTTGACGGTCGGGGCCTGGCGGGCTGCTTCGGCGGCCTCGAAGCCCTGGCGCTCCTTAAACTGGAAGATGCCGGCAAAGATGACAGCCGGGAACGTCTGAATGGCGTTGTTGTAGCTGAGCACGCAGTCGTTGTAGCTCTGGCGTGCATAGCTAATCTTGTTCTCGGTATCCTCGAGCGATGCCTGCAGCTGCGTAAAGTTGGTGTTTGCCTTAAGATCGGGATAGGCCTCGGCTACGGCGAAGAGCTGGCGCAGCGCACCGGTCAGCACGTTGTCGGCTTCCATCTTGGCCTCGGGCGTGGTGGCCTTGACGGCGGTGTTACGCGCGCTGATCACGGCGGAGAGCGTCTCCTGCTCGTGCTTGGCGTAGCCCTTGACGGTCTCGACCAGGTTGGGGATCAGGTCGTTGCGGCGCTGCAGCTGCGTATCGATGTTCTGCCAGGCGTTATCGATGCGGTTACGCTTGGTGACCATGTTGTTGTAGATGCCGGCGATGGCGCAGACAATCACAATGACAACAACGATGCCGATGATGACGGTAATCATGATGTCTCCGTTTCGAATGGCCGCGGCGGCATGCGCCAGCTGCCGTTGGTATAACGCTACTAGTATACCCGCAACGTTTTGCCGTGCCGAACTTTCCGGTAAGCGTTGTGTTTTCGGCGGGGCCGGCACCGGGGCAAAGCGCGCGAGGTACAGGTGTAAGATATGCGACAGATTGACGAGTGTTGTCTTTGCCCTGAGGATGGCGATACCAGTGGACCTTCGCATTAAGAAAACCTACCGCGCCCTTTTCGATGCCTTCACCGAGCTTCTCGAGGAGCATCGTTTTGAGGACCTGACGGTTGCCATGCTGTGCGACCGGGCCATGATTCGCCGCACGACGTTCTACAAGCACTTTCGCGACAAGAACGATTACTTTGCCTTTTATATCGATGAGCTCATGTCGGGCTTGCCGCAAAAACAGCCCGATGAGGCCGGCGCAGTGTCTGCCGAGGACGTGCGCGCGCTTCGGCACGCGATTTTGGACGATGCCATGGATTTGATTCTGACGCACGAGCGGCTCATGGATAACATTTTGGCAAGCAGCATGTCGGGCATGTTGACCAACGTTATTTGCGACCGCATTGCCCGCTCCATCCGCGAGCGTGTGATGAACGTGCTTGCCGAGGATGCCCTGGCCCCCGTGTCACTCGAGACGACGTCTGAGTTTGTCGCCGGCGGTATTATTCGACTTTTCACGATATGGTGGGAATCGGGCCACGATCTTGAGCGTCGACCTGAGATAGCCGACGTGGTCGATGCGTTGTTTGAGCGGACCATGACACCGGTGCATCACTAGGAGTGGCGGAGAGAGGGGGATTCGAACCCCCGGAACGCTCTCGCGCTCAACGGTTTTCAAGACCGCCGCATTCAACCGCTCTGCCATCTCTCCGTGAGTCGTAATGATAGCATCGTTTTGAATTTGCAACAGGGAAGGCGAACGATGACGATCACCGAAATCGACGAGAAGTTCATGCGCGAGGCGTTGGCGGAGGCGCGCGCCGCTGCTGCGGTGGGCGAGGTGCCCATCGGAGCCGTAGTGGTGCGCGACGGTGAGATCGTCGCGAGGGCGCACAATCGGCGCGAACTCGACCAGGACCCTTCGGCTCATGCCGAGTTTGCGGCCGTGTGCGCCGCTGCCCAGGCGCTTGGCCGCTGGCGCCTTTTCGACTGTACGGTTTATGTGACGTTGGAACCCTGCTGCATGTGCGCGGGCCTTATGGTCAACGCGCGCGTGGGGCGCTGCGTGTATGGCGCGAGTGATGCCAAGGCGGGCGCGCTGGGTTCGCTGTATGACCTGAATGCCGATTCGCGCCTGAATCATCGGTTTAACGTGACGGCTGGGGTCCTGGCGGATGAATGCCGTGAGCTGCTGATTAGCTATTTTGGCGGTCTGCGCGGAGCGGGCGGCGCTGATGGCGGTTGTGGGGCCGATCTTGAGGCGCATGCCGCTCACGCCGCAGCGCTTGCAGGTGTCGGTGAGGATGCTGGTACGGCGGTTGACTTTGGTCCTGCGTGCCGCCGGCCCCGCCGTGTGCTGCTGGCGATTGACTCCTTTAAGGGCAGCGTTTCGAGCGCGCAGGCGGAGGCGGCGGTTGCCGAGGGCATGCGCCGTGTGTGGCCCGATGCCGAGCTGAACGCTTTGCCGCTGGCAGATGGTGGCGAGGGAACGCTCGACGCCATCGCCGCGTGCGGCGGTGAGATTGTGACCTGTGAGGTGGCAGGTCCCTTGGGCGATCGCGTGTCTGCCCGGATGCTGGTGGACGACGAGCGCGACTCGGCTGTAATTGAGATGGCCGAGGCGGCGGGTATTGGGTATTCGAGCTGTATGGAGTCGGCGGCGTTGGCGGCTTCGACCTATGGCGTGGGCGAGCTTATGCTTCGCGCAGTTCGCATGGGCGCAAGGACACTCTATATTGGTCTGGGCGGCAGTGCCACCAACGACGGTGGCGCCGGCATGCTGCAGGCGCTGGGCGCGCGTGTGGTCGATGATCGGGGCTGCGATGTCGCCCCCGGTCTTGCCGGCCTTGAGCAGGTGGCGAGCGTTGATTTGGCGCCCGCGCTGCAGGCTTTGGATGATGCTCGCATCGTTGTGCTTTCGGATGTCGAGAATCCGCTCGTGGGGCGTCGAGGCGCGCTCGCGGTGTTCGGCGGACAGAAGGGCCTGCCGGCGGATGGCGCTGAGGTGCTGCGCAGGTGCGACAGATGGATGGTCGGCTACGGTCGCCTGCTCGATGCGGCAATTTTCGAGGCGCGAGCCCAGGGGTTGTTGCGCACACCCGAGGGCGCACGGACATTTGGCTCGGTGCTCGGCGTGCCCGGCGCGGGCGCTGCCGGTGGCTTGGGCGCCGCGTTGCTGGCGCTCGGTGCGGAGCTGCGCTCGGGTGTAGAGACGGTGCTCGATCTCGTGGGGTTTGACGAGCGCGTGCGCGATGTCGACCTGGTCATAACAGGCGAGGGCAATATGGACGAGCAGTCCGCCGCCGGTAAGGCGCCGGTGGGTGTGGCTTGCCGCGCCAGGCGATATGGCAAGCCGGTGGTCGCCGTCGTGGGCGGTCGCGCCGTCAACCTGGACGCGGTATATGGGCAGGGTATCGACTTGGTACTGCCGATCTGCCGCAAGCCCATGCCTCTCGACCAGGCGCTCAATCCTCAGGAAGCCACAACCAACCTCATCTTCGCCGGTGAGTCAGCCGCCCAAGCCTACGACCTCGCTCGCCTCTAAAACCCATCCCCTCGATAAGTTGCGGTGAAATACGGAGTGTTTTTGCCTTTAAGGTGCCAATTCAGTCCGTATTCCACCGCAACTTCGAGAATGTCCATTCGAGGTTGGCTGCCTTGTGCCTTGGGTCGGACCGCCTGCCACGAAATGCGGCCATCTACTACGTTAAACCGGCCACCCTCGACCATCCCGGAATTTACAAAAACAAAACCGCAGGTAGAAAGCTTGCCGATTTTCGAAAAAGTCGGCTATGGTCGACCCCTGTGGCCTAAACGTAGTAGATGGGCCCTTTCTGTGGTGCGGCACCAAGCCGGTCATTTTGGGATGGGACTATTTTGACTACTCATTGGCTGCTCTGGCAATCGGGCTGCAAAAGTAGTCAAAAAAGCTCCGTCCCAAATTAGCTACCTTGCTCTGGCGGGCGGGAGCAGGTAAGATATACCGAGCACCTAGCGCGTTCGATGGGTTCGGATGACGACATGTTCCGAATCTGGTCAGGTCCGGAAGGAAGCAGCCATAAGGAGCCTCTGTCGGGCATCCGGATCCATCGAGCGCACGGGCGCTTTTTGGTGCCGCGACATGGCTCGGCCGGCGGCGAGGTATTTGGTGTCTTGCTGGTCCTCGGCTTTGCCTGCGGGATCGCTCGACTACCAAACAGCCCGCCGGCACCGGGACCACTTCGTCCAAAAATCACCCGTAAAGGCGCGTTAGCCTAATTAAATCTATCCCTTAAGGAATGCTGCTCGTTGGCGTTGTTTGGAGCGCGGTGGCGATGTGCTTCAAGAGACAGTGGCATTACCATTTGTTTTTACAAGTAAAGAGGCTCGTTTTCCTAGGTTGGGGAAACGAGCCTCTTTTTGTCTCTGGGCTTGTAGATTGGCGAAGGCGATACGCTCTGGCAGCTATTTTGAGTTCTTGATGCGGCGTGTGGCTGTGGCGGTTATTCCGAGGCCTGCGGCGGCGATTCCTGCGAGTGCGATTGCGCTCGGCGCTGTGTCGCCCGTGTTCGCGAGCTTGTCGGCGGTCGTATCTGCTTGTTTGCCGCTGCTCGTGTTCGCTTGCTTGGTGGAGTTTGGCGAGGTGTCTTTACCGGTCGCGGGCGAGCCGGTGGGCTGTGTCGTCTCGGTCGGTTGCGCCGAGCCGGAGGGAGGTGTTGTCTCGGTGGGTTTTGTTATCTCGGGCGAGGTGGCCTTGTCTGCCGCGGCCTTTGCCTCTTCGTATGCCTTGCAGGCGTCGTCATAGGCCGTTTGCGCTTTTTTCAAATTGTCGAGGAGCGCATCTCGCCAGGCTATGAACCGGTCGATATCGCCTTTATATTTCTCTACAGCACGTTCACAGTTATTAACTCGTCTTTCCTGATTTCTGAGGCGGTACTGGAACTCGCGGAGCTCCTCTTCGCAATGGCCTACTTGCGCTTTTGCCGTTACGATCTCACTGTGCAACTGCTTTATTTGCTGTTTAACAGTTTCGACAAACTCCTCGTAGCCGAGTGCTTCGAGTGTCTTAAGCATCTCAAGTTTCTTGTCTAATTCTGCCTGGAGCTCGCTTACCCGGTTGATGGCCCCGTCGTATTTGGCTTGGGCTGCATCGATGTCCGCTTGCATGGTGGGAAGGAGTTCCCTCTCTTCGACGGCTTGCGCCGCCATCTTGTCGCGGAGCTCTTGAAAACGGGCAATGTCATCATTGAATCTCGCAATTTTCTCGGGACTTGCGGCGTTTTTTGCGGCCTCGAGTTTTTTGAGCGCTTCCTGCATGGCTGCATACGCTTTTTCTTTTGCGGCGGCCGCATCTTCTGTCTGCGGGGTGCCCGAATTGCCGCTGGTGGCGCTCGTCTGCGAAACGGCCGCACCGGTGGGGGAACTGGTTTCTGCCGCGATCGCCGCTACGGGGGCGATTCCCGCGACAAGTGCCGCGGAAAGGGCGATGCCCACAGTTGCTCGTCTTGCTCTTCTTGCGAGAATGTCGTTCATCTCGGCACCTCATTTCAAGGGTCGGCGACTAACTTGGTAGCACTAATGTAAGTATACCAAGCGGTCGACCCGACACTGGCTGGGTGCGCGCGTATACCTCTCTGAAAACTGAATCCCGTTAGAAATGACGAGTTGTTTACGCTTCTTTTGGGGTGGCGGTACTATCATGATTCGAATTGAATGTGGATGATGATAGGGAGCGCCTTTTTATGATTGAGCTGCTTAGGCGTTTTGGTGGTAAGTTTCGCCGGTATATGGTGATCGGCCCTGCGTGTAAGCTGATCGAAGTGATCTTTGACCTGCTGACGCCGCTGGTGATTGCCCAGATGATCGACAAGGGCATTGGCTCGCACGACGTGAGCGCCGTTATCCACTACGGCATGCTACTTGCCGCCATGGCCGTGATCGGCATCTCGTTTACGCTCGTCTGCCAAAAGATGGCGGCGCTCACCTCGCAGGGCATGGGCACCGACATTCGCGGCGCGCTCTACGAGCACATCAACAAGCTGAGCTATGCTGAGCTCGACCGCTTTGGCACGCCGTCGCTCATCACCCGCATCACCAACGACGTTAACCAGGTCCAGCTCGCTGTGGCGCTGGGCGTGCGCATGCTCATCCGCTGGCCCTTTCTAGCGGTGGGCTCCATGTGCGCGGCCCTTGCCATCGACCTTAAGCTCGGCATCATCTTTTTGATCTGCACGCCCGCCATTGGCCTGGTGTTCTGGGTTGTCATGGCGCGCTGCATTCCGTACTACAAGCAGCTGCAGGCAAAGCTCGACCGCATCGCGCTTATCTGCCGCGAGGGCCTTTCGGGCGCCCGCGTGGTTCGCGCCTTCGTGCGCGAAGATCACGAGCGCGAGCGCTTTGCGCAGGCCGCCGACGACCAGGCCAATACTGCCATCGCGGTGGGCAAGCTCTCGTCGATTCTCAACCCCGTCACGTTTTTGGTGATGAACCTGGGCGTGTGCGCCATCCTGTGGGTGGGCGGCATCCAGGTCAGCGTGGGCGAGCTTACGCAGGGCCAGGTCATGGCGTTTGTGAACTATATGACGCAGACCCTGACCTCCATCGTGTACGTCGCCAACCTGGTCGTGGTCTTTACCAAGGCGAGCGCCAGCGCGTCGCGTATCAACGAGGTGCTCAATTGCGTGCCGGGCATCACCGACGAGGGCAACCAGCCGGTCGCGCTGCCCAAGCCGGGCAATGTCGCTTCAGTTCCCGCGCTGAGCTTGAGCCATGCGAGCTTCTCGTTTGGCGCTGGCGCGGCCAATGCTGTCAACGATGTGACGCTGGAACTCCCGCTGGGCAAGACGCTCGGCATTATCGGCGGTACGGGTAGCGGCAAGTCCACGCTCGTCTCGCTCATCCCGCGCCTGTACGATGCGAGTACCGGCAGCGTGAGCGTGATGGGCGCCGACGTGCGCACCTGGCCGCTCGACCAGCTGCGCCGTGTGGTCGCGACCGTTCCGCAGCGCGCATCGCTGGTGAGCGGCTCCATCCGCAGCAACCTGACCTGGCGCGATGAAGCTGCGACCGACGAGGAGCTCTGGGCGGCACTCGACATGGCGCAGGCCAGCGAGTTCGTGCGCAACAAGCCGCAGGGCTTAGACGCCCCGGTCGAGGCGGGCGGCAAGAACTTTAGCGGTGGCCAGCGTCAGCGCCTGACTATCGCGCGTGCCTTGGTTGGTTCGCCTCAGATATTGATCATGGATGACTCCGCGTCGGCGCTCGACTTTAAGACCGACGCGGCGCTTCGCCATGCCATTCGCGAGCGCAGCATGCGCGGTGCCGCCAAGGGCGGGCTGCCGCTGACCACGGTGATTGTGAGCCAGCGCGTCTCGACCGTGCGCGATGCCGACGTGATCTGCGTGCTCGACCACGGCTCGGTTGCCGGCCTGGGCACACATGACGAGCTCTATGCGACCTGTCAGCTCTATCGCGAGATTTGCCAGTCGCAGCTGCGCCGCGAGGAGCTTGAGGGCCAGCGGGGGAGCACAGCGCCCGCGCTCGCCCCAGGTGCCCCGACCGCCCCCGCATCCGTCTGCGCAAAGGAGGGCTGCTAAATGAATCCGTACACTTCCTCCGGTTCGGTCGCCACGATGACGGCCAACGTGTCCGGTAACGATAACCTCAACGACCTGGGCGACGGCCCGCGCCAGCCTGGCGACCCCGAGCGCTATCCCGTGGGTGCGGTGACCCGCCGCCTGCTGGGCTATGTTCGCCCGCACCGCGTCTCGTTTACGGCATCGTTTGTGAGCGCCGCAATCTCGGTGATCTTGCAACTCTATACGCCCATCCTCATTGGCGAGGGCATCGACCTTATCGTCGCCGCCGGACAGGTGGACTTCGATGCGTTGCTGCCGCTTGTCACCAAGCTCGCGATTGTCGTCGTAGGTGCTGCGGCCTTCCAGTGGCTGCAGGGCTACTGCGTTAACCGTCTGTCCTACGAGACGGTGCGCGACATGCGCGTGGAGGCGAGCGACAAGCTCAGCCGCATGCCGCTCAGCTTTATCGACGGCCATGCCCACGGCGACCTCATGAGTCGCGTGGTCAACGACGTCGATCAGGTGGGCGACGGTCTGCTGCAGGGCTTCACACAGCTCTTCACCGGTGTTATTACCATCGTGGGTACGCTCGCGTTTATGCTTTCCATCAACCTGACCATGACGCTCGTGGTGGTACTCGTCACGCCGCTTTCCATTTTTGCAGCCGGTGCTATCGCCAAGCTTTCCAACAAAAGCTTTACGGCGCAGCAGCGTATTCAAGGGCAGCTCGGTGGTCATATCGAGGAGTACGTAGGCGAGCAGAAACTTGTCGACGCCTTTGCCTATGGTCCCAACGCTCAGCAGCGCTTCGATGCCCTCAACGCCGAGCTCTATGCGGCAGGTGAGCGCGCGCAGTTTATGGGTTCGCTCTCCAACCCCGGCACGCGCTTTATCAATAACATCATCTATGCCGTGGTGGCCGTGATTGGCTGCGTGGGCGTGATCACGGGCGTGCCCGCGGCACTCACGGTGGGCGGCGTGCAGATCTTCCTGTCCTACGCCAACCAGTACACCAAGCCGTTCAACGAGGTCACCAACGTCATTACGCAGATCCAGACGGCGTACGCCTCGGCACGCCGCATGTTTGCGCTGCTCGACGCGCGCGAGCAGGAGCCCGATGCGACGGGCGCCGTGGAACTTGCCGCCCCGCGTGGCGAGGTGACCTTTGAGCACGTAGACTTTAGTTATGTGCCCGATCGCAAGCTGCTGCAGGATATCTGCATCGAGGCCAAACCCGGCATGCGCTTTGCCCTGGTCGGCCCCACGGGCTGCGGCAAGACAACGCTCATCAACCTGCTGCTGCGTTTTTACGATATTGATGCCGGACGCATCATGGTCGATGCCCGGTCTTCGCGTGACTACACGCGCGCGAGCCTGCGCCGCGCCTTTGGCATGGTGCTGCAGGATACGTGGCTGTTCGAGGGCACGGTGGCGGAAAACATCGCCTACGGCTGTCCCGACGCCACGCGCGAGCAGGTTATCGAAGCTGCCAAGCGCGCGCATGCGCACAAGTTTATCATGCAGCTGCCAGGCGGCTACGATACGGTCATCGGCGAGGACGGCGGCACGTTTAGCCAGGGTCAAAAACAGCTGCTGTGCATTGCGCGCGTTATGCTCACCGATCCGGCGATTCTGCTGCTGGACGAGGCAACGTCGAGCATCGATACGCGTACCGAGCTGCAGGTGCAGGCGGCATTCGACGAGCTCATGGCCGGTCGCACAAGCTTTGTCGTGGCGCACCGCCTGAGCACCATCCGCAACGCCGACTGCATTCTGGTGATGCGCGACGGCCGGATTATCGAGCGCGGCACGCACGACGAGCTGCTAGCGGCAGACGGCTTCTATGCTGATCTTTACCGCAGCCAGTTTGCCCAGTGAGCAAGCCCGTGGGGCAAATTAATCAATCGACAGACGGTGGTTTACATCTGTCACGTTAGTACTAAGATATTCATCTAATAAATTGCAATAGTGGCTTTAGTTTTGGGGGAAACGAGGCAACGTGACTATGACGTGCTCTTTGGTGGTTAACAGCAAGAGCGGTAATACCAGGATGGTTTCGGGCGCGATCAAGCGCGCTCTGCAGGCTGCGGGTGTTGATTTTGTCCATGCCGCGGCGTTGAGCGACGATGCGGATGCAGATCAGGTTGCGCTCGAGGCGCAGGGCGCCTGCGCGGCCGACACGGTGCTCGTCGGTTTTTGGTGCGACAAGGGCGCGTGCACACCTTCGGTCGCGGCGTTGCTCTCCGCTTTGCACGGCAAGCGCGTCTTCCTGTTTGGCACCTGCGGTTTTGGCGCCGACCAGAGCTATTACCAGCAGATTATTGATCGCGTAACTTCTAATTTGGCTGGGGATGCCGAGCTTGCGGGCTGGGCGATGTGCCAGGGCAAGATGGGCCCCGCGGTCAAGCAGCGCTACAAGGCCATGCTCGAGCAAGATCCCGACAATGTCCGCTTTAAGATGCTGCTCGATAACTGGGTCGCCGCAAAGGATCACCCCACCAAGGAAGATCTGGACAACATGGCTGCAGCCGCCAAAAAGGCCGTGCTGGGGGAGTAGCTCCCATCGCTGACGGCGGTCGGTCCATCTTTCTAAATGAAACGTCCTCCCGGGCGTCGGGGCACGAAGTTCCCTGCTCTACAGTCCTGCGCAAGACGAAGGCCACATTAAGTGGCCTTCTTTGCGTGCGGAACTCGCGATGAACTTCGTGCCCCGCCGTCCGGGAGGACGCCTCTTTATTGATGGGAGGCCTGATAGGTCGATGGTTCCGTGCCCGGATGCGTCCAAAGTGGGACGGGCTTTCCGGATGGGCAGGCTTTCGAAAAATGCGTCCCGGAATTTGCCTTTGGAATGGGACGTAGTTTCCCGTTGAGGTGCTTTGCGGAAAGTGCATCCCACTCTGGGCGGTCGAAGTGGGACACACTTTCCCAAAGGCGCTCCAACGGGAAATTGCGTCCCATTATTCGGTCAAGAAACGGGATGCATTTTCCCAATGAGAGCAAAACCGGAAAATGCATCCCACAATCAGCCCTCAAAGTGGGACGCCGTTTCCCAATGAGGCTCAAGCGGAAAATGCATCCCGGAATTTGCGCTCAAAGTGGGATGTGGTTTCCGGTTGAGGGTCTAAGGGGAAAATGCGTCCCAGAATCGACGCTTGAAATGGGATGCAGTTTCCCGATGAGGCACTCGACGGAAAATACATCCCAGAAATGGCCTTTGAGCTGGGATAAGATTTCCGCGGCATCTCGGATTCTCAAAAATGAGACACGCCGTTGGCGAAAATGAGACACGTGATATCGGGCATCGGATGTATCATTTGCAAAAATGAGTCCACTCCACTCGAATAAAGCGAGGTCCCTCATGTACGTTCCACACCCCCGTATCCGTAGGCTGTCGAAAATCCCGCTTGTTGGGACGGCGGCGCTTGCTGCGTTGATCGCCACGAGCGTCGCCTGCTTCACGGCCACGCCCCAGGTTGCCCAGGCGGCAGACGCGCCCGCAATCACCGATATGACCGAGCAGGATTATCAAGCCCTGGGTCTGGGCACGAGCGAGGACATTCCGGCCGATACCGTTGGCCCCTATTCCACTGATACCCCCACGACGTTTGCCACGCGCAGCGAGGTCTATATGGCAGCTAACGGTAGCCATGGCAATCGCTACACTCTGCGCGACAAGCTCGAGAACGTCGAGCGCGGTGACATTGGCGGCAGCAGCAAACTCACCGATGGCTATGGAAGTGTGTGGGGCGCCGCAAAGTTCTGGCAAAACGTCAACAACTTCGATACGAACAGCGATCTCTACAAGCATAGCGACTACGGTGGCGGCACCTGGTCGTACCTAAGCAACAATGAGTCCTCAACAGTACTCGCCAACGACAACAACGGTTTCTCGGGCATTCACGCCACGAGTGTTGAGTTCTGCAGCGACGCCAGCACGGGCAAAAAGAGCCGCGTTGCCGAGCTCCGTGTCTACGGTGACAGTTCCTCCACGACGATTGACGGCAAGTCATACGCCGGAAAGGTTGAGCTGGTCCTCTACTCGTTTAGCAACGGGCGTACGCGCACTCTCGACACACACCTGCCGGTGACGGTCAACACTAATATGATGTACGAAGGCCGTTTTAAGTACCTGGATGCCGGTTACCTGCAAGAGCACGACGCCGTCTTTGATGTCGAGGCGGGCGATGTCGATGGCGACGGCGTCGACGAGCTTTTTGTCTACGCGGGCTGCTATGTCGACGAGAACGGCGTGCGCAAGGCTGTAGTCGACATGTATGACTTGGAGGGCGGCAACTGGAAGCAAAGCGTCGTCAAGATCGATGCCGGTAACGCCGCGGACTACACCACGCACAACAAGGGCGGGAACGACTCCTGGACGCAGCTTCAGTCAGCTCCTGTCGTTTCGCTAGCGGCCGGCGACCTCGATCGCGATTTTTGCGATGATCTCGCCATCGTGGTCTCGGCACCCTACGGCAAGAAGAATATTGATAAGTCGACGCATTGCGAGCTGTTTTCGTGGGATGCATCCAAGGGTGCGCTCGTCCATGTCGATGCTCTGGGCGACGCGGGCGCAATCTCCCTCTCCGCGAACGGCAAGACCATGGTCGCTGCGAATGCGACGTTCGGCACGTTTGCCGCCTACGATGAAGAAGGAAAGAAGACGGGTGAAACCGTCACGGGCCTTATTCTTGCGGGCTATGACTGGCAACGCAGCGCTTTTGATTACGGCGCTTCTGACGGCAGCAAGGGGCTGTACGGCGCGCTGTACCGCTACGCGTATTTTGACTCGGAGTCTGGCGAGTTCAAGCTTTCCGATTGCAAGGAATACAGAGACGGGCTCCTCGCCTCCTATGGGCTGATGCATGTGCCCAACAGCGCATGGAAGGATAGCGCTCAGGATAAGCGCTATCCGTGCACCTTGGCGCCTATTGCCCTTGCCACTGCCAACCTTGACGGCCTGTCCGAGCAGCTGGCGGTCGACGAGGTGCTCGTGGGCGGCGATGTGTTCCGCGACTTTGCCTGCAACACGGCACAGAGCGGGGCTCAGGGCTTGGGGTCCATGGTCGGAACCATGAGCATGAGCGGTCAGCAATACAACAGCAGCAACAAGCATGACCATAAGGGTATAGAGCAGGTGTGGATCAGCGACGTCAAGGCGGGCAGCGTCTCGGGTTCGGACCGCTATAACGAGAGCTTTATCGCTGTGGTGGGCAAGCACCGCGACGAGGACCTGCGCAAGAACGATGACTACTATTGGATGACCGCCTCGCATTTTTCGCTCGACGAGAACGGAAAGGTGCGCCGCGGCGAGGAGCAGGTGATTAGCGAGAGCAACCGTCGCGGCACTACCTACGGCACATTTATCTCGCTCGCGCTGCCCGATGTCGACAACGACAGCGTCAAGATCACGTACAAGGACCGCTACAAGGTCTATACCAACCCGCGCGTGCTTGCCGTGCTGCAGGATGCGCCCTATGTTGAGGATCTGGAGCAGGCATACGGCTATCTGGTGTTGGGCGGCACGTCATACGGAGAGGAAAAGGGCACGGGGACATCCCAGGGCTATACCATTGGCGCCGAGTTGGGCGTTGCCGTCGAGGTGCAGACCGGTCCGCCCCTGGTCGCGATGAATGCTTCAGTCGATTTTGCCGCCGAGGGATGCTATGACTACCGGAGCGAGGGCACGGTCAGCGCAAGCGTAAGCTATGAGTCGCATGCCGGCGAGGGTGACAAGGCCGTGCTCTACACGATTCCGATGGTCTATTACGAGTATGAGATCGAAAATGAGGAAACTGGTGGCAAGGGCGTGATGGCGGCGCCCGTGTCGCTCGGCGCGCAGACCTCGGTCGTTAATGCCGAGGCCTATGACCGCATTGCCAAACAGCACAATATGACACCGCTCAGCTACTTTTTGACCAACCGGTCGGGAGAACCCGGAACCTATCAAACGACGCTCAACGGCGAGACTCCCGTTGGGGATTCCTTTGGCCTGGGCAAGCCTGGCGTAACGCGCGCCTACACGCACGATGGGTTTAACGGCGCCGCCGCGCAGTCGGGGGCGAGCATTGAACAGACCATCGAAGTCGAGGAGGGCAAGGAGCAGGAGCTCGAGCTCGGCTTGACGCTGAACGGCAGCGTTGTCATGGGCGCGAAGCTCGCAAAGCACGAGTTGTTTGGCGGCCTGTGCTTTGGTGCCAACGCCGGCTTTACGACGGGTAACTCCTCGAGTGAATCGACCGAATACGGCGGCACCGTCGACAACCTGCCCGAGGCCGCGCAGGGCAAGTACGGTTTTGTGTGGCGTCTGGGCGTCAACGCGGTGGATGTCGACAAGTTCGAGGCAGACTCGGGCGACAAGCTCGGCACCAAGGACACCGACCAGTTCTGGATCGTGGGCTATGACGTTAAGGACGTCGAGATGCCCGACGCGCCGGCCGTGACGGGCTTTACGGCAAACGCCGTCGATTCGACCAGCGTTACGTTTAGCTGGGACGATGTACTCGCAAACAAGAGTGGCTTTAGCTACGGCGTGGGCATGCTGCAGAGCAATGCGGCGGATGCGGTCGTCAATAGCTGGAAGATTGCCGACAACACGCAGACCTCGCTCAAGTGGGATGGGCTGCAGCCCAATACGGAGTATCGATTCGCCATCGCCGCCGTTAAGAACGGATCCACGACCGAAACAGGTATTCGCTCGGCAATCATCACGGTCAAGACCATGCCCGATGGCATGACGATGACCGTGAGCGGACCTGCGGCGGATGCTGCGGAGGGGTCGGATCTTGGATACGACTCTTCGGTTGAGCGCGCGGCGGGAAGCCACCTGACGCTCTCGGCGATTGGCCATGTGAAGCAACTCGGTGCCGACGATAGCGAAACAGGGCTGGCACCGACCTATATGTGGTACCGCAAGGGCCGCGGCGAGACAGAGTTTAAGCTCGTGGGTGCCGATGGCAACCTCGCGGCTGGAACGGCCTCAAAGCTCGAGATTGACCTGACCGCAGACGATGACGGTGCGCAGTATTACTGCCACGTGGGATACAACGACGTGGGCCTCGACACCGGCACGACGCTCGTGAATATCGAGGCCGAGGAGACGGCGCCCACAACGGTGAACGCCACCCCGATCCGCACGCGCCGCCTGTTCTCACAGGCAAGTGCGGGCGCCAAGAAGTTCCTGGACCATACGCTGGTAAACACCGCCGGCCCAACCGATTCCGAAGGCTCAAAGGACCCCGAGACTCCTGAGACCCCGACGAACCCGGACAAGCCCAAGTCCGACAACGGAGCTAAGACCGACACCAAGGTCAAGACTACGACCACAGCGAAGAACCTCGCAAACACCGGCGACCAAACATTCGCCCTAGTCGCCACCGCAGCAGCAGCGGGAGCAACGCTCGTAGTGATAGCCCTCATCATGCTGATCAAGCGCCGCAAGACCCACTAGTAGCCAGTCGAACATATCGACAACCCAAAAACCCGGGTAGCCAAAAAACAGGCCACCCGGGTTTTCTGTTGAGTGGAGACTCCGCAAGCGGAAACTGCATCCCACAATTAGCGCCCGGAACGGGACACATTTTCCGTCAAGCCCTCATCCGGAAAATCCATCCCAGTTTGAGCGCCCAGACCGGGACGCACTTTCCCAAAGGGTCCTCAACGGGAAACTGCGTCCCATAATTAGGCCGAGAAATGGGATGAACTTTCCCAATGAGAGCCAACCGGAAACCACGTCCCAGAATCAGCCCCCAAAGTGGGACGCATTTTCCCAACGAGCCTCAACCGGAAAATACATCCCGGAATCCAGCTGAATAGTGGGACACACTTTCCCAATCGGGTCCCAAGCGGAAACTGCATCCCATTCCAGACAAGAATTCCGGGACACACTTTCCGCAAACAAAGAAGGCCACATAACGTGGCCTTCAACTTATATATGTTCAGCAGGTGTCTCCATGACAAGCCGCGCTTCAACACCGAGGCGTCTGCCCGGCGACGCGGAACGTAAGGTTCATCGCGAGTTCCGCACGCAAAGAAGGCCACTTAATGTGGCCCCCGTCTTGCGCAGGACTGTTTGGGCAGCAGACCTTTCCCATGCCTCCGCCTGCCGCCGATTCGGGACCCCGACCCCGTTACTTGATCTTGGTCGTACCCGGTGCCAGGTTGGGGTCGGTCTCGTTGGCCTCGGTCTGGAAGTGCTCGGTGTAGACGTTCTTGCCGTCGCGGAACATCTCGTAGTACTGCATCTTGGCGTAATCCTCGCGCGCCTTGGTGGCGGCTGCGGCGGCGGCATCGTCACCGGTGACGTTGGAGGAAAGCGCCCAGCGCAGGCTGGCGTCCTCGTAGCCCACCGAGTTGATAGCGGGCAGCGACTCGCGCAGCGTCATGTGCGCCTTCTGGTAGTCGGTCAGCGGTGCGCCGATCAGCTGCATAAGCTGCGTGGACAGGTAGTTGGTGGACAGGTCGTCGACCTCGCTTGTCTGGTCGCAGCCGGCAACGTCGTAGTTGGCCCAGATGATGTAGTCGGTCTGCCACAGACGCTCCTGGTGCGTGGCGTCGTCTTCGCCGGTAAACCACTTGTCGTTGAACTTGGACGGGAAGAACGGCTGGTGGTCGCCCCAGAACACCACGACCACCTTACGGTCGAGCTTGCTCAGGGCGTTGAGGAAGTAGCGAAGCGCCTGGTCGGACTGCTCGATGCACGAGACATACTCGTCGACATCGGAGAGCGTGCCGTCCTCGACGGTCTTGGCGTCCAGATCGGTCGTGTCGATATTCAGGTGCATCTGCTTGTCGACCGGCAGCAGGCCCGTATCGTAGCCCGAGTGGTTCTGCATGGTCACGTCGAAGATAAACTGCGGATCGGCGTTCTGGTCGAGCAGCTCAAGAATCTTGTCGTAGGTAGCCTGGTCGGTCACCATGCCGCGCAGGGTATCGGCGCCCTGGAAATCGTTGATGGACAGGAACTGGTCAAAGCCAAAGTCCTTGTAGACGTTCTCGCGGTTCCAGTTGGTCGCGTGGTTGGGGTGCATAGCCGTGGTGGAATAGCCGAGCGATTTGAACTGCTCTGCCAGGTTCCCGGTCGTCTCCATGTTGTAGATGGTGTAGGGGTACACGCCCGAGCCCAGGTTGGCCATGGAGTTGCCGGTCATAAACTCAAACTCGGTATTGGCGGTGCCGCCGCCGTAGGCACTCACGTAGAGCTTACCGCGGCTGAGGCAGTTGGACAGGTTCTTAAAGTACTGCGGGCCCTCGTAGCCGGCGCGCATGTTCTGATAGATCGACAGATCCGAGAAGGTCTCGTTCATGATGGCGATGACCGTGGGCTTCTCGCTGTCGAACTGCTCCTTTGCGGCGGCGCGCTCGTCGCTCTTGGCCGCGTCGGACTTGTCGTAGGCCTTGGCGTACTTTTTGAGCGTGGCCTTGGCATCGTCAACGGAGTAGTCGGCGGGTTTGGGCGGCTTGATGGACTGTGCCGCGCTAATAAAGGCAGGCAGGTAGCCCTCGCGCCAGTAGCTCTCGAGCGGGCGCCAGGTATAGACGGTGATGCCGAGGGTGTTGTAGTAGTCGATAAGCGTGACGTGCGCGGTCACGCCGCCCAAGCACAGCACGGCGACGAGCAGGTTGGTGAGCAGCATGCGCTTGGCATTGACAGCGCCCTTCTGACGGTGCGGTGCCACCAGGCCGGCGTACTCGCACAGCAGCATAGCGATGGCGGTAAAGCCCATGGACAGCACGCAGAACAGTGAGATCGAGAAGGTGTAGCCGGTGCCGGCGACCGCGGCGGCGGTGGAGATGGCCGAAAGGTCGCCCGGCTGGATGGGCATGGATTTAAACGTGATGACGAAGAACTCGGCAATGCCCAGGACAAAGAGGGCAAAGGCCAGGACCGCGGGAGCTGCGCCGTGGCGCTGGAACAGGAAGAACAGGCCGGTCATGAGCGTGGTGATGATGGCCCACTCGAGCAGGATGCACAGGGGGTAGACCCAGGTAAAGTCGTGGTTGGACGATACCTCCATGCCTAGCAGCGCAAAGACGCCGGCGAGCAGCAGGCACAGCACGGCGGCGACGAGCGGTTTGCCCACAAAGGCGCCGCGCAGGCGGGCGAGCTTGCCGGTGGGGGCGGGGGCGTCGGGCTTGGCGAACGCAAAGACGCGCGGGGCGATGCGATCGCGGGCGATGCTGGCCCAGGCGCATCCGGTGAGGATGGCGTTGGTCAGGATGAGCATCACAAAGGCGAGCGGCTCGTTTTGGGCGACGAGGCCAATGGCGCCCCAAATAGTCAAAAAGACCTGGAACAGGCCGAAGACGACGCTCCACCCAAGAGCGCTTTTGGCAACGGTGCCCGACTGAGCGCGAATGGCCTTGGCCTCGCGCAAGACAAGGTAGACGGTCGCCGCAAGACCGACGAGCGAGATGGCGGCAGCGAACATGCTGAGACTCCTCACAAACTTAAAACCTACGAAAGCGGGGGTTTACCCGATTGTTACCAAGATATGCGCTGCAATTGGTGGCTGCGCACAACAACCAGCCATATTAACGCGCACGTGCGGCGGTGTGGCGCAATGTAGTGGCGGCCTGCGCGATAATGGACGGGAATTACACGGAAACGTAAAGGCTTCTTAAAGAATTAGCGAGGATAGAGCTATGGGCGAGCAGGTTTGTATGACGGGCACCGAGTACTGCGGCGGAGCTGTGGGCGTGGACGCGGGCGGCTATCCGGTCGAGACTACGGGCAACGCGGCGCTGGACATCTTGGAACACCGCTCGTCCACGCGTGCCTTCGCGCGTGATGACGACGACCGTCCCGTGGCGGTGACCGACGAGCAGCGGGCGGCGATCTTGCATGCGGCGAGCCGCGCGCCGTCGGCGGGCGCCATGATGATGTATTCCATCGTGAGCATCCGCGAGCAGGCAACGCTCGACCGCCTGGCCGACCTGTGCGACCACCAGCCCATGATCGCCAAGGCGCCCTGGGCACTTATATTTGTGGTCGACTATGCCAAGTGGATCGATCTGTTTAAGCACGTGGGCTGCTTTGAGCCCGAGTTTGTAGAGCGTACGGGCAAGGCGCCCCGCCGCGCGCCGGGTCTGGGCGACTTTGCCATCGCGGCTCAGGATGCCGTGATCGCCGCGCAAAACGCCGTGGTTGCCGCCGAGGCCCTGGGGCTGGGGAGCTGCTATATCGGCGACATCGTCGAGAACGCCGAGGAAGTTGCCGTGCTGCTCGATCTGCCGCCCTATACCATGCCGCTGTCGATGCTCATCATCGGCACGCCCCGTAAGGAGCGCCCGGCAATCGCGCACCCCGTGGTGAACCTGGTGCACGAGGAGCGCTACTGCCGTGCGGATGCCGCGACTATGGATGCGCAGGTGGCCGAGATGGATGCGATGTTTCGCCCGCACGCCCGCGAGGTGGGGGAGCGCGTCGTGGATATCTACACCCGCAAGCACACGAGCCCCTTTATGGCCGAGATGAGCCGCTCCATGGAGTGGTGGTTCAAAAACTGGCTCGGAAAATGACGAATGTGACAAGGGGATAGTCCCTTTGTCACATTCCATATCGCCGCGGTGGCCTAAAGACTGTATAAATCTTTATCTAGCTGGGAAAACAGTGCATTAAAACATGGGCCGATTACCTATAATCCCTTCGAACATTAAAGTTGGGAGGAAACCGGCTTATGGAACAAAAGGCCAAGGAGGCAGCCTCGCACGCTGCGATTCCTGTGAGCATCTCGGCGATGCTCGTCACGCTGGGCGTGGTGTACGGCGATATCGGCACCAGCCCTATGTATGTAACCAAGGCGCTCGTTGCCGGCAACGGCGGCATCGGAAGCGTCACGGAGGAGTTCGTGCTCGGCGCGCTCTCCCTTGTCGTGTGGACGGTCACGCTGCTGACCACCATCAAGTATGTGCTCATCTCGCTGCGCGCCGATAACCATGGCGAGGGCGGCATCTTTGCCCTGTACAGCCTGGTCAAGCGTTGCGGCAAGTGGCTTATCATCCCCGCCATGCTGGGTGGCGCCGCGTTGCTCGCCGACGGCATCCTGACGCCGGCCGTTACCGTTACCACGGCCATCGAGGGCCTGCGCACTATCCCGGCGGTTCATGCCGTGCTGGGCGATGACCAGGGCCGCGTCGTCGCCATTACGCTCGCCATCATCATCGTGCTCTTCTTGGTACAGCGCATCGGTACGGCCAAGATCGGTCACGCCTTTGGCCCCATCATGACGCTGTGGTTCCTGTTCTTGGGCGGCACGGGTCTGTTCTTTGTCTTACAGCACCCCGCCGTGCTGCTGTGCCTCAACCCGCTCCGCGGCATCGCTTTTTTGTTGAGCCCCAACAACCACGCGGGCATCATGATTCTGGGCAGCTGCTTCCTCGCCACCACCGGTGCCGAGGCGCTCTACTCCGACATGGGCCACGTCGGCCGCGGCAATATCTACGCTACCTGGCCGTTCGTTAAGTGCTGCCTGCTGCTGTCCTATATGGGCCAGGGCGCTTGGCTTATGAACAACGCTGCCAACCCCGAGCTCATGGGCATTGCCGATCTCAACCCGTTCTACCAGATGCTCGCCCCGGGCCTGCGCCCGTTTGCCGTCGGCCTTTCCACCGTCGCGGCCATCATTGCCTCGCAGGCGCTCATCACCGGCGCATTCTCGCTGGTGTCCGAGGCCAGCCGTCTGGACCTCATGCCGCACATGCAGGTCTTCTACCCTGCCGAGACCAAGGGCCAGCTCTATATTCCCATGGTCAACAACGTCATGCTTGTCGGCTGCGTCATCGTGGTGCTGCTGTTCCAGAACTCGGCGCATATGGAAGCCGCCTACGGCCTTGCCATTACGCTGACTATGATGTGCACCACGCTGCTGCTCTTCTTCTACCTGCACGAGGAGCGCAAGCTCAAGGTCGCGCCGTGGATCTTCGCGGCCTTCTTCCTTTTGCTCGAAGGCTTCTTCTTCGTGAGCTCGCTCACCAAGTTCTTCCACGGCGGCTATTTCACCATCCTCATGGCCGCGCTCATCATGGGCATTATGGTGTGCTGGTACAACGGCACGGCGGTCGAGCAGCGCCAGTTTACGCTGCTGCCGCTGCGCAGCTACCTGCCGCAGCTCAAGCGCCTGCGCGACGACGACCGTTACGAGCGCATGAGTGACAACGTCGTGTACCTGACCAAGGACACCCATACCGACTACATCGACCGCGATATCGTCTATTCGATCTTGGACAAGCATCCCAAGCGCGCTCGCGCCTGGTGGTTTGTAAATGTCGAGACTATGGACGAACCGCACACCTTTGCCTATTCGGTCGAGACGTTCGGCACCGACTACGTGTTCCGCGTGCATCTGTACCTGGGCTACAAGATCAACCAGCGCGTCAATGCCTACCTGCGTCAGGTTGTTCAGGACCTGGCTGCAACCGGCGAGCTGCCGCCGCAGACGCATGACTACTCGGTCTACAAGGATCCGGGTAACATCGGTACGTTCAAGTTCGTCCTGATCCGTAAGCTTCTGGCGCCCGAAAGCGATGTGGAGCCCAGCGAGCGTACGGCCATCACGCTCAAGTACATCATCCGCCGCGCCGCCGGCACGCCCGCGCGTTGGTACGGCCTGGAGAACTCCAACGTGAGCTTTGAGTACGTGCCGCTGTTCACCAAGTTCAAGGCCGTGAACAAGATGCAGCGCCTGGCCCCCAACGAGCGGCCGTAGTCGACGCTCGAGGTTTGTCTGCGAACGGGCGGGCTTGTAATGACGGAGATTGAGTCCTGGGAGGAAACCATGGATGCAAAGGTGCTTGACGGTTGCGATCTTGCTGCCGAGCTGGTGCGTGAGGCGCGCGTCGACGCCGCCGAAGATCGGTTCTTTACGAATCGTGCCAACATGGACATGGCCGACCGTGTGATCTCGATCGTGGTGACGCTGCTTGTCGCGGCGTGCGTGTGCGCACTGCTCGCGCACGTGCTGTTTGTCTAACGACCGCAGGTTGCAAAGGCTATACACTTGGAACCGCCACAAGGGGAAACCACCACAAAGGTGCCTGTCCCCTTTGTGGTGGTTTTTGTTTTTGAGAGAGGGGCGGGGCGCTGATGGACGTCCGTACGGACGGCGATATTGCCGATAGCTTTTGGTGGCGGCGCACAACGCTGACGCGCCGCACTCCTCTGTATGACGCCTGCGTATCGGTGGGGCTGCTGGTCGCGGCGACGATTGTGGGCGCGCTGCTCGACCATCCGGGTCTCGCGCCGAGCATCATGATCGTCTATGTGTTCGCCGTTCAGCTGTGCGCATTCTTTACCTGGAGTCGCCTGTATTGCTTGCTGAGCTCGGCTGCCGCCGTGGCGCTCTACAACTTCTTGTTTGTCGACCCGCGCTACTCGCTGTCGCTTATCGACCGCGGCTATCCCGGCATGTTCTTCATCATGTTCGTGGTCTCGCTTGTGTCGAGCTCGATTGCGTTGGCCCTGCGCCGCGCCTTGGCACAGGCTGCCGCCAGCGACCGCCGCACGCATATGGTGCTCGAGACCAACCGTATGCTGCAGCGGTGCGCCGACGAGCAGCAGATCGTTCATGCCATGGCTACGCAGCTGGCGCGTCTTTCGGGCTGTCCAGTCGTGTGGTACAGCGCCGACGCCGAGGGCGATGACCTGCTGCCGCGTGCGACGTACACAGCCGTGGGCGATGCCGCGCCGGTGCACGAGCTGGCGCCGCAGATGCCACCGCGGCTCTCGGCGTCCGCCTATGTGGGAACGCCGCTCGATGCTACGTTCGGCGGCTCGGCGTTTTATGGCATCTACCTGACGGTTCGCACAGGCGACGGCTTCGCGCGCTCGGGCGACCCCGCCTCGGTGGTGGGCGTGCTGGCTATCGTTGCCGAGCCCGACGTGCTGACGCATGAGGAACGGACACTTGCCGATGCCATCGTGAGCGAAGGCGAGCTGGCGCTCGACCGCGCCCGCGCCATGGAGGCCCGCGAGGAGGCGGCGGTGCTCGCCAAAAACGAGCAGCTGCGCGCCAACCTGCTGCGCTCCATCTCGCACGATTTGCGCACGCCGCTCACCAGTATTTCGGGCAATGCCGACGTGCTGCTCGACCAGGGCTCGACCGGCACCGCGGTGCTCGATGCCCAGACGCGCCGCGGCCTGCTTCTATCCATTCGCTCGGATGCGCTGTGGCTCAACGCCACTGTCGAGAACCTGCTCGCCATCACCAAGCTCGAGGGCGGCGGTATGCATCTGTCGACTACGCTCGAGCTTATGGACGATATCGTCGAGGAGGCGCTGCGCCACGTAAGTCCGGCCGTGCGCGAGCACGATCTTAAGGTGGTGGCGTGCGATGAGCCGGCGCTCGTCAATGTCGATGCGCGCCTGATGGTGCAGCTGGTGGTCAATCTGGTGAACAACGCCATCACCTATACGCCCGCAGGCTCGCATATCGTGATTTCGATTGGCGTCGACGATGGATGCGTGGCGTGCTCGGTGGCCGATGACGGCCCGGGCATTGCGCCCGAGGACCGCGAGCGAATCTTTGAGTCGTTCTACACCGCCAACCACGGTCTTGCCGACAGCCACCGCAGCGTTGGCCTGGGTCTTTCGCTCTGCCGCTCCATTGCGTTGGCGCATGGCGGTAGCATAGAGGTTGCCGCGGCGGACCCGCACGGCTCGGTCTTTACGATTGAGCTTCCCGCCGCCGACGTTTCGTTTGATAAGGAGTAGCGCTGTGCCGAACTCTGCTGTAAAACCGCTCATCTTGGTCGTTGAGGACGACCCCGCCGTTCGCAACCTTATCGTTGCCGCGCTCGAGGCACACGGCTTGCGCCATATGGCTGTGGAGACCGCCCATGCCGCCATCGCCGCTGCCTCATCGCAGGCACCGAGCATCGTGCTGCTCGATCTGGGCCTGCCCGATATGGACGGCGTCAAGGTGGTGGAGTCGGTGCGCGCATGGTCGGGCATGCCGATCATTGTGGTCTCGGCGCGTAGCGAGGACGCGGACAAGATTCGCGCACTCGATGCCGGTGCTGACGACTACCTGACCAAGCCGTTTTCGGTCGAGGAACTGCTCGCGCGCATTCGCACGACGCTCAGGCGCCTTTCGTATGCGCAAACGGGCGGCGTTGCCTCCGAGGGCTCGTTCGATACCGGTGAGCTGCATATCGATTTTGATGCCGGCATCGCCACGATGGATGGCGAGGAGCTGCATCTGACGCCGATCGAGTACAAACTCCTGTGCCTGCTGGCGCATAACGCCGACAAGGTGCTGACGCACCAGTTTATCCTGCACGAGATTTGGGGCACGGCAACTAAGAGCGATCTGGCGAGCTTGCGTGTCTTTATGGGCACGCTGCGCAAGAAGATCGAGTCCGACCCCGCGCACCCGCGCTATATCCAGACGCATGTGGGTATCGGTTACCGATTGGTCACCCAAGGGTAGAACGGCGTCCGCCATCCCACTATGAGTTGCGGTGAAATACGGTCTAAATTTGCCTAATTCCAGGCAAAACAGTCCGTATTCCACCGCAACGTTGTCTATTTGCCCTTGGGCTTGCTGGCGTAGAACTTCTTCTTTTTGGACTTGCCGGCAGGGGAGGGTTTGCCGGCAAAGTTGGACTTGCCGTTGCCGCGCGGCCCCTGGTCGCCTGCCTGCGCGTGCGCGGGCGCTGCCGCGCGAGGCTTGCGGGCCTCGGGGTTGCGCAGCTCCTCGACGCGCTCGGCAATTTCCTCGGCGCTAAAGCCGACCTCTGCCATGGCGTCCTCGATGGGCAGGCGGCGCACGATATAGCAATGATGCACCTTCTGGTTGCGTGCGAAATCCTCGGGGATGGTCTGCGCCGTAATGTCCTCCAGCACCACGCCCGCACGCGCGAGCTTGCGCGTTTCGGGGCGGAAGCCGCGCAGGTTGCAGCTAAAGATGGCATGGCCGCCCTGTGCGAGCAGGCGCGATACGCCGGCCAAAAGCTCAACATGGTCGCGCTGGACATCCCAGGTGCGGCGGCCCATCTTGGACGAGTTCGAGAACGTGGGCGGGTCGACAAAAATCAGATCCCAGCGGTTGCGCGTCTGGCGCTGGTCGCGAATCCAGGCGAGTACGTCGTCGCGCACAAAATGATGCTGAGGGTCCATAAAGCCGTTCTGGCGCATATTGCGCTCTGCCCAGTCCAGATAGGTGTTGGAGAGGTCGACCGTCACGGTCTCCTCGACGCCGCCGTCGGCTGCGTAGCAGGTGGCGGTGCCGGTGTAGGCAAATAGGTTGAGGAAGCGGCGCGCCTGCTTGGCGTGCTCGCGCACCAGGTTGCGCGTGACGCGATGATCCAGGAAGATGCCCACATCCAAATAGTCGTCAAAGTTGACGGCAAAGGTAAGGCCGCCCTCTTCGATGAGCGGCAGACGACGGCGCGCGATGTTGGCGCGCTCGCCCGATGCGCCTTTGCCGGCGCCCTGCTTGCCGTACTGCGAGCCGCCGCGCGAGCGCATGCGGGCCTTGGCGTGCACATGCTCGGCGGGAACATCTAGGATGCGCGGCGCGATGGCCAGAATGTCGAGCATGCGGGCCTGGGCTAGCGCGGGATCGATGGTCTTAGGCGCGGCGTACTCGGCGATGACGAGCCAGCGGCCCGGCGTCTGCGGGCAGCCCTCGTACAGGTCAATGGCGGCGGAGTAGTCGGGCAGGTCGGCATCGTAGACGCGGTAGCAGCTCACGCCCTCGCGCTTTGCCCACTTTCGACGCAGACGGGCGTTCTTGCGCAGGCGGTTGGCGAACTGCTCGGACTCCGGGATGAGCACGGGCAGCGGCTTGCCGTCGCCCAAGTCGAGCGTGGCGGTAGGTTCGGACATGGGGGTGTCGGCAGCTTCGTCCACGGCGTCCGCGGACTGTTCCTCGGCATCTACGCTGGTCGAAGCCTCAAACGCCGCGGCGGCCTGCTCGAGCGAAGGCCAGACTTCGACGGTCGCCTCCTCGTTGTTGGGCATGACGGCAATCGAGCGCTCGGGCTCGGCGTGGAGCGCGCGGGCCAGCAATCCGTCGCGGGTGAGCGCGGCGACCGGTGCCGAGGCAAGCTCGGGCGCGCGGCGCAGCTCACCGACCAGCGTCATGGCGTCGTGCATGAGCGAAAGCGGGGTTTCGGTGGTGTCTGCGACCACGGCGGCACCGGCGACGGCGCCCGCGTGGTCCAGCACGGTGGCGGACTTGGCGGCGCAAAAATCGACAAAACGCTTGTAGCCGGCGCACTTGACCATGCGCTCGGCGGTCTTGCGGGCGGCGGGGTCGATGTCTACGGCCACAATGCGTGCTTGGCGCTCGCGTGCTGCCGCCTCGCGCTCGCGTGCCTCGGCAAGCAACTGCTCCCACAGAGCGGCGTCGTGCAGCTGCCAGCCCTCAAAGCCCCAGTGGTCGCGGGCGGCGCCCGGTGCACGGTCAGTCAGGATATTCACGGCCTCCAGCAGCAGGCCGCCGCCGGCGCACGAGGCGTCGATCAGCGTGGGCAGGGCCTCGTTCTCGTAATCGTCGGCCGTCAGCTCGCGCTCGCACAGCGTGGTCCAGCCGACCTGCGAAAGCACCAGGGCGGCGTAGTCGGGGCGCAGCACGTGCGAGCCCTCGCCGGCACGGGTCGCCGCGGGCGGCAGGCGCTTGAACAGCGGGTCGCCCGAAAGATCCAGGCTGATGCTCGCGCGGCGCTGGCGCAGCGAAAGCAACAGGTGAACGTCGGGATCGGCAACGTCGACATCGGCGCGACGGCCCGTGGTCTCGGCCAGACGGTCGCACAGCGCGTCCTTGGCGCGCAGGGACGAGAAGCGCGTGTTGCGCAGCTGCTCGGTCACGCCGCGGGCGGTGATGGCGATGGTGGCGCCGGGGCGGATGATGGTCTCCCAGGTGATGTCGTAAACGCTATCGTACAGCTCGTCGGCATCCTGCGCCTCAAAGCGCCCGAGCACCGCAAACACGCGGCTCGCTAGGCGCGACCACAGACAGGCGCGGTAGCCTTCTTCGAGCTCGCCCTCAAATGTAGCGCGGCCCTTCAGCCGGCGAACATGCGAAAGCCCGAGGCGTTTAAGCTCATCGGCGAGTGCGGACTCAAAGCCCTCGGGGCAGCTTGCGTAAAATTCCATGGGTGACCTCTCTGGTTGCGTCGCTCCATTATATGATGGATACTTCGTTTACTCTCGCCCCCGAAAGGAACCCATATGATTGATGCGTGCCCCGATTCCGCCGTGCTCTTTTTTGACGTGGACGGCACGCTGACGTCGTTCGATCCCGACAACATGACCGACAAGGACTTTTCGGCGGTTCACCCCTCGCAGACGGTCGTCGAGGCGTTTCATCGTCTGCGCGACGCGGGACACCAGGCATTTATCTGCACGGGTCGTCCCCTGTGGCTCATCGCGGACAGCTTGCGTGCGCTCGATCCCGCGGGCATCGTTGCCATGGCAGGCGCCACGCTCGAGGTCGAGGGCCGCGTGGTGCATGAGGACTGCTTTGACGAAGACATTGTTGCGGAGCTCGCTCGCCGTATGGTCGCGGCAGGGATTGAAGCCTTTTTCGAGACCAACGTGGCTACTTTTGCCCTGGAACCCGCGGGTGTTGAGCAGTCGTCTCTGATCGGCACTTCTGTGGTGCACAGCACCGAGGAAATGCGCGTCGACGGCCGTCTGCGCGTGGGCAAGGTAGGCATCGTCGCGAGCGACCTGGCTCGCGTAGCCAACGATGATGGCTTTATCGATCGCGAGTTTGAGCTGTGCAACACCGGTGGTCAGAATCGCGAGCTGAGCCCCAAGGGCATCGACAAGGGCGTGGGCGTGGCGCGAGCGCTGGAATACCTGGGTCGCACCGGCAACGCACGCACCTTTGGCTTCGGCGATTCGGGTAACGACCTGGGCATGCTCGCTGCGGTCGAGACGGCCGTGGCCATGGGCAACGCCATGCCCGAGGTCAAGGCGGTCGCCGACTACGTGACCGACGATGTCGCACACGACGGCACCGTCACAGCGATGCAGCATTTCGGCCTCATCTAATGAATCCCGCGTTCTGACGTTTGCCCAAACTGCGACTCTTTGCTTTTGCATGCTCAATCGATTTATCAATCCAAATACTGAGGTGTTTATACCGTTCGCCGAGAAGATAAAAAACTGCAGCTCACGCCTTGATAAACGTAGGTAAAGTGTTTAGCAGTTTATTGGCCGTATGCTAACGAAAGGAATCAGGCAGATGGCAATCAAGGTGTTCGCTGACGGTGCAAACCTCGAGGGCATGCTCGACATGTACGAGAACGGCAACGTTCAGGGTTTCACGACCAACCCGTCCCTTATGAAGAAGGGCGGCGTGACGGATTACCGCGCGTTTGCCAAGGAGGTCCTGACCCACATCACCGATGTGTCCGTCTCGTTTGAGGTCTTTGCCGACGACGTCGAGACCATGGAGGTCGAGGCCCGCGAGATCGCTACCTGGGCCGAGAACGTCTACGTCAAGATTCCGTGCGTGACTACCAAGGGCGAGTCCACCGCCGAGCTGGTGCGCAAGCTTTCGGCCGACGGCATCAAGGTCAACGTCACCACCATCTTTACGCCTACGCAGGTCGATGAGATGGTCGAGGCCGTCGACGCCGAGACGCCGTCCATCATCTCGCTCTTTGCCGGCCGCATCGCCGATACCGGCGTCGACCCCATTCCGTTTATGACGGAGTCGGTTAAGAAGGCCGCCGCAAAGCCCAACTGCGAGGTCCTGTGGGCGTCCACGCGCGAGCTCATCAACATTTACCAGGCCGAGGCCTGCGGTTGCCAGATCATCACGGTGCCCAACAGCATCCTGGCCAAGCGCAAGAATATCGGTCGCGACCCGTACGAGGTCTCGCTCGATACCGTGCGCGGTTTTGCCAAGGATATCGCCGCTTTGGGCTTCCATATTCTGCCGTAACGCGAACACTGGCTACGCCGCGGGCTGCTCGCCCCGGCCTTTCCTTTCCCTATCGCTCACGCGCTTCGCGAGGGTCGCGCTAGGGAAAGGGAAGGCCGGGGCTGCCGGCACGAGCTTGCCAGTAGGTTGGTGATCGGCCTCCAATCCCGCCGTGGGCAAAGGTACCCCCGCCTGCGACGTGCAAAATTGAGAGTATTCAGCAAGGTAAAGGTCTTTATCAGTTAACCGAAGCATGGAACGGCCCCCGTTTTGGCTCTGACGACGCTAAAACGGGGGCTGTTTTTTTGTTTTTTCGTCTCTGAGGGGCATCCGGAACGGTGGAATTTGCAGAATACTCGCGATTTTGCACATCGCTACAGGGGGTACCTTTGCTTTGGCGGTTTACTTGCCCTGTACCATGGTGAGGGAGATCTTCTTGCGGTCGCGATCGACCTTTTCGACCCACACATTGACCGTGTCACCGACGCGCACGACGTCGCTGGGGTGCTTGACAAAGCGGTTGGCCAGCTTAGAGATATGTACGAGGCCGTCCTGGTGCACTCCCACGTCGACGAAGGCGCCAAAGTCCACAACGTTGCGCACCGTGCCCTTGAGTTCCATGCCGGGTTCCAGGTCGTCGATGGAAAGCGCTGAGCGGCTAAAGACCACCTCGGGCGCATCGTCGCGCGGGTCGCGACCGGGCTTCTTGAGCTCGTTGACAATGTCGATGAGCGTGAGGGTGCCGCAGTCCAGGTCGCTTGCCAGCGCCGAGATGCTGCCCAGGCGGCGCTCGATGTCGGGCACGCCGCCGCGGCTGAGCTCGCTGGCCCCAACGCCGGCGCGCTTCAGGACGGACGTGGCCACCTCGTAGCTCTCGGGGTGGACGCTTGTCGCGTCGAGTGGGTTCTTGCCGCCGCTAATGCGCAAAAAGCCCGCGGCGTTGAGATATGCCTTGTGTCCCAGCTTGGGGACCTTCTTAAGCTGGCGGCGATCGGTAAAGGCGCCGTTTTCCTCGCGGTAGGCCACGATGTTTTTGGCCACGCTCGGCGTGATGCCCGATACGTATCCCAGCAGGCTCGCGCTCGCGGTATTCACGTCGACGCCCACGCGGTTGACGACGTCCTCCACCACATGGCCCAGGGTGTGCGAAAGCTCGGCCTGGTCAAGGTCGTGCTGGTACTGGCCAACGCCGATGGACTGGGGCGGGATCTTGACGAGCTCTGCCAGCGGGTCCTGTAGACGGCGGCCCAGGCTCATGGCGCCACGCACGGTGACGTCCAGATCGGGATACTCCTGGCTGGCGAGCTCGGAGGCGGAGTACACCGATGCGCCGGCCTCGTTGACGATGGTGTATCGCAGCTCAGGCGCCTGCTCGGCGATGAACTCCGAGACGACTTCCTCGGTCTCGCGGCTGGCGGTGCCGTTGCCGATGACGATGGTGTTGACGCTGTCCTTTTTGACGAGGCGGGCGAGCTCGCGCTTGGTGCCGGCGACGTCGTGGCGCGGCTTGGTGGGATAGACCACGCCGTGGTCGAGCAGCTTGCCGGTCTCGTCCATGACGGCGACCTTGCAGCCGGTGCGGTAGCCCGGATCGAGCGCGAGCACGCGGGCGCCGCGCACGGGGCGTGCCGAGAGCAGGCCCTCGAGATTCTTGGCAAAGACATTGATGGCCTCGGTCTGCGCACGGACGGTGAGTTTGGCGCGGGCCTCGCGCTCCAGCGAGGGGGCCATGAGGCGCTTGTAGCCGTCGGCGATGGCGGCGTCAAAGACGGGCGCGAAGACGCCCTGGCGTCGGGGCCAACGGCTGCCGAGGCGTGCCGTGGCGGCGGCGCCGTCGACGTTCACGCGCACGCGGAGCTTGCCCTCGCGCTCACCGCGGTCGATAGCCAGCACGCGGTGGTTGGGTATACGGCGCAGCGGCTCATCATAGCTGTAGTACGGCTCGTAGGGGGTCTTCTCGGTGGGGTCGGTGGCCTCGACGACGATGTCTGCGGTGTTTTGCGTAAAGGCACGCAGGTCGGCGACGTTCTCGGGGTCCTCGGCCACCGTCTCGGCCACGATGTCCGCCGCGCCGGCGAGCGCCTTCTCGGGCGTGTCGAAGCCGGCTTCCTCGTTGACGTATGCCGCGGCGGCGTCGAGCGCGCTGCCCTTGGCCGAGGCCTGCATGATGACCATGTTGGCAAGTGGCTCCAGGCCTGCCTCGCGGGCCTTCTGTGCGCGGGTCATGCGCTTTTTGCGGTAGGGCTTGTAGAGGTCCTCGACACGCTGGAGCTGCGTGGCCTCGCGAATTTGCTGTTCGAGCTCGGGCGTAAGTTTGCCCTGGGCGTCGATGAGCAGAATGACGTCCTCTTTGCGCTGTTCAAGATTGCGCAGGTAGGACAGGCGCTCGTCGAGTGCGCGCAGGGCGACGTCGTCCATGCCACCCGTGGCTTCCTTGCGGTAGCGCGAGATAAAGGGGATGGTGTTGCCCTCGTCGATGAGCTTGACGGCTGCCTCGATGTTGGCGGCCTTAAGGTTGAGCTCGTGGGCGAGCTGGGCGATAAGATCCATGGGACTCCTTGCGTTTAAGGTGCGTTTGCAGCACAGGGCTACCAAGGATACCACCCGTTTCAAAAGACTGTTTTGGGCCCGCGCCACGAAAACGACCTATCTACTACGTTTGAACCGTATGGGTCGACCATCCCCCGGTTTTCCGAAAATACGCAACCAGTCTACCTGCGGTTTTTATTTCTCGAAATTCGGCATGGCTAAGGATGATCAGTTAAACGTAGTAGATAGGCCCATTTCGTGGCGAACGAATCAGACTAAGGTGCAAAATAGCCCCCGCTCCAGAAAAATCGTCGGCAAGGTAGCAAAAAGCCCCACGGGCAGGAGGCTGCTCGCAGGGCAAAGAAGAGGGGCTTATTTGTGACGGACCGAGGGGCTCGGCATGGGGTTTCTGCCGCGGCCGCTCTTAAGGCATTACAGCTCGACGAGCTGGCCGGTCTCGGCGGCCTCCTTGATAGCGTTAAGCAGCGTGAGCGTCTTGACGTTATCGGCGGGGGTCACGACGGGCTCGACCTCGCGGCGGACAACCTTCACAAAGTGCTTGAGCTGCATCTTGTGCGGCAGTGCCGGGTCGACGGCCGGAATCTCCATCTGCAGCGGCTTGTGCCAGTTGGAGGCGCCGTCGTAGGAGAACTGGTGCAGGCGGGGCAGCGACAGGGCGCCCTTAGTGCCGCCGATAAAGTAGGCGTCGGCGTCGAAGGGGCGGTACTGCGGATCCTCGCGAGCGGTTGCCTCCCAGTTCCAGGGGCTGGCGGTGGCGTCAGAGATGGTCATGCTCGCGAGCGCGCCGTCGGTAAAACGGACGTTGACCACGGCGGAGTCCTCGGTCTCAAAACCGCGGGCGGCGCTGGACTGCATGCCCTGGACGGCAACGGGCTCGCCCAGCAGGTAGCGGAGCAGGTCGACGTCGTGCACCAGGTTGACCAGGATCGGGCCGGCACCCTTCTTGCGGCGCCACTCGACATCGAAATACTCGTCATTCTTATAGATCATGTAGTGGAAGCTCGACACGGTGAGCTTGCCCAGCTCGCCGGACTCGATGATCTCCTTGGCCTTGTTGACGAAGGGGTTGTGGCGACGGTGCTGACCCACGAGCACGGGCACGCCGGCGGTTTCGGCCTCGGCGGCGAAGGCCTGGGCATCCTCGAGATCGTTGGAGATCGGCTTTTCGACCAGCGGCACGATGTTGCGCTTCACAGCCTCGCGAGCAACGCCTAGGTGCAGGTCGTTGGGGGTAGCGATAATGACGGCCTCGGGCTTGATCTCGTCCATCATCTGGGCGGGATCGGTGTAAAACGGCACGCCGGCGGCCTCGGCCGTGGCGCGGGCGCCCTCAAAGGCGTCGGCGATGGCGACGAGCTCGGCCTCGGGCTCCTCGGTGACAAAGCGGATGTGGTTGCGGCCCATGGCGCCGGCGCCGATAACGGCAATGCGGACGGGGTTGAGCTCAGACATTTCGACTCCTTAATACCGGTGACCGGTGGAATGCGACAAAGGGGCTGTCCCTTCGTCGCATCGGTAAAACTAGGCGGACTTCTTCTTGCTGTCGGAGACCATCATGTAGACGGTGAGCACGACGGCGATGGCGGCGATCACAATAGCGCCGTAGAAGGACTGCTGGTAGGCGGCGCTGCCGGCCTCGGCGTGATACAGCACGGCGGTGATGGGCTGGCTGATCCAGGTGGAAGCGGCGTAGCCCAAAAACATGATGCCGTAGTTGACGCCGATGTTGCTGGTGCCAAAGGCGCCACCGGTGAGCGGCGGGTAGATGACGAGCAGAGCGCCAAAGCTAAAGCCGAGCAGGGCGAGCGCCACAAAGAACATGCTCTGCGTAAAGCTCATCGACATGATGACGAGGGCGACGATGGTGACGACAAGGCTGATGAGCAGCGACTTATAGGCGCCGAGCTTGTCGATGATCTGGCCAAAGGACAGGCGGCCGACCAGGTTGGCGCAGGTGTTGACGGAGACCACCACACCGCCGAGGGCGACGGCCGCGGCGCTCGTGGGGTCGGCGAAGAGCTGGACGGCGGCGATGGAGGCAACCTTGCCCACGAGCAGGGTGCCCGCGGTGGCGGCAAAGGCGAAAGTGACGATGAGGACCCAGAAGCGCGGGGTCTTGACCATCTCGCCCGGGGTGAGGTCGCCGAAGGTGCCGGCGTGCGCGCCGCCCTTGGGGGCCTCGAAGCCCTCGGGCAGCCAACCGGCCTCGGGGGCCTTCAGGAACAGGGCGGAGGCAGCAATCGTCACAAAGAAGATGACGCCGAGCGCCTTAAGGGCGCCAAAGATGCCCAGGCTCGGGATGAGCAACGAGGCGAGCACCGGGGAGAGCACGGCGGGGCCGGCGGTCGAAGCGGCCAGGGTGATGCCGGAGGCAAGGCCCTTTTTGTCGATGAACCACTTTTGACCGGTGGTGAGTGCCGGGTTGTAGCCCAGGCCGTTGCCGATGGCGGCGACGAGCGAGAACCACAGGTAGAACTGCCACGGCTCGGTGACGGTGCCGGACATAAACCAGCCCAGGCCGTAGCACACAGCGGCGGCGATCACGACGTTGCGCGGGCCGATCTTATCGGAGATGCGGCCGGCGAAGATGCCCGTCACGGCCATGATGGTCTGAAAGACCGGGAACGCCCAGGTAAGGGCGCTGGACCACTCGGGGTAGACGGCGAGCAGGTTCTTGCTCACGACGGAGTACAGCGCGATTGAGCTGATGAAGAACATGGTGACGCACGCGGCGGAAAGCACGACGGCGCGACCCTTGTTGGAGTTGGTGGAAGCCATTGGACTCTTTCTGATCGATACGGGGGAGGAGCGGGCGTATCCGCGGGCCTCCCTGTTAGGTTGGTTTACTGGTCAGTCGGCTTGGCGACGCCGGACTCATCGGACCAAAGCTCGACACCCTTGTTCTTGAGGTAGTTGTCGGCATAGGCGCGACGGCCGCCGGGCTTGGCGGTGAGGTCGCCCATCATATTGGAGAAGCCACCGTCGACTTTGATGGCGTCGCCGGTGGTAAAGTCCGAGCGCTTGGACGCCAGGAACATGACGGCGTTGGCGATATCGCTGACCTCGCCGATGCGGCGCGTGGCGATCAGACGGCTGCGGCTCTTTTCGACCTCGGGGTCGGCGTAGAAGTTGGCCGACATCGGGGTCTTAACGAAGCAAGGCTCGACGCAGTTGGAGCGGACGCCGTAGGGGCCCCACTCGGCAGCCAGCATCTTGGACATCATGTTGACGCCCGCCTTGGTGGAGCTGTACACGCCCGAGAACGTCTCGGGGGAGTGGCTGGCAACGGTCGAGATGTGCACCAGGCGGCCCTGGCCGGCCTTGATCATCTCGCGACCAAAGCGCTGCGAGGTGATGAAGTAACCGGTGAGGTTGACGTTGAGCACCTGCTCCCAGTCGCTCAGCGGCAGGTCTTCCATGGCGGCGAAGCGCAGGATGCCGGCGGTGTTGACGAGAACGTCGATGCGGCCGAAGTCGCGGATCGTGGCGTCGACGGCGGCCTGAACCTCGGCCTCGTCGGTAGCGTTCATCTTGTAGCCCTCGGCGTGGATGCCAAACTCGGCGGCGAGGTCGGCGGCAGCGGCCTTGACCTTTTCCTCGTCCAGATCGAGCAGGACGACGTTGGCGCCGTTGCGGGCGAACTCGCGGCAAATCTCGACGCCCATACCGCCGAGCGCGCCAGTCACGGCGCAGACATCGCCCTCGAGCTTAAGCCAGTTGCTCATAGGAACTTCCCTTCTTGTGCCTCCCGGTGGGTCGCTCCCGTTAACCGACCCACGTGGTTTTTGCTGGTTATCGTATGCTTTGCATTTGCGCAGGTGAATTGCATATTTGTTAGAATGGCGTTAATCGTAGGTTTACACTGTGCGATGCAGTTTATTCTCAATTGAGCGCGTGACCTGCGAAAACAACCCCCTATGGCACCATGTGGCCACGGGCGCGAAAACGGGAGATTGACGTGTACGATCGACGACTTGAGGCCATATCGGCCGCCGCGGAGCTGGGAAGCTTCTCGCGTGCGGCGGCAAAATTGCGCGTGTCGACCCCGGCGCTCGTCAAACAGGTGTCGGGATTTGAGGCCGAATTTGGTATCACGTTGTTCGAGCGCTCGCATTCGGGTGTTAAGGTGACGCCGGCGGGCGCTCTGCTGGTGGATGACGCGCGCTCGATCATGCGGCAGTCCGAGGACGCGCTGCGCCGCGCCCGACGCGCGGCGGGCGATGGCGGTGCCGTGCGCCTGGGTGTGTCGATGATGTGCCCGGGGCGCCAAACGCTTTCGATGTGGACGGGCATCCACGATCTGGAGCCGTCGCTGCGATTTGAGATTGTGCCGGTAAGCGACCTCTACGACGAGCGCGAGACCGTCATGCGCAGCTTGGGCCGCGAGGTCGATGTGGTGCAGTCGAGTTTTTCTACCCCACGCTGGGGCGACGCCTGCCAAAAGCTCCGCATCGTTAACGTGCCGTTTTATATCGACCTGCCGCGCACGAGTACGTTGGCGCGCAAGAATCGCATCACGGTTGCCGACTTGGAGGGCATGCGTCTGCGCGTGCTGCGTCACGGCAACGATGCCATGGACAGCCTGCGCATCGACCTGTTGGCCGACGGCGGCGTGGACGTGATCGATGTGGATAGCTTCGACTTTGCGCTCTTTAACGAGGCGGAGGAAAAGGGCGACGCGGTGCTCACCTGCGGCGCATGGTCGGGGGTGCACCCGGCCTTTGTGGGCGTACCGTTCCTGTGCGGCCGCGAGGTGCCGGTCTTTCTGCACTACCCGCTCGAGCCCACCCTCCAAGTCCAAAAATTCGTCAACGCCATGGCCCAGCTTCTCAAGTAGCCAAAAGAGCCCCGTCCCAAATTAGCTACCCTTTGCTACGGGTTTAGCGTTCCTCGCGTGGCAGCCCGGCTGCCTCGGCTGCCTTTACGCGGTTCTTGTCGATGTACATGTTTTTGTCGGCCTGGGAAAAGAGTTCGCGCATGGTAGGCGGCTCGTCAAAATCACTGGAAAGCGCATAGCCCACCGCATAGCTGATGGGCATGTCGGGGTGAGCCTCGGAATACTCGTTCACGTTCGCACGAACCCGAGCGAGACAGGACTCCACGGCAGCTCGATCGGTATCCCGCAGCACCGCGATAAACTCATCGCCGCCGTCGCGACCCACAAAGCACGTCTCGGACGCCACACGCCCCAGCTGCTGGGCAAAAGAACGGATGTATTCGTCGCCTTTCTCGTGGCCGAAGTTGTTATTGACCGTATGCAGATTGTTAAGGTCGAAGACGCACATCGCAACGGGCGCCTCCGCGGAGACAGGCTGCTCCTGCCCCAAGACCTCCTCGCACTTGTTCTTGTTGGGCAGTCCCGTGGCTTCGTCGAGATAGACTTTGCTCTGCAGCTCGCGATTGAGCGCGGCAGTTCGCACCGCGCGAACAAGCTCGACCGCAAAGGTCGCCACCAAGCCCACGATGTCGATGATCACCAAGCCCTCGAGATAGTTGAGCGCCGACGCCTTCTCCTGAGAGTAGTCCTCTGCGAGTCGCGTAGCATCGTCGCAAATGCCAAAGAACTCCTCGCTCATGGAGATGATGTCGGTGTTCTCGTAGCCGACTTCGCGCACGCGGGCAATCTCGGTGCGAAGCTCATCAAAGTAGTTTGCAAGCTCGGTCATCTTTGCCTGATACTCGTCGTCGTCGAGACGGACGAGGTTGAGGTCGTCACTTCCGTAACGCAAACCGTTGATGTATGAATCCACGGCTTTGAGCAGGTCATCTTGAGGCTGGCCCGCGTCCTCGAGCTTAACGATTCGCTGCGTGGTACCGCGCACCAGACCGGCATAGTTGACCACGCGTGCCGTGCCCTGGATATCGGAGACGAGCAGCATAACATTGATGAAGAAGAAGATGAGAACTGCCGTGAGCACCATCATGAGCAGGCGCACCGCCTGGCTGGCCTTCTTGGCGACAGAAGTATTCACAAGTTCACTTCCCTAAATGACAAAAGAACAGGTAGCACGCAGTGTGCTGAAATTCATGGGTGGTTAACTCTACCATATGGGCCAGCAGCCTTAAACTGCAGCAGACGCTCGTCCAAATTGGCGTGACGCTTGCCTTGTTGTTCTTGACCTGGCCGCGCTATCGGACATGCTTCTGGTCTTGGATCACCATGGGAAAGCTCATCCCGTTTTGTGCGTACAGAGTGGGATGCGGCTTCCCAAAGGTGCCGTTAGGGGAAACCACATCCCGGTTTATGCCCTTGAAATGGGATGCCGTTTCCCGGAGGGGGCCCAGCGGGAAACGGCATCCCATTCTGAGCCTGAAAAGTGGGATACGGTTTCCGGCTGGCATGAAAAAAGCCCCCACAGCTCATATGAACTGCGGGGGCTTATGCGTTGCGGTGCATTGTGTTTGGGTCGTTGAGATGAGTCGATTTGCCCCGAAAGAGGAGGGCATTGACCTTAGGGTCATGCCCGACGAATGAGCGACAAATCGGCCATCTCGGCGAGCCGAACTACTCCAGCTCAAACGCTCCGGTATAGAGCTGATAGTAGTATCCGCGCTTGGCGATCAGCTCGTCGTGGTTGCCGCGCTCGATGATGCGGCCGTGGTCCAGACAGATGATTGCGTCGGAGTTACGCACGGTGGACAGGCGGTGCGCGATGACAAACGTCGTGCGGCCCTCCATGAGCTTATCCATGCCCGCCTGCACGATGGCCTCGGTGCGGGTATCGATGGAGCTCGTGGCCTCATCCAGAATCATTGCCGGCGGATCGGCGACGGCGGCGCGTGCGATCGAGATCAGCTGGCGCTGGCCCTGCGACAGCTGGGCGCCGTTGCCGGTGAGCATGGTGTCGTAGCTGTCGGGCAGGCGGGTGATAAAGTCATCCGCGCCCGCGAGCTTGGCCGCCGCGATGCACTCCTCGTCGGTAGCGTCCAGGTTGCCGTAGCGGATGTTATCCATCACGGTGCCGGTGAACAGGTTCACGTCCTGCAGCACCACGCCCAGCGAGCGGCGCAGGTCTGCCTTGCGGATCTTGTTGACGTTGATGCCGTCGTAGCGAATCTTGCCGTCGGCGATGTCATAGAAACGGTTGATGAGGTTGGTGATGGTCGTCTTACCGGCACCGGTGGCACCGACAAACGCGACTTTCTGACCCGGCTTGGCGTACACGGACACGCCGTGCAGCACCTCGTGGTCGGGCGTGTAGCCAAAGTCCACGTTGTCCATGACCAGATCGCCACGCAGCGGCACGTACTCAATTTCGCCGGTCGCGCGGTGCGGATGCTTCCACGCCCACATGCCGGTGTGGTGGTCGGCCTCCTCGAGCTGCCAAGTGTCGGGGTTGACCTGCGCGTTGACAAGCGTCACGTAGCCCTCGTCGGCCTCGGGCTCCTCGTCGAGCAGCTCAAAGATGCGCTCGGCGCCGGCAAGGCCCATGACCACGGCGTTGATCTGCTGCGAGATCTGGCCGATCTGGCCGCAGAACTGCTTGGTCATGTTGAGGAACGGTATCACGACGGCGATGGAAAGCGCCGTGCCCGAGATGCTCAGGTTAGGCACGCCCAGCGCCAGGAAGATGCCGCCGGCCAGCGCGACCAGCACGTAGAGCAGGTTGCCCAGGTTCATAAGGACGGGCATGAGGATGTTGGCGTACATGTTGGCCTTCTGCGAGACCTCGAAGAGCTTCTCGTTGCGCTCATCGAAATCGGTCTCGGCGGCGGACTCGTGGCAAAACGCCTTGACGACCTTCTGACCGTTCATGACCTCCTCGATATGACCTTCGACCACGCCGAGCTCGGTCTGCTGTGCAATGAAGAAGCGCGCGGAGTTGGAGCCGAGCAGCTTGGTCATAAAGGTCATAAAGGCGACGCCGGCAATGATGACCAGGCACATCCAAACGCTGTAGTACAGCATGATGAAGAACACCGTGACGATAACGATGATCGTCATGAGCAGGTTGGGCAGCGACTGGCTGATCATTTGGCGCAGCGTGTCGATGTCGTTGGTGTAGTGGCTCATGATGTCGCCGCGCTGATGCGTGTCGAAGTAGCGGATCGGCAGGTCCTGCATGCGGTTGAACATCTTCTCGCGCAGCTTCTCGAGCGAGCCCTGCGTGATGACGGCCATGGCGCGGTTCCAGAAGAGCGAAGACGCGACGCCCACGGCGTAGATGCAGCCGAGGGTAGTCACAAGCTTCAGAATTTTGGGCTGCGCGGCCGTCCAGTCGCCCGACTGCCATGATTCGCTGATGACCTGCAGCGCGCTCTGGAGAAACGTCGCGCCGATGGAGTTGATGACGGCGCAGAGCACCACGCCGGCGACGACGAGGGGCAAAAGCACCGGGTAGAAGCCAAAGAGCATTCTGATGAGGCGCGTCATGGCGCCGCCCTTGCGGTTGCGTACGCGCTCGGCGGTAGTGGCCTTACTCATGTGCCTCGCCTCCTTCCTGGGTCTGGGCTTGCGATGCAGATGCCTCGGTGCCGGCTGCAGCGGTCTCGCCCGCGTCCTCGCCCTCGGCGCTCATCTTGTTCTGCGAGGTAAAGGTCTCGCGGTAGATCTCGCTCGTCTTGAGCAGCTCGTCGTGGTTGCCGATGTCCTTGATGCGGCCGCCCTCCATGACGATGATGCGATCGGCATCCTGCACGGAGCTAATACGCTGGGCAATGATGAGCTTGGTCGTGTTGGGCAGATAACTCGCCAGGCCCTCGCGGATCTTGGCGTCGGTCTTGGTGTCGACGGCGCTCGTGGAGTCATCCAGGATCAAGATCTTGGGGCGACGCAGCAGGGCACGCGCAATGCACAGGCGCTGCTTCTGGCCGCCGGAAACGTTGGAGCCGCCCTGCTCAATCCAGGTGTCGTAGCCCTTGGGGAAGCCGTCGACAAACTCGTCGGCGCAGGCCAGATGTGCTGCCTCGCGGACTTCCTCGTCGGTGGCGTTCGGGTCGCCCCAGCGCAGGTTTTCGGCGATGGTGCCGCTAAACAGCACGTTTTTCTGCAGCACCATGGCTACCTGGTGGCGCAGCGCGTCCAGATCGTAGTTGCGTACGTTCACGCCGCCGACGCGCACGGTGCCTTCGGTGACATCGTACAGGCGGGCGATCAGATTCACGAGCGTCGACTTGGCCGAGCCGGTGCCGCCGATAATACCGATGGTCTCGCCGCTCTTAATATGCAGGTCGATATCGTCGAGCGCCTGGCGCTTCGCGTGCTCGGAGTACTTAAAGCTCACGTGGTCAAAGTCGATGGAGCCGTCGGCAACCTCGAGCACGGGCTCGGTCGGGTTGGCGATTGTGGGCTCGGCGGCAAGCACCTCGGTAATGCGGTGTGCCGACTCGTCGGCCATGGTCACCATGACAAAGATCATCGACAGCTGCATCAGACTCATCAGAATCTGGAAGCCATAGGTAAAGATGGAGGAGAGCTGGCCCACGTCGAACAAGGTGCCCTGGCTCGTGATGATGAGCTCGGAGCCCAGGTAGATGATGACGACGAACGCGCCGTTGACGCAAATGTTCATCATGGGGTTATTGAAGGCGAGCAGCTTTTCGGCGCGGGTGAAGTCCATCTGGACGTCGCGCGCGGCGGTGGCGAACTTCTCTTTCTCGTAGTCCTGGCGCACGTAACTCTTGACCACGCGCATGCCGGTGACGTTTTCCTCGACGGACTCGTTGAGCGCGTCGTACTTGCGGAACACGCGGGCAAAGATCGGGCGCACCTTATAGATGATAAAGAACAGGCCAAAGCCCAGCAGCGGAATGATGACCAGGTAGACCATGGCGACGCTGCCGCCCATGGCGTAGGCCATGGCAAAGGCAAAGACCAACACCAGCGGCGCGCGCACGGCGATGCGGATGAGCATCATAAAGGCCTGCTGCACGTTGTTGATGTCGGTGGTGAGGCGGGTGACGAGCGAGGAGCTCGAGAACTCATCGATGTTGGCAAAGCTGAACGTCTGGATCTTGTAGAACAGGTCGTGACGCAGGTTCTTGGCGAAGCCGCAGCTCGCATGACTGCAGGTGACGCCGGCAGCGGCACCAAAAGCGAGCGACGTCAGTGCGATGAGCACCAAAAAGCCTGCGGTGGGAAGCATCTGGGCGACGGTGGCACCGTCTTTGATGGCGTCGATCATGTCGGCGGTGATAAACGGGATCATCATTTCGCAGAGCACCTCGCCAAGCACCAGCAGCGGCGTGGCGATCGTGACCTTCTTGTAATCGCGGATGCTTCCCATGAGGGTTTTAATCATCCAGTTCCTCCCAGGTTACTCGGATTTTTTCGAGCATCTCGGCGAGCTGTTCGCGCTCGTCGTGCGTAAGGGCGCTAAAGGCCTGTTCCCTAAAGCGAATGCGGGCTGCCTGCTCAACACGGGCCTTTTCCCATCCCGCTTCGGTCAGGCGGATGGTGAGCTGCCGACGGTCTTTGGGATTGCGACTGCGCTCGATAAGACCGCCCAGTTCGAGCTTGGACAGAATCTCGGAAAGGGACCCTGGCTTGAGGTCGAAGTGCATGCCGAGCTCCTGTTGGGACAGCTCGCCGGTCGGCTGCTTGGCGAGTAGGCAGACAATAGGCGCCTTGCCAGATATGCCGCCGCCGTGAAAATGCATGTAATGGCCGCAAAAGCCCAGGCCGCTCAGGATGCGCTTGGCGAGTTTGTCTTCGGCGCTGACCGCTTCGGGTATGTCTACCGGTTGCGACGGGTCACCGCCGGGCTCATGCGGAAGGACGAGTGGTTCAACACACATATCTAAGCTTCGCTCCTTTCTTTAGTTAGGTAGTGGAATTGTTTTGTGCCTAACCAATTTAGGAGCGTGAGAAATCAATGTCAAGGTACCAAACTAGTGGTTACGCGGTTTTACCAAACCGCGTAACGGTTCGACGCTGCAAGCGTTCCTAAGCGGCAATCTGACGTTCAATCGTCGGGCATGGCCACAAGGCCTATGCCCTCCTCTTTCACGCCACCTTGCTCGCTTAGGAACGCTTTCGCTGTCCGTCCTCAATCTACAGCGCTGCCTGGGTTGGCATTTGAGTGATCCGTGGGGGATGGAGGATAACGGATCATTTTGGGCTGCGGTGACACCCTTCCGAAGTTGCTTTGCCCAAAACTATGCCGGATTACTACGATGAATTCGAAATCTCAGACCTCGGCATTGTTTTTCGGAAAATCACAAGCTGTCTACCTGCGGTTTTGCTGGAGTGCAATTTGTTGTGGTTGGAGACTGGCGGTTTATCGTAGTAATCCGGCATAGTTTTGGAATGGTAGTAAATAGGTGGCAGCTACTGTGCCGCTGCTGCCGTGATTTGCCTCCCATTTCCGAAACCTTTCCGCAACAATGCACTCTTCGCGACCCTAGCGACCGCTTACAACGTCCCCTGCGCTACACTTAGTCGCACTGTGGCGCCGCTGCGCCGTGCCCGAACCAAGGGAGACCCTCATGAAGAACACTCAGCTGCTGCTGATCAACGATATGTGCGGCTACGGCAAGGTCGCGCTCTCCGCCATGCTGCCGGTGCTGTCGCACATGGGCTATTGCATCCACAACCTGCCGACGGCGCTGGTGTCCGATACGCTCAACTATCCCAAGTTCTACATCCATGACACCACCGAGTACGTGCGCCAGAGCCTCGCTATCTGGGAGGAGCTCGGGTTTGAGTTCGACGCCATCTCGACCGGCTTTATCGTGACCGAGGAAGAGACGCGCATCATCTCGGACTTTTGCCACCGCCGTGCGCAAAAGGGCACCAAGGTGTTCGTCGACCCCATCATGGGCGACAACGGCAAGCTCTACGCCGGCGTGCCCGAGTCCACGATCGGTCTCATGCGCAGCCTGCTCGAGTGCGCCGACTATGCGGTGCCAAACTACACCGAGGCGTGCCTGCTTACCGATGCGCCCATTGCCGAGCAAATCACGCCCGATGAGGGCCGCGCTCTCGTGGATGCCGTGCGTGCCCTGGGCGCCAAGTCGGTGGTCATTACGAGCGCTGTGGTCGACGGTGCGAATGTCGTCATCGGTTACGACCATGTGGCGGGGGAGTACTTTACGATTCCCTTCGACCTGATCCCGGTCTATTTCCCGGGCACGGGCGACACGTTCTCGGCGGTGCTCGTCGGCCGCGTGATGGCCGGTTGGAGTCTGCAGCGCGCGACGGCCGATGCCATGCGTGTGGTGGCTGAGCTTATCGAGCGCAATGCCGACCAGGAGGATAAGTCGGCTGGCCTTCCCATCGAGGCCTGCCTGGATGTGGTTGACCATGAGTAATGCTGGCGAGGGCGGCATCAAGCCTGCGGGCGAGAACAAGCCGCTCGGCGCGCCGCGTGGCAAGCGTCCGCGTATCCGCGTGAGCTGCGTGGACCAGCTGGGTGCGTGCCGCTGCCACCATGGTCACAAGCCGGGCGACGTTTTTGACTTCGACCGAGACCGCGGCAAGATGTGTGCCATGGCCTGCCATGTGGGCTTTCCCTATATCGATATCCTGCGCTATGGCGGAACCGTGCCTGGCAACGAGCCCGGCACGGCAAAGTTCTGCTGCCCCGAGGTCGATACGCTGAACGTTTGGCTCGTCGAGATCGTCGATGAGTAGTCGAGCGTGGATTTTCTCCCGTTTAGAGCGTATTTGAGCGCTCAAAGTGGGAGATTGTCCACGCTCAATTTGTATGCGGGAGATTATCCACGCTCATTTCGCGCCGAAGACGTGGCCCGCGACCTCGCTTGCCTACAGTTGCTCGAGCATAGCGGTGCAACCGTCAAGCACGTCGCGGTAGGTGGCATCGAAGTTGCCGGTGTACCAGGGATCGGCCACGTCGCCGGGGCGCTCGGTCCAATCGAGCAAGCGCGTAATCTTGCCGTCGGGGTCGTCGCCAAAGATGCGACGCAGACCACGCGCGTTCTCGTCGTCCATATAGACAATGTGGTCCCAGTCGCCATACTCCGCGCGACGCACCTGACGTGCGCGATGTGCGACGACGGGAATCCCGACCTCGCGTAGCTTGGCAACGGTACCGTGATGTGGCGGGTTGCCAAGCTCCTCGGTCGAGGTCGCGGCGGAATCAATGACAAACTCGCCCTCGCGCCCGGCGCGGCGCACCAACTCGGTAAACACCGACTCAGCCATCGTCGAGCGGCAGATGTTCCCATGACAGATAAACAGTAAACGTTGCATATGCGGCTTCCTTCCGATCGTCATCATCGAGCTCGAGTATCGCATCTACGCCTACGCCTACGCCCTCGCCCGCTTGCGCTCCCAGCGAGCCAACTTAATCGTCACCAGCGTGAGCGCCCAGGCCACAAGCGAGAACGCCGCGCCCACTGAGCCCACGCACGCAATGCCAACGCTGCTTACCACGGTGCCGCCCACTGCGGTGCCAAACGAGATGCCGACGTTAAACGCCATGGGCTCAACCGAACTTGCGAGAACCATCGACTTGGGGTGGCGGCTGCGTGCCACATCCATAAAGTGTGTGATGCACGACACTGAGAACAGGTACATGAGCAGCGCCAAGCTAAAGACAAAGACCAGCGCGAGCGGCATGGCGCCGCCCACGGCAAACAGCCCGAGTAACGCCGCAGCCTGCAGCACAAACGTCACAAGCAGCGCCTTCATGCCAAAGCGCGCATCGATCCATCCGCCCAGGATGTTCGAGATCAGGCAGAACACGCCGTAGGCCATAAGCGTGGTGCTCGCCTGAACGGTGCCCATACCCAGCACCTGCTCAAGATAAGGCGTCACGTAGCCGTAGAATACGTAGACCGATCCCACGCCAAACAAAAAGATGAGCATGCCGGTGATGATGCTCGGCTCGCGTAGCAGACCCGCCTGTTCGCGAAAGGTGGCAGGCTCGTCGGTTTGCCCGGCGCGCGGCATAAACGCCACGAGCGCTCCGCAGATCAAAACGGCAAAGGTCAGCGTGCCGTACATGGCCACGTGCCAATCGAGCGTGTCGGCCACAAACTTGCCAATCGAGGTCACAAAGACCATCGCCACGGAAAACGCGCCGTACACAACTGAGATGGCAAGCGAAGTTTGCTGCGGGGACAGCAGCTCAGGGATGTACGTCACACCCACGGCGAGCAGTGCGCCCGAGACGGAGCCCAGGATGATGCGCGAGATAAACAGCACCTGGAAGTTGGGTGCCAACGCCATGACCAGGTTGCCGAGCACAAAGACGATGCTGTAGCACACGAGCAGCTGGTAGCGGCGAAAACGCCCCGTGCTGAGCGCAAGCACCGGCGTAGCGATAGCGTAGACGAGCGCGAACACGCTGATGAGCTGGCCCGCAGTGGCAAGCGATACGCCGAGTTCCGTCGCCAGGTCGCTCTCGATACCGATGACCACGAACTCGGAGCAGCCGAGCGAGAATCCCAACAGCACGAGCAGCGCCAGGCAGAGCTTGGTGCGCGCGGGGGAGAGCGCGGCGGCGGTTGACTTACTTTTAGGCGTGGTTGCGGCGGTCAAGGTTGTCACTCCAATGTCGCATGAATAAGTGGGATTCAATCCCTGCAACTCTAACAGAACGTGACAAAGGGGCCGTCCCTTTGTCACATTGCGCTGCCAGCCAGTCGCCCAAACCGTCACAACATTCGGCGAAAATCTCGAAATCGAGGAAAAGCGTCGAATGTTGTGACGGTTTTCCCGTCTGTGCCGGCGAGCTCCAGCGCCGTCTGGGGGTATAAGGCTAGCAAGTGTTTATTTGCGAGGCCTAAGGGGCGCCCCGTATGGATATCGATAACTTTGAATGGTGGTATAGCGAGGGCGAGGCTCCGGACGAGGAGTGGGACGAGCCCGCGCCGCGTGACGTGTCGAGCGACAAGGCTGAGACCGGCAATGATGCTGCCGCCGACTCGGATGCCGCCCTCGACCCCGTCGAGCCCCTGACCTTTGAACAAGCCTGGGCCCAGGCCGAGGCAGACGAGGCCAAGGCCGACGCTACGGCCACGCTCGGCGAGCCAGCCGACATGTCGATCTCGCCGGCAAAGACCCCGCAGCCGCGTCACACCATCGATCCCGACAGCACGGCATCCTTCAGTATTCTCGACGTGCCCTCGCAGGGCGCTCAGGCGCCCGCACCCACACGTCGCCCCAATCTGTCTCGCGAGGAAGATGCAGGACGTCGCTCTCCGCTTGGCCCCATCCTTATCGCCTTCATGGCCGGCGTTATCGCATGCTCGGTAATTGGAAACGTCTGGAGCCATGTCGAGCAGCAGCGAAAAGACGCCGCCAGGGTCGAGATGTCTATCGAGCAATCGCTCGGCCGCACGCGCTCGGTACATGTGTCGGTCGAGGTCAAGGACGGCGCGACGTGGGACACCGCGCGCGGCGACAGCCAAATGCTCATCCATATCGTGGGGCGCACGCTCAAAGGGCAGACGATTGACGAGTATCAATACGTCAATTCCGCTGGTGACGGCATCGAACTTAAGCCCGGCGACTACGAGCTCACCGTCGATGAACCGCCCGTCGCCACCGACGGCACGCGCTTCCGCGCCTCAAAGCGCATGGTTCCCGTGAGCTTTAACTCACAGGCGCCCGACACGGTCGACACCACACCGCAGGGTGGGTTCGACCTTTACGTAGATACCCAGTAGGCGCTCGCCGCTCATTCCGCTATGGCTACTCAATAATCGCCTGCCGTCCCGTCCAGCCGCCAAGAGTGGGACAATAGCCCTCGACACTATTGTTTACTTTTGGAGGAAGTAGCATGTCTACCGTCACTACCATCAAGCGCGGCGGCCTCACCGCGGCCATCGATTCCATGGGCGCCCAGCTCACGAGCCTTGCCCTCAACGGCAACGAGTATCTGTGGCAGGGCGACCCCGCCTTTTGGGGCAAGCACGCGCCCATCCTGTTCCCCATTGTGGGTTCGCTGCGCAACAACACGGCAACGTCTGCGGCCGGCACCTGCGAGATGCCGCGCCACGGACTCGCGCGCATCGTCGAGCACAAGCTGGTCGAGGTTTCGGAGGACGGCTCCTCGGTAACCTACGAGATCACCGACACGCCCGAGTCGCTCAAGGCCTTTCCCTTCCACTTTAAGCTCAACATGACCTATGCACTCACCGGCGACGCTACGCTCACCCAGACCTTTGCCGTCACCAACACCGGCGACGTGGATCTGCCGTTCTCGATGGGCGGTCACCCTGCCTTTAACGTGCCGGCTCCCGGTGCCGAGGACGAGGCATTCGAGGATTACGAGCTGGCGTTTACCGAGGCTTGGACTAACGAGGCTCCCATCATCACGCCCGACGGTCTTATGACGTTCGAGGGCAGCTACAAGGCTCCCGATAACTCGGACGTGCTGCCCATCACGCACCGCAGCTTCGATAACGACGCCATCATGTTCACCGATACCCCGGGCTCCACGCTCACGCTGCGCGGCCGCAAGTCGGGTCACGGCGTCAAGATCGACTTTGAGGGCTTTAAGTACATTGGCGTGTGGTCTGCCGCCAACGACGCTCCGTTTGTGGCGCTCGAGCCCTGGACCGGTCACACCACCATGGACACCGAGGACGATGTCTTTGAGCACAAGGTCAACACCATTACGCTGGCACCGGGCGAGACGGACGTCCGCAGCTTTAGCGTCACCTTATTCTAGAGGTTCCGCCGTTCTGACGAACGGCGGACTAGTCGACGCTGCGCGCCGCCCAGGGCGACAATTTGTCATTCAAAAGGCAAGGCATGACCAGAAGGTCTATGCCTTGCCTTTTTCATGCCTAGTCGTTGGGGACGTTCTTGTTTGACTAGTCGTTTAAGAACGTCCCCAACGACTACCAATCGTTTTCAGTTCGTAAACTTGCATATATGCATTTATATATGCATTTGCTGGAGGTAGCGCTGAGCGGTATCCTGTTAAGTCGTCAGCATACGATTCAACAGGGAAGGCAGATTATGCATTCTCCCCATCAACGCGACGCGCATCCACAGCCGGTATGCAGCCGTCGCATCTTTTTGGGAAGCGCTCTCGCTGCGAGCGCTTCCGTCGTCGCCGGCGCGCTCGCCGGCTGTCAGCGCCCGTCCACGCTCAAGGTGGTTCAGCCCACGACGGGCGGCGGTCGCGACGACCTGTCCGATTCCGTGATCGGCAAGGACAAGATCCGCATCGGCATGGAGGCGGCCTACGCCCCGTACAACTGGCAGGTCTCCGAAGCCAGCGAGTACACCATCCCCATCGACAACGTGAAGGGCGCCTATGCCGATGGTTACGACGTGCAGATCGCCAAGATCGTCTGCAAGGCCCTCGGTGGCGAGCCCGTTCCCGTCAAGCAGAGCTTCTCGGGTCTTATCGATTCGCTCAACAACGGCCAAATCGACCTCATCATCGCCGGCATGAGCGCCACGCCCGAGCGCGAGGAGTCCGTCGGCTTCTCCGACCCGTACTTCATTGGCTACTTTGGCCTATTCGTAAAAGAGGGCTCGCCCTACCAAAACGCCACCAAGCTTAGCGACTTTAGCGGTGCCACGGTGCTCGGCCAAAAGGACACCATGCTCGACACCGTCATCGACGAGATCCCGGGCGTTGTGCACAAAAACCCGGTCGACTCCGTCCCCACGGTGTTCTCGAACCTGCTGCAGGGCACCTGCGACGCCGTGACCTACAACACCGAGAACGAGAAGGGCTATATGGCTCAAAACCCGGGCATCGTTCCCATTCATTTTGCCGAAGGCGAGGGCTTTAAGCAGGAGGTCGCGGCAAACGTCGGCTGCCGCAAGGGCTCGGACAAACTGCTTAAGCTCATCGACAAGACACTCAAGGGCATTAGCCAAGAGGAGCGCGACCAAATGTGGGACGCGTGCCTCGACCGTCAGCCGGCATAGGGAGGCAGCATGAAAACCGTCAATCGCCTGGCCTCCTTTATTAAGGCCGACCACCGTTATGTATACCTGGGCACGAGCGTTATCGCGGCGTTCGGCCTGGCGTTTAGCCAGCGCAACCCCACACCGCTGAGCTTCTTAGCCCCCACCGGTATCTTCCAGGATTGCCTTTGGGCGATTCTTTGGGCCTGGCTCGTCGTGTCGGCGGCGGCGCTGGTCACCAAGCTTATGCACTGGAGCGACTATCGCGAAACGTCGCCGTTCGCATCCGAGCGTTTCCGTCGTGGAGCACGCCTGGGCAGCTACGTCGTGGTCGCCATCGCGGCGATCTTTTTCGTGGACCGCTGCGTCATGTCGTTTATCGACCTGGTGCAGGTGAGTATTGTCTCGGACTCCAACCCCAGCGACTTTTTGTCGAGCCTGGTCTACATGACCTACAAGAGCGGGGACTTCTTCATTCGCGGTATCGAGATCACCATCGCGCTTGCCACCTTCGGCACCGTCATCGCATTCTTCCTGGCACTGCTCTTTGTGTTCCTGCTTATTCAGACGTTCGACCGCGTGGATAACGACCTGGTGCGCTTCTTTAAGAGTATCGGCCGCGGCTTTGCGACCGTCTACTCCACCATCGTGCGCGGCACGCCCATGATGGTCCAGGGCCTGCTCATCTATTACGCGGGCTTCACCGTTTTGCGCGGCATGGGCTTCGAGACCGCTCAGGCCAACCAGATTTGGAGCACCTTCACCGCCGGCCTCGTTACCATCTCGCTCAACTCCACCGCCTACATGATGGAGGTCCTGCGCGGCGGCATCGAGTCCATCGATCCCGGCCAGGCCGAGGCAGCACGCTCGCTGGGCCTGTCGCAGTGGCAAGCCATGCGCAAAGTCGTGTTCCCCCAGGGCATTAAAAACGCGATTCCGGCGCTCACCAACGAGCTCATCATCAACATCAAGGATTCGTCGGTGCTCTCGGTCATCGGCGTGTTCGACCTTATGTACGCCACCACCACCGTCGCCGGCGTGTACTACCGCCAGATGGAGGTCTACTGCGTGGCGCTCGTGGTCTACCTGATCCTGACGCTCGTGGCGAGCCGCCTGCTCGAGGCCTTTGGCAAAAAGCTTGGCGCCGAGGCTCCGGTCACGCTGCCCAGCTCCAACTAGGCTCAAGACGAGGAGAATCATCATGGCAGATACCGCCACTACCGGCACCGCGGCCGCCGCACAGACCAATGAGCCGCTCATCCGCGTCGAGGGCCTGCGCAAGAGCTTCGGCTCGCTCGAGGTGCTCAAGGGCATCGACCTGTCCGTTAACCCCGGCGAGGTCGTCACCATTATCGGCGCCTCGGGCTCGGGCAAGTCGACCTTCCTGCGCTGCCTCAATCTGCTCGAGACCCCGGACGCGGGCCACATCTGGTTCCACGGCCAGGACCTTACGGCCGAGCGCTGCAATATCAATAAACTCCGCGAGGACATCGGCATGGTGTTCCAGGGCTTTAACCTGTTCAACAACATGGACGTGCTCGACAACTGCACGCTCGCGCCCGTCACGCTCAAAAAGATGAGCAAGGCCGAGGCCGAGAAGGTCGCGATGGAGCACCTGACCAGCGTGGGGCTCGAGAAGTTCGCGCACGCCGCCGTGGGTCGCCTGTCCGGTGGTCAAAAACAGCGCGTGGCCATCGCTCGTGCCCTATGTATGAATCCGCAGATCATGCTGTTCGACGAGCCGACCTCCGCACTCGACCCCGAGATCGTGGGAGAGGTGCTCGAGGTCATGCGCAAACTTGCTGCCGACGGCATGACCATGGTCGTCGTCACGCACGAGATGGCCTTTGCCCGCACCGTGTCCGATCGCGTGGTCTTTATGGACAAGGGCGTAGTGCTCGAGGACGCCGCGCCGGCAGAGCTCTTTGGCAACCCCAAGCACCAGCGTACCCGCGAGTTCCTCTCGCGTTATCTCGAGGACAAATAACCGACCGCAAGCGCTTATGTGGCAGGGCCGCTCCGGTGGGGCGGCCCTTGTCGTCACAATCGAAAGGATGTCATGGCCGAGGTTTGGCGCTTTTTTGCGCATGAGGATGATTTTGCCGATCTGGACGAGGCTGGTGCGTGCGAGCGTCTGGGCCGCGTGCTGTCGTTCCCGACGATTTCGAGCATGGATGCCGAGGCGGTTGACTGGCAGGCGTTTGCCGACCTGCGTGCGTACATGCAGCGGGCGTGGCCGCGCGTGTTTGCGGCGGGCGAGGTCGAGCTCATCGATCGTTCGCTGTTGGTGACGCTTGCCGGCTCCGACCCTGCGCTCAAGCCCATTATGCTCATGGGCCACATGGACGTGGTTCCCGTGGTGCCCGGCACCGAGGACGATTGGACGCACGCCCCCTTTAGCGGGCATGTAGACGACACCTACATTTGGGGTCGCGGCGCCATCGATATGAAAGACCAGGTCGCAGGCATTCTCGAGGCGGTTGAGTATGCGCTGACCCACGGCTGGGAGCACAAGCGTACCCTGCTGCTCGCCTTTGGCCAGGACGAGGAGACTACGCAGTACGGCGCAGGCGCCATTGGCCGCGTGCTCGAGGAGCGCGGCATTGAGCTTGAGTACCTGATCGACGAGGGCGACTATCGTATCGTTGCGGCTGCCGAGTACAGCGCAGGTGAGGGTTGGCTTATGCATGCCGATCTTGCCGAGAAGGGCTATGCCGATATCGTGCTCAGGACGAAGAGCGAAGGCGGGCATTCTTCCAACCCTTACGGCGGCACGTCGCTCGAAGTGCTCAGCCGCGCTATTGCCGCGATTTGCGATATCGAGTGGCCGGCGCGTGTGACCGACCTGCTTGCCGCGCAGCTCGTCGAGCTGGGGCTTTATACCGCAGACGAGATTGCTGCCAGCAAGGATGCCATCGTGCGCGACTGCCTCGCCAGCAAAAAGCTGTACCCGCTTGTAACCACCACCTGCGCGCCCACGCAAATCGAAGGCGGCAGTACCGGTGCCAACGTAATGCCGCAGGATATGTGGGCCAATATCAACTTCCGCATGCTCGAGGGCACGAGCGTGGCCGATGTCGTGGCCTGCTGCCGCGAGGCCGTTGCCACCGCTGGGCTCGCTGGCCGAGTCGAGGTCGAGCTGGGCCCCGGCAGCTCCGAGCCCTCGCCGTCCCCGCGCGTGGGCGGTCCGGGGCTCGAGGCCGTTCGCGCCATCGCCGCCCGCTATTTCCGTGATCCCAAGGGGACGGAGGAAAACGGATCGTCTGCGGTGGGCCAAGAGCCGATCAGCATCGTGCCCTCGACCGTGATTGGCGCAACCGATGCCGCCAACTACCAGCGCATTTGCCGCGAGTGCATCCGCTTCTCCGCCTTTGTGGTCGACGATGACGAATGCGACCGCGGCGTCCACGGCACCAACGAGCGCATCACCCGCCGCGCCTACCTCCAGGGCATCCGCTTCCTCGTCGCTCTACTCCAAACGCTCTAGCCAAAAAGCAAGCCCTTGGTGCAATGGGGTCAGGTTTGTTTGCACCAATCATTCCGTGCGGGTTATATGCAGGTTTGCCTGCGCACGCTATCATGTATGGGTTAGACCGCAACTATGTACCCCATACGCGAAGGGATGCGCATGTATCTGAAGATCGACATGTTCTAGCCGGGCTTACCCCCGCAGCGGCGCCCCGCGCCCCATCAATTCTGCCGATTTTCACCTTCACGCATCTAAAGGAGTCCTGCCATGCGCGACAAGCTCGAAAAGATCATCAAGGCCTACGAGGAGCTCGAGAAGAAGCTTTCCGACCCGGCCGTCGCCTCCGATATCAAGGAGTTCACGCGTCTCAACAAGGAGTACGCGCACCAGTCCGACCTCATCGCCGCCTCGCGCGAGTACATCGGCGCGCTCGATGACATCGAGGCTGCCAAGGAAATGCTGCACGATACCACCGATGCTGACGAGAAGGAGATGCTCCAGATGGACATCTCCGAGAACGAGGACAAGCTTCCCCAGCTCGAGGAAGACATCAAGTACATGCTCATCCCGAGTGACCCCAACGACGACAAGAACACCATCGTCGAGATTCGCTCCGCCGCCGGTGGCGACGAGGCGGCCATCTTCGCCGGCGACTTGTACAAGATGTACCAGCGCTTCTGCGAATCGCGCGGCTGGAAGACCACCGTGCTCGATTCCAGCCCCAGCGAGGCCGGCGGCTTTAAGTCCATCGAGTTCAAGGTCGAGGGCGACCGCGTCTACTCCGTCATGAAGTTCGAGTCCGGCGTGCATCGCGTCCAGCGCGTTCCCAAGACCGAGTCCCAGGGCCGCATTCAGACCTCCACGGCTACCGTCGCCGTACTTCCCGAGGCCGAGGAGATTGACGTCCAGATCAACCAGTCCGACCTGCGCATCGACACCTACTGCGCCTCCGGCCCTGGCGGTCAGTGCGTTAACACTACCTACTCCGCCGTGCGCATCACCCACTTGCCCACCAACACCGTGGTGCAGTCGCAGGAGCAGCGCTCCCAGATTCAGAACCGCGAGGTCTGCATGCAGATGCTGCGTGCTCGTCTGTACGAGATGGAGCTCGAGAAGCAGCAGGCAGAGCTTGGTGCCGAGCGCCAGAGCCAGATCGGCCACGGCAACCGTTCCGAGAAGATCCGTACCTACAACCAACCCCAGGACCGCGTGACCGATCACCGCATCGGTTTCAACTCCACCTACAACGGCGTCCTTCTGGGCGATCAGCTCGGCACCGTCATCGAGGCGCTCGCCGCCGCCGAGCGAGCCGAGAAGCTGGCACAGGCTGTGTAGGTTCCGCCGTTCTACCGAACGGCGGACCAGCCGACGCTGCGCGGGCCGCATTTGGACAATCTGACGTTCAACTTCAAGGGCGCGACCAGAAGGTCAGCGCCCTTTCGTTTCACGTCACCTTGTCTCAAATGCGACCCGCTCGCTGTCCGTCCTCTACCTGCGGCGCTGCCTTGCTCCGGATGCGGTATGCTCAACCTGCGGCGCCTTAGAGGTAGTCATTGGGGACGTTCTTAAATGACTAGGTTGGGCACATTGCTTTGAGATGTTATTCAATCGGCTTTGATGGCCATGAAGCCGGCTACCTGCTCAAAGAAATTAGCGGCATTTATCTGCTATTGAAAATAATGCTCAAAAAATCGTTCAAGAAGTCGCAGTGCATTTTTTGATGCGTCGCGCGTCAAGTGATTTGGCAAGTTCTTGGTTAGATATTGGTCAGTTTTGGGGCAACTTTGCCAAAAGCTTGACGGATGCAGATTTAGACGTCGATGAATGAACATTTCAGGCAGGTTCCAAGCAAAAATCTGGGCTGATTCTCGATAATCGTCTTCAATCGTCCCTTGCCAAGCGCTGGCCTCGCGTACAATCTGCTCCGACATTCGCGCGCCGTCCGGCGCTTAAGAGGGGAGGGCCCCATGGCAAACGAGATTTGGACCATCAAGCGTTGTCTCGAGTGGACCAAGGAGTACCTGGCCGAGCGCGGCGAGGAGCACCCCCGTCTTTCTGCCGAGTGGCTGCTGTGCGCCGCCACGGGCCTGGCGCGTATTGACCTATATATGCGTATGGACGAGACGCTTAACGCGTCCCAGCTCGAGACCATGCATGCGGCCGTTGTCCGCCGCGCTAAGGGCGAGCCGCTGCAATACATCACGGGCAGCACGCAGTTTCGCATGATCGACGTCGCGTGCGCCCCCGGTGTGCTCATTCCGCGCCCCGAGACCGAGATGCTCGTCGAGGAAGTCCTCAATTATCTGGATGCCGAGGTGCTGAGCCCCGAGGCTGCTGCCCGTCAGCGCGTGGAGCTGCCTTGGAACGATGAGGTCGAGGAGGCACGCAAGGCCGAGGCCGCGCTGGCAGACGAACGCGCGGCCGCCGAGCGCCGTGCCGCTAACCTGACGGCTGCCGATGAGGCGGCGCTAGGCGGCGACGTATTGGGCAGCCGCGCCTATGCCGAGGAGCTGGCCGACCGCGAGGCCGAGGAAGCCGCCGCGCAGGCAGCAGAAGCCGAAGCCGCGGAAGCCGCCGAGCCCGAGCTCGACGAATACGGCATCGCCATCGAGGGTGCCGGCCAGGAGACGGCTTCGGCTCAGGATGCCGCTGCGCCTGCCCCAGCCGAGACCCGTATCGCCCGCGTTCTCGAGGTCGGCTGCGGCACGGGTTGCATCTCGCTCTCCCTTGCCTGGGAGCGCCGCGGCCACGTTACCTGCACCGCCACCGATATCGAGCCGCGCGCCATCGATCTGGCCACCAAAAACCGCGACGCGCTCGGCCTCACGGCAGATGAGGTTGCCTTTAGTCTCACCAACCTGGTGAGCTCCATTCCCCGCGAAGAGTGGGGCACCTTCGACGTGCTCGTTTCCAACCCGCCCTACATCCCGACCGGCGTCATGCGCTCGCTGCCGCACGAGGTCAAGGACTTTGAGCCCGACTTGGCGCTCGAGGGCGGTGCCGACGGCCTGGACATCTTCCGCCGCCTGCTCAATGCGGCGCCTTACATGCTGCGCGCCGGCGGCCTGTTTGCCTGCGAGCTCTACGAGGGCGCCCTCGATGCCGCGGCCGAGCTCTGTCGCCAGGCAGGCCTTTCGGACGTGCGTATCGTCCACGACCTCACCGATCGCCCCCGCATCGTCCGAGCCATCGTCACCGAGCCCAAACAGCGTATTTAAGCTGAATAAATAGACATTTGCGCAAGTTTGTCCTTGCAATATACCGTAAAACTTCTACTATAGAAGGAGAAAGGTATGTCAAATCAGCTGCATCGGTACCGTATCGTGCTTGATTACATTGAACCTTGGCTTGATGAGCAGGATGAAGCTACGCTGAAGCAGATTTATGCAGACCTTTTGGTGCTCGAGAAGGAAGGTCCCAGCCTTGGTCGTCCGCTGGTTGACCGCGTAAAGGGCTCGAAGCTTCATCATTTAAAGGAGCTGAGAGTGACGTCGTGTGGTGGGCAGGTGATTCGCATCCTCTTCGCCTTTGACCCCAAGCGCCAGGCGGTATTGCTATTGGCGGGTGATAAGTCGCGAGCGGGATCGTCAAGGGCAAAATGGAACGGTTGGTATGCGATCAACATTCCAAGGGCCGAGCAAATATACCGTCGCCACGTAAGGAGGCTCGATCGAGATGGAACTGCATGAGTATATGGAATCTCGCGGGATAACACGCGACTCCATTACCGCCGAGCAGGAGAGGACTCGCGATCGTATCGAAGCCTATAAGCTTGCTCAGATTCGCAGGTTAAAAGATCTAACACAGGCGTCGGTCGCCCAGTCGATGGGCGTTTCTCAAAAACGTGTATCCGAGCTCGAGCGTGGGGAGTTGGGTTCGATGAGGCTCGACACGCTGAGCAGGTACGCAGAGAGCCTCGGCGGAAAACTGGTTGCAAGCATCGAGTTTCCCGATCGTACCGTTACGCTTGCGCGCTAAAAATCTTCAATTAACCCCCTCACTTTCACCGACTACTAGAGCCGCTCACCAAACCAACATGCGCTCTGGGCAAATAGGTTGAATGTTTCGTGCGAGAATGCCCCACAGTAAACAAACTTGCACCGGAGCGTAAGGGGCTGGCATACACATGCAGACGGTCTATCGGGTATACGAGGGAACGCGCGAGCCGCATCGGCTTGCCGTCGAGCGCACGGCCGAGGTGCTCGGCCGCGGCGGCCTGGCCTTGATTCCGACCGAGACCGTCTACGGTGTCGCCGTGGCAGTCAACGCCTTCTCGGGCGCCGTGCCCCAAGATACAAGCGAATTCCCATCGTGGCCGCGCGATCCGCAGGCTGCCGTCAATGGCGCCGCAGTTCCTGCGCTCGGCACCGGCTATCGCCGTATCTTCACTCTCAAGCAACGTGAGCTCACGCAAACCGTCGCTTGGCTGGTCGATGGCGTCGAAGCACTCGACCGCTATGGCGTGGATATCCCGGAAGATGCCCGCGTACTCGCGCGACGATGCTGGCCGGGAGCCCTGACTATCGTGGTCAAGGCAGCCCCCTGCGTGCCGACCTTTATGCGCGCTGCCGACGACACCGTGGCCCTGCGCGCTTCGGCCTCTCCCGTGGTCCAAGCGCTCATCCGCGCCTGCGGCAGTCCCCTTGCCTGCACGAGCGCCAACACGCACGGCGCGCCTTCGCCGGCAAGCTTTGCCGCCGTCGAGGGTCGCATCCTGGAGGGGGTCGATGTTGCCGTCGACGCCGGTGAGACCCCGTGTCGCGACGCCTCGACCATCGTGTCGTTCCAGCACGGCGGGCTCCAGATCCTGCGCCAAGGCGCACTTCCCGCATCAGAGATCGAGCGGGTCCTGTCCGACCCGATGCAATAGAAGGGTGTAAGCGATGTCGTTGAATCTGGGCAGCCTGGGCATGGAAGATGCCTCGTTTAACTTTGGCGGTTCCTACATCATGGCGCTCGACTGCGGCACTACCTCGGTACTCGCGGCCATTGTCGACGAATACGGCTGCATCGTTGCCCAGGCGCGTCGTAGCGTCAAAACCAGCTTCCCGCGCCCCGGCTGGGTGGAGCAGGATCCCACGGAGGTGCTTGCCAGCCAGATCGGCGTGATGATGGAGGTTCAGTTTAAGAGCGGCATCCATTCCGATCGCATCGCCGCCATCGGCATCTCCAACCAGCGCGAGACCACGGTGGTCTGGGACCGCGTGAGCGGCCAGCCCATCTATAACGCCATCGTATGGCAGTGCCGTCGTACCGCGCCGGCGATCGACGCGTTGGTTGAACAGGGTTGCGAGGAGCTGGTGCGCTCCCGCACGGGACTTACGCTTGACCCGTATTTCTCGGCCTCCAAGGTGCAGTGGATTCTCGACAACGTCGACGGCGCACGCGAGAGCGCGGCGGCGGGCGACCTCATGTTTGGCACCATCGACACCTGGCTCATCTACAACCTCACCGGCGGCCAGGTCTTTGCCACCGACTACACCAATGCCAGCCGCACGGCACTCTTTAATATCCATACGCTCGATTGGGACGACGACCTGCTGGCGCTCTTTGACGTTCCACGTTCCATGATGCCCGAGGTTCGCTGGAGCTCGGGCGACTACGGCCGCGTCGCGAGCGACATCATGACCAACATGCCGCCCATCATGGGCGTGGCGGGCGACCAGCAGGCATCGCTGTTCGGCCACTGCTGCTTCTATCCCGGCCAGACCAAAAACACCTATGGCACGGGCTGCTTTATGCTCATGAACACCGGTGACGAGATCGTCGAATCCAAGAATGGCCTGGTCTCCACCATCGGTATCGCTGCGGACGGCAAAGTCAGCTATGCGCTCGAGGGCTCTATTTTTGCCGCCGGTTCAACGATGAACTGGCTTCGCAACAACATGGGCATCATCTCGAGCGTGAGCGAGTCGGCACAACTCGCCGCTTCGATTAGCGACAACGAGGGCTGCTACTTCGTTCCCGCCTTTGCAGGTTTGGGTGCTCCCTGGTGGGACCCGCATGCCCGCGGTATCGTGTGCGGTCTGACCGGCGCCTCGAGCCGTGCGACCATCGTACGTGCCGCCTGCGAATCCATGGCATATCAGAGCTACGACGTGCTGCGCGCCATGGAGCAGGACGTGGGGCTTTCGATTGAGCGTCTGTCTGTCGATGGCGGTGCCTCGCGCAACGAGTTCATCATGCAATTCCAGGCCGACCTGCTGGATATCCCCGTGCTGCAATGCGAGACGGTGGAGACCACGGCAATCGGTGCCGCGTACTTGGCGGGTCTTGCCGTCGGCTATTGGGAAGACCTGGAGGAGCTGGAGCAAAATGCCCAGATCGTTAGGACCTTCCTTCCCCACATGTCCGCCGAGCGCCGCGAGCAAAACCTTGCGGGCTGGCGTGATGCAGTCAGGCGCTCGCTCAGCACCTCACAGTAGGGCTGCGATGGGCTGCTCGATACAACAAACCGCTAAACTAATGCATGGCGTGCGGCGGCAACATTGCTGCACGCCTTGTCAGCAAGGCCGTTTTGCGGCCGCAACGAAAGGGGCAATCAATCCATGACCGTCACCTACGATGCGTCCCGTGTGACGCTTGTCGATCACCCGCTCGTCCAGCACAAGCTGTCGATCCTGCGCGACAAAAACACCGGCACCAACCAGTTCCGTCAGCTCGTGCGCGAACTCGCGCTTTTTGACGGCTACGAGGCCATGCGCGACCTGCCTATGGAAGACGTCGAGGTCGAGACCCCCATCACTACCGCCACGTTCAAACAGCTTGCCGGCAAGAAACTCGCCATCGTGCCCATCCTGCGTGCGGGCCTTGGCATGGTCGACGGCATCCTCGACCTGGTGCCCTCCGCTCGCGTGGGCCACATCGGCATGGAGCGCGACGAGGTCACCCACGAGCCGCACGAGTATTACTGCAAGATGCCCAAGGATATCGACCAGCGCATCTGCCTGGTCGTCGACCCCATGCTCGCCACGGGCGGTTCGGCCGAGATGGCCATCAGCTACCTGCGCGAGCGCGGTGTCAAGGACATCCGCATGCTGTGCATCGTCGCGGCCCCCGAGGGCCTCAAGTCGCTGACTGAGAAGGACCCTGATGTGCATATCTATACCTGCGCCATCGACGACCATCTCAACGAGGCTGCCTACATCGTTCCCGGCCTGGGCGACGCCGGCGACCGTATCTACGGCACGCTCTAGTCGCTGGGCAAAACGTCCGCGGCTGCAAATACGAAGAAACGGTGCGCGCGGACGAACAAAAGGCGACCGCGCGCACTCCTGTTAACGGACGTTTTGCCTTGCAGGGTTCGAGAAAAACGTATTACTGTACCTGCGGCATAAAGAAGGTCTTAAGAAAACGAACAGGTGCGTATTAACCGATGCTTTTTCGGTTGTACTTTAGCGATTGGCTCGTACAATAGTCACCAATGTTTGGCGGGAACTGTTCTGTGAAGCGTTAAAAAGGAAAGTGAGGACGCCAGTGTTTCAGATAGCCGATCTGCTCGCTATCGTTGCAGGCGCCATCGCGGGCGCAATTGCCTTCCTTCCCTTTGTCTTTACGCTCAAGCCGGTTCTTGACGATAAACAGAATGCGGACATGCTCAAGGGTATGGTGAGCTTGGCGGTCTCGGCAATCGCCCTGCTCGTCTTTACCTTGGTTGTGTTTGTGTTGTTCGGAGAGGCATTTCGCATGTTCCTCCTGGGCGAGGCGATCGGCTTCGTGGCCTTTATGGCCGCCTGCACGGTTCGCGTCGCCAAGGCGCTGCGAGATCCTCATGAGGTCGAAAGGTAAGTCGTGGAAATTTTTGAAAAGCTGCCTGATGAGATTAATCATCTGGTCAGCGAGTTCAGCTCCACCCCTGTCGTGGGCGATCTGAGCTGCGGCATCACGCAGTACTCGTTTTGGCTGATCGTCTCCACGATCGTGCTCCTGATCGTCCTGGCCGTGTTCAAGAAGAAGCAGACCCTGGTTCCCAAGGGCTTCTTCGTCAACGGTTTCGAGTACATCATCGAGTACGTCGAGAACGATATCGGCAAGGGTGTCGTGGGTGAGAACTGGAAGAAGCACTTCCCGTTCCTGTGCTCGCTTTTCCTGTTCATCCTGATCAACAACATGATCGGCCTGATCCCGGGAATGAAGCCCGGCACCGGCGCAATCGGCTCCACCGCCGCGCTCGCCATCTTCGCCTTCGTGTACTTCATCTACTACGGATGCAAGGCTCACGGCGTGATCGGCTACATCAAGAGCCTCGCCCCGCAGGGCGTGAGCTTCCCGATGAACGTGCTCGTGTGGGTCGTCGAGCTTTTCTCGACCTTCCTGCGCCTCATCACGCTCGCCGTCCGTCTGTTCTGCAACATGTTCGCAGGACACGTGGTCATGGGCTCGTTCGCCATCATGGCGAGCATGTTCATGCAGCCGCTGCTTCAGCAGGTTTCCGCGGCCCACGCCGTCGGCGCCCTGCCTTCGCTAGCCTGGCTTGCCATCCTCATCCTGATCTATGCGATCGAGCTTGTGGTCGGCGCCATCCAGGCTTACGTCTTCACGGTCCTTACCGCCGTGTATGTCTCCGAGGCAGAGGAGGTCGCGGAGGAGGAGTAGTCTTCCGTTCGCGCCTTAAAGGTAAGGTAATTCGTTAAACCGCCGGTGCCCGTACCCATGGAGCCCGGCAGTTATAAAAAGGTTATCCTGCGTGAAATAAGACACGCACGACAAAGGAGGAATCGTGGGAGTTATCGGTTACGGTCTCGGTGTTATCGGCGCTGGTCTTGCTATCGGCCTGTCTGCTCTGGGTGCTACGGGTGCTATGGCCCGTCAGCCTGAGGTCCAGGGCCGCGTGTTCACCGTCTTCATCATGGGCTCCGCCTTCGGCGAGGCTCTGGCTCTGATCGGCTTCGTTGTCGCGCTGATCGTTAAATAGCACGGAGCGTCAAGTATGAATCTTTCATCCCAGAAGAGCGCGATCGCACTCTCCGCGTCCGCGGCCGCGCTGCTCATGCCGGTTTCCGCGTTCGCTGAGGACGGCGCTGCCGGTGCGGACATCCTCATCCCTAAGATGGCGGAGTTCATCCCGGCGCTTATCGCCTTCCTGATTATCTGGATCGTGCTGGCCAAGGTCGCCCTGCCGGGCATCATGAAGACCATGGAGGAGCGCGGCAAGAAGATCGAGGAGAGCCTCGACGAGGCCGAGAAGACCAAGCAGGAGGCTATCGCCAAGCGCGCTGAGTCCGACTCGATCGTCACCGACGCCCGTCGTCAGGCTGCTGACATTGTTCTCGAGGCCCGTAAGGACGCCGAGTCCGAGCGCGCCCGTATCATCGAGGCTGCTCACAAGGAGGCCGAGGAGATCATTGCCAAGGCCCATACGACCGTCGAGGACGAGCGCAAGTCCATCTACGCCGGTGCCGCGAGCTCCATCGCCGACCTGTCCGTTGCCGTCGCCACCAAGATCGTGGGCGAGGCACTCGAGGACGATGCCGAGCAGAAGAAGCTCATCGAGCGCTACATCCAGGAAGCAGGTAGCCTGAATGCCGACTAGCCGCTATCAGGACAAGGTGCTCGAGACCTACGCGCGCTCCCTTCTGGAAGCCGCTAAGGCCGAGGACCATGTGTTTGAGGACCTCGAGATGATCGAGCGCCTGGCTTCTGCCAGCCCCGAGATCATCGCCGTGCTCGACACCATGTCCAAGCGCGACCAGCTCGACCTTCTTCCCAAGGTGGCAGCTGCCTTTAAGTATGTTGCCGAGGAAGACGAGGATGTAGTGGGCGTGACCGTCACCACGGCGATCCCGCTCGACGACGAGCTGCGTCAAACCATCACTAAGAAATGCGAGCAGGACTTCGGCCGCAAGGTATTCCTTATCGAGCAGGTTGACCCGTCTATCGTGGGCGGCCTGGTGCTCGAGGCCCGCGGCGAGCGTCGTGACATTTCCGTCAAGACGCAGCTGCGCGTCGCGCAGGAGACCCTCGCAAACTCTGCTAATTCGTACGGAGGTGAAGCCTAATGTCCGAAACCCTCAATGCCCAGGATATCGCCAAGAAACTGCAGGAGCAGCTCACGAGCCTCTCCGCGACGGTCGATACGCATGAGGTTTCAACGGTCGACGAGGTAGGCGACGGCATCGCGCGCGTCTCCGGCCTCAAGAGTGCCATGGCAGGCGAGCTTCTGGAGTTCAAGAGCTCCGATACCGGTGAGACCGTCTTCGGCCTTGCCCAGAACCTTGACCGTGACGAGGTCGGCGCCGTTCTGTTTGGTGCCGTCGACTCCATCAAGGAAGGCGACGAGTGCCGCACCACTGGCCGCATTATGGATATCCCCGTGAGCCGTGCCATGCTCGGCCGCGTCGTCAATCCGCTCGGCCAGCCCATCGACGGCCTGGGCGACATCGTCGCCACGCACCGTCGCCCCATCGAGTTCAAGGCTCCCGGCGTCATCGATCGTACCCCGGTGTGCGAGCCGGTTCAGACCGGTCTGCTCGCTATCGACTCCATGGTGCCTATTGGCCGCGGTCAGCGTGAGCTCATCATCGGCGACCGTAAGACCGGTAAGACCGCCATCGCCATCGACGCTATCCTCAACCAGCGCGGCAAGGGCATGGTCTGCATCTATGTCGCCATCGGCCAGAAGGCCTCCACGGTTGCCAACATCCGTGAGACCCTCGCTCAGCACGGTGCGCTCGACTACACCATCATCGTTTCGGCCACTGCTGCCGATTCCGCCCCTATGCAGTACATCGCGCCTATGGCCGGTGCCGCTATTGGCGAGTTCTTCATGTACAACGGCGAGGACGGCAAGCCCGCCAGCGAGACCAACCCCGGCGGCCACGTGCTCGTCATCTACGACGACCTGTCCAAGCAGGCTGTGGCCTACCGTCAGATGTCGCTGACGCTGCATCGTCCGCCCGGACGCGAGGCCTATCCTGGCGACATCTTCTACCTGCACTCTCGTCTGCTCGAGCGTGCCGTCAAGATGTCCAAGAAGAACGGTTACGGCTCCATGACGGCACTGCCGATCATCGAGACCCAGGACGGCGACGTCTCGGCCTACATTCCGACCAACGTCATTTCCATTACCGATGGTCAGATCTACCTGCAGTCCGAGCTCTTCTTCCAGGGTCAGCGCCCGGCAGTCGACGTGGGTATCTCCGTGTCCCGCGTCGGTGGCGATGCGCAGACCAAGGCCATGAAGCAGGTCGCCGGCAACCTCCGTCTGGACCTCGCTTCCTATCAGGAGCTCGCTGGCTTTACGCAGTTCGGCTCCGACCTCGACGAGGCTACTCAGAAGCAGCTGACCCACGGTGCTCGCATGACCGAGCTCCTGAAGCAGCCGCGTTACAAGCCGTTTGAGGTTGGCGAGCAGATCGTTACGCTGTTCGCTGGCAACGAGGGCTTCCTGGATGACCTGGAGATCGCCGACGTGCTGCCCTTCCGTGCCGAGCTCATCGAGTACATGGACAATGGCTTTGGTTCGCTGCTCGACAAGGTTCGCGCCAAGAAGATCGATGATGACACCAAGGCTGAGCTCTTGCGCGTCATCGGCGACTTCAAGCAGCAGTTCATGGCCAAGCACCATTCGGATGTTTCTGGATCAGAGGAGAACTAAGCCCCATGGCCAACCTTCGCGACATTAAGAAGCGAATCTCCTCGGTTACCACGACCAAGCAGATCACGCGCACGATGGAGATGGTCTCTACGGCCAAGATTCGTCGTGCCCTCGATCGCTCCAAGCAGGCCGAGCCCTATAAGGAGGCGCTGACCGACGTCATGTTGACGGTCGCCGGCGACGCCTCCTGTTCGGGCACCGATCCCATGCTGCAGAAGCATGAGAGCGTCAAGCATGGCCTGATTGTCGTTATTGCCTCGGACCGCGGCCTTGCCGGCGGTTTCAATACGACGGTGGAGCGCACGGCCGAAAAGCTCGCCGCTTCTTGGGCGAACGACGGCATCGAATACGAGATCATCGCGTGCGGGCGTAAGCCGGCCACGTATTTCCGTGACCGCGCAAACGTTGTCATGCACTTTGAGGGCAACTCCTCTGAGCCCGATTTCAATCAGGCCCGCATGATCTCCTCTCATATCTGCGATGCGTATCGTGCCGGTGAGCTTGACCGTGTCGAGCTTGTCTACCACCACGCCAAGAACCGCGTGGATCAGGAGCTTCGCGTCGAGCATCTGTTGCCGCTCGACCCCGAGATGATCGCTATGGCCCACGGTCCGCGTAAGAACGAGACCGACGCCCCTAAGCGCATCTCGTCCACGTTCGAGTTCGTGCCCTCTCCCGAGCATGTTCTCGGCAAGCTTGTGCCGTCTTATATCCTGACGGTCATCTACCAGGCCCTGATCGATTCGGCGGCTGCCGAGCAGGGTGCACGCCGCAAGGCCATGCACTCCGCGACGGAAAACGCCACCGCGATCATCTCGACCCTTACCCGCACGTATAGTCGCGTGCGCCAGGCTTCGATCACGACCGAGATTAACGAGATCGTCGGCGGAGCCTCAGCATTGGAGGAACAGTAATGGCTAATAACACCGTAAAGCTTGCGGTCGAGGAAGCCACCAAGAAGACGACTGCCGGTGATGGTCGCATCGTGCGAATCATCGGCCCTGTCGTCGACGTCAAGTTTGACGGCGCGGTGCCCCCGATCTACAACGCGCTCACGGTCGAGGCCGAGACCCCGATCGGTCATCTGAGCACGATCCTCGAGGTCGAGAGCCAGCTTCCGGGCGGCGTCGTCCGCACGGTCGCCATGTCCTCGACCGACGGCCTGCAGCGCGGCCTCATCGCCACCGATACCGGTGAGCCCATGAAGATGCCCGTTGGTCCCAAGACGCTCGGCCGCATTTGGAACGTCATGGGCAAGCCCGTCGACGGCAAGCCCATGCCCGAGGTGGAGGAGTTCTACCCCATCCACCATGCAGCGCCCCGTTTCGACGAGCTCACCACCAAGACCGAGATCTTCGAGACCGGCATCAAGGCCGTCGACCTGCTCGAACCCTACATCCGCGGCGGCAAGACAGGTCTGTTCGGCGGCGCCGGCGTCGGCAAGACCGTTCTGATCCAGGAGCTCATCAACAACCTCGCCCAGGAGCACGGCGGCACCTCGGTGTTCACCGGCGTCGGCGAGCGTACCCGCGAGGGCACCGACCTGTTCCTCGAGATGAGCGAGTCTGGCGTTATCGACAAGACCTGCTTGGTCTATGGTCAGATGAACGAGCCGCCCGGAGCGCGTCTGCGCATCGGTCTGGCCGGCCTTACCACCGCTGAGTACTTCCGCGATCGCGGCCAGGACGTTCTGCTGTTCATCGACAACATCTTCCGCTTCTCTCAGGCAGGTTCCGAGGTTTCCGCACTGCTGGGCCGTATGCCGTCCGCCGTTGGTTACCAGCCCACGCTGGCAACCGAGATGGGCGACCTCCAGGAGCGCATTACCTCGACCAAGACGGGCTCCATTACCTCCGTCCAGGCTGTCTACGTCCCCGCAGACGACCTGACCGACCCGGCGCCTGCCACGACGTTTACGCACCTCGATGCCACCACGGTTCTTTCGCGTAGCATTTCGTCGCTCGGCCTGTTCCCGGCTATCGACCCGCTTGCGTCTTCCTCCGACGCTCTCGATCCCTCGATCGTTGGCGAGGAGCACTACCGTGTCGCCGTCAAGGTCCAGGAGCTCCTGCAGGAGTACTCCGACCTTCAGGACATCATCGCCATTCTGGGTATGGACGAGCTGTCCGAGGAGCAGCGCCTTACGGTCAACCGTGCCCGTAAGATTCAGCAGTTCCTCTCGCAGTCCTTCCACGTCGCCGAGAAGTTCACCGGCAACCCCGGTGTCTACGTCCGCGTCGAGGATACCGTCCGCTCTTTCGCCGAGATTGTCGACGGCAAGGCCGATGACCTGCCTGAGCAGGCTTTCCGCTATGCTTCCACGATTGAGGACGTGCGCGAGCGCGCCCGCAAGATGGGGGAGAAGTAGGTTATGCGTATCCGCATCGTGTGCCCCGTGAGCTGCGCCTATGAGGGCGACGCTGCGTTTGTGTCGATTCCGTCCACGGATGGCGAGTTTGGCGTTCTGCCTGCTCACTCCAGCGAGATCTGCACGATCGACCGCGGTTACGTTCGCGTTTCCGATAAGGCCATGGGCACTGTCGACCACACGTTTGCCGTGGCCGGCGGCTATGCCCAGGTTGCGGACGATGTCGTGACCGTTCTCGCCGAGCGCGCTTGCGATTTGGCGACCGTCGATGCCGACAAGCTTAAAGCTGATATTCAAGGTTTTGAAGAGAAGCTGGGTAATTTGTCGGAGGATGATGCACGCCGCGCCTACCTCTATAATGAAATCGCATGGTGTAAGCTCAAGCTTGCCCAATAGTCAAACGATTTAGCGTTCGACCATTTGCGAACACATCATGCCCGGGATGGCCCAGCCATCCCGGGCATGCTTTTTGAAAGGGTAGACCTTGGATATTATCCGCGTTGAGGGTGGCCACGCCATCGGAGGCTCCGTGCCCGTTTCGGGCGCCAAGAACTCCGCACTCAAACTCATGGCGGCAACGCTTCTGGCGCCGGGCAAAACGACGCTGCAGAACGTGCCCGATATTTCCGATGTCCACGTGATGGGCAAGGTGCTCAAGGGCATGGGCGCTACGATCGATGTTCTCGACGAGCACACGCTCGAGATTGATACCTCTCAGGTCGATTCTTGGGAGGCCCCCTACGAGCTCGTTGCCAAGATGCGTGCTTCCACCGCCGTGATGGGACCCCTGCTGGGTCGCTTCCATCGCGCCAAGATCGCCATGCCGGGCGGCTGCAACCTGGGTGCTCGCAAGATCGATATGCACATTCTTGGTCTCGAGGCCCTGGGCGTTGAGTTCGATACCGCCCACGGTTACATCAACGCTAATGCGCCCCAAGGTCTGCGCGGTACCACCGTCACGCTCGAGTTCGCCAGTGTCGGTGCGACCGAGAACCTCATTATGGCATCCGTGCGCGCGAAGGGTACCACGGTTATCGACAATGCCGCCCGCGAGCCCGAGATCGTCGATCTCGCCAACATGCTCAACGAGATGGGCGCTAAGATTGTCGGCGCCGGTACGCCTGTCGTGACCATCGAGGGCGTGGAAGAGCTGCATCCCGTTACCCATCGCGTAGTGGGCGACCGCATCGAGGCCGGCACCTTTATCGTCGCCGGTGCGTTGATGGCCGACGATCGCGGTGTCGACGTCACGGGTTTTTGCCCCATTCACTTGGGCATGGTACTCAAGAAGATGGAGCTCATGGGTATCGACTGCGAGCGCGTCGAGGATGGCGTCCATGTAAACCGTGCCGAGCGTATCAAGCCGGTCGACATCCAGACGCTTCCGTTCCCCGGCTTCCCGACGGACATGCAGGCGCAGATTATGGTGCTCTCCGCCCTTGCCGATGGTAGCTCCGTTATCACCGAGAACATCTTCGAGAATCGCTTTATGTTTGCCTCTGAGCTGGTGCGCATGGGTGCCGACATTCGTATCGAGAGCCATCATGCCATGATTCATGGCGTCAAGGGCTTCTCGGGTGCACAGGTTACCTCGCCCGATCTGCGTGGCGGAGCGGCCCTCGTCGTAGCGGGCTTGATCGCCGACGGGACGACCGAGGTTTCGGCCATCCATCACATCAAGCGCGGCTACGAGCGGTTTGTCGAAAAGCTGCAGGCGCTTGGCGCGCATGTCGAGCATGCTACCGTCCCCGATCCCGTCATCTACTAATACAGGTTGCCTATGTTTAATAAAAAACCCCTCGCGGATACCACCACCCGAAGACCCTCAACTGGTGCGCAGGCCAAGATCTACAGTCGCGATAACGTGGCTCGCTATTCCGAGCGCGCTCGTCAACGTCGCCGTAGCCACACGATTCGTCACGTCGCGCTCATTGTCGTGCTTGGCGTGCTGCTGAGTGCCACTACCGCTGCCGGCCTGTGGTTTGCCACCATTATGGGCAAGCTCGGCGATTCTAATGTCATTACCGACAATCTGCGTCGGGTTCTGGTTGACACCGATGAGGCAAAGGATCCGTTCTACGTGCTGCTTCTTGGCACCGACGGCCGTCCGGGCGAGGATACGTATCGTGCCGACTCGATTATCCTGGCACGCATCGACCCCACGCAAAAACAGGCGACGCTCATTTCCGTTCCGCGCGACACCAAGGTCGAGTACAAGGGCGAGACCATGAAGATCAACGCCTGCCATACCGTTGGCGGCGCCGAGGCCATGGTCGAGGCGGTCAACGAGCTGTGCGGTGTTCAGATTTCCCACTATGCCGAGGTCAGCTTCGACGGTATGCAGGCGCTGATTGATTCGGTTGGCGGTATCGACATTAACGCAACCGATGATGTTGACGACCCCGAGCACCTGGATATTAAGATTACCGCTGGCCAGCAGCATATGGACGGTGCCACCGCCCTTACCTATGCCCGCTGCCGCTACACCTATGCCGACGGCGATTACACGCGCATGCGCCACCAGCGTCAGGTGCTTGGCGCCCTTGCCAACCAGATTCTCAATAACTTCGATGCCACAAAGATCTTTGGCCTGGTTAATTCGCTGTCCGATATGCTCGTAACCGATATGAGCGTTCAGGATATCGTGGCTACGGTCAACGCCATGCGCGGTATGGATGTCGACGGTATCTACTCGGCCAACCTGCCCTCGTACGCCGACGACAGCACCATGATCGACGGTGTGAGCTACGTCTTTGTCTACGAGGACGAGCTCAAGGAAATGATGGAGCGCGTCGATGCCGGCAAGGATCCCAAGGGTCCCAACACCATGGGTCTTTCCGACGATTCCAGCTCTACGATCGGTGACCTGAACAACAACACGTCTGACGACTACGCAAACGGTACCGCAACCTCATCGGTCAGCTCTGACGATTCCGATGACTCAAGCGATTCAAGCGATTCGGACTACTACGAAGAGCCCACCGGCGACGGCAACGGCTACGAAGCCAACTACTAAGTTACGCGGTTTTACCAAACCGCGTAACCGCTTGACGCTGCGCGGGCCGCATTTGGACAATCTGACGTTCAACTTCAAGGGCGCGACCAGAAGGTCAGCGCCCTTTCGTTTCACGTCACCTTGTCTCAAATGCGACCCGCTCGCTGCCCGTCCTCAACCTGCGACGTTAGTCATTGGGGACGTTCTTAAACGACTGGTCAAAGGGGACACTCTTGATGCACTTGGCACTTGGGGACGTTTCTTATGTGCCGGCAGTTTGGGACACTCCTTGCGTTAAGAGGCTGGCGTGCGTCAACCTATTCTCGTTGCAGTAAAAAAATCGCCCCGTTCTTGGTTGAGGACGGGGCAATTCGTCTTTTGGACTTGTGCAGCCAGGCTTATGCAAAGCGGGCGACGAGCTCCTGGAGCACGTCGGTCATCTTGACGAGCGAACTGACCGGGACGAACTCGTTGACGCCGTGGTAGCAATAGCCGCCGGTGGAAAGGTTGGGGCAGGGCAGACCGCGGAACGACAGCTGAGCGCCGTCGGTGCCGCCGCGAATCGGCAGCACTTGGGGCTCAACGCCGCAGGCAAGGTAGGCTTCCTTGGCAACATCAATAAGCTCGGGATAGTCACGAACGATCTCGGCCATATTTCGATACTGCTGCCTAATCTCGACCGTCACGCGCTCCTCACCCAGACGCTGGTTGAGCATCGAGGCGGCGGCATCAATAAGGTCGAGTTTCTGCTGGAACTTGGCGGCGTCATGGTCGCGGACGATATAGCGCGCTGTGGCGTGATCGACGGTCGCAGATACACCCTCAAGGTGATAAAAGCCCTCGTAGCCTTCCGTATACTCCGGGCGCTGCACGTAGGGGAGCAACGCGTTGAAGTCGCAGAACAGATTGCCTGCGTTGATCATACGGCCCTTGGCGTCGCCCGGGTGGATGGACTGGCCCTCAAAGCGGACGGTCGCCTCGGCGGCGTTAAAGCACTCCCACTCCAGCTCGCCGATGGGGCCGCCGTCGACCGTGTAGGCGTACTTGCAGCCAAAGGTATCGATATCCAACAGCTCGGCTCCGTGACCGATCTCCTCGTCAGGGCAGAAGCAAATGCCGAGTGCGGGATGGGGCAGGGAGGGATCCTGAGCGATACGCGCGACAAGCGACATGATCTCGGCGACGCCTGCCTTGTCGTCCGCGCCCAGCAGCGTGGTGCCATCGCTGCAGACCAGGTCCTCACCCGCGAGGTCGTTCAGGGCGGGAAGCTTGGCGGTGCTCATGGCAACGGGCTTACCGTCAACCGTGCCGCAGACCAGGTCGCCGCCTTCGTAGTGTACGATGTGCGGCTTCACGCCGGCACCCGGTGCAACTTCGGTGGTGTCGAGATGGGCGATCAGGCCCAGGGCGGGCTTGTCCTCAGCGCCCGCACTTGCGGGGATATGCGCGCAGACATAGGCGTGCTCGGTCACGTGGGCATCTTTCGCACCAAGCTCGCGCAGCTCTTCAGCCAGCACGTTGGCAAGGTCAAACTGAACGGCGCTCGAGGGTACCTGGTCACAGTTTGCATCCTCGGACTGCGTGTTGATCTGGACGTAGCGCAAAAAGCGTTCGAGGACATCGGGGCTCGTGGTGGTGTTTTCCATAAAGACCGCTCCAATCTTGGTCGTCGTGTGCAACAAGAACTCTAGCACGGTATGCCACGGCATACCACGACGCTTGGATGGGGTAGAATCAGCCATTGAATGCAGAAGGGACGGAAGATCATGGATACGACAAATAGCTCGCGCGAACTACATCTGACGGTGGCGAACGAAGACTACTTGGAGTGCATGGTTCGCATTGAAAGCGAAGAGGGGGAAACCAACGGCGTGCGATCGGTCGACATCGCGCAGCGCCTTGGCGTCTCCAAGGCATCGGTCAATAAAGCGGTTTCGGCGCTCAAGGCATCCGAGCTTGTCGAGCAATCGCACTACGGCAAGGTGATCCTGACCGATCGCGGCCGCGAGGTTGGTACGGCTATCTGGTACCGTCATCGCCTCATCCGCACGTTTTTGGTTCAGGAGCTCGGTGTCGAATTTGAGCGAGCCGATTCCGAGGCCTGCATGATGGAGCATGCGCTATCCGAGGACACGATGAGCCGCTGGCTCGCCTATCTCGAAAAGCAGGGAATCAGCGTCGAGGAATAGCGGGATATATATGGATACGAGTTATTACAACCGCTTTGGTGCCGAGGAACTTACGCGCCGCTTGTCGAGCGAGACCTTGTTGGCGCAGGGCCCCATGGGCAGTGTTCTGTTGAGTGAGTACGATGCCGCCGACATTCCACCGGCGTTTTGGAATCTGGCAGAGCCGCAGACCGTTTCTCGTATCCATCGCTTGTATGTCGCCGCCGGCGCGCAGGTGCTCATTACCAACACCTTTCAGGCATCAAGCTATGCCCTCAAACACGACCAGATTGCGCCGTCCGTGGCGGAGGTCAATCGCGGGGCCGTCGACGATGCCCGCCAGGCGCACCCTCAGCTGCTGCTGGGCTCGATGGGCCCGATCGGTATTGAGTGGTTTGCCGAGGACTCTGCCGAGTATCGTGAAATCCGAGGCATTGCGCGCGAACAGGCGCACGCCTTGCTCAATGCCGGCGTTGACGGTCTGCTGATCGAGACGGTGACGTCTATCCGTAATTTGCAGCCCATGCTTGCCGGCGCTCGAGATGCCGCCGACGGCATGCCTGTTCTGGTGAGTTTTGTCGTTGACGATAAAGGCGACCTGTTGGGCGATGGCCTCAACATCGAGGCAGCCGTTTTGTACGCCGAAAAACACGGCGCAAACTCGGTTGGTGTTAATTGCTGTTCGCTTGCGGCCGCGAACGCGGCGGTGCCCAGGATGGTTGCATCGGCGACTACTCCCGTCACGGTGCGTCCCAACGTGGGCGATCCGGTCCAGACTCAGGATGGCCCCGTATGGCACGAGAACCCCGAAGCTTTCGCGCGCGCATGCATCGAATGGAGACATGCCGGCGCCGCAATGGTGGGCAGTTGTTGTGGAACCACGGCAATCACTACGGCAGCGATGGCCGAGGCGCTCGATATATAAAGGGCAAAACCGCTCCATACGGGGCAGTTTTTTATTGCCTGCATGTCCTCGGCAGCATTTGCCCAAATGGTGAATGCTGGTGCCGGCAGGTTGCCGAGTGCATGTTGCGGGTATACCCCATGCGTACCATGATCCAAACACTGTGAGGTGTCTGCGCGTGTGCGCGATAATTCATTTTGGAACTGACGGTTGGCGCGCTCGCGTCGATGAGGACTTCACTGCCGATAACGTTGCCCGTATCGCCGATGCCGTCGGCGAGTTGTGGCAAAAGACCAATCCGGGCAAAACGGTATATATAGGGTTCGACACCCGGCCCCTGGCGCGCGAGTTCGCTGAGCTTGCGGCGGGCGTGCTAGCGGCGCACGGGCTAGACGCCGTGCTCGCTTCGCGACCTGTCCCGACCCCTGCCCTTACGTGGGCGGCGGCTTATGACGGTGAGGCGTGCGGCGCGCTCATGGTGACGGGGTCCCATCATCCGCAGGGCTATCTGTGCCTCAAGATTCGCATGGGTGACGGCTCGACCGCCAACCAGGATGTCATCGAAGAGCTCGAAGAGACCATGGCTCTCGAGCCAATGGGGATCGAGGGGCAATATCGCACCGCGGATATCATTCCTGACTATATGCAGGCGGTGGCATCGTTTGTCGATGCCGAAGCCATCCGCGCCGCGCACCTGCGCGTGGTTGTCGATCCCATGGGCGGCGCAGTCCAGGGCTATCTAGCCGACTTGCTGCGCGAGCTTGGCGTTGAGGTGCACGAGATTCACGCCGGGCAGGCGTCTGACCAAGAAGATATCTGCCCCGACCCCGTTGAACCGTGGGTGGACGCTTGCGAGCGCACGGTTATCGAGGACGGAGCTTGCGCTGGCCTGGTGACCGACGGCGACGCCGACCGTATCGGCGCGGTTGACGAGCGCGGCAGATATATACATCCGCATCAGATCATGGCGCTCGTTTTGGGCGACTTGGTTCAATTTCGTAATTTGGAGGGGCGCGTCGTCGTCAATCTTTCATGCTCGACGCTCGTGCGTCGCATTGCCGAGGCGCTTGGCTGCCGCGTGACCGTCAAGCCAGTCGGTTTCAAATATATAGCGGCAGAGATGAAGAAGGGCGGCGTCCTCATGGGCGGCGAAGAAGCCGGTGGTATCGGCATCGCCGCGCATATGCCCGAGCGCGATGGAATCCTCGCCTGTCTGATTCTGTGTGAGCTTATGGCTAAGACGGACGCGCCTTTGGGCGTTCTGGTCGACCAACTCGAGGACAGTTTTGGTAAGACGAGTTACGGTCGACGGGATTTGCGCCTTGAGGCCGAAGATGCCGAAACGTTACGAACCCTGCTGCCGGGCGTAAACCCCAAGTCGATTTGTGGCAAGGTGCCGCAAAACGTTAGTCATATGGATGGCTTGCGTTTGGCATTCGAGGATGACACGTGGCTGCTGGTCCGTCCTAGCGGGACCGAACCAGTGGTGCGCGTCTACGCCGAGGGGTTCTCGGTGGAAGAACGTGATGAGTTGCTCGATGCTGGCTGTGCTTTAGCTAGGGGGACGTATCCGCTTTAACCATGAGACTGCCTTATATAAAGAGATGCTCGGCGAGCGGTAGGTAACGGCTGGCAAACGTTAGTCGGATTCCAAACTGTGTAGGAAATGTGTACGACCAGATTCCCGCCCACGGCGCCCCTCCGGTCTGGCAATATATCTCCTTGTCGCGCGGC
>CBCSNG010000002.1:0-113311 GCA_965141635.1 uncultured Collinsella sp. | reverse complement strand
CGAGACCGGCCAGACCATCATCGCCGGCATGGGCGAGCTGCACCTCGAGATCATCGTCGACCGTCTGCTCCGCGAGTTCAAGGTTGACGCTAACGTTGGTAAGCCCCAGGTTGCCTACCGCGAGACCGCTGGTCACGACGTCGAGAAGGCTGAGGGCAAGTTCGTCCGTCAGTCCGGCGGCCGCGGTCAGTACGGCCACGCCGTCATCAAGCTCGAGAAGATGGAGGAGGGCTTCGGCTACGAGTTCGTCAACGCTATCGTCGGCGGCGTCGTGCCCAAGGAGTACATCCCGTCCATCGACAAGGGCATCCAGGAGGCCCTGAACACCGGTGTTATCGCCGGCTTCCCGGTCCTCGACGTTAAGGTCACCCTGTTCGACGGTTCTTACCACGAGGTCGACTCCTCCGAGGCCGCCTTCAAGATCGCCGGTTCTATGGCTATCAAGGACGCCCTCAAGAAGTCCGATCCGCAGCTGCTCGAGCCGATCATGGCTGTCGAGGTCGAGACCCCCGAGCAGTACATGGGCGACGTTATGGGCAACCTCTCCGGTCGCCGCGGCAAGATCGAGGGCATGGAGGATCGCAAGAACAGCAAGCTCATCCGTGCCAAGGTGCCGCTGGGCGAGATGTTCGGTTACGCTACCGACCTTCGCTCCCAGACCCAGGGCCGTGCATCCTACACGATGCAGTTTGACTCTTATGAGCCCGCGCCCAAGTCCATCGTGGACGAGGTCATGAGCAAGAACGCCTAAGTTCGAGCTCCCTGTTACGTAATCCGCGAGAACATCTCTCGCACTCTTTGGAGGTTTAAGTTGGCTACCCAGAAGATCCGCATTCGCCTCAAGGGCTATGATCACGAGGTCGTCGATCAGTCCGCGAAGCTCATCGTCGAGACCGCTCAGAAGACCGGCGCTCGCGTTTCCGGTCCTGTCCCCCTGCCCACCGAGCGCAACCTGTACACGGTTATCCGCTCGCCGCACGTGAACAAGGACTCCCGTGAGCAGTTCGAGATGCGCACCCACAAGCGCCTCATCGACATCCTCGACCCCACCTCGGGCACCGTTGATTCGCTCATGCGTCTCGACCTCCCCGCTGGCGTCGACATCGACATCAAGCTCTAAGCGATATCGCTCATAGCTTACAGAGCCCCGCTGCCATCTTGGTAGCGGGGCTCTTTTGTTTTGAATGATGGTTTGGACTGCCGGGTAATGCTGCCGAGCCGACGGCTGCGGCGACCTATTCGCTCAAGGGGCGCAGCGATGCCTCCTCAAAATGGAAGGATCGCAAGCCGCCTTCCGTTTCGATACACGCGCGACCAAAGGCATCGACGGTTTTAAAGATGCCTCGTGCCAGCTCGTCTCCAGCGGGGGAGCGGGCGATAACGTGCTTCCCGATCCAATTGAGGTGAGCGATATATTCGTCGTGGACGGGCGCGAGCGGACCGGCGTCTTCTTCCTTGGCGTTGAGGCGCTCTGCCCAGGTATCTACAGCGTCCATAACTGCGTGATAGACCTCATCGAGGAGCATGTCGACGGCGGGAACGCTCTCGTTGAGGTCCGAGAGGCCAATTGCCGCCAGGCCGCCATCGGGCACCTCTTGGGGCGTGTAGTTTACGTTGACACCAATGCCGCAGACGGCGAAAGGTTTGCCTTCGTTATCGCGTGCGGCCTCGACCAGAATGCCGCCGAGTTTGCGTCCACTCGCGACCAGGTCGTTGGGCCATTTGAGGCCAATCTCGTTTGCAAGACCCTGCTTTTCGAGTGCTTCGAGCACCGCTAGGCCGCTGACGGCGGCAAGACCAGAGTACTTTGCGGGATTAACGCATGGACGCAGGACAATCGAAAGCAATAGGTTGCCGGCGGTTGAATCCCACTTGTGGCCGCGCCGGCCGCGTCCTGCCGTTTGCGTGCGGGCGGCAAGTCCTGTGCCGTGCGGCGCACCCTGTTTTCCTGCCTCGAGCAGGTCATCGTTGGTCGATCCGGTTACGTCGACAATCGTTAATTGGGCATCCATAGCGGCTGCTACCTCCTTATTGAATAAGTGAATGACGCAATGGTGTCGAGAGATAGACACAATGTGAAGCCTTTGTCGCATTTGGACAATTTAATGTTAACACGTCAACAAAGACTGAAATGCGTTATCCTCTCTTGGTCGATGTAAACACGTCAACAACTCAAAGGAGGTTAGTGATGGGTTTCACGATTCTTGGAACAGGTTCGGCACTTCCTGAGCGCAGTGTTTCCAATGACGAGCTATCTGAGTTCCTCGATACCTCGGATGAGTGGATTTTTACCCGCACCGGTATCAAGAGCCGCCACGTCTGCACCACCGAGTCACTCGACGACCTTGCCGTAGCGGCGAGCGAGCGGGCACTCCAGGTGTCCGGAATCGACGCGAGCCAGCTGGATCTAATCGTCTGCTCGACGACAACGGGTGACCACCTTGTTCCCGCCGAGGCGTGTGCCGTAGCCGAGCGTCTGGGCGCGACGTGCCCTGCCTTCGATGTCTCGGCGGCTTGTGCCGGCTTCGTGTTTGCGCTCGATGTCGCCGAGGGCTATATCGCCCGCGGCCGTGCCGAGCGCGTGCTTGTCGTTGCTGCCGAGCAGATGACGCGCACGCTCGACTGGACCGACCGCGCCACCTGCGTGCTCTTTGGCGATGGGGCAGGCGCCGCAGTGATTGGAGCTGGGGGAGACAACCCCCTTGCCGTTGAGCTTTCGACGGCGCCCGACGTCGAGACGTTGCGCGTACCCGGTCTGGTCGGCACCTCGCCGTTTAAGGCCTCTGCAGATAGCGAGAGCGTGCTGTCCATGAATGGCCGCCGCGTGTTCAAGTTCGGCGTCAACGCCATCTGCGACACGGTCCATAAGCTTGCGGGCGATGCGGGCATTTCGGTCGAAGACATCGACCATTTTGTATTCCATCAGGCTAACGAACGAATCCTGAGTCAGGCGGTCAAGCGCCTCGGCGTGCCAGACGAGCGCGTGGTTCGAACGCTGCGCGAGATCGGCAACATTTCGAGCGCATGCATTCCGCTTGCCCTCGACCGGCTGGCAAACGCCGGTGCACTTCACACAGGCGACACCATCGCCTTGGTTGGATTTGGCGCCGGTCTGGATATAGGTGGCTATCTGCTTCGTTGGAAGTAGTCGCACATAGGAAATAAAAACGCCCTAGGGCACAACCAAAGGAGAACTACCATGGCAGATCAGAAGACCTTCGAGCGCGTTTGCGACGTTATCCGCGAGACCGCCGGTCTTGACGATGTCGAGATGAAGCCCGAGTCCACGCTCGAGGAGATTGGTCTCGACAGCCTGGGCACCGTCGAGATCCTCGTCGCCGTCGAGGACGAGTTTGGCATCCAGCTCGATACCGAGGAGAACCCCAAGACGGTCGGCGAGTTCGCCGATACGGTCGAGGCGGCATTGGAGAAGTAGAGATGCTCAAGACTCCTCTCTGCGATCTGCTCGGCATCGAAAAGCCCGTGTTCCAGGGCGGTATGGCCTGGATTGCCGATGCCTCGCTGGCGTCCGCAGTGTCCGAGGCGGGTGGCTTAGGCATCATCGCGGCCATGAACGCCGACGCCAACTGGCTTCGCGACCAGATTCATGAGCTGCGCGCCAAGACGGATAAGCCCTTTGGCGTCAACGTCATGCTCATGAGCCCGTTTGCCGACGAGGTCGCGCAGGTCGTGATTGACGAGCGAGTGCCGGTCGTCGTGACGGGCGCCGGCAATCCCGCCAAGTACATGAAGGCGTGGAACGAGGCGGGCATCAAGGTCGTCCCGGTCGTTGCCTCGGTGGCGCTGGCGCGCCTCGTGGCACGTCGTGGAGCCACGGCGGTTGTTGCCGAGGGTACCGAATCGGGCGGCCATATTGGCGAGACCTCGACGATGGCACTGGTGCCGCAGGTCGTCGATGCGGTCGACATTCCCGTTGTGGCCGCTGGCGGTATTGCCGACGGCCGCGGCGTGGCGGCCGCCTTTATGCTGGGCGCCGCCGGCGTGCAGGTGGGTACGCGCTTTCTGATCGCAGACGAGTGCACCGTATCGGAGCAGTACAAGGAGATGGTCTTGAAGGCCAACGACACCTCGACGCGTGCGACCGGCCGCTCGACGGGACACCCGGTGCGTGCACTCAAGAGCCCCTTTACCAACGCCTACGCCAAGAGCGAGGCGGCGGGCGTAAGTGTCGAGGAACTCGGGGCCATGGGCACGGGCGCCCTTCGCAAGGCCGCCAAGGACGGCAATTACGAAGAGGGTTCGTTTTTGTGTGGACAGATTGCCGGCATGGTCAACGAGCGCCAGAGCGCACGTGAAATCGTTGACGACCTGATCGATGGCGCCGAGCGCGTCCTGAAGGGTGCGTCCGCATGGGTAGCGTAGCGTTTCTGTTTGCTGGCCAGGGTGCCCAACACCCCGCGATGGGCGTCGACCTGATCGAGGCATCGCCGGCGGCCGCCGAGGTGTTCGCCATTGTCGACGAGGTGCGCCCGGGGACCAGCGAGCAGTGCCGGAGCGCCTCCAAGGAGGAGCTCTCGCAGACCGAGAACACGCAGCCGTGCGTGTTCGTTCACGACCTGGCAGCGGCTACCGCTCTGCGTGAGCGCGGCGTGGTGCCTGCCGCCTGTGCGGGATTCTCGCTGGGCGAGGTCGCCGCGCTCACCTTTGCGGGGGCATTCGATACGCGAGCGGGCTTTGAGCTCGTGTGCGAGCGCGCGGCGCTGATGGCCGCGGCTGCCGAGCGCCATCCGGGCGGTATGCGCGCCGTCATCAAGCTCGATGCGGAGCAAGTCGAGAACCTGGCAAAACAGGCCGGCGAGGACTGCTGGCCGGTCAACTACAACAGCCCGCAGCAGACGGTTGTTGCCGGAGCGCCCGAGGCGCTGCAGGAGCTCGACGTCCTAGTAAAAGGGGCTGGCGGCCGCGCTATGAAAGTCGCGGTGTCGGGTGCATTCCATAGTCCCTATATGACCGAGGCGACTGAGGGGCTGGCGACGTATATCCAAGCCGGCCACGCGCCGTCTCCGCTGCTGATTCCGGTCATGGCAAACATGACGGCGGCGCCCTATCCGGCGGATCCGCGAGCGGCATCGGATGTCTTGGCCAACCAGGTGAGTCATGCCGTGCGCTGGGTCGACACGCTGCATACTCTGCAAGATCAGGGCATCGACACGTTTATTGAGGTTGGCCCTGGCAAAACGCTGTCCGGCCTGGTCAAGCGTACGCTGAGCGACGTTTGCGTGTATTCGTGCGAAACAGCCGAGCAGGTCGCAGCTATTGCCGACGAGCTCGCATAGTCCACAGGGCTGTAACCCGAAAGGAATGACATGGGCAATTTGAACAACGGCACGCTCGAGCGCAACGACTTACGTCGCGTGGCACTGGTCACGGGCGGCTCGCGGGGTATCGGCCGCGCCTGCGCTATCGGTCTGGCGGAGGATGGCTACGATATCGCCGTCGTCTATGCCGGCAGCGTCGATGCGGCGCGCGAGACGTGCGAAGCCTGCGAGGCCGCTGGTGCCACAGCTCGCGCATATCAATGCGACGTGGCCGATCCCGCTGCCGTCAACGCGTGCGTGGAAGCGGTCCTCAACGACTTTGGCTCCATTTGGGCGCTCGTCAACAACGCTGGCATCACCCGCGATGGCCTGCTCATGCGCATGGGCGATGACGCCTTCGACCGCGTGCTCGACGTCAATCTCAAGGGAACATTCAACATGACGCGCACGCTCACCAAGACCTTTATGCGCCAGCGCGGCGGCTGCGTCGTCAACATGAGCTCGGTTGTGGGCCTGATGGGCAATGCCGGGCAAGCCAACTACGCTGCCTCCAAGGCGGGCGTGATCGGCTTGACCAAGGCGGTGGCGCGCGAGCTTGCGCCCCGCGGCGTACGAGTGAACGCGGTCGCCCCCGGGTTTGTCGAGACAGATATGACGGCAAAGCTTTCGGAAAAGGTTCGTGCGGCAACCGAGGAGCAGATTCCCCTTAAGCGCATGGCGCGCCCCGAGGAAGTGGCCGGCGTGGTGCGCTTTTTGGCGAGCGATGCGGCTTCCTACATTACGGGCGAGGTCGTACGCGTTGACGGCGGAATGGCGATGTAGAAATCAGGGCCGAAGAACGGCTTGGATGAGGAGACCATGATGGAACAGAGAGTTGCAATCACCGGCATAGGTGCCGTATCGCCGCTCGGCAACACCGCGCTTGCCACCTGGGCGGCAATGTGCGCTGGCACGTGCGGCATCGGCCCGATTACGCACTTCGATACCGATGCATTTGCCGTCAAGGTGGCGGCCGAGGTCAAGGGCTTTGACGGCAACGAGTACTTTGGCAAGCGTGACGCCAAGCATCTGGACCCTTGCGTTCAGTTTGCGATGGCGGCTTCGGACGAGGCGATGCACGATGCGGGCTTTGATGTCGAAGGCGCCATCGATCGCGAGCGCCTGGGCGTCTACGTGGGCTCGGGCGTGGGCGGCATGCAGACGCTTGTCGACAACGTCCATACGATTGCCGACCGCGGGCCCCGCCGCGCATCGCCCTATATGATCGCGATGATGATTCCCAACATGGCTTCGGGCAACATCGCGATTCGCCATAAGGCAAAGGGCCCGACCCTGCCCGTGGTGACCGCGTGCGCAACCTCGGCCCATGCGGTGGGCGAGGCGTTCCGCGCCATCAAGCACGGCTATGCCGATGCGATTCTCGCCGGCGGTGCCGAGGCCGCAATTATTCCCGATGCCGTTGCGGGCTTTACGTCCTGCCGCGCATTGACCACCAACCCTGATCCCGCGACGGCTTGCCGCCCGTTCGATGCAGACCGCGATGGCTTTGTGATGGGCGAGGGCGCCTGCGTGCTGGTACTCGAGAGCATGGAACATGCGCAGGCGCGCGGTGCGCACATTTATGCCGAGGTCGTGGGCTACGGCAATACCGATGATGCCTATCACATCACGAGCCCTGATCCCGAGGCTGCCGGCATTGCCCGCGCGATATCGCTGGCGGTGACCGAGGGCGACGTCAAGCCTTCCGAGGGTCTCTACATCAATGCCCACGGCACCTCGACCAAGCTCAACGATTCGTCCGAGACGGCGGGCATTAAGCGTGCGCTCGGCGAGGACGCGGCGCGCGCCGCGCACGTCTCGTCGACTAAGTCGATGACCGGCCACATGATCGGTGCCACGGGTGCCATCGAGGTCATGGCCTGCGCCATGGCGCTCGAGCAGGGCGTGGTGCCGCCGACCATTAACTACCACACGCCCGATCCCGCCTGCGATCTTGACTACACGCCCAATCGCGCGGTTCGCGCCGACCTTACCTGGGCGCTTTCGACCAACCTGGGCTTTGGCGGGCACAACGCCGCCATCGCGCTGCGTAGATATACGAGGAGCTAGAGCATGGATTCCAAAAGACTTGCCGAGATAGCCGATGTTATGGAGGACCGCGGCCTCACGCGCGTGCGCGTTGAGGAGCCCGATGGCACCGCGGTCGAACTCGAGCGTGCGAGTGCCGCGCAGCCGGTTGCCGTGCCCATGTCTATGCCGGGTGCCGTGACTGCTCCGGCGGTGGCTCCTGTCGCCATGCCTGCCGCCGCACCGGAGCCCGCCGCGCAGGCGCCTGCCGCCGCACCGGAGCCCAAGGGCACCGAGGTGACCGCTCCCATGGTCGGCGTTTTCTATGCTGCCCCGGCGCCGGGCGACGAGCCGTTTGTGCACGTGGGCTCTAAGGTCAAGGTCGGCGAGACCCTCTGCATCATCGAGGCCATGAAGGTTCTCAACGAGGTAACGGCCGAGGCGGATGGCGAGGTGCTCGAGATCTGCGTGGCCGACGGCGACCTCGTGGAGTTTGGCAGCTGCCTCATGAGGATCGGATAGGTGATATCCGTGAACAAAGAAGAGCTCAAGAAGCTGTTACCGCATCGCGAGCCGATGCTTTTGCTCGACGAAGCCGAGCTGGTGGGCGACGAGGCCCACGGCAAGATTACGATTACGGGCGACGAGTACTTTTTGCAGGGGCATTTTCCGGGAAACCCGGTCGTCCCCGGCGTGATTCAGTGCGAGATGCTCGCCCAGAACTGCTGCGTGCTGCTGATGGGCGATGAGGAGGCGCGCGGCGCGACGCCGTTCTACACGAGTCTGGACAAGGTGCGCTTTAAGCGTCCGGTGCGCCCGGGCGACACGGTTGATCTGGTGTGCTCCATCACGCGTGCGCGCGGGCCGTTCCGCTTTGCGACGGGCACCGCGAGCGTCAACGGTGAGGTTTGCTGCCGCGCCGATATGTCTTTTGCACTCATGCACGAAAGTTAAGGAAGGCTTCATGTTCGACAAAGTGCTCATCGCCAACCGCGGCGAAGTCGCGGTCCGTGTTATCCGCGCGTGCCGCGATATGGGCATCAAGACCGTCGCTGTTTATTCCACGGCCGATGCGGACGCGCTGCACGTGCAGCTTGCCGACGAGGCGTATTGCATCGGTGGCCCGCGTCTTGCCGAGAGCTACCTCAACGACGATGCCGTGCTCACCTGTGCCGTAAAGTCGGGAGCTAAGGCAATTCATCCCGGCTATGGCTTCTTTTCCGAGAAGGCGAGCTTCGTGCGCGACTGCGACAAGTATGGCCTGGCGTTTGTTGGTCCTTCGGCCAAGGTGATCGACAGCATGGGCGACAAGGACGCCGCACGTCGAACGGCTGCCGCGGCGGGCGTGCCCATCGTGCCGGGCTGCGATTTGCTCAAAAGCCCCGAGGAGGCAACGGCCGAGGCCGAGCGCATTGGCTGTCCCGTGCTCATTAAGGCGCGTGCAGGTGGCGGCGGTCGCGGTATTCGCAAGGTCGAGCGCGTGGAAGATGCGGCAAAGGCGTTCATCGAGGCGCGTGCCGAGGGCGAGGCCGTCTTTGGCGACGGCGAGTGCTACATGGAGAAGTTCGTCGCGCCGGCGCACCATGTCGAGGTGCAGATTATGGCCGATAAGCAGGGCCATGTGTTTTCGCTTGGCGAGCGCGAGTGCTCGGTGCAGCGTCGCAACCAAAAGCTGATCGAGGAGAGCCCCGCGCCGTGCCTCGACGGACACGACGACATTCGTGCTCGCATGCACAAGGCAGCGCGTGACCTGGCTCGTGCCGTCGGCTACGAAGGAGCCGGTACCATCGAGTTCCTGTATTCGGACGACGGCAATTTCTACTTTATGGAAATGAACACGCGCTTGCAGGTGGAGCATCCGGTTACGGAGTTTGTGACCGATACCGACTTGGTCAAGTGGCAGCTGCGCGTGGCAGCCGGCCAGCCTCTGCCCTTTGAGCAGGAGGATATGCCGGTCCGCAACCACGCCATGGAGTGCCGCATCAATGCCGAAACGCCGGACTTTCTGCCGTCATGCGGAACGGTCACCGCGTTGCGTGTGCCGGGTGGTCCGCGCGTGCGCTGGGATTCCGCCATGTTTACCGGTGCGAACGTTCCGCCGTACTACGACTCCATGCTTGGCAAGCTCATCGTGTGTGCGCCCACGCGTGACGGCGCCATTCGCAAGATGCGCTCGGCCCTGGGCGAGCTCGTGATTGAGGGCGTGAGCGAAAACAGCGAGCTTCAGCTCGACGTGCTGGCAAACGACGAGTTCTTGTCGGGCATGTATCACACCGATCTGATGGGGCATCTCTATGCTGATGAATAGAAAAGCGAAGACGGTCAACGTCCTCGAGGGACCGATGACCGAGTCGTGCGCCGAGTTTCCCGCGCGCCACGTGTTTATCAAGTGCCCGGAGTGCCGCCGCGTGATCGATGAGGCACGCCTACACGACAACCTCGAGGTCTGCCCTCGTTGCGGCAAACACTTTCGCGTGAGCGGTCGCGCGCGCATGCGCATGACGGTCGACGAGGGCACGTTTGAGGAATGGGATGCCAATCTGGCGTCGGAGGACTTCCTCTCGTTTCCCGGCTATGCCGACAAGCTCAAGAGCGTGAGCGAGCGTTCGGGCGAGCGCGATGCCGTTGTGTGCGGCAGGGGCAAAATCTGCGGTTGCGATACCGCGCTCTTCTTTATGGACGCCAACTTTATGATGGGCTCGATGGGCTCCGTGGTGGGCGAGAAGATCTGTCGCACATTTGAGCGTGCGACCGAGCTGGGATTGCCGGTTGTCGGCTTTACCGTTTCGGGCGGTGCGCGCATGCAGGAGGGCGTGACCTCGCTTATGCAGATGGCCAAGATTTCTGCGGCGGTTAGGCGCCACAGCGAGGCGGGCGGCCTGTATATCACGGTGCTCACCGACCCCACGACCGGAGGCGTAACCGCGAGCTTTGCCATGGAGGGCGACATTATCCTGGCCGAGCCCGATGCCCTGACGGCATTTGCCGGCCCGCGCGTGATCGAGCAGAACATGCACAAGCGCCTGCCCAAGGGATTCCAGCGCTCCGAGTTTTTGCTGGAGCACGGCTTTTGCGATGCCGTTGTTCCGCGTGGCGAGATTGCGCTCACGGTAGGCGAGCTGCTGGCGCTGCACGAAGGGCACGCGCCCGGCCTGGGGGCACCGCATGAGATCGTGCATACGGGTCGCCGCGGCAAAAAGCTGGGATACTTGTTCAAGCGCTCGGCCGCACCAAAAACCGCGCTCGAGATTGTCAAGCAGACCCGCTCGGCAGATCGCGCCACGGCGGGCGAGATGATCTCGCTGGGCCTGGATGGATTTGTGGAGCTGCACGGCGACCGCTACTTTGGCGACGACGCTGCTGTGGTGGCTGGCATTGGCTGGAAAGACGGACGCCCCGTAACGGTCATCGCCATCGAGCGCGGCACCACGACCAAAGAGCGCATGCGTCGCAACTTTGGTATGGCACATCCCGAGGGCTACCGCAAAGCGCGTCGCCTGATGCGCCAGGCCGAAAAGTTTGGTCGACCGGTTCTGTGCCTGGTCGATACTTCGGGCGCGTTTTGCGGCATCGGTGCCGAGGAACGCGGCCAGGGTGAGGCGATTGCCCAGAACCTCATGGAGATGAGCGGCCTTAAGACGCCGATTGTCTCGGTGGTGACAGGCGAGGGCGGCTCTGGTGGCGCGCTGGCGCTGTCCGTGGCCGACCGCATCCTGATGCTCTCGAGCTCGGCCTATTCGGTCGTGAGCCCCGAGGCCTGTGCGTCGATCCTGTGGAAGGATACCGAGCGCGCGAATGAGGCCGCCGAGGCGCTTAAGCTCACGGCCCCCGATCTGCTGGCGCTCGGCATCATCGACGGCATTGTTGACGATAAAGGCCTGTCGCATGAGGAGATCGCCGGTGCCGTCATGTCCTCGGCATTTGATGCCTTCGATGCGCTTGGGCAGCTCGACGACGCGACCCTCACAAACCTCCGCTACGAAAAGTACCGCGCAATCGGTCAGTACCGCACGATGTGACAAAGGGACAGCCCGCATGTCATATTGGGAAAGGCATTCCATGCTACAAGTTTCTAACACCTCGTTTACAACGTCGGTTTCATCAAACGCCATGGCCGTGGTGGACTATCTGTCCAAAAGCATGATGTCGGCGCTGCCGTTTATTGTCTGCGCGGCGTTGTTCCGCACCGTCGCTGTCATTATGGGCGAAGGCATGCTGGGCCTGTGGTCTGCCGATTCCGATATCTATCGCCTGTTCTACAGTTGGCTCTATAACGCCGGCTACTACTTTTTGCCCATTTATCTTGGTTGGGCGGCCGCCCGCCAGCTCGGTTGCTCGGAGCAGCTGGGCATGATGCTGGGCGGCGTATTGATTGCACCCGATTTACTCAAGCTTGTCGATGCCGCATCGACGACGGGGGCATCGATGACTTCCGTGTATGGTCTGCTTCCTGCGCCGGTCAACGATTACACGACGACTGTTATTCCGGTTCTCATCTCGGTGCCCGTGCTATGGCGAGTGGAGTGTTTCTTTAAGCGCGTTATCCCTAAGGCCGTGGCGTTTTCGTTCGTTCCGTTTGCGACCATGCTTGTCATGGTTCCGGTTTCGCTGTGTATTACGGCGCCGGCGGGCAGCTATCTGGGCATGCTGTTGGGCCAGCTTATGTTTATGCTTGGCAATTCCGGTGGCATCGTGTCGCTGCTCACGCTCATGGGGCTTGCTGCGGGCTGGGAGTTCCTAAAGATCGCCGGCGTCAGCAACGTTGTCCTATCGCTCGCCTATGCGCAGTTTATGAGTGTGGGAACGGATTCGTGCATCCTGATCGCCGCGACGATGGCAACGTTCGCCGTTTGGGGCATGCCCTTTGGCGCGTCGCTTCGCGTTGCGGATAAGGACGAGAAGGCGCTCATGCTGGGCTATTCAATCTCGGGTGTTCTTGGCGGCGTAAGCGAGCCGGCGCTGTACGGTTGCGGCTTTAAATATGGCAGGTGCCTGACGTGCATGGCCATTGGCGGCGCCGTCGGAGGCCTTGTTGCGGCCGTGGGCCACGTTACGGCCTATACCATCGGCATGACGAATGTCCTTATGGTCATTGGCTTTGCCACGGGCGGCATCTCGAACCTGCTGTGGTGCTGCGCTGCCGGCGGTGTGGCATTTGCGGTGTCTGCGGCGCTGAGCTACTGCTTTGGCGTGGTGCCGGCGAAGGGACAGACGACGGGGGACGGAGCCGATTCACCCGAAACCTCGAAGAGCGTGGCCGAAGTAAGCGCGTAAACCTGTGCGACACAAGGACGATTCCTTTGCCATATTCCAAGGCCGTGGCCCGTGTGGGTTGCGGCCTTTTTTGTATCTGGGGGACAAAGTGGCTACACTACAATCCGTTTGAGCAATAGATATATAGGTAGTACCGTGGGGGCGGATGTAGATGGTCGAGTGGATTGTTAAGCGTGCGCAGGGCGACCGTGCGCGCGTGGGCACGTTGACGGGCGTGGTGTGTATTCTCGCCAATGTGGCACTATGCGCTGCGAAGGGCGTAATTGGCGTGCTGTCGGGATCGGTTTCGATTGTGGCGGATGCCATGAACAACCTGTCCGATGCAAGCTCGAATATCGTGAGCGTGCTGGGCTTTAAGCTGGCGAGCAAGCCGGCCGACCCCGAGCATCCTTACGGCCACGGTCGCTACGAGTATCTCTCGGGTTTGGTCGTGGCGGCGCTCGTGCTGCTTATTGGCATCGAACTGGTGAAGTCCTCGGTGGAGCGTATTGTCAACCCGGAGCCTGTCGAGTTCTCGCTTGCCCTGGTGGCGGTCCTGGCACTTTCGATGGTTGTAAAGCTGTGGATGGCGGCCCTCAACCAAAAGCTCGGCGATCGCATTGAGTCCGAGACGCTGCATGCGACCGCGCAGGATTCCAAGAACGATGTCCTTGCCACAGGCGCCGTGTTGGCGTGCGCAATTGTTTCGCAGGTGACGCACATCAATCTTGACGCATGGGTCGGCCTTGCCGTTGGCGCCTATATTGGCTGGAGCGGTTTTGAGCTCATCCAGGATACGGTGAGCCCGCTTTTGGGCCAGTCGCCCGATCCTAAGCTGGTCAAGCACATTCGAGACAAGATCATGAGCTATCCCGGCGTTTTGGGCGTTCACGATTTGATGGTTCACGACTACGGCCCGGGCAGGAAGTTTGCAAGTGCGCATGCCGAGATGGCGGCCGAGGACAGCCCGTTGGAAAGTCACGACACGCTCGATAACATCGAGCAGTCGTTTAGGGACGAAGACGGCATGATCGTTACGCTTCACTACGATCCCATCGTGACCGATGACCCCAAGCTGGCGAGCATGCGCTTGCGCATTCACGCCATGGCCCAGGAGATCGATAGCCGCCTCTCGATTCATGACCTGCGCTGCGTGCCGGGTCCTACGCACACCAACGTGATCTTTGACTGCGTGCGTCCCTCGGATCTGCAGATGAGTGCCGAAGACGTAAAGCACGCGCTGACACAACGGGTCGAATCGGAATATCCCAAGTCGATTGCCAAGATTACGATCGACGAAGACTACGTAGGGCATACCCACGAGTAAGGCTATGCCGGCAAAGCAGGTTATGCAGAAGGGGAGAGCATGAAGAAGCTGTATCTACTCCGCCACGGTCAGACGGAGTTCAACGTCAAAAAGCTGGTCCAGGGCCGCTGCGATTCACCGCTCACCGACTTAGGCCGTCAGCAAGCCGGGATGGCAGCCGCATGGCTCAAAGCCCACGGCGTCGTCCCCGACAAAGTGGTCTCATCACCCTTAGGCCGAGCCATGGACACGGCAAGTCTCGTCGCATGCGAGCTCCTCGGCCCGGACGCAGCAGCCGAGCCCTGCGAAGGCATTATCGAGCGCTGCTACGGCTCCTTCGAAGAAGGCCCGCACGGCGCGCTGCCCACCGACGTCTGGGATCCGGGCGAGGACCTGGTCCCCTTCGGAGGAGAAGGAAGCCAGGCGCTGCAAGAACGTATGGTGGATGCGCTTACCAATATCATGGGCTCCGAGGGCATCGAAACCCTTCTAGCAGTAAGCCACGGCAGCGCCAGCCGCCAATTTATCAAGGCCGCAGCCCCAGAGGGCTTCGAGCTCCCAACAAAACTCCCCAACTGCGCCATCATGATCTTCGATTTCGATGAGGCAAAGCCACAAGCAGAAGGCGAACCGTCCCAATGCAAGTTCACCCTCCAGCAAATAGTGGACCCCCAACAAAGTCATTAGCCTGAGCGAGCAAGGTTTAGCAGACATCAACGTGGCGTTCCCAGTGTGCGGCGGAGGGGGCGGGCCTGAGACATATTAAGGTTGTCGCGAGTTCCGCACGAACAGGAGAGCACTTAATGTGCTCTCCGTCGTGAGCAGGACTGTAGAGCAGCAACCTTAATATGTCTCAGGCCCGCCCCCTCCGCCGCACACTGGGAACGTGCCACGCACTTTACCTGCGTAAACAATGTGAGTGAAATATGAATCTCGATGGATACGCCCGCAGCCGTGTATACTAAACAGCTGTGTGTAACCAGGGGAGTATTCTGGCTGGACAAAATGCCTGCTTAATAGGGTTGTCAGGTAGTCCGGGCGAAATACAAGGCTGGGGAGCACGTCGTGTAAGTAGTGGTCCTCTAGGGGCGTACGCTCGGTGGTGTACGCATTGTCCCAAGACCACGCGAGAGTTGGGATCATATCTTGATCAGCATGATTCTCGGCCGCAAGATTGGCATGACCCAGGTTTGGGACGAGGACGACAACGTCGTTCCCGTCACGGTCATCCAGGCTGGCCCCTGCGCTGTCTCGCAGGTTAAAACTCAGGCAACCGACGGCTATGACGCCGTCCAGATCGGTTTCGGCGACATCAAGGCCAAGAACGTGAACAAGCCCATGGCTGGTCACTTCGCCAAGGCTGGCGTCGAGCCTGTCCGCTTCCTTCGTGAGGTCCGCGTCGAGAACGGCGAGGAGCACAAGGTCGGCGAGGTCGTCACCGTCGCTGATTTCGCTGATGTCGAGAAGGTCGACGTCATCGGTACCTCCAAGGGTAAGGGCTTCCAGGGTCGCATCAAGCGCTGGGGTCAGCGCCGCGGTCCTATGACGCATGGTTCTCACTTCCAGCGTCACCCCGGTTCTATCGGTCAGTGCGCCTATCCTGCGCGCGTCCTCAAGGGCGTCAAGATGGCCGGTCACATGGGTAACGAGCGCGTTACCGTCAAGAACCTTTCCGTTGTCCGCATCGATGCCGAGCAGAACCTCATCTTGGTCAAGGGCGCTGTCCCGGGTGCCAAGAATGGTCTCGTCGCCATTCGTATGGCCTAAGGGCCCAGCCCATTTAGCCCAGCGTCATACCAAGGAGAACACTTAAATGGCAAAGTTTGAAGTAAAGAACAGCGAGGGCAAGAAGGTCGCCGAGGCCGAGCTCGCCGCTGAGGTGTACGGCATCGAGCCGAACATCCACGTTATGCACCACATCGTCAAGTGCCAGATGGCCTCTTGGCGTCAGGGCACCCAGTCCGCTAAGGGCCGCTCTGAGGTTTCCGGTGGCGGCAAGAAGCCTTGGCGTCAGAAGGGCACCGGCCGTGCCCGCCAGGGTTCCATCCGTGCTGCCCAGTGGCGTCACGGTGGCGTTGTCTTCGCCCCCAAGCCCCGTTCCTACGCTAAGCGTATGAACAACAAGGAGGTCAAGCTGGCTATGCGCTCCGCGCTGTCCGCCAAGCTGGCCGATGGCGAGCTCGTGCTCGTCGACGACTACGGCTTCGAGAAGCCTTCCACCAAGGCTGCCGTCGCCATGCTCAAGGCTCTCGGCCTTGAGGGCAAGCGTCTGACCATCATCGTTCGCGATGAGGACGTCAACGCCTACCTGTCGTTCCGCAACATTCCCAAGACGTTCATCATCACCGCTGACGAGGCCAACACCTACGATCTCGTCAACAACAACGCCGTGCTGATGCCCGCCGACATCGCCGCTCACTTCGGGGAGGTGCTTGCATAAATGACCGCCCACGAGATCATCATCCGTCCGATCGTGTCCGAGCGTTCCTTCTCCGGCATGGAGCTGAACAAGTACACGTTCGAGGTCGCCAAGGATGCTAACAAGTATCAGATCAAGGACGCTGTCGAGGAGATCTTCGGCGTCAAGGTCGTTCGCGTGAACACCCTGACGGTCAAGCCCAAGACCAAGCGCGTGCGCTATGTCGCCGGCAAGACCCGTTCTTGGAAGAAGGCCATCGTCACGCTGGCCGAGGGCGACACCATCGAGGTCTTTGGCAACCAGGCCTAAGACTCGCTGCTGTTGAGTGAGCTCATGCCTCCCAAAAAGGGGAGGCGAGAGCTCAAGGTTTTGGGCGTATAAAATGGACACGCCCGGAACCGTGTATATGTCCGGTGTCATCGCACCCGAGGCAGAACCTCGAATCCCTGTCTGCGATGGCTAACGGATTCCTATTGAAAGGGATTGTAATGGCTGTAAAGCACCTTAAGCCGACCTCCGCTGGTAGGCGTTGGCAGACGATCTCCGACTTCTCCGAGATCACCTGCACCAAGCCCGAGAAGTCTCTTCTCGAGCCCCTGCCCAAGAAGGCCGGTCGTAACAACAACGGCCGCATCACCACCCGCCACCAGGGCGGCGGCGTGAAGCGTCGTTACCGCGTGATCGACTTCAAGCGCAACAAGGACGGCGTGCCCGCCAAGGTCGCCACGATCGAGTACGATCCGAACCGTTCCGCTCGCATCGCTCTGCTGCACTACGCTGACGGTGAGAAGCGCTACATCCTGGCCCCCAAGGGCCTCGAGGTCGGTCAGACCATCATGTCCGGTTCTGACGCCGACATCAAGCCGGGCAACGCTCTGCCCCTCGCCGACATCCCCGTCGGTACGCTCATCCACGCCGTCGAGTTCCAGCCGGGCAAGGGCGCTGCTATCGCCCGTTCCGCCGGTAACTCCTGCCAGCTGATGGGTAAGGAGGGCAAGTACGCCATCGTCCGTATGCCTTCCTCCGAGATGCGCCGCATCCTCGTTACCTGCCGCGCCACCGTCGGTGAGGTCGGCAACGCCGATCACTCCAACATCGTCATCGGCAAGGCCGGCCGTAAGCGTCACATGAACGTGCGCCCGACCGTCCGCGGTACCGTCATGAACCCTGTCGACCACCCGCACGGCGGTGGCGAGGGCAAGAACCACACCTCTGGTCGTCCCTCCGTTACCCCCTGGGGTAAGCCGACGAAGGGCCTTCGTACGCGCAAGAAGAAGAAGGTCTCGAACCAGCACATCATTCGTCGCCGTAAGAAGTAATTTCGGATACCGAGTTTTAGGAGAAAGCACTTATGAGCAGAAGTCTCAAAAAGGGCCCGTTCGTGGAGACTCGCCTTCTCTCGCGTATCACCGCGATGAACGAGGCTGGCAAGAAGGACGTCGTGAAGACCTGGTCCCGCGCGTCCACCATCTTCCCCGAGATGGTTGGTCACACCATCGCCGTCCACGACGGCCGCAAGCATGTGCCCGTGTATGTTACCGAGTCCATGGTTGGTCACAAGCTCGGCGAGTTCGCGCCGACTCGTACGTTCCGTGGCCACAAGGCCAAATAGGGGGTTAACCGTAAATGGCAACTAAGTCTATTGAAACTGAGGCCACCGAGGTTCGCGCCGTCGCTAAGTACGTGCGTGTTTCCCCCAGCAAGGCCCGCCTGGTGGTCGATCTGATCCGCCGCAAGCCTGTCGCTCAGGCCTTCGACATCCTCCACTTCTGCGACCGCGCCGTCGCCGTGGATGTCGAGAAGGTTCTCCGTTCCGCCGTTGCGAACGCCGAGAACAACAACGGTCTGCGTGCCGACAACCTGGTTGTCGCCGCTGCCTATGTTGACGAGGGTCCGACGCTTAAGCGCATCCGTCCCCGCGCCAAGGGTTCCGCTTCTCGCATTCTGAAGCGTACTTCCCACATCACCGTCGTCGTTGCTCCTCGAAAGGAGGCGTAAAGCTGTATGGGTCAGAAAGTCTACCCCACCGGCTTCCGTCTTGGCATCACCGAGAACTGGCGCTCCCGCTGGTTCGCAGAGAAGGATTACGCTAAGACCCTCGGTAACGATCTCGAGATCCGCAAGTACCTCGAGAAGCGTCTTTCCCGCGCAGCTGTCTCCCGCGTCGAGATCGAGCGCGCTGGCGACAAGGTGAAGGTCATCATCCTCACCGCTCGCCCTGGCGTTGTCATCGGTAAGAAGGGTGCCGAGATCGATACCCTCCGCACCGAGCTCGAGAAGGTTGCTGGCGTCTCCAGGGGCCAGCTCTCCGTCGACGTTGTCGAGATCAAGCGCCCCGAGCTCGACGCCAACCTCGTTGCTCAGTCTATCGCCGAGCAGCTCGAGGGCCGCGTTGCCTTCCGTCGCGCCATGCGCAAGGCTGTCCAGTCCGCCCGCAAGGCCGGCGCTAAGGGCATCCGTATCCAGTGCTCCGGTCGTCTCGGCGGTGCCGAGATGGGCCGTCGTGAGTGGTACCGTGAGGGTCGCGTGCCTCTGCACACCCTCCGTGCCAAGATCGACTACGGCACGGCTGTCGCCAGCACCACCATGGGCGCTTGCGGCGTGAAGGTCTGGATCTACCTGGGCGAGAAGCTCCCGGGCCAGCCTGTTCCCAACCCTGCACTCGAGGGCTCTTCCCGTCCTCGTCGTCGTAACTCCGAGAGGAGGGGTCAGTAGTGCTTGCCCCTAAGCGTATTCTTCACCGCAAGGTGCAGCGTGGCTCCATGAAGGGCCAGGCCAAGGGTAATACCGAGCTGCATTTCGGCGAGTTTGGTATCCAGGCTCTCGAGGCCCATTGGATCACCAACCGTCAGATCGAGGCCGCTCGTATTGCCATGACCCGCTACATGAAGCGTGGCGGTCGTGTCTACATCACGATCTTCCCCGATAAGCCCATCACCAAGAAGCCTGCCGAGACTCGCATGGGTTCTGGTAAGGGTAACCCCGAGGAGTGGGTGGCCGTCGTCAAGCCCGGCCGCATCATGTTCGAGGTCAAGGGCGTGCCCGAGGAGGTCGCTCGCGAGGCTCTGCGTCTTGCACAGCACAAGCTTCCCATCAAGACCAAGATTGTTGCTGCCAAGAACGCTGAGCAGCGCATCGAGAAGGAGATGGCTGAGGAGGCCGCTCTCGAGGCCAAGTGGGCTGCTGAGGACGCCGCCGCCGCCAAGGAGGAGAACTAATGAAGCCCGCAGAGATTCGTGAGCTCTCGGACGCTCAGCTCGTTGAGAAGCTGAAGGAAATGCGCGCCGAGCTCTTTAACCTTCGTTTCCAGATGGCCACCAGCCAGCTGGACAACACCGCTCGCGTCAACACCGTGAAGAAGGACATCGCTCGCGTCCTCACGGAGCAGCGCGCCCGCGAGATCGCAGCGGAGAAGTCCGCTGTCGCCGAGTAGGACCTAAGGAGAGAACATGACTGATTCGCGTAACTCGCGTAAGGTCCGTACGGGTGTCGTTACCTCCGTCTCCGGTGCCAAGACCATTGTTGTCACCATCACCGAGCGCAAGCGTCACCCCAAGTACGGCAAGATGATGACCAGCTCCAAGAAGCTGCACGCTCACGACGAGGAGTGCACGGCTGGCGTGGGCGATACCGTCCGCGTTATGGAGACCCGTCCTATGTCCAAGATGAAGCGTTGGCGCCTCATCGAGGTCGTCGAGCGCGCTAAATAAGCAGTCGCTCTTACGACTTGTACGTTTCCGAAGATGTGCGTATGCCTGGCTTGCATACCACGGGCCGTATAAAGGCTGCGCACCTCTCTTCGGTTCTTAGTTCGGAGGAACATCTACCATGATTCAGATGCAAACCATGCTGAACGTCGCCGACAACTCCGGCGCTCGCAAGATTCGCTGCATCAAGGTGCTTGGCGGTTCCAAGCGTCGTTATGCAGGCATCGGCGATGTGTTCATCGGTGCTGTCCAGGAGGCTACCCCTGGCGCCAACGTCAAGAAGAAGGACGTTGTCCGTTGCGTCGTCGTTCGCACCGTTAAGGAGATCCGCCGCAAGGATGGCTCCTACATTCGCTTTGATGAGAACGCCTGCGTTGTCATCAACAACGATGGTTCGCCCGTCGGCACCCGTATCTTCGGGCCTGTCGCTCGCGAGCTTCGTGACAAGAAGTACATGAAGATCGTCTCGCTCGCTCCCGAGACCCTGTAGTTAGGGGAGATATATGTATATCAAGAAGGGCGATAAGGTCCAGGTTCTCTCTGGTAAGGATCGCGGCAAGCAGGGCGTTGTCCTGCGTGCTCTCCCCGCCGAGAACAAGGTCGTTGTCGAGGGCGTTTCGGTCGTCAAGAAGGCCGTCAAGCCCAACGCTGCCAACCAGCAGGGCGGCATCGTTTCGCAGGAGGCTCCCATCGACGCCTCCAACGTCAATCTCGTTTGCCCCGAGTGCGGTAAGGTTACCCGCGTCGGTCACGAGAAGGACGGCAAGAACAAGCTGCGCGTCTGCAAGAAGTGCGGCCACAAGTTCTAAGCTGCCCGCAACAACAAGTTGCCAGCAAAGGCCCGGATGCCCCACGGCACCCGGGCCTTTTTCTATCCCTACTCATTGGGGGCTCATTGGGGACAGACATAAATGAGTGGCCGATGATTGGCAGTCATTGGGGACATACTCATTGGGGACAGACTTAAATGAGTGGTCGTCGCTTGGCATTCATTGGGGACAGGCTTAAATGAGTGCCGTTGAAACGCCGGTAGCTGGGGACGTTCCCTCTGTGCCGGCAGTTAGGGAAGTCCCTATCTGCCGGCAGTTTGGAACAGTCCTTTGATGGCTGCGCCCCCCCAGAGGGGTGGAGTAATACAGCCTACTCTGTCTTTTATGGCTATGGTGTTCCGCCCTTTTATGTTTCATAAGGATCGTCGCATGCGCATTTACGCGCATAGCCTTGCGCGATAATGCGCATAACCGCGCAAACATCTGCCAACTATGGCTAAATAATGACCGATAAGCAAATAAACACGCAAACACGAGCAGATACGCGCGCAATTGTGCGAATATAGGGCTGTTAGAAATGAAGGACTTCCGATGACTCAGGAGGCACTCATGGCAGATTCCAAACAGGCTCCGCTCGACGCCGAAGCAGCCGCTAAGGCGGCGTTTGCCTCGGTCCAGGATCGGCCGTTCCCCGACGACATTTTTACGGCTCCCGAGCTTCGCTGGGCTGTGATCGGTTGCGGCGTTATTGCCAACCAAATGGCCCAGTCCCTCGCGCTGGCCGGCCGCAAGCTTGCGGGCGTCGCCAACCGCACGCTGTCCAAGGCCCAGGCTTTTGCTGAGCAGTATGGCATCGAGAAGGTCTATGAAACGGTTGAGGACCTCTATGCCGATCCGGATATCGACGCCGTCTATATCACCACGCCGCACAACACGCATATCACCTATCTGCGTGCCGCTCTGGCAGCTGGTAAGCACGTACTCTGCGAGAAGGCCATTACCCTCAACTCTGCCGAGCTCGACGAGGCCCGTGCCATCGCCGACGAGCACAACGTGGTCCTTATGGATGCCACCACGGTGCTCCACATGCCCTTGTATCAGGAGCTGCGCCGCCGCATGGATGCCGGCGACTTTGGACGCATGAACCTCGCCCAGCTCAACTTTGGCAGCTACAAGGAGTACGGCGACCTGACCAACCGCTTTTACAATCGCAACCTTGCTGGCGGTGCCATGCTCGATATTGGCGTCTATGCCTTGTCCGTCATGCGCCTCTTTATGGCAAGCCAGCCCGCTGAGGTCGTTTCGCTGGGCAACACCTGCGAGACTGGCGTTGACGTCGCGGGTGGCATCGTCTGCCGAAATGCCGAGCAGCAGCTGGGCGTCGTGAGCCTTACGCTCCACTCCAAGCAGCCCAAGCGCTCGGTCATCAGCTTTGACAATTGCTATGTCGAGGTCAACGAGTATCCGCGCGCCGATCACGCGACGATCGTGTGGACCGCGGACGGTCATCGCGAGGAGGTCGCCGCGGGCACCGAGGCTTATGCCCTGTGCTACGAGATGGCCGACCTGGAGAAGGCCGTTGCCGGCGATGATTCGAAGCGCGAGCTTCTGGGCTATGCTTCTGATGTTATGGAGCTGATGACCAAGCTCCGCGCCGACTGGGGAGTCGTGTACCCCGAGGAGGAGTAAGCGATGCTTGCGGAAGATAGGCTCAACGCGATTGTGTCGATGGTGCAGCAGGCCGGCTCGGTTACCGTGCCGGAGCTTGCCGAAGCCCTGGGCGTGACGCCGTCCACCATTCGCCGTGACCTGCAGACGCTCGACCGCGCACACCGTATCGCCAAGGTGCACGGAGGCGCGACGAGTCTGGAACGCGCGCACGTGACGCGCGACCTGACGATCAGCGAGCGCAGTGATCTCCATAACGATGACAAGGAGCGCATCTGCGCCCGTGCCGCGGCTCTGGTGGAGCCCGATAGCTTTGTGTATATCGATTCGGGCTCCACGACCCTCAAGCTCATCGAGCATCTTCCGCGCCTTGAGGGTGTCACCTATGTGACCGATTCCGTGCTCCATGCTCAGCATCTCGCCCTGCGTGGTATGCGCACCGTGGTGCTAGGCGGCGAGCTCAAGCCCGAGACCGAGGCGCTCGTCGGTCCCGACGCCTTGGCAACCCTGGACCGCTATAACTTCAACTGCGGCTTTTGGGGTTCCAATGGCATCGCCGCCGAGCAAGGTCTCACCACACCGGATATCGAGGAAGCGCAAGTCAAGCGTATCTCGATGCGCCATACCGCCAAACGCTTCGTAATCTCAGACGCCAGCAAATTCGGCATGGTGGCGCCCGTCAAGTTCGCGGACTTCCGCGACGCAACGATTATTACCGCGGGCGAGGTGCCAGCCAAGTACCAGTCGATGGACAACGTCATCACGGTCTAGCGACAGGGCAAGGTCAAAACCATTTAGGTTCCTCAATAGAAAAGCGGCAACACCCTCGATGGGCGATGCCGCTTTTGTTGTCTGCCGTTTTGTCTAAATCTGTAACAACTAGACCGTTAAAAGTGGGCTAGGTGTTACAGATTGAGATACTTCCGAACCTTGCCGTCCCTTTGTCTCGATCTGTAACATCTGGGACCGATTTTGACGAGTAATTGTTACAGATTGAGATTTTCCCTTGAGGGGGATTCGAATGTCTCGATCTGTAACGGATAGACCGGAAAATGGGTTCTAACTGTTACAGATCGAGACGTTTTGGGACCGCGGCTGAGCCATTGCGGCAAAGCCACCACAAAGGTGCCTGCCCTTTTTGGCAGGTTTTAGGGCTCCCAGGGGCAGGGGGCTTCGATGTGGATGTGCTCACCGGTTACGGGATGCGTAAAGGACACGCTGTGGGCATGGAGCATCAGGCCGCAGGGGCGCGGCGTTCCGTACAGGTCGTCGCCAACCAGGGGATGACGCTCGCTCGCCAGGTGCACACGGATTTGGTGTTTGCGGCCGGTGAGCAGCTCGACATCGATATACGAGCGTGTGGGCAGGCCACGACGGCTCTTAAGACGCTTGAGCACCTTCACGCGCGTCTGAGACGGCTTGCCGCTGGCGCCAACGCGCATCTTGCGGCTATCGTGACGGTCGCGGGCGATGGGCTTGTCGATGAGCTTTTCGTCCCAGTCGATCTTGCCCTCGGCGAGCGCGAGGTAGTGCTTTTCGAAAGCGTGGTCGATGACCATCTGGTCAAAGGCAGGTTGCGTCTGCTTGTCGAGCGAGAACAGCACCACGCCGGTGGTGTCACGGTCCAGGCGGTTGAGCGGCTGCATGTCGGTCGCGGCAAAGCCGTCGCCCATCGCCAGCAGCAGGTCGCTGGCGTAGTCGGTGAGCGTGCGCTCGCCGGTGCCGTCGCCGTGGACGATCATGCCGGCGGGCTTGTCGATGGCCATGAGCCAGGCGTCGCAGTAGAGGACTTGAGGTTCTTCGTTCACGTGTAAGCTTTTCGGTTAGCTGATTCCCACAAACATGCAGCCCGAGGTCGCCCCGCGCAGACGGGCGGCGGGCTTGCGGCCGGCCTGCGCGGCCTCGACGGCACGACGGACGCGGGCGACGGCACGGCCCACCTCATCCGTCTCGAGCAGCGTTCCGTCCACCATGAGACGACGCACGCCGGCATCGAGCAGCTGAGGAACCTGCGGCGTGAGGTCGATGGGGTAAGCATCGTACAGGCGAGAGCGGCCGTGGATGTCGGTACGCACCGGCATGACCTTTCCGTCGATATTCTTGAGCGAGAGCTTGCGGACACGCAGGCGGCAGTTGGCGCAATCGTGGATGCAGCCGTTGGCAACCTGCAGAATGCAATGCTCGCTTGTCATGACGCGCGGCCGGCCAAAGACGGTGATGCCCAGAGTCGCGGGCGCGGCGGCGCCGAGCGAGACAATCTCGTCGAGTGTGATCTCGGGCGAGAGCCAAAACGCACCGGCTCCGCGCTCGGCAAGCGCCTCCATGCAGGGCGTGTTGTGCACCGGCAGGCAAGAGCGAATCTCGGCCGTGGCGCCAACCTGGGCGGCCAGGGCAAGCTCAGAGATGTTGCCAATAGCGACCGTGGCGCCGGCAACAACCCACGGGTCGACGCGCTCGTGGTCAACGGCACGGCAGACCTCGTCGAGCACGGGCACGATGCCCTGCTCAAACGCATCGGCGGGGGAGAGCTCGGCCGCATCGAGCGCGTCGGTGGTCATGTAGATGCGCGTTGCACCCTCCGCTCGCGCTGCCTCGGCGGCCTCGAGCGAGGTGACGGTGGCGCAGATCTGCGGCTCGTCGCGGTAGTGCTCGGGCATGGGCCGCGTACATTTGTCGAGCACCGGCAGCTCGAGCGTGCGGGCACGCTCGTCATACGGTGCCAGAATGGCCTCCTCCAGCGCCTTGCAGGCGGCGGCGCGCACCTTGTGCACAGCGGAGAAGCCCATGCCGCAGCCCTTATCGAGCGCCACATCAAAGCTCGCGGACTCAAAGGGCGAGGACCCCATGCGGCCCACATGCTCTACCAGATCGGACGCCTCGACCGCGCGGGTCTTGGCGGCCTCGACGGTAAAGCCCGTGGCCGTGGCCGTAAGCGAAGGGGCGTCGCAGCAAGTAAGCGTGACGGCAAACGGTTCGCCCAAACGCGCCACAACGGTTACATCAACGGCGCGGCGGCGCAGCACATCGCGCTTGAGCGCGGCGCCGGCAGCGTCAATGGCGCGCTGGCTTCGAATCACGCGCACGCGGCAGCCCTCGGGCATGCTGCGAGGCACGCGGCACTCGATGACGTCACCGGCGGCGGCATCATCGGCGGCAATGGTGGTCAGGAACTGGTCAAACTCGTTATCGTGGCGAAGCTCCAGCAGGTCGCCCTTGCCCACGGGCTCAAACAACTCAATGCGGGCGATGGCGGCGCGCCGACGGCGGTCGTCGGGCTTGAGGCCGCGCACATCGCGGTTGGCCGGGCGGCTGCCCAGCACCGTGCCCACGATCTGGCCGCGGTTGTTGGAGCGCTCGTAGCTCATCATCTCGTCACCCGAGGTACCGTCTTGGTAGGCGTGCGTAAAGTCGCGGTTAAAGCAGCGCTTGAGCTGTCGCTGGCGGGCTGCATCCTCATCCTTGGAGGTCGAAACATCGGCCAGCATGTCATCAATCTGATGACGATACACGTCGACGATGGAGTACACGTAATCGGGGGCCTTCATGCGGCCCTCGAGCTTGAGCGATGCGGCGCCGGCGTCATACAGACGGCGAACAAGCTGCGAAGTGTTGGTGTCGCGCGGGCATAGCGCACGCTCGCGACCGGCAGGGGAGAGCGAGCGGCCGTTCTCGTCGATCAGCTCGTAGGGCAGGCGGCAGGGCTGGGCGCACATGCCGCGGTTGGCCGAGCGGCCCGCCATGGCAAAGCTCGAGAGCAGGCACAGGCCCGAGTAACAAAAGCAGATGGCACCGTGGCTAAAGACCTCGAGGTCCACATCGGGTGCGGCGTCGTGGATGGCGGCGATCTCGTCAATGGAGAGCTCGCGCGACAAGGTCACTCGGTCGGCGCCCTGCTCACGGCACCAAAGGGTTCCGCGGTCGTCGTGGATGTTTGCTTGGGTTGAGATGTGCGTCTCGATGCCGGGCATGGTGCGCTTGACTTCAAAGAACAGACCCCAGTCCTGGATAATGAAGGCGTCGGCGCCCAGCGTTGAGCAGCGATAGATGAGTTGCAGCGCATCGTCCATCTCGGACTGCTTGATGACGATGTTGACCGTGACGTAGACGCGCGACCCGGCTAGATGTGCGGCGCGGCAGGCTTGCTCAAAGGTCTCGTCGGTAAAGTTGGTGGCCTTGCGGCGGGCGTTGAAGCTGCCCATGCCGCAGTAGATGGCGTCTGCCCCGGCGGCGAGTGCGGCGGCAAAGGGCTCGGGTCCTCCGGCGGGCGCTAAAAGCTCGGGTCTGCGGTTGGTGGTTCGACTGGCGGTTGCGGTCATATCCTGCCTTTCAAAATGCTCAGATACTCAAAAGTATAGTGGCGTCGCTGCGGTGGGCGACGCCCGCAGCCTAAGCAGGACAAAGTCTTCAGCAGCTTGGACTGGCTGCTCCACATGAGAACCGTTCAGCGGTTCGGGGAAACCGTTGGGCGATAAAATATTCTCGCAACGTGATAATAATCTTGCATCGCGCGGAAACCTTGAGTACTATCCCAATCAAGCGCGGTGTTCAGACCGAACTGTGCCTCCCGGTGTGAACACCGCGCTCACGCTCTCTCAATTGATCGTAAGGAGAAAAACATGAGCAAGACCGTCGTGTCTTCCGATAACGCACCCGCAGCCATCGGCCCGTATTCCCCCGGTATCCAGGCCGGCAACATGGTGTTCCTGTCCGGCCAGCTGGGCATCGATCCCGCGACTGGCAAGATGCCCGAGGGCGTCGAGGCCCAGGCCAAGCAGTCCCTCGCCAACGTTGAGGCCCTGCTGACCGCTGCCGGCGCTACCTTTGCCGATGTCGTCAAGACCACGGTCTACCTGGCCGACATCGCCGACTTCGCTGCCGTGAACGAGATCTACGCTTCCAAGTTCGAGGCTCCGTTCCCCGCGCGCAGCGCTTTCCAGGTTGCCGCTCTTCCGGCCGGCGGTCTGGTCGAGATCGAGGTCGTCGCCGCTCTCTAAGGCGTTGGCCACAACTAAACATGACATGCAAAAAGACCCTGCAGCGCGTGCGAGCTGCAGGGTCTTTTATCAAGTGACGGATCGCTTGTGGAGCCGCGCTCCATTTTGCCCGTTAGCCTTCCTTGCGGACTTTTTGCAGGTAGCGGTAGACGCTGGGCTCCGAGATGCCCAGCGCGGTGGCGGCGCAGGACACGGCGCCCTTGAGCATGAACACCCCGTTGCCGTTGAGGTGGCGAATGACGTCCACGCGGTCGCTCTGACCAAGCGACGCCACATCCAGCCCGCGCGCGCTCAGCAACTCGGCAATGCTGCGGTCGATGAGCTCCTGTGTAGACTCCGAAAGACTTTCGACCTCGATAGACGCGGGCTCCGCCTGCCTTGGCACAGCGTCGAAGCAGGCCATGAGCTGCTGAGCCATGGCGTTGATGGAGCGTACCGTGGAAAGATCGGTGTTGACGCAGAGCATGCCGACGATCTCGTTATCCTCGCGGATAAAGTACGTCGCTGACTCCAACGTCTTGCCGCCGGCACCGCGCCCCTCGTAGCCCGTAATAAACGGCAGGTCGCGATACTTGGCGTCGTGCATGATCTTGAGTGCCAGATCGGTGGCGGGACCGCCGACCTTGCGGCCGCTCACGATGCCGTTGCGAATATCAACGATGGCGTGGTCGGGATCCGAGAAATCGTGCAGCACGATTTCGCTGTTTTTGCCGAGTACCTGCTCCAGAAAATCGACCATCGGCAAAAAGCGACGTACGGTCTCGTTCACGGGCAACTCCTTTGGGTGAAATCGGAAATGTTCATAACAATTTTTTCTCATGGTAACACGGTGTCTATTGATTCACATATTCGCAGGTACATTGCGTAATACGGACGAGCGGTAGGAATTTGGCGGTAAACGGTCGACCAAAAGAAAAGTTAGATGCTATTTTGACAGGACACTTTCCTGACCTGCGGAAATGCATTGTCTCAGCTCAAGAATAGTCTGATAACAAAAAATTATTATTGAGAATGAGAAAAATCTTTAATACGATATGCAACGAAGGCACAACCTCACCCCCGCACTGCGTCACAATAGAGCGCTAGATGCGAAAACAACTACTTCGAGGATTGGTGGTCAAATGGCCCAGGAGACGGTTACGAACGGCACTGAAGCCCTGTTCACTCGCGAAGGCATGCCGCCCGTTACGGAAATGATTCCGTGTGCCCTTCAGCATGTGCTGGCATCGTTTGCCGGCATCATTACCCCGGCGGTCATCATGGCCGGCGTCTACGGCTTTAATAGCCAGCAGAGCACCGACATCATTCAGGTTGCGCTCATTCTTTCGGCAATCGACACGGCCCTTCAAGCCTTCGCTCCCTTCCGTCGCATCGGCGGCGGCCTGCCCATCGTCATGGGCGTTTCGTTCGCGTTCCTGCCGGCCCTGCAGGCCATGGGTGCCTCGGGCTTTAGCTTTGGTGCGCTGCTGGGCGGCGAGATTGTCGGCGGTGCCGTCGCGGTCCTCTTTGGTCTGGCCTACAGCAAGATTAAGTGGCTGTTCCCGCCCGTCGTGACCGGTACGGTCATCTTCTCCATCGGCGTTTCGCTGTATCCCACGGCCGTCAAGTATATGGCCGGCGGTATGGGTACGCCGCTGTGGGGCACCCCGCAGGCCTGGTGCGTCGCTCTTATCACCTTCGCCGTGGTCTTTGCGCTCGCCAACTTTGGCAAGGGCACGCTCAAGCTGGGATCCGTGTTCTTTGGCATGATCGTTGGCATGATTGTCTCCATCCCCTTTGGCATGATCGACTTCTCCAGCGTCGCCACCGCTCAGGTCTTCGCCCTTCCCAAGCTCATGCCCTACGCACTCGAGTTTGATCCCGAGGTCTGCATTACCCTCGCCGTCGTGTTCCCCATGGTCGCCATCCAGGTTATCGGCGACGTCTCCGCTGCCTGCCTGGGCTCCATCGACCGTATGCCCACCGAGCGCGAGCTTTCCGGCGCTATCGTGTCCCAGGGCCTCACCTCTATGGTCGGCGGCCTGCTGGGCGGTCTTCCCACCAGCGCCCTTGGCCAGAACGTGGGCATCATCTGCTCCAACAAGGTCGTCAACAAGTGGGTCTTTGTGATCATCGCGGCCGTCTTTGCCATCGCCGGTCTGTTCCCGCAGCTCTCTGCCGTCCTTTCCGCTATCCCGCAGCCCGTCATCGGCGGCGCGACCGTCGGCGTCTTTGGCACCATCACCATGAACGGCGTGCGCATGTTCACCCGCGAGGGCCTCACGCAGCGCACTACCACCATCGTCGGTACCTCCGTCGTCTTTGGCCTGGGTATCTGGATGGCCAGCGGTTGCCTTGCCGGCGAGGGTATGCCCACCTGGGTTTCCACCGTCATCGGCTCCAATGCCGTAACCCCCACCGCCATCATGGCCATTGTCCTTAACCTGATCCTTCCGCAGACGCCGGTCGTGGCCCAGCACATCGATGCTGCCAAGGACGCTGCCGTGGATCTGGTCTTGCCCGAGAGCAAGAAGTAACCAATTCGGTGCTATTCGTCGGCGGACGCATCGCCTCGTCCGCCGACGTCATGCGGCGCCAAGCCGCACTTCAAAGGGTTTGTCCCTTTGGTGAAGCGTTGACGGGAGAGGGCCCGTTTCCGGTGTAGGCCGGCGCTTCGCACTCCGCCATGTCAGAGGTGTCAAACCCCGCCTCTGATGTCGAAGGGAGCATCCATGCTTCTGGTCGCTAACGGTTCCGTCTTTACCCGCAACGCTCAGACCCCGTTTATTCCAAACGGTGCGGTCGCCATTGACGGAGATACGATCGTCGAAGTGGGCCCCGAGTGCGAGCTCAAGGCCAAGTACCCGGATGCCGAGTACGTCGACGCCCAGGGCAACCTCATCATGCCCGGACTCATCAACTGCCACACCCACATCTATTCGGGTCTAGCCCGCGGCCTTGCCATCAAGGGCTGCAACCCCACCAACTTCCTGGAGAATCTTGAGCAGCAGTGGTGGAAGATCGACGACAACCTGACGCTCGACGGCACCAAGGCCAGCGCCTATGCCACGATCTTGGACTCCATCCGCGACGGCGTCACCACGATCTTCGATCACCATGCGAGCTTCTGTGAGATCCCGGGTAGCCTCTTTACCATTAAGGACGCAGCTCAGGAGCTGGGCATGCGTTCGTGCCTGTGCTACGAGGTCTCCGATCGCCGCGGCCAGGAAAAATGCGACCAGGCCATTGCCGAGAACGCCGAATTTGCCCAGTGGGCCGCCAAGGAGCGTCGCGATAACGACAACCATATGATCGCCGCCATGTTTGGCGGACATGCCACCTTTACGCTTTCGGACGAGACCATGGATAAGATGGCCGAGGCCAACAACGGCCTGACCGGCTTCCACATCCATGTGTGCGAGGGCATGAACGACGTGTGGGATTCCCGCCTCAACCGCGGCGGCATCAGCCCCGTCGAGCGCCTGCTGCAGCACAACCTGCTGGGTCCCGACACCATGCTGGGCCACTGCATCCACGTGACGCCTGCCGAGATGGATATCGTCAAGGAGTCCGGCACCTGGCTCGTCAACAACCCCGAATCCAATATGGGCAACGCCGTGGGCTGCGCCCCCGTGCTCGAGTTCTTCCGCCGCGGCATCCCCGTGTGCATGGGCACCGATGCCTACACCCACGATATGCTCGAGAGCCTCAAGGTCTTCCTGATCATTCAGCGTCACAACGCCGCTATGCCCAACGTGGGCTGGTGCGAGGCAATGACGATGCTGTTCGAGAACAACGCCAAGATGGCCAGCAAGTACTTCGATCGCAAACTCGGTGTGCTCGAGGCCGGCGCTGCCGCCGACGTCATCGTCATGGACTACAAGCCCTTTACGCCGCTGAGCGAGGAGAACATCGACGGCCACATGCTCTTTGGCATGATGGGCAAAAACTGCCGCACCACCATCATCAACGGCCGCGTCCTGTACAAGGATCGCGAGTTCGTTGGCATTGATGAGGACAAGATCAACGCGTGGACCATGGCTGAGTCCAAGAAGCTCTGGAGCACGCTCAACGAACGCACCTACTAATTACAAGTAGATTCACGCGCGTCGGATGTTTCGCCGCGTTCGACGCGCGTATAGGCGGCCTCCGCGGGGTCGCCGGCGCTGTGCTAGCGCTACACCGTATTTGCGCCCGTCGCGCGGTCTCGCCGGGCGTTACAGAGAGGAGCTCATTATGAGCGACATCATGAGGCCGATCCCGTTTTCGCAGCTGATGAACTGGATCATCGAGGAGCACAAGACTCAGGGCGCCGTCTTTGGCGTGCGCAAGATGGTCACGACCAACCAGGAGGGCGCGCTTCCCATTTTTGACGAGCGCATCGAGACTCCGTTTGGCCCGGCCGCCGGTCCCAATACGCAGCTGGCCCAGAACATCGTGGCATCCTACGTGGCCGGTTCCCGCTTCTTTGAGCTCAAGACCGTTCAGGTTATGGACGGCGAGGAGCTCTCCAAGTGTGTGAACAAGCCCTGCATCGTGGCGCAGGACGAGTGCTACAACTGCGAGTGGTCGACCGAGCTCGAGGTTCCGCAGGCCTTTGCCGAGTACGTGAAGGCATGGTTTGCCTGCCACCTGATCGCTCGCGAGTACGGCCTGGGCAGCCCGGATGGTTTTGTCTTCAACATGTCCGTGGGTTATGACCTCGAGGGCATCAAGAGCCCCAAGGTCGATGCGTACATTGAGGGCATGAAGGACGCCAGCGGCTCCGAGGTTTGGAACGAGTGCCGCACGTGGGCGCTCGCTAACCTGGACAAGTTTGAGCATGTCGATGCCGCGTTTGTCGAGTCCATCCCGGCGCGCGTCTCCAACTCCATTACCGAGTCCACGCTGCATGGCTGCCCGCCGGCGGAGATCGAGCGCATCGCGACCTATCTGATTACCGAGAAGGGTCTCAACACCTACATCAAGTGCAACCCCACGCTGCTGGGCTATGAGTTTGCCCGCCAGCGTCTGAACGAGCTGGGCTTTGACTACATCGTTTTCGATGACACGCACTTCCGTGAGGACCTGCAGTGGGCCGATGCCGTGCCTATGTTCGAGCGCCTGATTGCCCTGTGCGCCGAGCGCGGCCTGGAGTTTGGCGTCAAGCTGACCAACACCTTCCCCGTCGACGTGACGAGAAACGAGCTGCCCTCTACCGAGATGTACATGTCCGGCCGTTCGCTGTTCTCGCTGACCATCGAGGCCGCCCGCCGCATTACCGAGCAGTTTGACGGTAAGCTGCGCATCAGCTACTCCGGTGGTGCCACGGTCTACAACATCCGCGCCCTGTATGATGCCGGCATTTGGCCCGTCACCCTGGCGACCGACGTGCTCAAGCCCGGTGGCTACGAGCGCTTTAGCCAGATGGCCGGCGAGTTTACCGACCTGGATGGCAAGCCGTTTGCGGGCGTCTCGCTCGAGGCCGTGACCGCGATTCAGACCGACTCGCTCACCAACCCGCTCTACAAGAAGCCGCTGCGCCCGCTGCCCGACCGCAAGGTCGCCGGCAAGAGCCCGCTTTCCGACTGCTTTACCACGCCGTGCCGCACGAGCTGTCCCATCCAGCAGGATATTCCCGCCTATCTGGCGGCTGTTGACGAGGGCCGCTTCGAGGACGCGCTCAACATCATCATCGAGCGCAACGCCCTGCCGTTTATCACCGGCACCATCTGCCCGCATCCCTGCGGCCGCGCTTGCGAGCGTGCGTTCTACGAGCCCGAGGGTGCCCAGATTCGCGCCAGCAAGCTCAAGGCTGCCCGCGAGGCCATGACCGCCGTGCTGCCCAAGCTGCGCGCCCAGGCCATTGCCAACGACGGCGAGCACAACGTTGCCGTTATCGGTGGCGGCCCGGCCGGTCTGGCGACGGCGTTCTTCCTGACGCGTGCCGGCGTGCCCGTCACTATCTTTGAGGCCCGCGATTCGCTCGGCGGCGTGGTCCGCCACGTGATCCCCGAGTTCCGTATTGCGAGCGACGATATCTCCCACGATGCCGAGCTCTGCCTGGCCTTTGGCGCCAAGGTGCAGCTCAACGCTCGCGTGGATTCCATTGAAGAGCTCAAGGCCCAGGGCTTTACCGACGTGGTCGTGGCCACCGGTGCCTGGATGCCCGGCTCTGCGGGCTTGGGCGAGGGTGCCGAGCTCGACGTGCTGGAGTTCCTCGAGACCGCCAAGAAGGGCGAGAAGCTCGAGCTGGGCGAGGACGTCGTGGTCATCGGCGCCGGCAACACCGCCATGGATGCTGCCCGCGTGGCCAAGCGCCTGGCTGGTGTGAAGAACGTGCGCCTGGTGTATCGCCGCACCAAGAAGCAGATGCCCGCCGACGAGGAAGAGCTTGATCTTGCTCTTGCCGACGGCGTTGAGTTCTGCGAGCTGCTGGCGCCCAAGGCACTCAACGGCGCCGTGCTGACCTGCGATGTTATGGAGCTTGGCGAGCCGGATGCAAGCGGCCGTCGCAGCCCCGTCGCCACGGGCGAGACCGTCGAGCTTCCCGCCACCACGGTGATCTGCGCCGTGGGCGAGGGCATCGACGCCAGCCTGTACGATGCCGCGGGCGTCGAGCACGACCGTCGCGGCCGCCTTGCCGCCACCTCCACCGGCGTCGAGGGCGTCTGGGCTGCGGGCGACTGCCGTCGCGGTCCTGCCACCGTGGTCGAGGCCATCGCCGATGCCGCCGAGGTTGCCCGTGCCATCGCCGGCGTGGACTTTAACAAGTACGCCGACCAGAATGCTCAGGCCGGCCGCGAGGACACCTGCTACGAGCGCAAGGGGTCGCTGTGCCGCGACAAACGCAACTGCACCAAGACCCGCTGCCTGGGCTGCGGCTCGGTGTGCGAGGTCTGCTGCGACGTGTGCCCCAACCGCGCCAACGTGGCAATTAAGGTGCCGGGCCTGGCCAAGCATCAGGTCGTCCATGTCGACGGCATGTGCAACGAGTGCGGCAACTGCGCCGTGTTCTGCCCTTACCAGGAGGGTCGTCCCTACAAGGACAAGCTCACCCTGTTCTGGAGCGAGGAGGACATGGAGAACTCCGAGAACGAGGGCTTCCTGGCCGTGGACGAGGACCACTTTAAGGTTCGCGTCGCCGGCACGGTCCGCACCGTCTCGGTCGATGCCGTCAACACCGGTCTTCCCGAGGCCGTCCGCCTGACCATCAGGGCTGTGCGCGACAACTATTCGTACCTTCTTAAGAAATAGGCGAGTCTCTTATGGCCAAATCCATTCAACATAACGTGGCCTACGTTGCCTGCGGAAGCGGTTGCGCCTCCGCAGGCGGCGATGCCCGCTGCAGCGAAGGCTGCATTGGCTGTGGCGCCTGCGTCACGGCTTGCCCCCACGGTGCCATCTCACTGGTCGACGGCGTTGCCCGCGTGGACCGCTCCAAGTGCACGGGCTGCGGCCTGTGCGGCATGGCGTGCCCGCAGCGCGTGATTGCCTTCGTTCCCGGCTACCAGAACATCCTGGTGCGCTGTAACAACACCGACAAGGGCGCCATTGCGCGCAAGATCTGCGACACGAGCTGCATCGGTTGCGGCATGTGCGCCAAAAAGTGCCCTGCCGGCGCTATTCGCATCGAGGACAACTGCGCCCATATCGACGGCGCGGACTGCCTGTCGTGCGGCATGTGCGCGGTTGTGTGCCCGCATGGCGCCATTCACGACCGCACCGGCATTGCCGCCGGCGTGTAGAAGGGAATCACCATGGCACAGGAATTCACTTTTACCGTTAACGGCGTGGAGCGCACGACGACTCAGAACAAACCGCTGCTGCGCTACCTGCGGGACGACCTGCATATTCACTCCGCCAAGGACGGCTGCTCCGAGGGCGCGTGCGGTACCTGCACCATCCACGTGGACGGTGCGGCCGTCAAGGCGTGCGTGCTGACCACCGCGCTTGCCGCCGGCCGTAACATCGTAACCGTCGAGGGCCTGCCCGAGGACGTGCGCGAGGCCTTTGTGTACGCCTTTGGCGCCGTGGGCGCCGTGCAGTGCGGCTTTTGCATCCCCGGCATGGTCATGGCGGGTGCGGCACTCATCGCCGAGGACCCCGAGCCCACCGAGGAACAGATCAAGTACGCCATTCGCGGCAACGTCTGCCGTTGCACCGGCTACAAGAAGATTATCGAGGGCATTTCGCTGGCAGCCGCGGTGCTCCGCGGCGAAAAGCAGATCGACGAGGACCTGGAGCGCGGCGATGACTACGGCGTGGGCAAGCGCGCCTTCCGTATCGACGTGCGCAAGAAGGTGCTCGGCGAGGGCAAGTACCCCGACGACATCGACGAGCTCGACCAGCCGGGCCTGACCTATGCCAGCGCCGTGCGCTCGAAGTACCCGCGTGCTCGCGTGCTCTCCATCGATACCTCCAAGGCCGAGGCCCTGCCCGGCGTGGTGGGCATTCTGCGCGCCGAGGACGTGCCGGTCAACCAGGTCGGCCACCTTATCCAGGACTGGGACGTCATGATCGCCCAGGGCGATATCACCCGCTGCGTGGGCGATGCCATCGTGCTGGTGGTTGCCGAGGACGAGGCGACGCTCGAGAAGGCCAAGAAGCTCGTCAAGGTTGATTACGAGCCTCTGGAACCCGTGCGTAACATCGCCGAGGCCAGGGCTGCCGACGCTCCGCGCCTGCACGACAGCTTCTTTGCCTTTGGCAACACGGTGGAGCTCAAGGACAACGTATGCCAGAGCCGTCACGTGACGCGTGGCGACGCCGCCAAGGCGCTGGCGGAGAGCGCGTTCACCGTGACGCAGCGCTTTACTACGCCCTTTACCGAGCATGCTTTCTTGGAGCCCGAGTGCGCCGTCGCCTTCCCGTACAAGAACGGCGTCAAGGTGCAGTCGACCGACCAGGGCGCCTACGACACGCGTAAAGAGTGCGCCCACATGTTTGGCTGGGATAGCGAGCCCGAGCGCGTGGTCGTCGAGACCATGCTCGTGGGCGGCGGCTTTGGCGGCAAGGAGGACGTGTCCATCCAGCACCTGGCCGCGCTCGCCGCATATAAGTTCCAGCGTCCCGTGAAGTGCAAGCTCGCGCGTGCCGAGTCGCTCGCGTTCCATCCCAAGCGCCACGCCATGGACGGCACCTTTACACTGGGCTGCGACGCCGAGGGCAACTTTACCGGCCTGGATTGCGAGATCAACTTTGATACCGGCGCCTACGCGTCGCTGTGCGGCCCGGTGCTCGAGCGCGCCTGTACGCATGCCGTCGGCCCCTACAAGTACCAGAATACCGACATTCGCGGCTTTGGCTACTACACCAACAACCCGCCCGCCGGCGCGTACCGCGGCTTTGGCGTTTGCCAGTCCGAGTTTGCGCTCGAGAGCCTGATCGACCTGCTGGCCGAGAAGGTCGGCCTGGATCCGTGGGAGATTCGCTACCGTAACGCCATCGAGCCGGGCGAGGTTCTGCCCAACGGGCAGATTGCCGACTGCTCCACGGCGCTGAAGGAGACGCTGCTCGAGGTCAAGGATGCCTACTATGCGCATCCCGGACACGCCGGTATCGCCTGCGCCATGAAGAACGCCGGCGTGGGCGTGGGCCTGCCCGATGCCGGCCGCTGCAAGATTCGCGTCGAGAACGGCGTGGCCGTGGTCTATGCTGCCACGTCCGACATCGGCCAGGGCTGCAACACGGTCTTTTTGCAGGACGTTGCCGAGGCATGCGGCCTGCCGCTTCGCTGCATCGCCAATGGCGAGTGCTCTACCGAGAACGCTCCCGACTCCGGCACCACGTCTGGCTCGCGTCAGACGGTCGTGACCGGCGAGGCCGTGCGCGGCGCCGCCTTCCTGCTGCGCGATGCCATGCTTGACATCGAGGCCGGCAAGCATGCACCCGATGCTCCTGTGAGCGCCCATGGTGATGGCATCAAGATCGAGTACGACGACGGTCGCGCCTATCAGCTGCACACACAGGAACTCGTCGCCGGCCAGGGTATGCATCCTCAAGATCCCGCTGCCGCCATCAAGGCGCTCGAGGGCTGCGAGTTTGGGTACGTGTACCTGGAGCCGACCGACAAGCTGGGCGCCGACGTTCCCAACCCCAAGAGCCACATCTGCTACGGCTTTGCCACGCATGTGGTCATTCTGGATGATGACGGTCGCGTGAGCGAGGTCTATGCCGCGCACGATTCCGGCAAGGTGGTCAATCCCATCTCCATCCAGGGTCAGATCGAAGGCGGCGTGCTCATGGGTATGGGCTATGCGCTTACCGAGGATTGGCCGCTCAAGGACTGCGTGCCCCAGGCAAGGTACGGCACGCTCGGACTGTTCCGTGCGCCCGAGATTCCGGATATCCACGCCATCTACGTGGAGAAGGATGAGCTGCTGCCCGTGGCATACGGCGGCAAGGGCATCGGCGAGATCGCAACGATTCCCACGGCGCCCGCCGTACAGAACGCCTATCGCGCATTTGACGGCAAGCTGCGTCCGGATCTGCCCATGGTGGATACGCCCTACAGCCGCGCCCGCAACCGCGGGTAGGGTAGGGCGCGGACGGCCATTGCTGACGAGCTGTTCGCGCTCAACATCAACTACATACGCTGCGCCTTTGGCCCCGGCTCCATCGCGAGCCGGGGCCCTTTGTTTGGAGTGGAAACTGCGTCCCGGATTTGGCGCTCAGAACGGGACACGCTTTCCGGATGGGATGCTTGGCGGAAACTACGGCCCAGTTTTTGGCTCCAGAACGGGATGCATTTTCCGGAACGGTCCACGTGCGGTGGTGTACCGCCCCTTTCGTGTGCGCCGCTTGTCGAATTACGTTATAGCTAGCTATATTATAGGAAGGTATAATATAGCTAGCTATAACGTAAAGGAAGGATGGTCTATGTTTGTCGGAAGAACAGCGGAAATGTCCGAGCTCAATCGACTGTATGGCACGGACTCCTTTGAGATGCCTGTGATTTACGGCCGCCGTCGTGTGGGTAAAACGCGCCTTATCACAGAGTTCATCCAAGGCAAGAAGGCTATTTACTTTCAAGCTCGTCGTACCAATGCGGAGGCAAACCTGCACGGCTTTAGCCAGGCGATACTTGCAGGCTCGGTTGGTGCTGCAGGCGTGTCGTTTCGTAGTTTTGACGAGGCGTTCGATGCATTGGTCACCATGGCTCGAACGGAGCGTTTGATTGTCGTGATTGACGAGTATCCCTATCTCGCCCAATCGAATCCCGAGATCAGCTCGTTGCTGCAAGACAAGATCGACCACTTATACAAAGAGACCAGGCTAATGCTGATCCTATGCGGCTCGTCTCTTTCGTTTATGGAGGAACAGGTGTTGGGCTACGAGAGCCCACTATACGGTAGGCGTACGGCCCAGTTTAAGATCATGCCGCTCGATTTTACGACGACCCTCGGGTTGTGGCAGAGCATGAGTCGCGAAGACGCTGCAGTTTGCTATGGTATGACGGGCGGCATTCCTGCATATATCGAGAGAGTCGATCCTGCCGCATCGCTCAAGGACAACATCAAACGTCTTTTCCTTACTCCTACGGGCTATCTCTTTGAGGAGCCGAGTAACCTGCTAATGCAAGAGTGCCGCAATCCCGAGCAATATGATGCGATCGTGCAAGCAATTGCTCAGGGGCGCTCGAAGATCTCGGAGATTGCGAGCTCTACGGGAATCCCTGCGAGCAACGTAAAGAGCTATGTGGATAAGCTGGCGTCGCTTGGGATTGTCGAGCGCGAGCTGCCCCTAAACGAGACGAGCAATAAGCGAGCCGTGTATCTGCTGAGCGACCAGATGTTTAGGTTCTGGTACAAGTTTGTTCCGCAGAACATCGGGCTGATTCAAAACGATATGGCCGAGATGGCGTATAAGCGCATTGAGCCGCACGTATCGGATTACATGGGTACGGTCTTTGAGCTTATATGCAGACAATACGTGTACGAACTCGCGCGCGCGGGCGAACTTGGTGTGGTGCCGGCAACAGTTGGCCGTTGGTGGGGAACGGACAATCGGACGCGTACGCAGGAAGAGATCGATTTGATTGTCGACGACGGAGAGGGCGCGGCGCTCTTTGCGGAGTGCAAATGGCGTAACGAACCGGCAGGCGAGGATGTTCTGGAAAAGCTCGTGTACCGAAGCGAGCTCTTTAGGCGTCAGCATAAAAGCTACGTGATCTTCTCGAAGCGTGGCTTTACGCAAGGATGTCAGGAAGCTGCGGCGAGCAGGGGAGATACCAAGCTGATTTCGTTTGCCGAGATGTGCGAGCGGAGATAACCAAGCGCGCTCTGATGTGATTGCTCGGAATGGGTCGCGCTAAGGATGCCAAGCGTAAAACCTACAATGAAAATGGCGTAAAAACTACATCTGTCATGGCGTAAAAACTACATTGAAAGTAGCGTAAAATCAGCATTGAGAATGGCGTAATTTCGCATATCGCGTGATAGAGAGGGACGGCCGTCTATGGATGCACCAAAGAGATTGACCCAAAAGGGATATAGGCCCCGGCTCATAGAGGAGCGCCTCGACACCCTTATGCGGGCGTTTGGCTGTGTGGAGATCAACGGCCCCAAATGGTGCGGCAAGACCTGGACGGCGCTCTCTCGCTCGGCGAGCGTCTCCAGGCTCGATGAGCCTGCGCAGCGTGCGGCGGCAGAGGTCGACCCAAGCCTGGCGCTCATCGGCGATGCGCCACACCTGGTCGATGAATGGCAGGAGGTGCCCGAGGTTTGGGATGCCGCCCGGCGTTTCGTGGACGCGAGCGGCAACGAACGGGGGGCACTTTTGCTCACGGGCTCGACCGCGCTCAAAAGCGAGGAGCGCAGCCATGTTCGTCATTCCGGCACGGGTAGGATCGCCCGTCTGTCAATGCGCCCCATGGCCCTGTGTGAGTCGGGCGACGGCGAGCCGCTCGTGTCACTGGCAAGCCTCTTTAAGGGCGAGGATTTTGCCCCTCAGCGTCGCGAGAGCACGGTGGATGACGTCGCCCGCTGGTGCTGCAGGGGCGGTTGGCCTGCAAATCTTGGGCTTTCGGAAGATCTTGCGCGAGAGACGGCAAGCCAGTACGTGCACTCGGTGCTCGACGTCAACGTGCTGGACGAGGGCATGTCGCCCGAGCTTGCACACGGCCTTTTGCGAGCTCTTGCCATGAACGAGAGCCAGGCTGTCACGTACAAGACGCTCGTAAAGGACGCCTCGTACGGTGAGGCGGGCCCCGACGAGAGGACCATCGCTGCGTACTTGGACCTCTTCAACAGGCTCAAGCTGACCGAGGACCTGTGCGGATGGGAGCCGCCCATGCGCTCGAAGGCCCGCGTTCGCGTGCGCCCCAAGCGCTACTTCTGTGACCCGTCACTTGCGGCGGCGTTGCTGGGGGCTACCCCTGAGCGGCTGCTTGGCGATATGCAAACGCTGGGGATGCTCTTTGAGAATCTCGTCCTGCGCGACGTGCGCGTGTTCCTTTCCACCTACGGCGGTGTCGACAACAGTGTCCATTATTTCCGAGATGAGAAGGGCCTTGAGGTCGATCTGATCGTTGAGCACGACGGGCGCTGGGGAGCCATCGAGGTCAAGCTGAGTGATGCGAAAGCAGACGATGGAGCGAGAAATCTCAAGGCGCTGGAGAGGAAAGTGCTCTCCAATCCTGCCGCCCAGAATGCCGCGCCGGCGTTTTTGGCGGTCGTGGTTGGAAAGGGGAGCATTGCCTACACACGCGACGACGGCGTGGCGGTGATTCCCATGGCGGCACTTGGGGCGTAGTGGTTTTGCGGGCGTGCCGTGCTTCCTTTACCGAAAATCCATTTGGTAAACCAGATGCTCGCGGATAGAATAAAGTTGACGGCAGCCCAAGGGTGATAGCTGGGCAGCGCCGTTGCTTGGTCAAGAGGTCAGTGCCTTAATGGCAGCGACTTGTTATGCTTCGAATGCTGCTTGAGTGCCTCGGAAAGTTCGATAAGCGCCGTGAAGAGCGAGACCAAAGCAACCAAGAGCTCTACGAGCTCTGATGGGCCCGGGATGACCGCTGATTCAAGTCACCGGGCCTAAATCTTTTTCATGCATTTGAATAGAGCGGGCAACTCTCTTGGGGCCGTCTGCATGACGTGTGCCTGGCGCATGGTATTGCGCCCCACTTTCATGTCCGTACGGGCGCCTATCCTTACGGCAATGTAGCCGCCTATGTAGCAAGCGGCAGGCAACGGAGAAAGGCCCTAACCGTGTCAGCTGAAAAGACGCCGTGTATCTCGGCTATCGATACGACGAACTTTGCGCGCCAGATTGTGCTGGACTTTGAGTTTGCGCCGGTGCCAAAGCAGCGCCAGCGCCGTGGGCTGCGCAATGAGATTATTGAGGCCGGCGCCGTCAAGCTCGATTACCACGGCAACGTTATGGGTGAGTTCTCGCAGTTTGTGCAGACAGAATTTACCGAAGGCGTTGCGTATCCCGTCCGCGAGCTTACGGGGATATCGGCTGTGGACACCGCGATGGCCGATCCGCTCTATGTGGTGATCAAAAGGCTCAGCGATTGGATCGGTCGCTACTCCGCCCAGGTGGTTTGTTGGAGTGGGGCGGATCGTCGACAGCTTTTGACCGAGTGCCAGGCAAAGCACATCGACCTTTCCGCATTTCCTACGGACTGGGCCGACCTGCAGGCGTTTTACACCTCGATCATGGACGTGGGCAGCCACGGGTGTGTCTCTTTGAGTGACGCGGCGACGTGGTTTGGCATCGAGTTCGACGAGTCGACGGGTCACGCCCACAGCGCCCTAGCCGATGCGCGCGTGACCGCTAAGTTGCTCAAGCAGGTAATGGACGGGGGCTACCACGTGAGCCCGCGTGCCCAGGAAGTCCGCCAGCGGTGGGGGATGGGCGAGCGAGCCCAGACACGCCTTTCCAGCAAGTGCCCCGAGCTGAGCGATCTGCTGCTGAAGCTGAAGGCGGAGGGGAGATAGGGGGCGTTCAGTTGGTAGCCGAGGCAGTTGGGACGGTCGAGGTCGCGCTAACGAAAATCCATTTGTTAAACCTGCTAGCCCTGGGTACACTGCATATCGATGGGCCCGGGATGACCGCTGATTCAAGTCACCGGGCCTAAATTCATATCTATAGGTTTAACCGAATGGCTGACAAGCCTACGGGACCTAAGATTCCATGGCATCGCGAATGGGCAGAACGTTGACTCTCGACTTCCCCTTCTATCTGCGTCAGATGGTCATTGGCTTCTGTTCCTTTGCTAGAATCAGAAGCACATTTGTATTGCATCATGCAATCGCGGGGGTTGCCAATGAAATACGCCGAGCTTGTCGACGGAGAGGCCAAGACAGGCGAGCTCAAGAGCTTTCTTGTGGATGGCGAGAACGTTGCCGTGACCATCCGCATACCTAAAAACATGCGTGATGCGGCGAAGGACGCCGCTGCGCTTTCTGGCATCAGCTTTACCTCGCTGGTAAAGATGAGCCTCATCGAATATCTGACCAAGAAGGAGAAATAGCAGTGGCGGATAGCGACGATCTTATCAAGGCCGTTGGCGCAATATTCAAGAGAAGGCATCTCTCATTTGGAGTGCCGCCGATACCCTGCGTGGCCCCTACAAGCCTCATGAGTACGGCCTGGTCATCCTTCCTATGACCGTTATCAAACGCTTCCACGACTGCCTTGAGCCCACGCACGATGCCGTTCTCGCCGCAGCTGAGAAATACAAAGCCTTTTCCGTGAAGGACGGCTTTTTGCGCGATGCCTCCGGCTACCCCTTCTACAACACCTCTAAGTTCACCTTCGAGACGCTCAAGGCCGACCCGGAGAACATCGAGGACAACTTCAAGGACTACATCAACGGGTTCTCGGACAACGTGCAGGACATCTTGGCACGCATGAAGTTCGCCGACCAGATCGAACGCCTCTCCGACCCAGACGCCCCGCTGCTCTACCAGGTCGTCTGCGACTTCTGCAAGCCGCAGGCCGACATGTCGCCCGACAAGATCAAAGCTGTGGACATGGGCTACATCTTCGAGAACCTCATTCAGCGCTTCTCCGAGTCCTACGACGAGGACGCCGGCGCTCACTTCACGAGCCGCGACATCGTGTACCTCATGACCGACCTGCTCATTCAGGCGGACCCGCACGTCTTCGACGGCGACCGCATCACGAAGACCGTCTACGACCAGACCATGGGAACCTCGCAGATGCTCGGCTGCACCGAGGAGCGCCTGCGCCAGCTCGACGCCGAGGCCCGTGTAACCTGCTACGGTCAGGAGTTCAATCCCTTCACTTTCGGCATCGCGAAGGCGAGTGCGCTAATTCGTGGCGAGGACGACGCCAACATGCGCTTCGGAGATACCCTCTCCGCCGATAAGTTCGATGGCTTCAAGTTCGACTACTGCATTTCCAATCCACCCTTCGGTGACCCGTGGAATCCTCAGGCCCCCTCGGTGGAGAAGGAATTCAAGACTGCCGGCGGTGGACGCTTCCCCGTTGAGAAGCTTCCCGCCAAGGGCGATGGTCAGATGCTCTTCGTGCTCAACGGCCTGTCTAAGCTCAAGGACGACGGCGTGATGGCGATTGTCCAGGACGCGAGTCCGCTCTACAAGGGCAAGCCCGGCAGCGGCGAGGACAGCATCCGCCGATACGTGTTGGAGAACGACTGGCTCGACGCGATCGTGCAGCTGCCCTGCGACTCGTTCTACAACACCGGCATCGCCACCTACGTTTGGCTCTTCAGCAAGGCGAAGGCACCGGAGCATCGCGACCACGTGCTGCTCATCGACGCCTCCCGGTGCTTCGAGAAGCGCCGCAAGGGCATTGGCGACAAGAAGAACGACATCACCAAGTCCTGCCGCGACCTTATCGTCCAGGCGTACTCCGAGTATCGCGACGGCACTTGGACGGGCGCCGGGTCCAACGGACTAGAGGTCTCCGTCGAGGCGCGCCTGATGGAGACGGTCGAGTTTGGCTTCAACCGCGTTGCCGTGGAGAGCCCCGTCGTCGACGAGGACGGAGAACCCGTCCTTAACAAACGCGGGAAAATGCAGGCGGACAAGGCCAAGGAGGACACCGAGGACATCCCGCTCACTCAGGACATTGACGCCTATATCGAGCGCGAGGTACGCCCGTACAACAAGTACGCCTGGGTGGACAAGAAGAAGACCAAGGTGGGCTACACCGTCCCGTTCACGCGCGTGTTCTACAAGTACGCCGAGCTGGAGCCAGCTGACGAGATCGCCAAGCGCATCCTCGAGCACGAGAAGACGCTCGAGAAGAGCCTCAAGGCCCTCTTCGGAGAGGTGCGTTAGCAATGCGGGAGATGAAGGACAGTGGCGTCGAGTGGCTCGGCGAGGTCCCCTCGAGGTGGAAATTGCATAGGGCTAAGCGCCTGTTTAAACTCACCAACGACAGGGGCAACGATGACCTTACGCTTTTGGCAGCGACCCAGAAGCATGGCATGTGGCCTCAGGATAGGCTTGAAGGTGTTGTTCGCGTTAAGGACGATACCGACCTAAGTAGATTCCGTACGGTTCACAGGAATGATTTTGTAATCAGCCTGCGCAGCTTCCAGGGCGGCTTCGAGCGCTCCGACTTCGAAGGGGTCTGTTCGCCTGCTTACCAAACGTTTCGCTCAATAAAGCCAATCGACTATCAGTTCTATAAGTACTTGTTTAAGTCGCCGTCGTTTATTGACCATATGAATTCACTAACGTTGGGCATCCGCGAAGGCAAAACAATCAAGTTCGAGGACTTTGCAGCCCAAGTGCTACCCATGCCTCCCCTCGATGAGCAGCGCCGCATCGCGGAATACCTGGACGATAAGTGCGCCGAAATCGACCGCGCCGTCTCCACCGCCGAGCAGTCTATTGAAGAGTACAGGGCGTATCAAAACGATGTGGTTAAACGAGCCATTGTTTACGGTACGTGTAACGCTTTCAAAGTGAAAGAAAGCGGAGTCCCGGCGATAGGAAAAATGAATGCGAACTGGGGCCTCGTGATGGTGAAGCGTCTCGCTGTATTTCTCAACGGAGATAGAAGTGACAGCTACCCTTCAGGCGACGACATTCAAGAGGCTGGAATTCCGTTTATTACGTCTGGCGACCTCAATGGTCGTTATCTTCCCGACGTCTTTTCGAAGTACATTTCGCAAGATAAGTACGATTCACTTAAGGGTGTGAAGCTACGGCGCGGTGATGTCGTCTTTTGTTTGCGCGGAAGCGTTGGCAAATGCTCGTTGAACCGAACGGAGAACTGCGGCACGGTTGCTTCTTCGCTGACTGTCGCTAGACCCATTTGCTGCGCTCCCGAGTGGCTTAGCTATGCGCTTACGTGCTCATCTACCACCAATCAAGCCATGGCTACTGCCATTGGTGCAACGAGCGCAAATCTTGCCGCTAACGTATTGGCTCGGGCGTTTGTGCCATTGCCCCCTCTCTCCGAACAGCGTCTCATTGCGGACTACTTGGACGAGAAGTGCACCCAGATCGATGCCGATATCGCTGCCAAGCAGGCTATCATCACCGACCTCAAAGCGTACAAGCAGTCGCTCATCTACGAGACCGTCACCGGAAAGCGGGAGGTGTAGCCAATGGGCGATTCCTATCGTCTTCCGGGCATCGTGCTGGAGGCGTCGTCGTCGAAAACGTGGGATATTGCCGTTTCCGAATGGCACGTGGTGGGGTGCCATGACAATGGGAACACCTCCGGAGAGTGTCTTTGCGGGCATGAGGGCATCAGGTATGAGTTCACAATCAAAAATTCCGTCAACGGGAAAGAGCTCTCGCCAATAGGCTCCACCTGCATCCTTAAGTTTGAAAATGATGAGCTCAAGAACGAGGTTGAGGGCTGGAAGGCAGCGATCAAGCTGCTGGAAGCCCTTGAGGCGAGGAAGCCGGGCGTGCGACTCGATGGCATGAACAGGGATCTGTTTTCTCGACGCCTCTACGCTTTCCTTTACGAGAGGGGCGCCTTTCCGGCCAATAGGTACAACGGTTATGACGGTCGAAACGATTACGAGTTCATGGTGGATATGTTCAACAAGAGGACGGCACCGACGGAAAAGCAGCGCGCGAAGATGTACATGGTGCTAAACAAGAGCATATTTCCGTGGCTCGCTCTCTTTGGTCGCGAGTTGAGAGAGATGAGGTTGTAGCATGCCTGCGCAGACAAAGGAAAAGAACCTCGAAGAGGACATCGAGTCGTTTCTCTGCTCGCCTGAGGGCGGTTTCTTCAAGTGCGACGACAGGCATTCGCTCCTCTACGTCGAGGACGGCACCTATCAGATGGTCGGCGGCGGCTACATGGAGCATCGTGACCGTGCGCTCGACGCCGCCACCCTGGTCAACTTCATCCAGACGACGCAGCCCAAGGCGTGGGATCGCTTCGAGCGCATGTGCAACTCCGATTCCACGGCGAAGTTCGCCAAGGTCTTCAACGACGCCGTCGACCGCCTGGGTATGGTCGCGGTGCTCAAACACGGCTTCAAGCACCGAGGAATTCCTTTCAAGGTCGTATTCTTCAAGCCGGAGAGCGGGCTTAACGAAAGCGCCGCCGACCACTATGCCAAGAACGTCTGCCGCTGCATCCGCCAGTTCCACTTCGCCGAGACGGGCAACCAGACCATCGACATGGTCCTGGACGTGAACGGCATCCCCCTGGTGGGCATAGAGCTCAAGGACCAGTTCACCGGCCAAGACGTTGAGAATGCCATGCGCCAGTGGCGCGAGGACCGCGACCCGAGGTGTCGCTGTCTCAAGTTCAACACGCGCATGGTGGCCTTTTTCGCCGTCGATCTCGAAAATGTCTACATGACCACCAAGCTGGAGGGCGCGAAGACCTTCTTCCTGCCGTTCAACCAGGGCTCCGCCGGGGCGGGAAACGACGGCGGCGCCGGCAACCCCGCAAATCCCGACGGTTATGCCACGAGCCACTTGTGGGAGGTCGCCCTGCAGAAGGACAGCCTGCTCGATATCGTCAACAAGTTCCTCCACCTGGAGGTCAAGGAAGAGACAGAGCTCGATGCGCGCGGCAACGAGGTGAAGCGCAAGAAGGAGCGCATCATCTTCCCCCGTTACCACCAGCTCGACTCCGTGCGTAAGGTCATCGCCGACGTGCGCGCGAACGGGACGGGCAAGAACTACCTCGTGCAGCATTCGGCGGGGTCGGGCAAGTCGAACAGCATCGCCTGGACGGCCTATCGCCTTGCATCCCTCTTTGTGGATGACACCCCGCTGTTCGACTCCGTGGTCGTCGTCACCGACCGCCGAGTGCTCGACAGCCAGCTGCAGGAGACCATCTCGGGCTTCGATCACGCCATCGGCTCGGTCGTGACCATCGGCAAGGACAAGACCTCGGCCGACCTGCGGGACGCCATCAACGGCGGCGCTCGTCTCATCGTCTCGACCCTTCAGAAGTTCCCCGTGATCTACGAGCAGGTCGAGAGCAAGGGTAAGCGCTTCGCCATCATCGTCGACGAGGCACATTCGTCCCAGACGGGAACGAGCGCGCTCAAGCTCAAGAGCGCCCTTGCCGACAAGCGCGACGCGCTCGAGGAGTACGCTGAGATCGAGGCGGAAGCCGAGGACGCCGCAGCCGATTGGGAGGACCAGCTCGCCGACGAGCTCGCGAGCCACGGCCGTCACAAGAACCTGACCTTCGTTGCCTTTACCGCCACGCCAAAGGAACAGACGCTCGAGATCTTCGGCGATGAGTGGCCTGACGGGTCCTTCCACCCGTTCCACGTCTACTCGATGCGCCAGGCGATAGAGGAGGGCTTCATTATGGACCCCCTCGCCAACTACGTGAGTTATTCGGAGGCCGTCGAGCTCGCACGCACGGTCCCCGACAATCCCGACGTACCGAGCAGCCCCACGCTCAAGCTGCTCCGCAAGTATAAGGAGCTGCACCCCTATGCCCTCGGCCAGAAAGCCGAGATCATCGTGGAGACATTCCGCAATGTGACACGCACCAAAATCCGCGGCAAGGGCAAGATGATGGTGGTCACGGCCTCGCGCCTCGCGACGGTTCGCTACTACCACGAGATCAAGCGCTACATGCAGAAGAAGGGCTACGATGATATCGAGGTGCTGGTGGCGTTCTCGGGCGCCATTAGCGACCCGGCTGACGGCCCCGACGGTCCCGAGTACACCGAGCCGGTCATCAACGTCGGCCACGATGGACAACGCGTCGCCGAGAGCCAAACGAAGGCCGAGTTCCACAACTATGGGGACGTGCTTGTTGTTGCCGAGAAGTACCAGACGGGCTTTGACGAGCCGCTGCTGCACACGCTGGTGGTGGACAAGAAGCTCAAGGACGTGAAGGCCGTCCAGACGCTCTGCCGCGTCAACCGCATCCACCCGGACAAGGAGGACACCTACATCCTCGACTTCGTGAACAAGCCCGAGGACATCCAGAAGGCTTTCGAACGCTTCTACACCGAGACGTCGCTTTCCGAGCAGATTAACACCGACCTCCTCTATCAGGTGCAGACCGATATTCGCGGTTACGGGCTCTATGACGAGTCTGACATTGAGGCCGCTGCCGAGATAGTCTTCACCGATGGCAAGGGTAAATCGCAGAGCAACGTGCAGGGTAAGCTCGCGGCCGTTTTGAAGCCGGCGGTCGCGCGTTATAACGAGTTGAACGACGATGAACGCTATCAGGTTCGTCGCAAGGTGCGTAGCTTCTGCAAGTGGTACACCTACATCACCCAGATCGTGCGCATGTTTGACCGAGACCTGCATAAGGAATACGTGTATTTAAGCTATCTGCGCCACCTCCTCAAGGTCGAGAAGATCCCCGTCGAGGCTGTGGACGACAAGGTCGAGATGCGCTTCTACAAGCTCAAGCAGGAGTTCGAGGGCAGCATTTCGCTTGAGCCTGGCGGCGGCGTGCTCGATCCCGGTGGCGCGGCCAAGACCGTGACGCCCGATAAGAAGCGCGACCCGCTGCAGGTGCTCGTGGATAAGTTCAACGAGCAGTGGGCTGGCAACTTCACCGAGGGAGATCGTGTGGTTATCGACACGCTGTGGAAGCGTATCGCCGAAAACCCGCAGGTCGCCGACACCATCCGTCGCGACGGCAGACAGGTCTTCGAATCAAGCCTGCTGCCCAAGGTGTTCGATGAGGAGGCTCGCCGCGCCTATGTGGAGAACACGGACTCCTTTACCAGCCTCTTTGAGGACAGTGAGAAGTATCGCGCCATGATGAGCGCCATCGGGCAGCTGCTGGTTGAGAAATTCAAGTAGGATTCCTGAGATTGATGTTGGAAAAAGGGGCAACCGCAAATGAAAGCAACCGAGGCAAATCTACTCGACCTTATGGGCGTGGCGAAGATGCAGTTTGTCATTCCCGTGTACCAGCGAGTTTACTCGTGGAGTGTAAAAGAGTGCGAGGTGCTTTGGGATGACGTCATGCGAGCGGGTCGTGATGGCGTATCGCACTTCGTGGGGTCAATGCTTTATATCCCCGAGTCCGAGAGCTCTGCCACGAGCATTTCGCGCGTGCTTCTGATTGACGGACAGCAGCGCATGACGACGTTTTCGTTGATGATTGCAGCTTTGGCTGACTATTTGGAGAGCAACCCCGACAAGGCTGGCTTCCTTGGCGACCTCAAAATCTCGGCGCTGAGGAAAAATTACCTCTTTAACGATGACGACTACAACGGTCTGGCACGCTACAAGCTGGTGCTCTCGCAGGACGATAAAGAGACGCTGTTCTCCATCGTGTCTGGGGCTCCCGTGCCAGATGAAAAATCGGATCGGATTGTCGAGAACCATGCGTTCTTCCGCGAGAAGATGCGTGGTAAATCATTTGACCCGGCAAGGCTTTGGGCGGGGCTAAACCGCGTGCAGGTCATCGACACTAAGCTCACCGCTGGCGTTGATAATGCCCAGCTCATATTTGAGTCCATGAACTCCAAGGGCAAGCCGCTCACACCCATTGACCTCATCCGTAACTACGTTCTAATGTCGCTTCCCAACGACGAACAGACCAAGCTTTATGAGGGTTATTGGCATCCACTCGAGTGCTTGTTCGGAAAAGGCGGCGAGGACGAGTTCAATGCATTTATCTGGTACTGGCTGTGGCTTAAAGTTCCCAATAGGATGCCGAAGGAGAACGAGGCCTACTACGAGTTTAAGCGCTATTTCGCCGACGACTACGATGGTGACACCGAGGGCCTGCTTAAGGAGCTGCGCGGGTATGCACATAGATACGCCAGTCTGTTCCTTGGTAAGGAGAAGGACGACGGACTGCGCCGAGTGTTCGGCAGAATCGTAAGCCTCGACGTGAAGCAGATAAGGCCCCTCTTAATGTTGCTTTATTCGGTTTACGAGGGGAATGGACTAGACCGCAATGCGTTTTTACGTATCTGCGAGACTATCGAGTCGTTTCTGTTCAGGCGAGCGGTTTGCGGCAGACTTACCACGGGCCTAAATAATTTCTTTGCCGGCATGTATCGCAATCTCGAGCAGCAGGACGATATCGAGGAGTACGTTACGGCGATGCTCCTTATCCACAGCAGCGGTATGACCGCATACTTTCCGACAGACGAGCATTTTGTCGAGGAGTTTAAGGCGCGTGACTGCTACAACCGCTTCTCTAAAAAGCGCTATTACCTGGAACGCATGGAGAACTGGCACCACCCGAAGGAGTCCATCTCAGCCGACGATTACCAGATCGAGCACATCATGCCCCAGACGATTGATGATGAGCACGGCTGGAAGGAATCGCTTGGTGAGAACTGGGAAGACGTCCACGACAGGCTGTGCAACAACTTGGGAAATCTTACGCTGACGGGCTACAACCAGGAGTACTCAAACCGGTCGTTCTCGGACAAGCTCAATCTGCCTGACGTCGGATTTAAGTGCAGCCCGCTCTACCTAAACAAATCGATTGTCTCGCATGAAAAATGGGGTGAGGAAGAGATTGGGCAGCGCGCGGACGAGCTGGCGAAAGAAGCGTGCGAGATATGGAAGTATCCCGACCTTCCGGCAGACGTCGTCGACAAGTACCGTCCTTCTCGTGGGGAGCCTGACGAGGCTCCTGTCTGGACTCTGCATGAGAACCACCCCACCTTTGCCGAAGGTGGGCTCAACCAGAAGCTTTTCGATGAGGTGCGCGAGTCCGTTCTGAGTGGTAACCCTTCGTGGGAGTCCTACATAGCCAAGTACTATGTAGGCTTCAGGTCGGGCAAGCGAAAACTGCATGCCGTGTTAGAAGGTAGGACCAGCAACGGTGGCTGGATTGCCGTCGGCCTGGCAAAGAGCGTGGATGACCTAATTGATCCAGAGGACATGTGCCAGGACAAACGTACGCAGGGTGGATTTGGCCCAGGCCTACCGACCTATGTTGCTCTTCGTAATGCCGATGACATTCCCGCGGTGCTCGATCTTATAAAGCAGTGCTAGGTTAAAGGCCGGGAATCTAATTCCCGGCCCTTGCCATCTCGGAATTGCCGATGGCTTATCTGCCCACCTACACCCCCGCAATCCCGCGCGCCGCGCTCAGCAGCTCGTGCTCCCTCTGGCTCCACTGGTGCAGCTCGGCCGCGTGCACGGCGTCGCGACACAGGTCCAGGAACACCTCGGCGCCCTCGCAGAAGCACTCGCGGGCAAAGGCGCCGGATCCGTCCGCAACGCACGCACCGTCGGCAAAAAGCTTCCAGCTGGACGGCTCGCGCGAGCCGTCTCCGAGCAGCTTGATCTGCAGAACATGTGGGCCGCCAGCGGCACATGGCCCTTCTTCCAACGCCTGCACCGTAAAGCGCATCTGGAGGGACAGAGTATAAAATCCGGAAAAGTGTCGAAATAGGCACCTTAAAACTTCGGAAAAGTGTAGCTGGATGACAAAACAGCACTAAGAAGCTGGTGCTGGATGCGGGATCCTGTGGCCGCCTTCAGCCCTCGCTACTCGTCGTCCCCGTCGTTGGGGTCGCCCTTGAGGGTGTTGATGTCCAGGTACTGGTTATCGTCCTCTTTTTGCTGGGTCTCCGACTCCGCTTGGGTGGGGCCGCGGAACAGCTGGAATCCCTCAAATGCAATGACACCGAGCAGGGCAATGATAATGGCGATAAAGGCAACCTTGACTGCCTGCGGAAATTCCGAGAAACGCAGTGCCTTTTCCTCGGCGTAATAATCGGCGAAGCGCTCTTCGCCCGTGCTTTTGGTATACGCCGGCGCGGACGCGGCCTCCGGGTCATATTCCGGTGCGGGCGTGGCAGCGTACGGATCGTTGGGATAATCGCTCGACGCGGTGCCATAGTCCTCGGTCTCGATGCGACTGTTGCCAGCATAGCCATCGGAATAATCGGAATATGCCGTACCGCCCTCATAGTCTGCGGCGCTCGTGTTGGCGGCAAAAAGCGGGTTAACTGGAACGTCGAGCGCCGGCATGCCGGTAGAGGTCTCATCCAGATCGGTTGCAGCCCAGGAATCGTAGGCAACCTGATGGGCAACGGGCTCATCGAGCCTTGCGACCGGAGGCTTGCGTGCCGCAGGAACAGGCAACTGCTGGGCGCTGTACATAACAGTGCTGTCGGCCGATTTGCCCTGCGTCGCTGCTGCGAGAAATGCCGCCGTCTCGGATGGGTCACTTGCGGGGCGGGGAGCGGGCGTGGGCGCCGAAGTGGGTGCGGGTGTAGGCGCGGGCGTCGAAACAGCCGACTGCGCAGGAGTCGGCGCAGATGCGGTCTTAGGCGCAAGTGCGGGATTGGGGCTTGACGGGCGAGCCGCGCCGCCGCCCATGAGTTCGTCGGCGGTCCACGGGCGATCATCCATCACATCGTCAAGGCTCAGCGAAAACAGGTCGTCTTCACCCTCATCGAACATGCGGTGCACATGTCCACCAATTGCCGGAATCAATCCGCGACCGGTGCATGATGCCTTGCTCAACGCCATTCTGTTCCATCCTTTCGAAATACTAATGACATCGATTATATGGAACTTCCCAAGTGGCTCGGTCTTGGATTCGTGCTTTCCAGAACTCGCGCCCAAAAGGGGAGGGGCAATCCAGGCGAGCGCCTACTTGTCGCCGGCCGCCGCCTTGGCCTCATTGAGGTAGCTATAAAAACTGTACTTGGAGATGCCAAAGAACTCGCAGGCGCGCTCGCTCGACTTGGAAATGAGGAAGGCGCCGCGACGGTCGAGGTAGCCAATGGCACGAATGCGCTCGTCTTTGGTCATGAGTGCCGCGGGCTTGCCCACAAACTGCTCGCACTCGTGCAGCAGGTCCTCGAGCAGGTCGCCGATGTTCTTGGTAATGGGCTCGGGCTCGGTATAGCCCGTGCCGCCGGTGCCGGTAAAGGCGTCGAGCGAACGCTCAAAAGCCTTCATGAGCGTAATGTCAAAGTTAATGCCCAAAATGCCGACGGGCTTGCCTTCGTCGTTGCGGATAAAGATCGTCGACGATTTGAGCAGCTTGCCATCGGTGGTTTTGGTGAGGTATGGCTCGCGGTCGTGCACGTCGGTGGTGCCCTCGTGCATGGACTCAAACACGATATGGCTGGGGCCGTCACCCAGTTTGCGCCCGCTGACGTGGCCGTTTTCGATCACTACGATGGAGTGGTCCACGTCCTCGGTTTCCAGATCGTGGACGACGACTTCGCAGTTGGGGCCAAATTGGAGCGCCAGGCCGTGTGCTAGGCGCTTGTAAAACTCAATCTGTGCGGGGGTCATGGGTGCCTTCCTAAAAATTAGTTTGGGCACACTTTGCCATAAACCACACTTGACCGCAAACAAATCCATCAACAAGGCAATTCATGACCGTTCGGCGGCGAAAAAGTACCGATTACGGCAACAAACAATTCGTTAGGTATGCCAATCAAAAAGTGTGATAGAACAGTGCTAACAAACTTTTTGTTTGGCATCCACATAAAAGTTCAGTCGCATGAATGGGAATGGGCTGAAACGCGTATGCGGGGGCCGGCAAGAGAGGACTTAAGGAGTTCACCGTATGGCCGATAAGATCCAGTGGGCGGGCAACACGATGCCCAAGAGCGATGACAAGCACTTGGGAATCATGAGCCTCGACCACGTGAAGAAGGCCCGCGCCTTCCACCAGTCGTTCCCCCAGTACACCGTCACTCCGCTTGCCCGCCTGGACGGCCAGGCCGCGCGCCTGGGCCTGTCCAACCTGTGCGTTAAGGACGAGAGCTATCGCTTTGGCCTCAACGCCTTTAAGGTTCTGGGCGGCTCGTTTGCCATGGCCAACTATATTGCCGACGAGACCGGCAAGGACGTTGCCGACTGCACCTTCGATTACCTGACCTCCGATCAGCTGGCCGAGGACTTTGGCCAGGCCACCTTCTTTACCGCTACCGACGGCAACCATGGCCGCGGCGTGGCATGGGCTGCCAACAAGCTGGGCCAGAAGGCCGTCGTGCACATGCCCAAGGGTTCCACCAAGCCCCGCTTCGATAACATCGCGGCCGAGGGCGCCACGGTGACCATCGAAGAGGTCAACTACGACGAGTGCGTGCGCATGGCCGCCGCCGAGGCCGATGCCTGCGAGCGCGGCGTCATCGTTCAGGACACCGCCTGGGAGGGCTACGAGAAGATTCCGTCCTGGATCATGGAGGGTTACGGCACCATGGCTTCCGAGGCTGCCGAGCAGCTGCGCGAGATGGCCATCAACCGCCCGACGCACGTGTTTGTCCAGGCTGGCGTGGGTTCGCTCGCCGGCGCCGTGGTGGGCTACTTCACCAACCTGTATCCCGATAACCCGCCCACCTTCGTCGTGGCTGAGTGCGCGCCTGCCGCCTGTCTGTACAAGGGCGCTGCCGCCGGCGACGGCGATCCGCGCATCGTGGACGGCGACATGCCCTCCATCATGGCCGGTCTGTGCTGCGGCGAGCCCAACATTCTGGGCTGGGATATCCTGCGCAACCACGTCACCGCCTTCGTGTCCTGCCCCGACTGGGTCACCGCTCGCGGCATGCGCACCCTGGGCGCTCCCGAGAAGGGCGACCCGCGCGTCATCTCCGGCGAGTCCGGCGCTGTGACCACCGGCCTGGTCGAGACCCTCATGCTCGATCCCGAGTACGCCGAGCTCAAGGAACTCATCGGCCTGGACAAGACGAGCTCCGTGCTCTGCTTCTCCACCGAGGGCGACACCGATCCCGACCAGTATCGCCGCATTGTTTGGGAAGGCGAATATCCCACTTGCTAATCGTTGGGGCGGAGTAAATAGGTATCGCTCCGCCACCTCACAGGTAGATTCCTTCGTTTGAAAGGTTATGAACAATGGCTAAAGAACTCGATTTCGACGCTATCAAGGCTGCTGCTGAGTCCCATCGTGCTGATATGACTCGCTTCCTGCGCGCTATGATCTCCCATCCCTCTGAGTCTTGCGAGGAGGGTGAGGTTGTCGCCTGCATCAAGGCCGAGATGGAGAGCCTTGGCTATGACGAGGTCAAGGTCGACGGCCTGGGCAACGTCATGGGCTTTATGGGCGAGGGCGACAAGATCATCGCCATCGACTCCCACATCGACACCGTCGGCATCGGCAACATCGAGAACTGGGATGCCGATCCCTACGAGGGCTACGAGACCGACGAGATCATCTACGGCCGCGGCGGCTCCGACCAGGAGGGTGGCATGGCTTCCGCTACCTACGCTGCCAAGATGATGAAGGACATGGGCCTCATCCCCGAGGGCTACAAGATCATGGTCGTCGGCACCGTCCAGGAAGAGGACTGCGACGGCATGTGCTGGCAGTACATCTACAACAAGGACGGCATTAAGCCCGAGTTCGTCATTTCCACCGAGCCCACCGACGGCGGCATCTATCGCGGTCACCGCGGCCGCATGGAGATCCGTGTCGACGTTCACGGCACCTCCTGCCACGGCTCCGCTCCCGACCGCGGCGACAACGCCATCTACAAGATGGCCGACATCATCGCCGACGTCCGCGCCCTCAACAACAACGGCTGCGACGAGTCGACCGACATCAAGGGTCTCGTCAAGATGCTCGACCCCAAGTACAACCCCGAGCACTTCGAGGATGCCCGCTTCCTGGGCCGCGGCACCTGCACCGTCAGCCAGATCTTCTACACCAGCCCCAGCCGTTGCGCTGTCGCTGACTCCTGCGCCATCTCCATCGACCGTCGTATGACCGCCGGTGAGACCTGGGAGTCCTGCCTGGACGAGATCCGCAACCTGCCGGCCGCCAAGAAGTACGGCGACGACGTGAAGGTCTCCATGTACATGTACGACCGTCCGTCCTGGACCGGCGAGGTCTACGAGACCGAGGCTTACTTCCCCACGTGGATCAACAAGGAGACCGCTCCGCACGTCAAGGCCCTCGTCGACGCCCACAAGGCCATGTTCGGTGACGAGCGCATCGGCTGCGAGCCCAGCATGGACAAGCGCACCGGTCGCCCGCTGTGCGACAAGTGGACCTTCTCCACGAACTGCGTTTCCATCCAGGGCCGCTACGGCATCCCCTGCGTGGGCTTTGGCCCGGGTGCCGAGTCTCAGGCTCATGCTCCCAACGAGGTCACCTACAAGGACGACCTGGTCACCGCCGCCGCTATGTATGTGGCTGCCCTGAACCTCTACGATCCGAGCCAGGCCGATGGCGACGCCACCGTGTTCCGCGCCGGTCTGACCAACAACAAGATCGACTAGTCCCATTCCTCGATTTTGTTGAGCCGGGGACAGTTTATGCCCCCGGCGCCTCCTGTTGACTTGGGGCCCGCGGTCGTTATCTCCCATGCTTCCTCAACGGTGGCGGGTCCTCGTCATGGTGCTCTGCATGTTCTAGCCACACGCGCATGCCGGAGCACATCTACTCACTGCGATCGTTTCATCTTTAGAAAGGACATTTCCATGGACGCTAAGTTTACCGAGCTCGTCGAGCAGCTGAACGGCCTCGATTTTAAGGGTATGTACGGCAGCGACTTCCTGCACACCTGGGACAAGACCACCGATGAGCTCAAGGCTCTCTACATCGTTGCCGACGCCCTGCGCGAGCTGCGCGAGAACAACGTCTCGTCCAAGATCTTCGACTCGGGTCTGGCCGTCTCCCTGTTCCGCGACAACTCCACCCGTACGCGTTTCTCCTTCTCTAAGGCCGCCAACCTGCTCGGCCTTGAGCTGCAGGACCTGGACGAGAAGAAGTCCCAGATCGCTCACGGCGAGACCGTCCGCGAGACCGCTACCATGATCTCCTTCATGGCCGACGTCATCGGCATCCGCGACGACATGTACATCGGCAAGGGCGACGCCTACATGGCCGAGGTCTCCGAGTCCGTGCAGCAGGCTTACGAGGACGGCGTTCTGGATCACCGTCCCACGCTCATCTCCCTGCAGTCCGATTCCGACCACCCCACGCAGTCCTCTGCCGACATGCTCTACCTCATCAACGAGTTTGGTGGCCTCGAGAACCTCAAGGGCAAGAAGGTTGCCGTCACCTGGGCCTATTCGCCCTCTTACGGCAAGCCGCTGTCCTGCCCGCAGTCGCTGATCAGCCTGCTGCCCCGCTTTGGCATGGACGTCACCCTGGCTCACCCCGAGGGCTACGACCTCATGCCCGAGGCCGTCGAGCGCGCCAAGGGCTATGCCGCCGAGTCCGGCACCACCTTTAAGCAGGTCAACACCATGGCCGAGGCCTTCGAGGGCGCCGACATCGTGATCCCCAAGAGCTGGGCTCCGTTTGCCGCCATGGAGAAGCGTACCAATCTGTACGCCGAGGGCGACGACGCCGGCATCGCTGCGCTCGAGAAGGAGCTGCTCGCCCAGAACGCCACCCACCAGGACTGGTGCTCCACGACCGAGCTCATGGAGAAGACTGCCAACGGCCAGGACACCATCTTTATGCACCCGCTGCCCGCCGACATCTCCGGTGTCTCCTGCGAGCACGGCGAGGTTAACGCCGACGTCTTCGACATGCACCGCGTGGGCATGTACAAGGAGGCCAGCTACAAGCCGTACGCCATCGCTGCCATGATGTTCCTGCAGAAGGTTGCCGATCCCGCCGCTACCCTCAAGGCCCTCGACGAGCGCAACACCGCCCGTTGGCTCCAGGCCTAAAGCCGGGCTGAGGTAAGCTATGTAAAGGGGGCGCTCTGCCAACCGGCGGGGTGCCCCCTTTTTGCATCGCGGGCGTGCGGGATAAGCGCTTTCGATGTGGATGCCCGCGGCGCGAGTTATGGGTACGATGGTTTCAGGGGAGGTATCACCATGAAACTTGGATGCGTCATTATGGCTTCGGGCGAGGGCAAGCGGTTTGGCTCTAACAAGATGCTTGCCGATATCTATGGCGAGCCGCTGATTGCCCGGACCATCGATTCGGTTCCCCGGGGCTTTGACGTCGTGGTTTCGACGCGTTGGCCCGAGGTCGCCCAGATTTGCGAGGACAAGCATTGCCCGTGCGTGCTGCACGATGGCGAGCTGCGCAGCGAAAGCGTCCGTGCGGGCCTTTCATGGGGAGTCGAACGCAACTGGAAAGGTTGCCTCTTTTTGCCGGGCGACCAGCCGCTCGTGAGTTCGGATTCTTTTGAGGCCATGGTTCGCACGTTTGATGAGCGTGGCCGCAAGCATCCGGTACGTCTTGCGTGCAACGGTGAGCCTTCGAGTCCGGTGCTCTTTCCGGCGGAACTGTTCGATGCGCTCATACGTCTTGAGGGCAAGGACGGCGGGGGCTCGATCCTCAAGGACCGTACCGACGTGGTGCTGGTCGAGGCGCGTGCCTACGAGCTGTGGGACGTCGATACCGTCAAGGGACAGCGCTGCATAACAGAGCATATTGCCGCCTGCTCGTATTTTGATCGCGTGGCCAACTGCATCAATCAATAAGGAGCAATTATGATCATCATCAAAAACGGCGCGCTCGTGACGCCCCAGGGGCTTCGCCGCGCCGACCTTGCCATGGAGGGCGATAAGATTGTGCGGATTGCCGCGGCGATTGAGCCGGGCGAGGACGATACCGTCCAGGACGCCACGGACTGTTGGGTGTTCCCGGGCTTTATCGATGGGCACACGCACATGCAGTGCTGGACCGGCATGGACTGGACGGCCGATAGCTTTGAGACCGGCACACGTGCGGCTGCCTGCGGCGGTACCACGACCATCGTCGACTACGCGACGGCCGATCGCGGCGTGACCATGCCCGATGCCTTGGTCGAGTGGCATCATCGCGCCGACGGCACCTGCACCGCCAACTACGCCTTTCATATGGCGCTCGCCGAGTGGAATGAGCGCAACCGCGCCGATCTTTCGGCCATGCGCGAGGCGGGCGTGTCGTCGTTTAAGACCTACTTTGCCTATGACCACCTGCGCTTGGACGATGCCGAGACGCTCGAGGTGTTGGAGGAGCTCAAGCGCGTGGGCGGTATCCTGTGCGTGCATTGCGAGAACGGCACGCTGGTGAATGCGCTGCAGAAGCGCGTGTTTGAGCAGGGCATCCACGGGCCCGAGGGCCATGCGCTCAGCCGTCCGGACGTGTGCGAGGGTGAGGCCGTGAGCCGCCTGCTGTATCTGGCGCACCTGGCCGGGGACGCTCCGGTCAACGTGGTGCACCTTTCGACCAAGCTGGGGCTCGAGGCCATCCGTGCTGCCAAAGCGCGCGGGCAGAAGAATATCTATGTCGAGACCTGCCCCCAGTATCTGATGCTCGACGACACCTGCTATCTGGAACAGGGCGAGGACGGCTTTGCGGGCGCCAAGTACGTGATGAGCCCGCCGCTGCGCCATGCCGGTGACCGTGCCGCGTTGCGCGAGGCGCTTGTGGCTGGCGAGATCGATACTATTGCAACCGATCATTGCAGCTTTAACCTGCACGGGCAAAAGGACCGCGGGCGCGACGATTTCCGCGCGATTCCCAACGGCGGGCCCGGCGTGGAGCATCGTCCCGTCGCGATCGCCACGAGCTTTGAGGGGCAACTGGGCCCCGAGGACCTCTGCCGCCTGATGAGCGAGAACCCGGCGCGCGTGTTTGGCATGTACCCGCGCAAGGGCTGTCTTGCCGAGGGTGCCGATGCCGACGTGTGCGTGTGGGATCCCCAGGCGCGCTGGACCATTCGCGCGGCGACGCAGCATCAGGCCGTGGACTACACGCCGCTCGAGGGTTTTGAGGCACATGGCCGCGCCAAAGCCGTGTTTGTGAACGGCGTGCTGGCGGCACGCGACGGCGAGCCCACCGGAGCCCAACCCGGCCGCTACGTCCCCCGCTAGCAGCAAAGATGCCGTGTCCCCTCCGCAGTTGCGGTGAAATACGGACTGTTTGCGGCCGTTAGGCGGCCAAACAGTCCGTATTTCACCGCAACTGACGAGATGGGGCCGGCTACTTGAGGCTGGTGGCGATGAGGGGGCGGTTGAGGGCTGCCTCGAAGCGATCTGCCATCGTGGGGTCGCTGAGCGTGTCGACTTGGTTGAGCATGATACGGGCATTGTTGAGGTTCAGCATCCGCAGCTCGGCATTGAGCACCTGGGCGACGCGCTCGGGCGTGGCGATGTCGGTGAGCTCGCAGCCGCAACGCTCGCAAAAGAGCTCGGGGCGGTGGGCAACCTCGGCGACGGGTTTGCCCAGTCCCGAGGCGCCGACGACCCAGACAACGTTTGCCGTGCCAGAGGGAATCACCGGCTCCCAGGCGGCGTGCGCCTTGAGCGGGAGCCGCTTGCTGCCGTCCGCCTCGGCCAACACGTAGTCAAAGCGCTGTGCCAGCTCGTTGAGTGGCTCGGCGGGTGCGGAGAGCTTGCCTGTTTCCGGGTCTAAGACACCCGCCTGGCAAATACTCCCGCGGGCAAGTCCCGCGCACGCCTCACAGGTGCAGCCGGGAACATGCGCGGCACCCGGCTTCCAAGGTGCGGCACCCAGGCGACGATTCGACCCGTCCCACGGGACGCCGGCGACGGGAAACATGTGCGTGGTGGTGCAGAGGAGCACCCCGCCGCCGGCGCGCATGAGCTCGAGACCCAGCGTTTTCAGCAACGTCGACTTGCCGCCGCTGCCGATAATCGCGGTAATGCCCGGCTCGATCCTGAGCGCCGAGGCAAGATTGCCGCTAACCGTTTCCATCTGTTCACCGCCGTATAATACTGTGATAATAAATAATCATCAGAGTAGCGGTCGAACCGCTTTTGCTCTGCTCAAACCGTAGCACAGGGAGGTGCCCCGGGAATGCTCGTTTATGTTCGCGGCGCCGGCGATATCGCCACGGGCGTCGCCGCTCGCTTGGTGCGCGCCGGCGTGTCAGTTGTCATGGCCGATATCGCGGTTCCCACGTGCATCCGTCGCACAATCAGTTTTTGCGAGGCCATTCGCCTGGGCGAGGTCCAGGTCGAGGGCATTCGCGCTCGCCTGGCGCAGACGTCGGCCGAGGCGCTTGAGATTACCGAGGCGGGGGATGTCGCCGTGTTGGTGGACCCCCAGGCACAGATGCTCGACGAACTGAAGCCCGCGGCTGTGGTCGACGCAATTCTGGCCAAGCGCAATCTGGGTACCACGCGCGACATGGCTCCTGCCGTCATCGCCGTGGGGCCGGGCTTCACCGCGCCGGTTGACTGCGACGCCGTGATCGAAACCATGCGTGGGCATTTCCTGGGCCGTGTCATTACCCAAGGTTCGCCCCAGCCCAACACGGGCGTGCCGGGCGTCATCGCCGGATATGGCAAAGAGCGTGTTATCCACAGCCCCGCCGCCGGCGTGTTTAGGTCCGACCATGTGATCGGCGACATCGTGAGTGCCGGCGATGTGATCGGGTATGCGGGCGATTCGCCCATGTGCACGCAGATCGATGGCTGTCTGCGCGGGCTTTTGGCGAACGGCGTGCAGGTGACTGAGGGCTTTAAATGCGCCGATGTCGATCCGCGCGGCGATGCCAGCTATATCAACTACATTTCGGACAAGGCGACGTCGGTCGGCGGCGGCGTGCTCGAGGCACTCGCTATGCTCACCGATATCTTTAGAGGATAGAAGGCGGCAATGGAAAAGCTCGATGTTGTGAATGCGGCGCTTGTCGCCCTGCGTGCTGGCGAGACGTGCGAGCTCGTGGTCGTGGCCGGCACGGCGGGGTCGTCGCCGCGCGGCGTGGGCGCCTGGATGGCCGTCTTTGCCGACGGTAGCCAGGCGGGCACCATCGGCGGCGGCAAGATCGAGCTTTTTGCGCTGGACGAGGCGCGAGAGCTGCTGGCCGCGGGGCAATCGCGTCTGGTCCGCTACACCATGGGCGGCGAGAACTCCGATACCGGTATGATCTGCGGCGGAGCCATCTGCCTGTGCTATCTGCATCTGGATGCGATCCAGGCACAGTTGTTCCAGGAAATTGCCGACGTCTTGACGTATCGACGTATCGGCGACTTCGTCATCGACTTTGAGCCGTTTATCGCAAGCGCGCTCGAAAGCGACGCTACTGAATACCATGGCGAGGAATCGCGCCGCACCATTGCGGGTTGCCCCGGGCTTTCGCTGGTGGAGGAGGGGAGTAAGGTTACCTATACAAACGCCGCCTCCGAGATTCCTCCCGCGCACATCGAGACGCTCTGCCCCGAGGGCCTGACCTATATCTTTGGCTGCGGCCACGTGGGCGCCGCGACGGCGCGGGTGCTCACGGCGGCGGGCTTTGCCGTCGTGGCGTGCGACGACCGCCCCGGCACGCTGACCCCCGATTGGGTGCCCGGTGTCTACGATCGTCGCTTGGTCGATTACAAGAACCTGAGCGAGCTGTGCCCCATCGGCCCGCGCGACCTGGTGGTCGTCGCCACGGCGGGTCACAAGTCCGATATCGACGTGGTGATTCAGGCCATGCGCGCCAAGCCTGCCTACCTGGGCTGTCTGGGCTCGCGCCGCAAGACGGCCTTTGTGCGTGCCCGCCTGGAGCAGGAAGGCTTTACGCAGGACCAGATCGACGAGCTGCACCTTCCGATCGGCGTTGCCATCGAGGCCGAGGACCCCGAGGAGATCGCCATCTCCATCGCCGCCGAGATGATCCACCTGCGCCGCACCAAACTCGTCCCCCGCAAGCGCTAATCGCATCCCCACCAATAAGTTGCGGTGAAATACGGACTGTTTAAGCCTGTTAGGCCGCCAAACAGTCCCTATTTCACCGCAACTGCTTTTTGGGATCCATTTGTGCGGGGGAGTTGTGGAGTTGTGCAGGCAGACGAGGTTTTTCTGGAAATACGCTCCCGATGCGCGTATAGTACCGATTGTTTTGTCGGCTCCTGCTGCGTCGAGTCCAAACCGCAAAATGCCATGAGCGGTGCGGATGCAGTCAGGAGGCACGAGGACAACCCACCGTGGCCACGCCCCGTGCTTAAAACCCCAAGAAGGAGTGAACAATGGCAGAAGAGAAGTATGTGCCGCGTCTGAAGACCAAGTACAACAACGAGGTCAAGCAGCAGCTTCAGGACAAGTTCCAGTACGAGAACGTCATGATGATCCCCAAGTTTGAGAAGATCGTCGTGAACATGGGTGTCGGCGAGGCCGCTACCGATTCCAAGGCCATCGACGGTGCCGTGCGCGACCTGCGCGCCATCACCGGCCAGCAGCCGATGATCACCCGTGCCCGTAAGTCCATCGCTACCTTCCGCCTGCGCGCTGGTATGCCGATCGGCTGCAAGGTTACCCTGCGTGGCGACCGTATGTGGGAGTTCTTCGATCGTCTGACCTCCGTCGCGATCCCCCGTATCCGCGACTTCCGCGGCATCTCCGCCAAGAGCTTCGACGGCCGTGGTAACTTCTCCATGGGCGTCACCGAGCAGCTCATCTTCCCCGAGATCGACTTCGATTCCGTCGATCACCAGCGTGGTATGGACATCACTTTCGTGACCACCGCCAACACCGATGAGGAGGCCAAGGCCCTTCTGGACGCCTTCGGTTTCCCGTTCAAGAAATAGGTTCACCTGCCCTAAAAGCGCCGTTTCCACAAGGGAGCGGCGCTTGGGGCGAACAATACTCTATGTGAGGAGGATATAAGTGGCTAAGACATCGATGATCGTCAAGTGCAATCGCAAGCAGAAGTTCTCTACTCGTGAGTACACGCGCTGCCAGCGCTGCGGCCGTCCGCACTCTGTGTACCGCAAGTTCGGCCTGTGCCGTGTCTGCTTCCGTGAGCTTGCACTCAAGGGCGAGCTTCCCGGCGTTAAGAAGGCCAGCTGGTAAGTCACTACCAGCGTTTCAAGCATCCGTTTGGAACAGGGAAAACGCGCTAGTTAGGCTTTGCCGTTAAGGGCGGCGAAGAACCAAGAGCACGTGTTCATCAAGAACGAAGGAGAATCTGTATGAACCTTACAGACCCGATCGCAGATATGCTTACGCGCATCCGTAACGCTAACTCTGTGAACAAGGCCACGGTCTCCATGCCGAGCAGCAAGAAGCTCGTCGAGATCGCTCGTGTTCTGCACGAGGAGGGCTACATCGAGGGCTACGATGTCGAGGACACCGTTCCCCAGAAGACTCTGCACATCACGCTTAAGTATGGTCCCAAGAAGGCTAAGGTCATCAACGGCATCCGCCGCATTTCCAAGCCGGGCCTGCGTAAGTACACCGGCGTTGCCGACATGCCCCGCGTCCGCGGTGGCCTTGGTACCGCCATTATTTCCACCAGCCATGGCGTCATGACCGACCGCGATGCTCGCAAGCACAACGTCGGCGGCGAGATCATCGCTTACGTCTGGTAATTCGCTCGGTAGGTAGAAGGAAAGGAGATCACCGTGTCTCGTATCGGTAATAAGCCTGTCCAGATTCCCGCCGGAGTCGAAGTGGCAGTCAACGGCAACAACGTTGTCGTCAAGGGCCCCAAGGGCCAGCTCGAGCTCGATGTCTTTGAGAAGCTCGCTATCAACGTCGAGGACAACGTCCTCACCGTTTCCCGTCCCGACGACGAGCGTGAGACCCGTGCCCGCCACGGCCTCACCCGCGCCCTCATCCACAACATGGTTGTTGGCGTTTCCGAGGGCTTCGAGAAGAAGCTCGAGCTCGCCGGCGTCGGTTACCGCGTGCAGCAGAAGGGCAAGAACCTCGAGTTCTCCCTGGGCTTCTCGCACCCCGTGATCGTCGAGGCTCCCGAGGGCATCACCTTCGAGGTTCCCGACAACACCCACGTGAACGTCAAGGGTATCAACAAGCAGCAGGTCGGTCAGATCGCCGCTGAGATCCGCGGCCATCGTCCTCCCGAGCCTTACAAGGGCAAGGGTATCCACTACGTTGGCGAGCACATCCGCCGCAAGCTGGGTAAGGCCGCCAAGTAGTCGTAACCGACTCACTCGCATAAGACCAGCACCCCGTCAGGTGCTGGCAAGATCAACCTTTTTAGGAGTTTACGTATGAACAAGCATAAGGCGAAGCTGGAAGGCCTCAAGCGTCGTCAGCGTCGTGTTCGCGGCAAGGTCTCGGGTACCTCCGAGCGTCCGCGTCTTCGCGTGACCCGTACTAACGCCAACATCTATGCCCAGATCATCGACGACAGCAAGGGCTCCAGCCTGACGCTCGTCTCTGCCTCGACCCTCGAGGCCGAGTTCAAGGGCACCCACACCTCGAACAAGGAGGCTGCGGAGAAGGTCGGTCAGCTCGTTGGCAAGCGCGCCATCGAGGCCGGCATCACCAAGGTCGCCTTCGATCGCGGTGGCCGTATCTACCATGGCCGCGTCAAGGCCCTCGCCGACGGTGCTCGTGCCGCCGGTCTCGAGTTCTAGGAGGTATGTAGCACATGGCTCGTAATCAGAAGCAGCAGCGCGAGGCCTCCGAGTTCGAGGAGCGCGTCGTTTACATCAACCGCGTGTCGAAGACCGTCAAGGGTGGTCGTCGCATGAGCCTCGTCGCTCTCGTCGTCGTTGGCGACGGCAAGGGCAACGTCGGCGTTGGCATGGGCAAGTCCGCTGAGGTGCCCATGGCCATCTCCAAGGCATCTCTCGATGCCAAGAAGAACATGTTCCACGTGCCGGTGACCGAGCAGGGCACCATCCCGCACGAGGTTCTCGGCCACTTTGGTGCCGGCCGCATCATCATCAAGCCCGCTGTCGAGGGTACCGGCGTTATCGCCGGCGGCGCTGTGCGTCCCCTCTTTGAGCTTGCTGGCATCAAGAACGTCCTGTCCAAGTCCCTCGGTACCGACAACGGCCTCAACATCATCAAGGCTGCCGTCGAGGGCCTCAAGGAGCTCTCCAGCCCTGAGGACGTCGCGGCTCGCCGTGGCCTGACGGTCTCCGAGATGTTCGTCGGTAAGGAGAACTAAGCATGGCTGACACCATCAAGATCAAGCAGGTCCGCAGCACCAACGGTTGCAAGCAGGACCAGGTCCGTACTGTCCGTGCCCTCGGTCTCCACAGGATCCGCGAGGTTCGCGAGATTGCTGACAACGAGTCCGTCCGCGGCATGATCTTCAAGGTCAAGCACCTTGTCGAGATTGTAGAGGAGTAGCAAATGCAGCTTCACGATCTTACTCCCGCGCCCGGTTCCACCAAGAACCGCAAGCGCGTCGGCCGTGGCAATTCTTCGGGTCACGGCACCACTTCTGGCCGCGGCCAGAAGGGCCAGGGTTCCCGCTCTGGCGGCACCAAGGGTGCCGGCTTCGAGGGTGGCCAGACTCCGCTGGCCATGCGCCTGCCCAAGCTTCCGGGCTTCCGCAACCCCCGTCGTATCGAGTACACCGCTGTTAACGTTGAGCGTCTCGAGCGCAAGTTCGAGGACGGCGCTGTGATCGACGGTGCCGCTCTTAAGGCCGCTCGCATCACCAAGAGCGAGTTCGAGCCCGTCAAGGTGCTCGGCAATGGTGAGCTCACCAAGAAGTTCACGGTCAAGGTCGACAAGGTCAGCGCTTCTGCGCAGGCCAAGATCGAGGCCGCCGGCGGAAAGGTCGAGCTGCCGTGCTAAATGGTCTTAAGAATGCTTTCCGCATCAAAGAATTGCGCGAAAAGATTCTTTTTACCATAGCTATGCTCGTCGTGTACCGCATTGGTGCGCACGTTCCTGTGCCCGGCATTCCCTTCCAGGGGATGCTGGGCCTTTTCTCGACCGATAACAATTCGGTCGCCGCAGGTGCTATGGCCCTCCTGAATCTTTTCTCTGGCGGCGCGTTGAGCTATGTGTCGGTGTTTTCGCTGGGCATCATGCCTTACATCACCAGCTCGATCATCCTCCAGATGCTCCAGGCCGTCGTGCCTTCCCTGCATGAGCTTGCCCGCGAGGGCGAGGTCGGTCAGACCAAGATTACGCAGTATTCGCGTTACCTCACCCTGGCTCTGGCAATCCTCAACTCCGTGGGTTACCTCTTCCTCTTTAAGAGCTTCGGCATCAGCTTTAATGGCGCCGGCGCTCCCGAGATCATCTTCGACCTCATGATCGTCGGTACGCTCACCGCGGGCGCTATGCTGATCATGTGGATTGGTGAGCTCATCACCCAGCGCGGTATCGGCAATGGCATGTCGCTGATCATCTTCGCGAACATCATGGCCGGTCTGCCGCAGGCTATCTTCTCCAGCACCGAGGGCAACGCCGGTGGCATCATCACCATGGTGATCATCTGCGCCATCATCCTGCTGGTTATCCCGCTGATTGTTTTCCTTGAGCGCGGCCAGCGCCGCATCCCGGTCTCCTACGCTAAGCGCGTCGTGGGCCGTCGCATGATGGGTGGCCAGACCACCTACCTGCCCATCAAGGTCAACACCGCGGGTGTCGTGCCGATCATCTTCGCTTCGGCGCTGCTGTACTTCCCGGCTCAGATTGCCGTGTTCTTCCCCGGCATCGGCTGGATTCAGGCAGTTGCCTCCGCGCTTTCGACCGGTTGGCTCAACTGGGTGCTTAACGTTGTCCTCATCGTGTTCTTCGCGTACTTCTACACCTCCATGGTGTTCAACCCCGATGACACGGCCGATAACCTTAAGAAGCAGGGCGGCTTTATTCCGGGCGTCCGTCCGGGTAGGGCTACCGCGGCCTACATCAAGAACGCGCTCAACAAGATCACGCTTCCCAGCGCTGTCTTTTTGGCGCTCATCGCCATCGTGCCTTCGATCATCTTCTCCTTCACGGGTAACCATCTGATCCAGGCATTTGGCGGCACGTCCATCCTCATCATGGTCGGCGTCGTGCTCGACACGGTCGATAAGCTCGAAGGCCAGATCAAGATGTATGATTACGATGGATTCTTTAAATAGGCTAGAGGAGGATTGCTCATGAACCTCGTATTGCTCGGAGCTCCGGGTGCCGGTAAGGGCACCGTCGCACAGGAGCTCGTCGCCGAGTTTGGCGTCGCTCACATTTCCACGGGCGACCTGCTGCGTGCTGCCGTCAAGGGTGGCACCGAGCTTGGTATTCAGGCTAAGAAGTACATGGACGCTGGCGAGCTCGTTCCCGACCAGCTCGTGATCGACCTTGTCAAGGAGCGCCTTGCCGCCGATGACGCCCAGCAGGGCTTCATCCTCGACGGCTTCCCGCGCAACACCGCCCAGGCCGTGACGCTCGATTCCGAGCTTTCCGCCATGGGTCGCGAGATCGACTGCGCCCTTCTGGTCGATGTGGCCCCCGAGGTCATCATCGATCGTCTGTCTTCGCGTCGCACCTGCCGTGCCTGCGGTTACACCGGCACCGCTGCCGATGCTACCTGCCCCAAGTGCGCAGGCGAGATGTATCAGCGCGACGACGACAAGCCCGAGACCATCAAGAACCGTCTCGACGTCTACGAGAAGTCCACGAGCCCGCTCGTCGACTACTATCGTGGCCAGGGTCTGCTCAAGTCGGTCAACGGTGACCAGGCTCGCGAGACCGTGTACGGGGATGTCAAAGAGGCTCTCGGTCTATGATCAAGATTAAGTCTGCAACGCAAATCGAGCAGATGAAGAAGGCAGGAGCGCTATCTAAGATGGCGCTCCGCCACGTTGGAGCCATGGTGCGCCCTGGCGTTTCGACTTTTGAGCTCGATCAGCTCGCGGAGCAGATTATCCGCATGCATGGCGGCACCCCGGCCTTTAAGGGTTACGGCGGGTTCCCGGGGACCATCTGCGCATCGATCAACGATGCCGTGGTCCACGGTATTCCCAACCCCGACATGATCCTGCGCGATGGCGATATCATCTCCATCGATACGGGAGCCGTTGTCGACGGTTGGGTCGGCGATAACGCATGGACGTTTTTCGTCGGCACCCCCACGCCCGAAGCCAAGGCTTTGTGTGAGGTCACGCGCGATTGCCTTAAGGCTGCTATCGAGCAGGCTGTTCCCGGTAACCATATCGGGGACGTCGGCTATGCCGTTCAGTCCCTCGCCGAGTCTCACGGATACGGCGTGCTTCGTGATTATGTGGGCCATGGCATTGGCCGCGTGATGCACGAGGACCCCAACGTTCCTAACTATGGAAAGAAGGGGAGGGGCGTTCGCCTCCAGGCCGGCATGGTCATTGCCATCGAGCCGATGGTTACGATGGGTTCCAACCATGTGAGCACGGGCTCCGACGGTTGGATCGTCACGACCAACGACCACCTGCCCGCTGCGCACTACGAGAACACCGTCGCCATTACCAATGACGGTCCGGTGATTCTCACCACGGATGCGCAAGGTGCTTGGTGTTCGCTCCAAGGCGGAGAAATGTAACAAGTTCCACTTAGTTGTGGAGCCATTACGAAGTTATTACGATGCGTGCATACGTGTTGTAGAATACTCAATCGCTGTCGTTTTCTAGAGAAAGATGATTGCTTGTGAAGAAGGAAGACGCAATTGAGCTCGAGGGTACGGTAAAGGAACCGCTGCCCAATGCCATGTTTAAGGTCGAGCTCGAGAACGGTCATTCGGTTCTGTGCAACATTTCTGGCAAGATCCGAATGAATTACATCCGTATTCTCCCCGGTGACAGGGTTGTCGTGGAGCTTTCCCCGTACGACCTGACCCGCGGCCGCATCACCTATCGCTACAAATAGCGGCACGCATACACGCACTCCATTTCCGACTGCAGGCTTAGCTCAACCTACGGTCGGATTGTGTGTGAAGACCAGCCATAGTTTTAAACGCCTGCGGCTGGGCGAGTAGATAGTAGGGAAGTAGTTTGAGCGCTACCGAAAGGAAGAACGATGAAGGTACGTCCTTCGGTCAAGAAGATGTGCGATAAGTGCAAAATCATTAGGCGCCATGGCAAGGTCCTCGTCATTTGCGAGAACCCCCGTCATAAGCAGCGTCAGGGTTAAGAGAGGAGACTACGTTGGCCCGTATTAATGGTGTCGACCTCCCGCGTGAGAAGCGCGTTGAGATCGGTCTGACCTACATTTACGGCATCGGCCGCACCACTGCGACGAAGATTTGCGTCGAGTGCAACGTTAACGTGGATACGCGCGTTAAGGACCTCACCGAGGATGAGGTTAACGCCATCCGCGATTATATCGATAAGAACCAGATCATGGTTGAGGGCGACCTCCGCCGTGAGCGCAACCAGAACGTCAAGCGCCTTATGGACATCGGCTGCAACCGCGGCCTTCGTCACCGCAAGGGCCTCCCTGTCCGCGGCCAGCGCACCCACACTAACGCTCGTACCCGCAAGGGCCCGAAGCGTCAGATCGGTGCTAAGAAGAAGAAATAAGGAGCGCTAGATAGATGGCTACTGCTAAGAAGAACGTTCGCGCTGCCCGTCTGAAGCGCGCGGACCGTAAGAACATTTCCGTGGGCCAGGCTCACATTCGTTCTACGTTCAACAACACGATCGTTTCGATCACCGATCCCCAGGGCAACGTCATTTCCTGGAAGTCGGCTGGCCAGGTGGGCTTCAAGGGCTCCCGTAAGTCCACGCCGTTCGCTGCCCAGATGGCTGCCGAGGCTGCTGCCAAGCAGGCCATGGAGCACGGTATGAAGAAGGTTTCCGTCTTCGTCAAGGGCCCCGGCTCCGGTCGTGAGACCGCCATCCGCTCCCTCCAGGCTGCTGGCCTCGAGGTCTCGAGCATCCAGGACAAGACCCCCATTCCGCACAACGGCTGCCGCCCCAAGAAGCGTCGCCGCGTGTAACTGAAAGGATCGTATCAATATGGCAATCGACAGGACTCCTGTTCTTAAGCGCTGCCGTCAGCTCGGGATCGATCCCGCTGAGCTCGGTTACAGCAGCAAGAAGGAATCTATCCGTCAGCCCAAGCGCCGTCGCAAGGAATCTGAGTACGGCATGCAGCTGCGCGAGAAGCAGAAGGTCAAGTTCATCTATGGCGTTCTGGAGAAGCAGTTCCACGGCTACTTCAACAAGGCCCGTAAGATGAACGGCGTCACCGGTGAGAACCTCATGATCATTCTTGAGTCTCGCCTCGACAACGTCGTCTTCCGTCTTGGCTTCGCCCGCACCCGCAAAGAGGCTCGTCAGTCCGTCCGTCACGGTCACTTCACCGTGAACGGCAAGCGCGTGGACATCCCGTCCTACCGCGTCAAGGCCGGCGACGTCGTCGCTGTCGGCGAGAAGTTCCGTGACCTCCTCCCCATCAAGGAGGCCCTGATTTCCTCCGAGCGCTTTGAGGTTCCTGGCTGGCTCGAGGTCGATATCGAGAAGCTGTCTGGTAACGTGCTCGCTCTGCCGACGCGTGAGCAGATCAGCGGTGATATCAACGAGCAGCTCATTGTCGAGCTCTACTCTAAGTAGTCCATCCGGGCTGCTGAGGCTGGAGGTAATACATGTCAGAATTCATTAGGCCTCAGGTTCAGGTCGAAGAGATCAACGAGACGTCTGCTCGTGTCTCCGTCGAGCCGCTCGAGCGTGGCTACGGCGATACGCTGGGTAACTCCCTCCGTCGCGTACTTCTGTCCTCGCTCGAGGGTGCCGCCGTCGAGGCTATTCAGATCGATGGTGCGCAGCACGAGTTCATGACCATCCCTAACATGGTCGAGGATGTCACCGACATCGTCCTGAATGTCAAGGGTCTTGTCTTCAGGGCTCTCGGCACGACCGACGAGGCGACCGCCACCATCTCGGTTGACGGCCCCTGCGAGGTCACCGGTGCGGACTTCTTTATTCCGTCCGAGTTTGAGCTGGTCAACCCCGAGCAGCACATCGCAACGCTCACCGAGGGTGGCCATCTCACCATGAGCATGCGCATCGGCTATGGCCGCGGCTATGTTTCTGGCGAGGCCAACAAGCGCGACAACGATCCCATCGGTGTGATCCACGTCGACTCTCTGTACTCGCCGGTTTCCCGTTGCGCCAAGCTCGTTGAGGCTTGCCGTGTCGGTCAGCACACCGACTACGACCGCCTTGTCCTCGAGATCGAGACCAACGGCTCCATCGCCCCGCGCGACGCCGTGGTCCAGGCTGCCAATATCATCAACCAGCATATGGCCGCCTTTATGAACCTTGCCGAGACCCCTGAGGTCGAGGAGGAGGCTTCGATCTTCGCTCCCGAGGTCACCAACGACAACGCCGAGCTGGACAAGCAGATCGAGGATCTGGACCTTTCCGTCCGTTCCTACAACTGCCTTAAGCGCGCCAGCATTCACTCGGTCCGTCAGCTCGTTGAGTTCTCGGAGAACGATCTGCTTAACATCCGTAACTTCGGTGTTAAGTCGATCGAGGAAGTGAAGGACAAGCTTGAGTCCATGGGCCTGAGCCTGAAGGCTTAATGCTTCGCATATTTGAGGAGAAACTAGACCATGCGTCACAACGTTAAGAAGGGCCTGAAGCTCGGCACCGATGCGAGCCACACCAAGGCCATGAAGAAGAGCCTTGCTAAGGCCCTCTTCGAGAACGACCGCATCAAGACCACCGAGACCCGCGCTAAGGCGCTGCGTTCGGTCGTCGATCCGATCATCACCTGGGCCAAGAAGGGCGACCTGCACTCTCGTCGTCTGGCTATCGCCAAGCTCGGCGATAAGCAGCTCGTTGCCGAGATCTTCGACAAGGCTGCCCAGGGTATGTGGCAGGACCGCAACGGCGGTTACACCCGCATCATGAAGCTCGGTAACCGTAAGGGCGACAATGCTCCCATCGTTATCATGGAGCTCGTCACCGAGCCTTGCACGCCTAAGGCCAAGAAGGCTGCTTCGGCCCCCAAGAAGGCCGCTGCTCCCAAGAAGGTCGAGTCTGCCGAGGAGGCTCCTGCTGAGGAGACCGCTGAGTAGACAATCCGTCTGCATAGGCTATATTCGAGGGGTACGTTCGCGTACCCCTCTTTTTTTGTTGAAATGCCATTGCCTATTTGTTGGGAGCGCCCATGACCGCGCCGTCTGATTTCAATTCGATTCCAGAGCTCGATGCCACGCTCGTTTTCCGCGTGGCCTACGATGGCTCGTCCTATAGCGGCTTTGCCGAGCAGCCGGGACAGACGACGGTTGCGGGTGAGCTGCGTCGAGCCATCGAGACGCTGCTTCGCCGTCCGATCGATCTGACGTGCGCAGGTCGTACCGATGCCGGCGTGCATGCCGTGGCTCAGTACATCAGCGTGCCCGTAACGGACGCTGAGCTCGCCCTTACGCGCCGTAGGTGGCTGCGGGCTATGGATGCCCTGCTGCCTAAAGATATCGCCATAAACGAGGTCTACAGGGCCCGTAAGGGCTTTTCTGCACGCTTTGACGCGCGTTCCCGTACGTATACGTACCGTATTGCCGATCGCGATGCGCGCCCCGTGCTGTCCCGTGGTGCCGTGTGGTGGCATCGCTATCCCTTGGACGTCGAGGCCATGTCTGCGGCCTGTCCCGCGCTTTTGGGTGAGCGGGACTTTAAGAGCTTTTGCAAGGTCGCCTCTGCCGTGGGCAAGCCTACGCACCGCTGCGTGATGCGGGCCGAGTTTGGCCATGAGGTGGCCTTTGGCGAGGATATCCTGACGTTTACCATTGAGGGCAACGCATTTTTGCATTCGATGGTCCGCACGATCGTGGGCACGCTTGTCGAGATTGGCATGCATCGCCGCGAACCCGAGTGGATGCGCGAGGTCATCGACGCTTGCGACCGTACCGCTGCGGGCCCCACGGCTCCTGCCTGCGGCCTTACGTTTATGGGCGTGGATTACGATCCCGCCGAGCTTGTCGTGCTCGACTAGGGGAGGGCTCGACGCGTCGTGCGTCGACACCTGCCATCTGTGAGCTGCGCGTGTGCAACATCTGTTCTTGGCGTGCAATACAATCGGTGTCTCATTGCTTTAATTTACGGGGTGTACCATGAACCACGGTTTGATTCATTGCTGTCGAGAGGACGGATAACTTGGTTCGACGTGGCTCGCATCCGCGACTTTCGGTGATCCTTATGGTAGAAGGTTCGCCCAGCTATGCGATGCGTGCGCTCGAGAGTATCCAGAACCAAGACCTCTACGATTTGCAGATTGTCGTTGTCTGCCGCGATGCTGCGCCCGGTGTGCGCCATTCGCTTCAAGTTGCTGCCGACAGGGACATCCATATTGATTTGATTGACGTCGAGGACGCGAAGCGCGGTGCTTGTCTTCGTGCCGGTTTTGCTGCCTCGCGTGGCTCTCAAATCATCGCTATGAACGCCGATGAGTGGCTTGCTCCGCAGTCCCTTTCCAAGATGGTCGATATCGCGTGCGATACAGCGGCAGACATGGTGTTCCCCACGGTGTCGCTCGACCGCTATGATGCACATCGAGAGCGCCATTCGCGCGTCTTGGATGCTACTCATATTTCCATTGATAGCAAATCTTCGATGGTGGCCGGGCTGCCTCAGTTGATTTTAGGCGGCCTAGTCGCTCAGACCTCTGGCGTGATGTACAGCCGCTCGCTGTTTGAGGCATGCCTGTCGCGCGGCAAGGCGTATCGTACGGTTGAGTTTATGGCTTATGCGCTCTCGCAGGCACGATTCGTGTCCGGCTGCGGCGACGCTTGTTTCCACGCGGTGGCACCTAAGCTTACAGATGCCTTTGATCCCACCATGTATGCCAGGATATCCGATGACACTCGAGCGCTCGACGAGCTTGCGGACTCACTCTCGGAAGCAGATAGCGGTGGTCGGCTCAAGCTGGCAAGCCAAAAGTTCTACTTTGCCGGACTGGTCGCCTGCATCGAGAATTTGTGTCTGAGCCCGCATAGGGTGTCGTCAATTGAGCGTTCCGCCCGCATGCGTGATATGCTCGAGGCGCCTCGAACCCGTCAGATGGTCGCCGCGCTCAAGGACAACCATCGGGGACTCGGTCTGTTGTTTGGGCCGATCGCCAGCGCCAAGCCCATGCGCTGCGTGATGTGTACGCATCTGGCAGCTTTTCTTAACCGGACGGGCGCAAAAACCGCCTAAACGGCTCATTTCGAAACAAATTTGCATAGAATTGTTTCGAAATGCGTTCTTATACACAAAAGCCTTCAAATAGCGTTAAACTATTCAATCACTGATTGATTGTCTCCGCCATCTTTTGGAGAGAGGGTTTGTATGGCTAAAAAACGCAATGGGCGCCAGGATGCCATTAGAGATATTGTGCGCAATAAGGACGTCCGCACGCAGCGCGTGCTGGTCGATGAGCTCCGCGCTATGGGCTTTGATTGCACGCAGGCGACTGTCTCTCGCGATATTGCCGATATGGGGCTGCGTAAGCTCCCTGAGGGCATCTATGTTCTGGCAGAGGACCTGCACCTGCAGCGTATGGTTTCTGAGCTCGTAACGGGCGTTCTGCGCACCGATAATCTGGTTATGATCAAGGCTCAGCCTGGTACGGCTTCCGGCATCGCCGCCGCTGTTGATGCGGCAGAGCTGCCCGATGTGCTTGGCTCGCTTGCCGGCAACGATACGATTTTGGTTATTGCCCAGACGGCCGAGGACGGCGAGCGTCTTGAGGCGCTGATCAATAAGCTGAGCAATTCTCGCAAGTAGGCGTGCGGGTCGTGCGCTCGGCACTGTGCGCGCTGACATAGTGGCTTGTAAGGGGTATCGACGTTGGTCGGTACCCCCTTTTTGTCTGCCGGTATAAAGATCGCCCATCAGGTCGCTTTAAACTAAAAAGGCCCCCGAGCAGTTTAATAAGCTGCTCGGGGGCCTTGTTGCTTATGGCTGGATGAATTTCTAGCCGACCGTATCGTCAGGCGTGGGCGAGGGGTCGGGAGTGGGCGTAGGCGTAGGCGTGCCGCCATCGCCGCCGGTCGAACCACCAGTGGAGCCGCCCGTCGAGCCACCGGTGGTACCGGTGCCGCCGGTGGTGTCGCCGCCCGTGGTCTCGGTGGTCGTCGTGGTAGTCGTTGTGGTGGTTTCCTCTTCGTCCTCCTCTTCGTCCTCGTTCTCGTCCTTGTCGTCGTTCTCCGTCTTCTTGGAGTTGTTGGTGCCGTAGAACTTCCAGACGCTGTTGTTCTTGTAGGTGGGCGCCGTTCCGGTCGCAAACTCCTCGCGCTCGGTACCGGTCAGAACGGTGTTCATAAACCGCTTAAAGACAGGCAGGTTGGTGCTGTCGCCCAGCAGGTCTGTGCCGTATTTTTGGATGGGGATCTCGCCCGCGGAATAGCCGGTCCACAGGGCGCACGCCAGCTGCGGGGTATAGCCGCAGAACCACAGGTTGGTGGTGTTGTCGGTGGTGCCCGTCTTGCCGGCATAGGGCTGGTTGACGCTCAGGGCACCGGCAGCACCCGTACCGCCGCCCTGCATGACGCCGGACAGAACATCGGTGACCGCGGCGGCCTCGCCCTCGGTAAGCACCTGTGAGGGATTGTCGGTGTGCTGGTACAGCACCGAACCGGTACGAGAGTCAATCTCGGTGATGGCGATCGGCTGGCGATAGTAGCCGCCGTTGGCAAACGTCGCGTAGGCGGCGGCCATCTCGAGCGGCGAGATCGAGCCGGTGCCGAGCGTCATGACGGGAACGTCCTCGATGTTGTCCTTGGCGGGATCGATGCCGAGCTTTTTGACGAGCGAGATGATCTTGCTGTTGCCGACGGCTTCCGCCACCTGGATGTAGCCGGTGTTGGAGGAGTATGCCGTCGCCTGCTTAAGCGTGATGTTGCCATAGCTATGGTTGGCGTAGTTTTGGACCTCGGTCGTGGTGCCCTTGGCCTTGAGCGGCGAGTTGCAGTTGAGGGTGACGTTGGGGTTCATGCCGTTTTGGATGGCAGTTGCCAGTGTAAAGGCCTTGAAGGTGGAGCCGACGGGACGCTTGGCCGTGGCATGGTTTACGTGGTTCTCGTCGGCGTTGTAGTCGTAGCCGCCCACCATGCACTTGATGTAGCCGGTCTTGGGGTCGACGACGACCATGCCCATGTCCAGGCCGTCGAGTGAGAGCGTGTCGAGCTGCTCGCGGACGGCATTCTCTGCCACCTGCTGCATCGTGGGGTCGATGGTGGTCTTGACGGTCAGGCCGCCCTTAAAGAGCACGTCGGTCGAGAACTCCTGCTCCAGCAGCTGCTTAACATAGGCGACAAAGTAGGGCTGCGAGTATACGTCGACGCCGCTGCCCGAAATCTCGGTCACGTTGAGGGTGATGGGCTCGGCCTGTGCGGCATCGTGCTCCTCCTGGGTGATGTGGCCCAGGCGCAGCATGTTGTCGAGGACCTTGTTGCGGCGAGACAGTGCCAGGTCGGGATTGACCGTGGGGTCGTACTGCGAAGGCGAGTTGGGAAGGCCGATGAGCAGTGCGGCTTCGCTCAGGGTGAGGTCGGCGGCGCTCTTGGATAGGTAGGTCTCGGCGGCGGCCTCGATACCGTAGGCGCCGTGGCCGTAATAGATGGTGTTGAGGTACATCATGAGGATCTCGTCTTTGGAGTACATGTCCTCCATCTTGACGGCGATGTAGGCCTCGCGCACCTTACGCTCGATGGTCGAGTCGAACTGCTCCTCCTGCAGGATGGTGTTGCGCACCAGCTGCTGGGTGATAGTCGAGGCGCCTTCGTGCCCGCCGCCGAGGGTTGCCACCGCAGCACGCGCGATACCCCACAGGTCGATACCGCCGTGCTCGTAGAAGCGCTCGTCCTCGACGTCAACGGTGCCCTGCAGCACGTAGGGGGAGACCTCGTCCTTGGTGATGGACTTGCGGTTTTGCGTGTAGAAGCTCGCGATCTTGTTGCCGTTGCAGTCGACGATCTCGGTGGGCTCGCTCACCAGATACGCGTTAGCGTCGGTGTAGTCGGGCAGATCGGACAGCCAGCGGTTGACGTTGCCGACCATGCCGATGCCAAATGCCACGCCCGCGATAAGCAAAAAGCCCAAAAACGAGAGCAGGATTATGGGCAGAGCATGCGTCTTTGAACGGCTGCGTCCCTGTCGTTGGCGAGGACCCATATATTGACCTCCAGGTATGTCGTGCCGGACGGTGGATGTGCCGTCGGGGCAGGATGGACATAAGTTATTACACGATAAACCAAACGGGGCGCGCGAGGCCTCGTGTATGCTGGAAGACGGCATTTTTCAGAGTGAATGCATACCTTGGTAAGGAGTTTTCCGATGGCGATTCGGGCTATGGGGCCGAGCGGACAATACGAGACTGGATTGGATGCTACCGGTGCGGCGCTGCCCGAGCTGCTGGCGCCGGCGGGCGGACTCGACCAGATGCTTGCGGCCATCGCCGCGGGTGCCGATGCCATCTATGCGGGGTTGGGCGGCTTTAACGCCCGCGTGAGCGCGCACGGTTTTACCGATGACGAGTTTGCGCGCGGCTGCGCCGTGGCGCATGTCCATGGCGTGCGTGTGTACGTGACGCTCAACGTGTTCGTGTTTGACGATGAGTTGTCCGACGCGGTGGCGTTGGGAGCTCATGCACTGGAGCTGGGCGCCGATGCTCTGATTGTCGCCGATGCTGGGCTGGCCTGTGCGCTGCGCGCGGCGATTCCCGGGGTCGAGATTCACCTGTCCACGCAGGCGGGCGCTCATAGCGAGAGCGCCGTGCGGCTTGCCGCCGATGAGCTTGGGGTCGAGCGCGTGACGACGGCACGCGAGCTGACGGTCGACGAGATTGCGGCGCTATGTGCCACGGGCGTGCCCATCGAGGTATTCTGCCACGGTGCGATTTGCATCGGATATTCGGGGGCGTGCGAGTTCTCGGCCCTGCGGCGTGGGCGCTCGGCGATGCGCGGCGACTGCACGCAGCCGTGCCGTCTGGCGTACGACCTGGTGGACGAGGCGGGACAGAGTGTTGTCGCCGTCGAGGGAGATCGCCTGCTGTGCCCGCGCGACTATCTGGGTATTGCGCATCTGCCCGAGCTTGTAGATGCCGGCGTGGCGTCGCTCAAGATCGAGGGGCGCATGAAGAACCCCGATTACGTATTCAACGTGGTGCGGGTGTGGCGCCGGGCGCTCGATATGCTGTGCGACGGCGCGTGGGACCCCGGTGCCGTGGAAGAGCTTGAACGCGAGCTGGGCCGGTCGTTCAACCGTGGGTTTACCGACGCGTATCTGCGGGGGCGTTCGGGCGCCGAGCTTATGAGCTTTGAGCGTGCGATCAACCAAGGTGTGCGCGTGGGACGCCTGGTGGCCGTTGGCCACGAGGAAGTGACCGTCGAGCTCGATGCCGCCGTGGCGGCGGGTGACACGCTCGAGATTCGGTTCTATCCGGGTGCCGACGCGCGTTCCGATGTGCCCAAGCGCTGGCCGCAGGTGCCCTGCCCGGTGGATGCCGCAGCGGGGAAGCGCGTCGTCGTGCATTGCAAGCGTAAGGTGGACGCGGGCTGCGAGGTGTACCTGATTCGCAGCGCCGGCGTGTTGGATCAGACGGCGGCGGTGTTGGAGCGCATGCGGGCCGAGGCAGATGCGATTGCGCCCGTTGCACGTGCCGTTGAGGTGCTGCCCTTTGAGGACGTTGCGGTGGATGGCGGTGCGTCGACGGAGTTGGTGGAGTGCGCGGCTCCCGCTCGCATGGTTTTTGCTTGGCAGCTGATGGATGCCGACCCGCGCGGAGAACTCGATTTGTCCGACGCCGTTGTGGTGCTTGACGAGGTGTGCCGCACGGGTGACGCTGACTGGACCCGCTCACTGATGCAGCGTGCCGGGCGCGTTGTCTGCCGCAACCTGGGACAGGTGGTGATCGCTCGCGAGCTGGGCGTGACGTTTGACGTGGCGGCGCCGGTGTTCTGCGCGAATCGGGCCACGCTTACCTGGCTGCGCGGACTCGGTGCGGGGCGGGTGTACTTGCCGGCCGAGTTGCTCGGCAATGATGCGGAGCGTATTGCCGAACTGGCTGCTGAACCCGGCGTCTGGGGTCCGGTCGACGCCGACCGTCCCGAGCTTATGGTGTGCGAGCACTGCCTGCTGACCGCCGAGGGCGTCTGCGCTACCGATGCGACGGGACAGGTCCGTTGCCGCGACTGCTTGCGCCGTCGGCAGGTACGCTATCTGGTCGAGCGTGACGGTACACGTCTGCCGGTCGCCGTTGACGCGTGCGGCAGGACGAGGATTTTCCTGTCGTAGGTGCCGCGTCGCGTCAGTTTGTTATCATATGAGAGTTTATGGACTTCCAGCACCGCCGTATCCGGTGAGGGTGCTATAGCAAAAGGAGGATACCCAATGCTGTCTGTTGACGAGCAAATGCGTATCATCACCTCGGGCGCCGCGCAGATCGTCCCCGAGGCCGACCTTCGCAAGAAGCTTGAGAAGGGCGAGCCCCTCAACATCAAGCTCGGCGTCGATCCCACCAGCCCCGACCTGCACCTGGGCCACGCCGTGCCGCTGCGCAAGATGCGTCAGTTCCAGGACCTGGGCCACAACGTTACCCTCATCATCGGCAACGGCACCGCGCTGATCGGCGACCCCTCGGGCAAGAACTCCACGCGTCCGCAGCTTTCGCAGGAGCAGATCGAGGCCAATGCCGAGACCTACGTGAGCCAGGCTATGAAGATCCTGGATCCCGAGAAGACCACCATCGTGCACAACGGTGACTGGATCCTTTCGATGGACCTGGCCGGTCTGCTGCAGGTATGCTCCAAGTTCACCGTCGCCCGCATCCTTGAGCGCGACGACTTTACTAAGCGCTACCAGTCTCAGACGCCGATCGCCCTGCACGAGTTCCTGTACCCCGTGATGCAGGCCTTCGACTCCGTTCAGATCAAGGCCGACGTGGAGATGGGCGGCACCGACCAGCTCTTCAACCTGCTCGCCGGCCGCGAGCTCATGGAGAAGATGGGCATGGAGCCGCAGATCGCGCTCACCATGCCGCTGCTCGAGGGCACCGACGGCGTGCGCAAGATGTCCAAGTCCTATGGCAACTACATCGGCCTGACCGACGCTCCCAAGGATATGTTCGGCAAGACCATGTCCATCCCCGACGAGATGATCGGCAAGTACTACCGCCTGGCGAGCTCGCTCACCCCGGCCGAGGTCGACAAGATCGACGCTGCCCTGGCCGATGGTTCTGCCGACCCCTACGAGCTCAAGCGCGCTCTGGGTCGCGACCTGTGCGACACCTACCACGGCGCCGGTGCCGGCGACGAGGCTCAGGCCGAGTTCGACCGCGTGTTCAAGGAGGGCCAGCTCGCCGACTTCCCCGAGAAGCACGTTGAGCTGACCGTCAACGACGAGGGCCAGATCTACCTCGCCGGCTTGCTCAAGGACCTGGGTCTTTCGGCGAGCGCCGGCCAGGCTCGTCGCGATATCGACGGCGGCGGCGTCAAAATCAACGGCAAGGCCGTGGCTCCCAAGAGCTATAACATCGATCCCAGCGCCCTCAAGCTGGGCGACACCCTCTCCGTAGGCAAGCGCAAGGGCTTCAAGTTGGTCTAACGAGCGAGTTGACCTCACAAGTGCAATAAGGCCGCAGCCGGGATTTCCGGCCGCGGCCTTTTTTGGTTACGACGATCCCTTGGGGACGGAGGGGTCATTTGGCGGTGCCGTTAAGCGGAAGGGGTGTTAGCGGGACTTTCTTTTGGGCATACAATGGCTATTGGCTTGCTGCAGTGAAGGTCTGTCCGCTCCGCAGCTGTTTTCTACGGTTAAAGGAGTATGTATGTCCGTTGAGGTCATGAGGACTGTGATCGAGGCCGCCGAGGGCCGCGTGCCCGTCGACACGCTGTTTACCAATGCGCAGATCGTCGACGTGTATGGCCAGCGTATGGCGCCCGGTAGCGTTGCCGTCAAGGACGGTGTGATCGTCGGCGTGCTCTACGATGGTCGCGACGATGCCGCTGGTACCTACGAGGCAACTGAGGTCATCGACTGCCAGGGTCGCTATCTCGCTCCCGGTTTTATTGACGGGCATCTGCATATCGAGTCTTCGAACATCCGTCCCGCCGAGTATGCTCGCATGGCCGCGACGCGCGGTACTACCACCGCCATTGCCGACAGCCACGAGATTGCCAATGTTGCCGGTCTCGACGGCTTGCGCTTTATGATCGAGGATGGCCGCCGCGCACCCATCTCCATCAAGTACATGATGCCTTCGTGCGTGCCCGCGCTGCCCGACGAGCAGGCCGGTGCCGTTATTTCGGCTGCCGATATGCAGGCGTTTTTTGCCGAGCATCCGGGCGATGTCTTTGGTCTGGGCGAGATGATGAACCTGCCGGGCGTCTTTATGGCCGATCCCGAGACCTGCGCTCGCATTGACGCTGCCAATCAGACGCCGTCCAAACAGGTCGACGGCCATGCTCCGCTTGTTGCCGGCAAGGATCTCAACGCCTATGCCGCAGCGGGTATTATCGCCGACCACGAGTCGACGATTCCCGAGGAAGCGCTCGACAAGCTATCCCGCGGCATGTATGTCATGCTGCGCGAGGGCACCTGCAGCTACGACCTGGCCAACCTGTCGCCGATGCTGCTGGAGAACCCTGCCCGCGCCCGCCGCTGCTGCTTTGCGACCGACGACCGCGCTCCCTCCGACGCGCTTTCGACCGGCATGATCGACAACGCCTGCCGCGTGGCCATCGAGGCCGGTATCGACCCCGTGGTCGCCATCTCTATGGCGTCCCTGTCCACGGCCGAGGCGTTTGGCCTGGACCACGGTTGCCGCGACCCGCACGAACTGCGTGGCGCCATCGCCCCGGGCAAGCGTGCCGACCTGCTGGTGCTCAACGACCTGACGTTTGCCACGGCTCCGCATCGCGTATATGCCGCCGGTGCTCTGGTGGCGCAGGACGGCACCTTTGTGGGCGAGATTGCACCCGAGATGGCCGAGGTTGCGGCCCTTGCCGATGAGCTGCGTGCTTCCGTTAAACTTCCGAAGCTTTCGCTCGACGTGTTCGATTATGCCTTTAAGCCGGGCGAGGCCGTTATCGATGTCATCCCAGGTATGGCTATCACGGGTATGGCCCGCCCCGAGAGTGCCGAGGACTTGCGTCGCATTATGCTGATTGAGCGCCATGGCCGCGGCGTGTCGCTGCAGGCCGAGGGCGCCGATGGCGACGGTCCCGCCGGCATGGGGCTCGTCGGCAAGCATATCGGTCGCGGCTGGGTGCGCGGTTTCACCATCACGGGCGGTGCCATTGCCTCCACGATCGGCCACGACTCGCACAACGTGTGCGTGGTGGGCGACAATGCGGCGGATATGATGGCTGCCGTTGAGGCCGTGGGCCAGGGCGGCCACGTGCTGGTGCGCAACGGCGAGGTCGTGGCGCGCATTCCGCTGGCGCTCGGTGGCCTTATGAGCGAGGGCACGGCCGAGGACGTTGCCGCGCAGCACGACGACTTTATGGTCAAGGCGCGCGCCATGGGTATTGAGCCGCCGCTCGACCCCATCATGGGCATCATCTTCCTGCCCCTGCCGGTCATCCCGACGCTCCGCATCCGCCCCGAGGGCATGTTCGACGTTACAACCTTCACCTACGCCGACTAGTCATCGGGGACGTTCTTAAACGACTAGTCATCGGGGACACTCTTTGGCGGGCTGCCTGACGTCGCGACCGTAGGACCTCTGACGCGCGTGAGCTATTTGCTAGGTCCTTGTAACGTTTGCGCCCGCGGAGTCTTACCTGAGCTCCCTTTGGGTACGTTGGAATTGGATACACGTTCGATTCCAACAAGCCCGAAGGGAGCTTTTCCATGTTTAAACTGATTGCATCCGATATGGACGGCACGTTGCTTGACGAAAACAGCCAGGTGCCTCCCGAGACCTACGAACTGATTCTGGCGCTACACGAGCATGGCGTGCATTTTGCCGCATCGTCAGGTCGCCGCTACGATCGCCTGTGCGAGTTCTTTGCGCCCGTTCGCGACAAGATGGACTTTGTCGCCGCTAACGGTGCCCAGGTCTACGCCGACGGCAAAATGGTAGACCGTGAGGTGTATTCGCACCTGGCGATTCGAAAGCTCGCCCAAGCAGTCGCGACGTTTCCCAATCTGCATCTTGCGCTCTTTGACCGAACCAAGTCCTTCCTGCTCGATGACGAGTGCAAGTTCGTGCGTGAGGTCGATAAGGACCTTCCCAATGCCGAGCGTATTTGGGAGCTGCCCGATCCGGGCGTAAATATCATCAAGGCGAGTATCTTTTGCGATGACGGTGTCGTTATGGACAGCGCCTACGTGCTACAGCGCGAACTTGGTCAGCTCTTTACTTTTGCGCCTTCGGGCAACGCGTGGATCGATGCTATGCAGCCCGGTGTGTCGAAGGCCTCGGGCATCGCGCAGCTCGCGGAACACTACGGCATTGGACGCGACGAGGTCATGGCGTTTGGCGACTCGATGAACGACTACGAGATCATTCGCTTTGTCGGCACGGGCTGCGCGATGGAAAACGCGCGCCCCGCGCTCAAAGCGGTTGCCGATCGCGTCGTAGGCTGCAACCGCGACCACGCCGTTCAGCAGGAGCTCCGTCGCGTGCTGGAGAGTCTCGCCTAATTCGGCAGATGGAGACGTTCCTTTTCTGTCGGCAGCCGGGGACAGTCTTTGCGGCGCCCCGCGAGGAGTGTCCCCAACGACTACTTAGCTACCCTGCCGGGTTGATGCTGCTAGGCGAGGGCGGCCATGATGGTGCGGGCGACGCCGTCGTGGTCGTTGTCGTATTCGGTGATGGCGTCGGCGGCCTCGCGGTCTTCGGGTTCGCCGTTGATCATGGCCATGCCGTGGCCCGCTGTCTGCAGCATGGGGATGTCGTTGATGTTGTCGCCGAACGCCCAAGCGTCGGCGAGACGCTCGCCCAGGTGCTCGCATAGCCACGTGAGGGCCGTTCCCTTGGTGGCGCCCTCGCCCATGACCTCGATATTCATGGCGTACGAACGTGTGACCTCAATGCCTCCGAGCGTGTCGAGCTCTGCTGCGATGGCGTCGCGATCGGCCGGGTCGTGCCAGTACATGGCGATGCGTTCGAGCGTCTCGACCTCGTCGATCTTGCTGTCGATATCCATGTCGATCGGTGTTCGTGTGCGCTTGAGCGAAGCTGCGATGTGGGGGTCGCCGCCGCAGAACTCATCCAGGCGCGTGTAGAGCGAGCGGGGGAGGAAGCACTGCCCGTCCGCGAAGATATCGAAGGTCACATCGTGGCCGGCGGCGATGCGGCGGATGCGATGGGCAATGCCGCAATCGAGCGGTCGGCTCAAGATGCGCGTGGCGCGCGAGGCGTCGGTGGGCACATCGTCGTCGAGCTGCCAGACGCTGGCGCCATTGGCGCAGACGGCATAGTGCACGGCGGGATGGGCGAGGATGGGTTCAAAGATGCCCGACAGCGGACGTCCCGTGCAGGGCACAAATTCAATCCCGCGTCGAGCGAGCTCGTCGAGCATCGCCCAGGTGGCATCGCTCATCTGCTTATCGCTCGTCAACAGCGTTCCATCCATATCGGAAAACACAATCATTTGATGCAGCCCTTTCTGCTGGCAGAAAAAGCGTGGCCGAGGGCGGTGATGCCCTGGCCACGCTCGGGTTCTATAACGGTCCGCGTCCTATCGGTCGGCGAGTGGCTTGTACTCCAGCGGCTCGATAACCGGGCGGTAGGCGGGGCGAATAATACGGTGCGCGCAGAAGAGCTCTTCCATGCGGTGTGCCGACCAGCCGGCCATGCGGGCGACGGCGAATAGCGGCGTAAAAAGCGTCTCGGGTACACCGAGCATCTTGTAGATAAAGCCCGTGTACAGGTCGATGTTGGCGCAGATAGGCTTGGTCATGCCGTGGTCGCGCATCACCTGCGGTGCCAGGCGCTCGATGCGCTCGATGAGCGCGAACTCATCGCCCAGGTCCTTCTTGGCGGCAAGCGTGCGCGCGTATCGGCGGCACACCTCGGCGCGCGGGTCGCTCAGCGTGTAGACGGCGTGGCCCATACCGTAGATGAGGCCCGTGCCGTCGAAGGCCTGCTTGTCGAGGATCTTGCCCAGGTAGGCTGCGACCTCGTCCTCGTCCTCCCAACTGGAGACATGCGCACGGATGTCCTCGTGCATGGACACGACCTTGGCGTTGGCGCCGCCGTGGCGCGGACCCTTGAGCGAGCCGATGGCCGCGGCGTAGGCGGAATACGGGTCGGTGGCCGAGGAGGACAGCACGCGGCAGGCAAACGTGGAGTTGTTGCCGCCGCCGTGCTCGGCATGCAGCATGAGCATCACGTCGAGCAGCATGGCTTCGTCGCGGGTGAATGCCATGCCGCCGCGCAACACCTGCAGGATGGTCTCGGCGGTGGAGAGGCCGGGTGTGGGGTGCGGTACATGAACCTCGGAGCCGCGGCGCTTGGCGACCGAGGCCATATGCGCGAAGGCGGCGATGCGGGGGAGACGGGCGAGCATGGAGATGGCGACGTCGATTTCGTGCTCGGGTGTAATGGCGTCGGGCTCGGCGTCGAAGGCGTAGAGCAGCAGCACGGCGCGCTGAAGCACATTCATGATGCTCGACGACACCGTGGTCATGGGGAACTCTTTGACGTACTCGTCGCTCAGGTGCCTAAAAGCGCCCAGACGTCCGCAAAAACCGTCGAGCTCCTCTTTGTTGGGCAGCGAGCCCGTGATGAGCAGGTAGGCGACCTCTTCGTAGCCATAGCGATTCTCGGCCTGGGCGTTGTTGACCAGGTCCTCGATGCTGTAGCCGCGCAGCGTAAGCTTGCCCTGGTCGGGCACGACTTTGCCGTCGACCTTGTTGTAGCCGTGCACGTCCGAGATGCGGGTAAGGCCCGCGACCACGCCCGAGCCGTCGGCATTGCGCAGGCCGCGCTTGACGTTGTGCTCTACGAAAAGGCCCTCGTCGTACGGGGCGGTCGGCAGGCCGTGGTAGAGGTTTTCGCTTTCGGGCGAAATCTGACGGCTCGCCTCGTAATCCAGAACCAGGCGGCTCAGGTGGTCGTCGAAGCGATAGTAGATTTTCTTGGCGTCGTAGGCCATGCGCGCTCCTCTCCGGTTCGCTTTGGGGCTGCGCGCTTGGACGATATGACGTCAAGCTGCCCCGAGCGGCCTGTTCGCTACAGGCGGTACATAAAGTTGAAGACGTCCTCGCGCTGGATGGACACGTTGACGCCCGAAAGCTCGCCGGCCTCGGCCAGCGCCTTCTGCAGCTCGGCGAAGTCGAGCTTGGACTCGGCGGTATCGGCCAGCATGGTCATGGTGAAGATGTCCTCGATAATGGACTGCGTGATGTCGCGGATGTCGACGTTGGCCTCGCCCAGGACACGGGTGACGCCGGCGACGATGCCGGGGCGGTTCTTGCCAAGGACGGTGATGACGATACGGGAGGACGAGATCTCGGCCATGGGAAACCCTTTCGCGTGGTTGCGGCGCGCGCGGGCGCTCCGCTACGGTACAGTGTTCATCATTGTACCTGTCTGGCGCCAAAAGGGGTGTGCTTACTGCGGCGTTACACGTCTGCAACATGGGAGAAGGGGCAACAGGGTGCGTGTCCGCTGCGGTTGGCCACGCCGTGTTGCACAAAGACCGTGAACCTTTTGTGGGACGCGCGGCGCTGTGGTACCATAGCCGAGTTTGTTGTCTTGGTCGGAAACCAAGACGCCTTATGCGCTGATCGGTAACCAGCGCCTGACCAATAAGGAGTCCTACCATGAAGCAGGGTATCCATCCCCAGTATGTCGAGTGCACGGTGACGTGCTCCTGCGGCAACACCTTCAAGACGCACGCTACCGTGTCCGAGATGAAGGTTGAGCTTTGCAACGAGTGCCACCCGTTCTACACCGGCCAGCAGAAGTTCGTCGACACCGGTGGACGCGTCCAGCGCTTCGCCGACAAGTTCGGTGGCGCCGCTGCCGCCCAGCTCAAGAAGGCTGAGGAGGCCAAGGCTGCCAAGGCCGCCAAGGCTGCTGAGGCCGAGGCCGCTCGCAAGGCCGCCGCTGAGGCTAAGGCTGCCGAGAAGGCTAAGCGTGCCGCTAAGTTCGCCGAGGAGGCTGCCAAGCAGGCCGCCGAGGCTCCCGCAGAGGCTCCCGTCGAGGAGGCCGCTGCCGAGGCCGAGACTGCCGAGGCTGCTGAGTAAATAGCTCGCCGCGGAATCACTCGCATTCATGGCATAAGGGCCGCGCATCCGTTTGGGTGCGCGGCCCTTTTCTTTTTATTGGTGCAAGCTAACCCGTTCCCATTGCACCAGATTGGTGCGAAGGGGACGGGTTGGTTTGCACCAAATGGCAGAGTGACGGCGTTTTCCCAGATAAAACCTGCCAAAATAAACCAGTCCCTTTTTGGCAGGTCGGTCGGGTCGTAGTTATTACGTGGCGGTCGAGGTCGACCGTATAGGCCGCGCCTTGTTTGGCTAAAGTACAATCATCTGTGTTTAACTCGCCTGCAGCTGCACGGCGTGGGCGATGGCCAAAAAGGAAAACCACATGGGATTCATGTCAAAGCTGCTGTCCTTTGGATCCGATAAGGACCTTAAGCGCTACTACAAGATCGTCGACCAGATCAACGGTCTTGAGCCCCAGTTTGAGAAGATGACCGAGGAGGAACTCCGCGCCCAGACCGATAAGTTCCGCGAGCGTTACGCCAACGGCGAGTCGCTCGACGACATGCTTCCCGAGGCCTTTGCCACCGTGCGCGAGGCTTCCAAGCGCATCACGGGCATGCGCCACTTTGACGTACAGCTCATCGGCGCCATGGCGCTTCATGAGGGTCATATTGCCGAGATGAAGACCGGCGAGGGCAAGACGCTCGTCTCCACCTTGGCCGGCTACCTCAACGCTATCGCCGGCAAGGGCGTGCATGTCGTTACCGTCAACGATTACCTGGCAAAGCGCGACTCCGAGTGGATGGGCCGCATCTACAAGTACCTGGGCATGACCGTCGGTCTGCTCCAGAACAACATGCCGCTCGAGCTCAAGCGCCCGGCCTACCAGGCAGACGTCACTTACGGCACCAACTCCGAGTTCGGTTTCGACTACCTGCGCGACAACATGGTCACCCGTCCCGAGCAGCGCGTGCAGCGCGGCCACCATTACGCCATCGTCGACGAGGTCGACTCCATCCTGATCGATGAGGCCAGGACGCCGCTCATCATCTCGGGTGCCGGCACCAAGTCCGCCAGCACCTACAAGGACTTCGCGCGTGCCGTGCGCGGCCTTGAGCGCGGCGAGGACGTGTCGCACGACATGCTCACCGCCACCGAGGACGTGGAGCCCACGGGCGACTATGTCATGGACGAGGCCAAGCACACCATTGCCGCCACCGAGCGCGGCCTTAAGAAGATCGAGCGCCGCCTGGGTATCGAGGACATCTATGCCGACCTTTCGGGCCAGCTGGTCAACCACCTGCAGCAGGCGCTGAAGGCCCAGTACATGTTCCATCGCGACAAGCAGTACGTGGTCACCAACGGCGAGGTCAAGATCGTCGACGAGTTCACCGGCCGCATCATGGAGGGCCGCCGCTATTCTGAGGGCCTGCACCAGGCCATCGAGGCCAAAGAGGGCGTGCTCGTACGCGAGGAGAACCAGACCCTGGCCACCATCACCCTGCAGAACTACTTCCGTCTGTATGACAAGCTTTCCGGTATGACCGGCACGGCACTTACCGAGGATGCCGAGTTCCGCGAGATCTACAAGCTGCCCGTCGAGGTCATCCCCTCCAACAAGCCCGTGCAGCGCGTGGACCACGAGGACCTGGTATATCGTACCATCCAGGCCAAGTACAACGCCGTTGCCGACGACGTCGAGCGACGTCACGCCAAGGGACAGCCGGTCCTGGTGGGCACCGTCTCCATCGAAAGCTCCGAGAAGCTGTCCGCCGCCCTTACCAAGCGCGGCATCGCGCACGAGGTTCTCAACGCCAAGCATCACGAGCGCGAGGCCCACATCGTTGCCCAGGCCGGACGCTACGGCGCCGTGACCATCGCTACTAACATGGCCGGTCGTGGTACCGACATCCTGCTGGGCGGCAACCCCGACGAGCTGGTGCGCGAGCGCCTTGAGTACGAGGGCCTGACCATGGAGGACGTGACGCCCGAGCAGCTCGAGCAGTTTAACGCCGAGGCCAAGGAGACCTGCAAGGCCGAGCGCGAGCGCGTGCTTGCCGCCGGCGGCCTGACCGTTATCGGAACCGAGCGCCACGAGTCCCGTCGTATCGACAACCAGCTGCGCGGCCGCTCCGGTCGTCAGGGCGATCCGGGCGAGACCCAGTTCTACCTGTCGCTCGAGGACGACCTCATGCGCCTGTTCGGCGGCGACAAGATGGACCGCGTCTCCAAGATGATGGTCACGGCCGACATGGGCGACGACATGCCCATCCAGCACAAGATCATCTCCAAGGCCGTCGAGAGCGCCCAGCACAAGGTCGAGAGCATCAACTTCTCCATGCGTAAGAGCGTCCTTGAGTACGACGACGTCATGAACAAGCAGCGCCAGGTCATCTACGCCGAGCGCAATAAGATTCTGGACGGCAAGGACCTGACCGACCACATCACCGAGGTCATGCACGACACCGTGTACCGCTGCGTGCAGGAGTTCTGCACCAAGGACAGTCACGATGGCGAGCGCGACCTGGAGGGCCTGCGCAAGTGGGTTGTGGAGCTCACCGGCCACATCGATACGCCGAAGTTCCCCGACGAGGATTATGAGGCCCTGGCTGCCGATGTCCTGGCTTACGTAGAGAAGTGCTACAACATGAAGGCCGAGCGCTTGGGCGAGGACCTGATGCGCGAGCTCAACACCCAGGTCATGCTGCGCGTCATCGATACCCGCTGGATGAACTACCTGCAGGAGATGGACTACCTCAAGACCGGCATCGGCCTGCGCGGCTTTGGCCAGCGCGACCCGCTGGTTGAGTACAAGACCGAGGCCTACGGCGCGTTCCAGATACTCGTCGATACCATGTACGAGGATTACCTGCGTACGGTTCTGCGCATCGAGATCAAGGCTGCCCCGCGTGCCGTGGAGCACAAGGAGGAGCCCGCGCTCGAGGGTGCGCACTTCTCCGGTCCTGCCGAGGTCGATGGTGACAACGGCGGCTCGGTGCTGCGCAAGCAGGCGCAGGTGCAGGCCCGCACAGCTGTCCAGGGTGGTCCGGCTGCCGTCAACAACGGTGGCAAGGTGACCACCTATCGCAAGTCCGAGAGCGACGATCCGTACGTCAACGTGGGCCGCAACGACCCGTGCCCCTGCGGTAGCGGCAAGAAGTTTAAGTACTGCCACGGCAGGAATCGTTAATGGCTGAGGCTTTAGAGGTAACGCCCGCCGAGCTGGACGCGTTTGCGGACCGGCTCGGTGAGGTCGAGTCGTATCTCCACCTGGACGAGAAGCGTACCCGCGTGTTCGAGCTCGAGGCCAAAAGTGTTGCCCCTGGCTTTTGGGATGACGCCGACGCCGCCCGTGCCACCATGGAGGAGATCGCGCGCACCAAGGAAGATATCGCTGCCGTGGACACCGCGCGCGGCGAGCTTTCCGATGCCCGCGCCGCGCTGGAGCTTGCCGAGGAGATGGGGGATGACCCCGACGCCGCCGCCCTTCGCGAGGAGGCTGCAGCCACGGCTGAGCGCCTGGCCCGTGCCATCGATGAGCTTGAGCTTTCGAGCTGGTTTACCGGTGAGTTCGATCACGGCGATGCCATTGTGACCATCAAGCCCGGACAGGGTGGTCTGGAGGCCCAGGACTGGACCTTCATGCTCTTTAAGATGTACATGAAGTACTGCCAGCGTCGCGGCTGGAAGGTCACCATCAACGACTGTCCCGCGGCCGAGGTCATCGGCATTGACCGTGCGACCTTTACCGTCGAGGGCAAGGACGCATTTGGCATGCTGCGCGCCGAGGCCGGCGTCCACCGCTTGGTTCGCATTAGCCCCACCGACGACAAGAAGCGCCGCCAGACCACGTTTGCCGGCGTCGAGGTCATCCCCGTGCTACCCGATGATATCGACATCGAGATCAGTCCCGATGACATCCGCGTGGACGTGTACCACGCGAGCGGCCCGGGCGGTCAGGGCGTCAACACCACCGACTCCGCCGTGCGCGTGACGCATTTTCCCAGCGGCATTGTGGTCACCTGCCAAAACGAGCGCAGCCAGATTCAGAACAAGGCCGCGTGCATGCAGATCCTCAAGGCTCGCCTGTACGAGATTGAGCTCGAGAAGCGCGCCGAGGCGCTCGATGAGATCCGCGGACCCAAGACCACGATTGGTTTTGGCAACCAGATTCGCAGCTACGTGCTCTACCCGTACCAGATGGTCAAGGACTTACGCACGGGCGTGGAGACCAGCAACGTCGAGGCAGTTCTTGACGATGGCGACCTGGACCCGTTTGTTATTGGCTACCATCGCTGGGCCACCGGCAACGCCGATGCAGAAGGCTCGGAGGTCTAAAACATCGGGCGGCTTCAAGCCGATGCCAAGCCCAACGGTTGGACGGGTTTGTATCCAGAATAAACCCTGCGCAGGGGTGGTTTTTGTTCGACGAATCGGTAGAATCGAATACAAGAAGAAGTTCAAAGCGCATCCGATGGGGTGCGCTTTTTTGAGGGAGGCAGCATGGCATATCGTCTGGACATCAAGCGCATTCTTTCGATGAACTTCTTTCACGATTTGCCCCAGATCATGTTGGGGTGTGCCTTGGCCGCCATCGCGACCGACCTGTTTTTGATTCCCAACGGTCTTGCCGCCGGTGGCGTTACGGGCCTTGCCACCATTATCCAGGCGGTCGGTGCATCGCGCGGCCTATCGCTTCCCGTTGGTATTCAGACGATCGTGATGAACGCCTTGCTGCTGCTGGTCGTTATGCGCGAGGGTGGCATGTTCTACGTGGTGCAGACCGCGACGGGCTTTGTGCTGCTGGGCTTCTTTACCGATCTGTTCGCCCCGTTTGTAGCACCTCTGGCGGATGCGGACCTGATGCTCCCTGCCATGTGGGGCGGCATTATTACGGGCATCGGTTACGGCATGGTGTTGCGCGCCGGCGCCAACACCGGCGGCTCGGACACGATTGGCCAAATCATCTCGCGTAACACCTCGCTGCCGGTGGGCTCGACCGTCATGGCGATCGATGTTGCCGTATGCGCGCTATCGGCTCCGGTCTTTTCAATCGAAAACGCACTGTATGCAGGCCTTTCGATGGTCATTAGCGGCTACGTGATCGATGCCGTGGTCGATGGTGGCAACAAACGTCGTATGGTACTCATCATCTCGGACAAGTTCCCTGATATCGCTGCCGATATCATGTATGGCCTGGGTCGTGGCTGTACCAAGTTTAAGGCGACTGGCATGTATTCGGGTGCCGAGAAGCCGGTGGTTATGGTCATCGTGAGCCGTCGAGAGCTCAATACCCTCAAGACGATCGTGCGTGAGCGCGATCCTCACGCCATTGTGACGGTCGCTGACGTTACGGAAGCCTTCGGCGAGGGATTCAAGGACATTAGCGCTTAGGGTCGACCGCGTTCCATCCAAAAGACGTTCACATTGATAAACCGTTTCATCAGCGGTTCTGCCTGCTAAATTGTTCAAATAATGATAAAAACTCTGGTAAAGCCATCAGTTTCCAGCATAATGAATGACGTACGTGCATTGCGGCTGTGTTGGGACTACCTTTCCGTGCCGTGCGCATTTTGTCTAATGAGGATGAAAGGAAGGCACAATGAGCGACGAAGAGCTCAAAAAGGTTGCCAACGAGGTAAGGAAGGGCATCGTCACCGGCGTGCACGCTGCCAAGTCCGGCCATCCGGGCGGTTCGCTCGGCGCTGCCGACATCATGACCTATCTGTACTTTGAGGAAATGAACGTCGACCCGGCCGATCCCCGCAAGGCCGACCGCGATCGCTTTGTGCTCTCCAAGGGCCATTGCGCTCCGGGCCTGTACGCCGTGCTCGCCGAGCGTGGGTTCTTCCCCAAGGAGGATCTCGAGACGCTGCGCCATATCGGCAGCCACCTGCAAGGTCATCCCAACATGAACGACACCCCGGGCGTCGATATGTCCACCGGCTCGCTCGGCCAGGGCATCTCCGCCGCCGTGGGCATGGCGGTTGCCGCCAAGCACTGGGGCGATACTTACCGCACGTACGCCCTGCTGGGTGATGGCGAGAGCGAGGAGGGCCAGGTCTGGGAGGCAGCCATGTTTGCCGGCAACCAGCAGCTCGATAACCTCTGCGTGATCGTCGACCACAACGGCCTGCAGATCGACGGCCCCGTCGAGGAGGTCAACGACCCCATGCCGCTCGCCGACAAGTTCCGCGCCTTTAAGTTCCACGTGGTGGAGCTTGCCGACGGCAACGATTTCGATCAGATCCGCGCCGCCTTTGCCGAGGCCCGCGCCACCAAGGGTCAGCCGACCGCCATCATCGCCGAGACCATGAAGGGCAAGGGCGTTTCCTTTATGGAGAACCAGGTTGGTTGGCACGGCAAGGCCCCCAACGATGAACAGTTTGAGCAGGCCATGGCAGAGCTCACGGCCGCCGGAGAGGAGCTCTAGGATGGCAGACGTCAAAAAAATCGCCACGCGCGTAAGCTACGGCGAGGCCCTCGTCGAGCTCGCCAACGAGCACGATGACTTTGTGGTCCTCGACGCCGACCTGGCCGCCGCCACGCAGACCGGCAAGTTCAAGGCCGCCTGCCCCGACCGCTTCTTCGACGTGGGTATCGCCGAGAGCAACCTGATGGGCGTCGCCGCCGGTATCGCGACCACCGGCCGCGTTGCCTTCGCGAGCACCTTTGCCATGTTCGCAGCCGGCCGCGCTTTTGAGCAGGTCCGTAACTCCATCGGCTACCCGCACCTCAACGTTAAGATTGGTGCCACGCACGCCGGTATCTCGGTGGGCGAGGATGGTGCCACGCACCAGTGCTGCGAGGATATCGCCCTCATGCGCGTCATCCCCGGCATGACTGTGATCGTTCCTGCCGACGACGTCGAGGCCCGCGCCGTGACGCGCGCCGCCTACGAGTGCGACGGTCCGGTGTACATGCGCTTCGCTCGTTTGGCCTCGCCGGTTATCAACGACCCCGAGACCTACAACTTCGAGTTGGGTAAGGGCATTGTCATGCGCGAGGGCGCCGACGTCACCATCATCGCCTGCGGCCTGATGGTCGGCGAGGCTCTCGAGGCCGCCGAGCAGCTCGCTGCCGAGGGCATCGACGCCGAGGTCATCAACATGCACACCATCAAGCCCATCGATGCCGACCTGATCGTCAAGAGCGCCACCAAGACCGGCCACGTCGTGACCGTCGAGGAGCATTCTGTAATCGGTGGCCTGGGCAGCGCCGTTGCCGACGTCCTGTGCGAGCAGTGCCCGACGCCCCTCAAGAAGATCGGCGTCAACGACACCTTTGGCGAGTCCGGCCCGGGTGCCGAGCTCTTGCACAAGTATGGCCTGGACGCCGCCAACATCGTGGCGACCACCAAGGAGTTCTTGGCATAAGGCAAGGCGGATCTCAAGGACTGCTTCGCCAGAACTATGGAAACCCGGCAGGGGCGCTCTCTTGGAGAGCGTCCCTGTTTCAGTTGCGGTGAAATAGGGACTGATTAGACCTTTTAACTGGTAAAACAGTCCCTATTTCACCGCAACTCATGAAGACGCCCCTCAAGCACGGTCCCATCAGGAAAAAGGGCATATATCGACAAAGCGCAATTCAGACCCTTCCAGCGTTGTATATGCAGCACCCCAAGATAAACGCGGCGACCCCTTAGTTATCGCAGGCCGGGCACAGGGTTACTCTCCAAATCTTTCCGCAGGACGGAGGAGCCCCTGCCGCGCGAAGCGCGCAGCGGGGGCTCCGACATGTCCGAGGACGATTTGGAGAGTAACCCTGTGCCCGGCCGACGGGATCCCTAAGCACGCCATGCTTCTTATGTGCAGCAAAGCTAATACTGCTAAAATACAAAGCGCTCATGTAGTTTAAACGCACGACGATAAGGAGCACCAGTGGGTAACCACTTCCGTACCTCCGGTGCGGGCGATGATGCCCCCAAGACGCAGGCAGGCGTCCAGGGCAGTCGTTTCGCCACTCCGGATTCAGAGGGCCAGCCTGTTGCTCAGGCCCCCGCTCAGCCGGCAGATCAGGCACAGCCGGCATCCGATCCCTTTGCCTACAATCCAACCAGCGATGTCGCGCTTTCCGGCACGGCGGGTTTTGAGCCCGTTCAGGCCGTGACCGCTCGCGTGGAGCAGCCTCAGGCTGGTGCCGCCACGCCGCAGCCTACCATGGCCGGCATTCCCGACCCCTTGGCCCCTGCGACGCCGGCTCCTCAGCCTGCGCAGTCCGGTCTCTTTGCCGCTATTCCCGACCCCACGCAGCCTGCTGCCCCGGTGGTCGAGAGCGATCAGGCAGCCGAGGTCGCAAGCCTCGATAACGCGCTCAACAACCCCGATTTTACGTCGGTGTTTGCGCCCATCGATCCGCAGGCCAGCCGCAAGAAGATGGCCAAGCAGGCCGGTGTCGAGCCCGTCATCCTTATGGAGCATGTCACCAAGATCTATCCGGCACAGCCCAACAAGCCTGCACTCGACGACATCAACATCGAGATCTATCCGGGCGAGTTCGTCTTCCTGGTCGGTCACTCCGGCTCGGGTAAGACCACGCTGCTGTCGACGCTCAACCGCGACGTCAAGCCGACGAGCGGCCGCATCCTGGTTGCCGGTCAGGACCTCATGAAGATCAAGAACCGTAAGGTTCCGTTCCTGCGCCGCCAGATTGGCGCCGTGTTCCAGGACTTTAAGCTTCTGCCGCAAAAGACCGCCTACGAAAACGTGGCGTTTGCCCTGCAGTGCATCGGCAAGCCCAAGGGCGTCATTCGCAGCCAGGTGCCCGAGGTGCTGCGTCTGGTCGGTCTGGCCGATCAGATGGACTCGCTGCCCGACCAGCTTTCCGGTGGCGAGCAGCAGCGCGTTGCCGTCGCCCGTGCTATGGTCAACCGTCCGCCGCTGCTGATCTGCGACGAGCCCACGGGCAACCTCGACCCGGCGATCTCGCTGGGCATCATGAAGCTGCTTGAGCGTATTAACCGCACCGGCACCACCGTGATCGTCGCCACGCACGACCGCGAGATGGTCGATAGCATGCACCGTCGCGTGATCGCCCTCGAGGGCGGCCACGTCATCCGCGACCAGGAGAGGGGAGGTTACGGCAACTATGGCACCAACTAACGTGGGCTACTCCTTCAAAGAGGCAATCAGCCACTTCTTCCGTAACTGGACTACCTCGCTCGGCGCCGTCATCACGATCTTCCTTTCGCTGTTTATCATCGGCCTGTTCATCATGGGCTCTGCGATGCTGAACTCCGTGATCGGCACCGTCGAGGATCAGGTTGTCATCAACGCGTTCATTAGTGATGACGCCGATCAGGCCGATGTTCAGGCTTTTGAGGCCGAGCTTAAGACGTGGAATAACGTCAAGTCCGTGACCTATAAGGACAAGGACGACGCGCTGGCCGAGTATACGAGCAAGATGTCGGGCAACGCCGACGCCACCATGAGCGCGCTCGATGGCCAGAACCCGCTGCCGGCTTCCTTCGCTATTGAGATGGACGATCCGTCCAAGGTCGAGAGCACGGCAAAGAAGCTCAAGAAGGATGCCGATTTCCAGAAGATCGCGGATGACGGCGACGTCAACGCGAGCGTGCTGTACGGCCAGGAGGAAGTGAGCCGCCTGTTCCAGGTGACCAACTACATCCGCATCGCCGCCGTGGTGCTCGTTGGTCTTCTGACCTTTATCGCATTCATCTTCATCAACAACACGATTCGCCTGTCCATCACGGCGCGTCGTCGTGAGATTGCGATTATGCGTCTGGTCGGCGCCAGCAACGGCTTCATTCGTGGCCCGTTTATCACCGAGGGCGTGCTGCAGGCCATTTTGGGCTCGCTGCTTTCCATCGGCGTTCTGGAGCTGCTGCGCAATCTGATGATTCCGCGTCTGCAAGAGAGCATCGGCTGGATGTCGTTTGCCCTGCCGATGCAGTACTACCTGGTGACCTATGCTGCGCTGATTCTGGTCGGTGTGATTATCGGTCTCTTTGGTTCTGCCATCGCCATGCGCCGCTACCTGCGCGTGTAGGCATGCTTGGAATTCATCCCTTCCAACGGGTCGTCTCTTATGGGGCGGCCCGTTTTTTGATCCCTAGGGGACGGCAGGAAAGCGAATCATTTGGGTAGACTCTTTGGAGTTCGCAATCGATAGTTAGGAGGCGCCATGGGGCGCAATAACAAGCATAAGCGTGGAGCTCGCAATCAGCGCGGGCCGGTGCGCAGCGAACGCCGTCCGAGCCTGACCGGGCGCGTGCAGCTCCATGAGCATAGCGCCTACGTTGTAACCGAAAACGGCGACTACAAGGTCATGGGTCGCGGCAAGCGCGAGATCATGGATGGCGATACCGTTGCCGTGAGCATTAAGAACAGCCCGCACGGTGAGCGGCGCGCCGTGATCGAGGGCGTGGTTGAGCGCGCAGCCATAAGCGTGGTGGGCACGTACCAGACCGCCGGTCCGCTTGGTGTGATCGAGCCGCTCGATTCGCGTCTGAAGGCCGACTTCTTCATTCTGCCCGAGGATACCTCGGCGGATCGTCTGGGCGTCCACCCGGGTGATGCCGTTGTCGCGCGCATTTTGACCTACCCGACGCGCCTGGAATCGGGCACTGTGACGATCGAGCGCCGCATTGGCGGAGATGACGCGCCCGATTTGGGCGTTCAATATGTGATGGCGCGTTACGGCTATACCGATAGCTATCCCGAGGCCGCGCTGGACGAGGCCGAGGGACTTTCGCTCGATGTGTCCGCGGCGCTTAAGGACCCGCTCCGCCGCGATCTGCGCGACCGCTTTGTCATCACGATCGACCCAGTCGACGCGCGCGACTTTGACGATGCCATTTCGCTGGAGCGCACACCCGAGGGCGGCTACAAGCTGGGTGTGCATATCGCCGACGTTTCGCACTATGTGGCTTGGGACGGGCATATCGATCTTGAGGCTCGCCATCGCACGACATCGGTGTATCTGGCCGATCGCGTGCTTCCCATGCTGCCCGAACGCTTGTCCTGTGACCTGTGCTCGCTTCGCCCTGACGAGGACCGTCTTGCGTTTACCGTCGATATCGAGCTCGATGCGCAGGGTCGCGTGCGGCATTACGATCCGTACCCCAGCGTGATTCGCTCGCGTGTGCGTATGGACTATGACGGCGCCGAGGCGCTGCTGGTGCGTGCCGGCGCGGTTGAGTATTCGGTGCTGGAGGGTGCGGCCGAGGATGTTGCGGCTGCCGAGACCTCGCGCGAGGAAGCGCTTGAGCGCGGTCTTGCGTGCGAGGAAACTGCCCGCGGCTATAACGTCGATCTGGGCGATTTCCTTGTCGCCGCGAACGAGCTCGCCGAACTTCGCCGTCGTATTCGTCGCGCCCGCGGCTCAGTCGATTTTGACACGGCCGAGATTCGCGCTCTATTGGATGAGGACGGAGTACCCGTGCAGATTGTGGCGCGTGAGCGTTCGTGTGCCACGTCGCTTATCGAGGAAGCCATGCTGCTCGCTAACGAGTGCGTTGCAGAGTGGCTGGCAGACCGTGATATCGAGGCCTGCTATCGCGTGCATGAGGATCCGAGCCCCGATAGCCTGCACGGTGCCGCCGTTGCGCTGGCGCAGCTAGGCATCATCGACGATCGCCGTGCTGCCGGTATTGCCCTGGGGAGTCCCGATGAGCTGCAGGCTGCAGTCGATGCTGCCGCCGGTACGGCCAACGCGCCGCTCGTCAACACGCTGCTTCTGCGCAGCATGCAGCGCGCGCTGTACAAGCCGCGCAACGAGGGCCACTTTGCGCTCGCCGCGCCGTGCTACTGTCACTTTACGAGTCCCATCCGTCGCTACCCCGATCTGGTGGTGCATCGCGTACTCAAGCTGCAGCTGGCCTACGAGCAGCTGGGCGGCAAGGACGCCTTGGTGCGCACGCCCCGGCTCATCGGTAAAGGTCGCGAGTCCCTGCCACGCATTCTGCCGCAGATCTGCCGCGCATGCAGCGATGCCGAGCGCGCGGCAGATGCCGCCAGCCATGCGACGCAAAAGATCAAGATTGCCCAGTACTATGAGGACCGTCTGGGCGAGCGCTATGCCGGAACCGTCTCGTGGGTTAGCAGCATGGGCCTTTTTGTGCGCTTGGACCTAACGCAGGTCGAAGGTTTGGTTTCGATCAAGAGTCTGGGCAACGAGTGGTTCGAGTTCGACGAGGACGCGCTCACGCTCACAGGTGCCGACACGGGCACCCGTTACGAGCTGGGGCAGCGCGTGATTGTCGAGGTCTCGCGCGTCAATACCACGCGTGGGCACTTGGACTTTAAGCTTATCCATTAGCCAAATCCCGACTCATGGTGGGGGAGCGGAGGGCGGCCTTTCGAGACCGTCCTTCGCATTTGAATCGTGGCTACCTTGCCGTCTACTCGGCCGCCCGCTTACCTGCTATTTGAGAGGTAAAACCTACCAAAATAAACCTGTCCCTTTTTGGCAGGTTTACAAGAAAGCGGGGATGAGATGGCGACGGTGTACGGTTATGCGCGGGTGAGTTCGCGCGATCAGAACCTTAATCGGCAGCTGGATGCGCTGGGCGCCTATGGCGTGGGCTCGGCGAATATTTATGCCGACCATGCGAGCGGCAAGGACTTCGATCGACCGCGTTATCGCGAGCTGCTGCACGTCCTGGGAGACGGGGACGTACTGGTGGTGCTTTCTATCGACCGACTTGGCCGTAATTACTCCGAGATTCTTGAGGAATGGCGACGCATTACCAAGGAGCTCGGGGTTGCCATTGTGGTGTTGGACATGCCATTGCTTGACACGCGCGCTAGGGCCAGCGGCGCGCCGGATGTGACCAACGTCCTGATTGCCGATATTGTGCTGCAACTGCTGAGCTACGTGGCGCAGGTAGAGCGCGAGAATATCCATCGGCGCCAAGCGGAGGGGATTGCAGCGGCGCGGGCGCGAGGGGTCCGTTTCGGTCGACCTCGCAAGCCATGCCCTCCTCAGTTTGAGCTGGTGCGCGATAGCTATGAGGCAGGCGATATTACCCGCAGCCAGGCAGCAAAGTGCCTGGGCGTGTGCGTGGGGACGTTCGATCGCTGGATGCGCGAGGCGGGGTAGGGGGTTTGCGTCGCTTTGTCGCTTCCTGTTGCGATTCAAATTTTGATACGGTGACGATGCCATTTGGGGCTACACTCGCTGATATTCAAAAAAGGAGGTTGGCCCTTGGCGCGAGTAAAACAAATAATCGGATTGACCGCGATCGTTCTGTTCGCTGCAACGCTGGCGGGCATCTGGGTGCTGACGGAGCAAAATGCGGTGGAGACGTCGTTGCTGAGCGAGTCCACCGCGCGTGTGGTGGAGGGCCAGGCTACGGGCGTTCAGGCTGTCGATGCCACGGGTGAAGCCCAGACGGAGTACGGAATGACCGGGGGCGCCGATTCGACTGCCTCGAATGTCCGGTCTGGCCGACTTGCTTCCATTCGCATGTGGGTGGGCACAAACGTCCGTCGCGTTGCCCATACCGTAGAGTTTTTCTTCGTCGGATTGTTCGCCTCCGTGGTCGTGGTTTGCTTTTCCAGGCGTCCGTGGAGCGTATGCTCCCGTTGCGTGCCCGTATTGCTCTTTTGCGCCGCCTGCTCCGTTGGCGATCAGGTGCATAAGATCTTTGTTCCCGGAAGGCATTTCGACGTTATCGATTTAGGATTCGACGCTGCGGGCTATGTCACCGCCATGCTGTTGGTATTGCTGGCGGCGGCGTTGGTGCGCCATGCGACTCGGCCGATCGGCGCCCATGCGAGGCGCTAGCCGGTAACAAACCCGTTTCTGATAATGCGGCCTCGTTGAATTATTTTGTGTCGCGCGTATTTCCGAGCGGTCGGATTTGAGAGGCGAGCGGTAGAACGCTCGCCCTTTGTGCGCCACGATGCGGCACAATGTACCGCAAAAGCTGTTTGTATCCGGTACGAATCGTTCGTTGGTCTTTAATTCTTTTCAACGGAGGTGTTTGAGATGGCAAACGGATTGCTTTTGCGGCTTCGCGAGCGTGAGCTCAGCGCGAGCCCGGCGGAACGCAATGTCATCGCATATGTAAGCGCTCATCCGCACGAGGTGGTCGGGCTGTCCGTCCGCGGTCTTGCCGATGTCACGTTCTCCTCGCCCTCGAGCATTTTGCGCTTTTGCAAGCGTTTGGGTTTTGCGGGCTACAAGGAGTTCCAGCGCGAACTGATTGCCGAGCTGGCGCTCTTAGGTGACAAGAAAGACGTAGCTCTCGAGGACATCTCCATGGATGACAGCGTCGAACGTATCGTGGGGAAGGTGATGAAAAGCAACGTGCGCACGATCGAGGCGACGGCACGAACGCTCGATTACACCGTCTTGGAGCGATGCGCGGCCCGTCTTAAGCGGGCACGCGCGGTCAATCTGTTCGGTATTGGTGCCTCTCGTTTGGTCGCACACGATCTGGCGCAAAAGCTCATGCGTGTCGACAAAGAGTGCCATCTGTACGACGACTGGCATGATCAGCTCTTGTGTGCCAAGAACATGCATGAGGGCGATATGGCAATCGCCTTTAGCTACTCGGGCTTGACGCAAGAGGTGCTGGACTGCACCGCCGAGGCTCAACGTCACAACTGTCCCGTTGTGGCCGTTACCAAAGTAGATGGATCATCCAAGCTTGCCACCATGGCCGATGCCGTGCTCGGCGTCGCCGCGAGTGAACCCTTGGTCCGCAGCGGTGCCATGGCTTCGCGTATGGCCCAGCTTATGGTTGTCGATGCCCTGTACGCTGCTTACGTTGCCAGCGACTACGAACGGGCGACGCATGTCATAAAGCAAAACTACATCGAGAAACAGGAAAGATGAGGTGAATGAAATGCTCGATTTAACAAAATTCACGACCGAACAGCGTAATCAAAGGTCAATGGACCTCGATACGATGACATCGCTGCAAATCGTCACGACGATGAACGATGAGGATCTTCGTGCCGTCCAGTCGGTCACGAAAGTGTTGCCCCAGGTTGCCATGGCAATCGACTGGGCTGCTGAGACACTCGAGCGCGGCGGGCGCGTCTTTTACATGGGCGCAGGCACCAGCGGTCGTCTGGGCGTACTCGACGCTTCGGAGTGCCCACCCACGTTTGGCGTGTCACCCGATCTGATTGTCGGGCTCATTGCCGGAGGCGAGACGGCGTTTATCAAGGCTGTCGAAGGTGCCGAAGACAGCGAGGAGCTTGGCGCGAGCGACCTGCGGGAGCGTGGACTCTCGGACAAGGATCTTGTCGTTGGCCTGGCGGCAAGCGGCCGTACTCCTTATGTGGTGGGCGGCCTTGCGTACGCCAAGGCAACTGGGTGCAAGACCATTGCAATTGCCTGCAACCAAGGGTCGAAGATCGGGGAGAGCGCAGATCTTGCCATTGAGCCCGTGCCCGGTCCCGAGGTGCTGACCGGCTCAACGAGGCTCAAGGCGGGAACGGTTCAAAAGCTCATTCTCAACATGATTTCGACCGGTGCCATGGTCAAGATCGGCAAGGTATACCAAAACCTGATGGTCGATGTGCAGCAGACGAACGAGAAGTTGGTGGTGCGCGGCCAGAACATCGTGATGGAGGCGACCGGCTGCACGCGCGAGCGCGCTGTTCAGGCGCTTGCGGATGCCGGCGGCCACGTAAAAACCGCTATTGTCTCGGTGCTGTTGGACTGCGATGCCGAGCAGGCTGCGGTAGCTCTTGAACGGGCGCACGGCCATGTCCGTACTGCGGTGAGTGGCCATGAGAAGAGCAATGCCGATGCCCAATAGGTGCACGGCGTGAGCTGATATGACATCTAGACGAGATACCCAATACAAGGAGGAGTTATGACGAACAAAGAGCTGGCTCAAAAGCTGCTGGACCTTTTGGGCGGTAAAGACAACGTGCTCGCAAACGCGGCGTGCATGACGCGCCTGCGCGTGACCGTCAAAGACACGGGCAACGTCGACACGGAGGGTATTAAGGCGCTCGACGGCGTGATGGGCCTGGTCGAGGACGACACGATGCAGATCGTGCTGGGTCCGGGCAAGGTGAATAAGGTGCTCGAGGAGTTCTCCAAGCTCACCGGCCTTGCGAAAGGCGTTGCCGACGAGAGCGTGGTTGACGCTGCGGCCACAAACAAGGCCGCGCAGAAAGCCAAGTACGAGTCCAAGCCGGTTCAGGCCTTCCTCAAGAAGATTTCCAATGTCTTCGTCGCCCTGCTTCCCGGCATCATTGCGGCTGGCCTCATCAACGGTATCTGCAACGTCATTAACGTCTCGACGGCAGGCGCGCTTGCAGGCGAGTGGTGGTACCAGGGCATTCGTTCCATGGGCTGGGCCCTGTTTGCCTATCTGCCCATCTTGGTGGGCTATAACGCGGCACGTGAGTTTGGTGGCTCCGCTGCGCTGGGCGGCATCGCCGGCATGATGTGTATCGCCAACAGTGCCATGCCCCTGCTTGCGCCTGGCGCGGCTGATCCTGCCACTGCCATTCTGCTGCCGCTCACCAATGCGCAGTACAACCCCGCGGCGGGTGGCATGATCGCGGCTCTCATCGCTGGTGCATTTTTTGCCTGGATGGAGCGTCAGATTCGCAAGGTTATGCCCAACGCACTCGACACGTTCTTGTCCCCGCTGCTGGTGCTCATCATCGGCGCCTTTGCTCTGATGCTCGTCATCCAGCCGGTTGGCGCATGGCTGACGACTGCCATCTTTAGCGTTTTGACCTTTATCTTCGAGAAACTGGGCGTCCTGGGCGGCTATATCCTGTCGGCAGGCTTCTTGCCGCTGGTGTCCGTCGGCCTGCATCAGGCGCTCACGCCGATCCACGCTATGCTCAACGATCCCGACGGCGCTACCAAGGGTATCAATTACCTGCTTCCCATCCTTATGATGGCTGGCGGCGGCCAGGTCGGTGCCGGTTTGGCGCTGTACTTTAAGACCAAGAACGCCAAGCTCAAGAAGTACGTCGCAGAGTCCATTCCCGTTGGAATCCTGGGTGTGGGCGAGCCTCTGATGTATGCTGTTACGCTGCCGCTCGTTCGTCCGTTTGTGACGGCCTGCCTGGGTGCCGGATTTGGCGGCGCGCTCGCGGCGCTGCTTCACATCGGCACGGTTTCTCAGGGCGTTTCCGGTCTGTTTGGCCTACTGATCGTTGTTCCTGGCCAGCAGCTCGGCTACGTTGCCGCTATGCTGCTTGCCTATGCCGCCGGCTTTGTCCTGACGTGGTTCTTTGGCGTCGACGAGCAGAAGATCAACGAGTTCTTTGGCGAGTAGTTTGATATCGCGAGCCGTGTTGCTCGGGGCTCGCGGTGCGCGGCAGATTTCTTGATGCTATGGTTGTGCCGGCGGGGCTAACTGCTCCGCCGGCCTTTTTTAAAGGAGCGTTGAAGCGTGAAAACGGGTATTTCGATTTATCTTTCCAGCCCTCTGCAGGATATTGAGCGGACGATTGAGCGTGGTGCCGCGGCGGGTGCGCGCTATGCGTTCACCTCGCTGCATATTCCCGAGGATGGGGGAGCGGCGTATGCCGATAAGGTCCGTCATGTGCTGTCGCTGCTTTCCGCCCGCGGCATTGCGCTCATTGCCGATGTGGGGCCGCGCACATGCGATTTGCTGGGCCTTGAGCGCATGGAGGACTTGCGTGATCTGGGACTGGAGTACCTGCGCTTGGACTATGGCTTTAGCGCCCAGCGGGTCGCGGAGCTGTCCGGTGTATTTCGCATTGTGGTCAATGCATCGACGGTGAGTTCTGATGAAATCGCATCGTGGCGTGAAGCCGGCGCCGATGTGACTCGTTTTGCCGCCTGCCACAATTTTTACCCCAAGCCTTATACCGGTTTAGCTCTTGAAGATGTTGCTCGGACGAATCTTCGTCTTGCGGCGCTCGGCTTTGAAATCATGGCTTTTGTGCCGGGTGATGCTAACGTTCGCGGGCCGGTATTCGAGGGACTGCCGACGGTCGAGGCGCAGCGCGGTCGCGCGTCAAAGGTTGCTCTCAATATGCTTGAGCTTGCACATGGCGCCGATTGCGACATTGTTTTGGTCGGCGACCCCGATCTTTCCGAAGCGGGTTGGGCGCAGTTTGCCCAGATTTCCGCGGGGTATGTTGACATGCCGTGCCAGCTCGACCCCGGATACTCCTATTTGTTGGGACAAGTCCATCACGATCGACCCGACTCGAGCGCCCTTATTTTTAGGTCTCAGGAGTCGCGTACGTCGCTTAAGCCGGATTCCGTGCCGACGGATGCCGGTGCCGGCCTGCCGCGAAAGACGGGGTCGATCGCTGTGAGCAATGGCGGCTATGGGCGCTACGAAGGCGAGCTGGAGATCGCACGGGTCGATCTTCCCGGTGACGAGCGCATGAACGTTGCGGGCCATATCACGCCCGAGGCAATGGAGTTGCTGCCGTTCGTTAAGCGAGGCTTTGGGGTGCGGTTCGTTTAGCGTGGAATCCTTGGGCTACAATTGCTCAATCGTGCGTTATTCCTTGTTTGGCATGCGCTCATCCACGTTGTCCGATCTGTATCTGGAGGATTTCCATGGCAGTGCTGTTTGTTGAATATCCCAAATGCTCGACCTGCAAAAAGGCCAAGGCCTGGTTGGACGAGCATGGGGTCGAGTACGTCGATCGCGATATTGTTACGGACAATCCTTCGGCTGAGGAGCTTGCGACCTGGATTGCGCGTTCGGGGCTGCCGGTGCGTCGCTTCTTTAATTCGTCGGGCATGAAGTATCGAGAGCTTGGCCTGAAGGCGCGCCTGGACGCGGGGATGACGGATCAGGAATGTTACGAGCTGTTGGCGACCGACGGCATGCTGGTTAAGCGTCCGCTGCTGGTGGGCGATGACTTTGCGATTCCAGGCTTTAAGGAAGCAACCTGGGCCGAGGCACTGCTGTAGCAGCTGCGGAAAGTGCGTCCCGTTTCGAGCACTGATTCTGGGACGCGCTTTCCGTCGGCGGGTTCGCTCCGGTCAGTCCTCGAACTGTGCCCACTTATGCGGATCGTAGATCTTTACCTGTTTGTTGGGCTTGCCGCTCCAGTACTCTTCGTCCATAAAGGGCAGATATGCCTGAATGTCGGGGCAAATGAACGGGATTCGCTGCGCTTGCAAACGGTCGCGTTGGCATTGCTCCAAATGGGTCTCCGAAATCACGACGGGAATACCGGATAGCTCCACGAGGCTTGCTTGAACTCGCTTGAGGTCGGGTAGCGTCGCGTGCCATGCCATTCGCATCATCAAAAATGAGGCGCCGCGATACGTTGCCTGCATGACTGTGATGGCGGGGCGTAGCGTGGGATGAATTTTGTGCCGATCTGGCCAAGGGATAGCAGTTATCTCGAGGCCGAGGGTCTCCCATAGGTAATCAAGCTCTTCATCCATGTCGTCTCGATATTCGCGCGATAATTGGCATCCTGATTGTGTCACTATTGACGGCGACCAGAATGCAGCAATCTGCCAACGGTAATTACGGTGCGCTTGCGGCATTTTGCCCCTTGCATGCGGTTTGGCTTCACAGGTCCTTCATGGGTCAGGGCAAATTGGCTGATTTTCAAAAAAGTTAAAAATGGGGCTTGCGCCACCGTAGAACTTCCCGTATATTTCTTTCTTGCGCAAAGGCACAGCCGAGCGCAGCGATGCAGTCATTGGGATGTCGTCTAATGGCAGGACAGCGGATTCTGGTTCCGTCAATGGGGGTTCGACTCCCTCCATCCCAGCCATTGCATTTGCTACATATGGCCCGTTCGTCTAGCGGTTTAGGACGCCGCCCTCTCAAGGCGGAGATCACCAGTTCGAATCTGGTACGGGCTACCACAAAATGAACGCCCGGGCCTCGCAAGAGACCCGGGTTTTGTGTATACACCGCATGTGTGGAATGAGCCGCGTTTCACCTGGACCGAGGAGTTGCCATGGACCTGCCCATCAGCCTACAAGATATTACGTATGCCGAGAATTACCTGGCGCAGGGAGACTTGGCAACGGCGACACCGCTGTTGGAGCGTCTGGTTGAGCTCGCCGAGGAGTATATCGACGCCGAGTGCAAGACAGAGGAGAAGCGCCAATACTTTAGCTTCGATAGCAAGTTTGAGCGTTTGGCCTACCGCCGCGTGGAGAAGGATCCGCGCGAGCTGGTGCAGGTCGAGGTGCCGTTTGACCGCCTGTATTCCGACATGGCGTTTGCCTACATTCGCCAGCAGGATTATGTGAGTGCTCGTAATGCCCTGATGCAGGCTGTGCGTTGGGACCCCATGAACTGCAACTATCGCTTGGACTTGGCCGAGCTGTTCCGCGCCCTCGAGGACAAGCAGGAGTGGGCTTCGCTTTCGTTTTCGGTGCTAGAGCGCGCGAGCGACGGCAAGTGCGCCGCCCGCGCCTACGCCAACTTGGGCCAGTATTTCCTTGAGCCCGAGACCGAGAACGTCTCGGCTGCCGTGGGTTGCGCGCGCCTGGCGCTGCGCTTGGCCCCTGGTGATGCGCATACGACGCGCCTGCTCAACAAGATTCATGCTGCCTATCCCGATGCCACCGATGAGAGCGACGACCACGTGATGGGTGAACTGGCCCTGCAAGGCGTGCCGACCTCGCCTTCGGCCGAGATTGCCATCTGCCTGATCATGTGTGCGACCGATGCTGCGAGCGACGGCGACAAGCAGGAGGCTACGCGCCTGACGGTCCGTGCCCGCGACCTGGTGGGCGAGGAGGCATGCGCGGCGATCATTAAGCTGGTGCGCGAGAGCGATGCCGAGCTCAACGCCGAGCGCAAGGCAAAGCGCGCAGGCGCCGACAAGGGAGCCGACGGCGTCAAGGAGGCCGGCGATGCCCAGTAAGCGCGAGCGCAAGCTCATTTCCAAGAATCGTTCGGCGCATCACGAGTACTTTATCGATGAGACCTTTGAGTGCGGCATTGAGCTGAGCGGCACCGAGGTCAAGTCGATTCGCGAGCGCGCCTGTCAGATCACTGACACCTTTGCGCTGATTCGCGGCGGCGAGTGCTGGCTGGTGGGTCTGCACATTCACCCTTACAGCCACGGTGGCGTGTGGAACCGTGACCCCGATCGCCGTCGCCGTCTGCTGCTGCATCGCAAGGAGATTGATTTTCTTGACGGCAAACTGCGCAACCGCGGCTATGCGCTGGTGCCGTTGGAACTCTACTTTAATACCGACGGCCGCGTAAAGCTGCTGCTGGGTCTGGGTCGCGGCAAGAAACTCTACGACAAGCGCGAGGACATGGCCAAGCGCGACGTTCAGCGCGAAATCGATCGCGCGCTCAAGGAGCGCAACCGCTAGGCGCTCTGTATAAGTTGCGGTGGAATAGTTCCTGTTTGAGGCCAAATACCCGACAAGCAGGAACTATTTCACCGCAACTTGGTGGAGGGACTTGGCTGACCTGCAATCTTGGCACATATGTGTCTCAAAGGCGGCGTCCGGTATGGGCGTCGCCTTTTTTATGGGTACATACATCCATGAGGTTCCAACCCGGGTTAGGGGAGTGGTTGTTATGGACAAAACTGCGTTCTTTACCATGCCGAGCGGTCTGTACGTGGTGAGCGCCGCGGCCGACGGGCTGCGTGCCGGCTGCGTCATCAACACCGCGGTGCAGGTGACGTCCGCGCCGCCGCGCATCTCGGTTGCCGTGAACAAGGAAAATGTCACGTCCGGCGTAATCGCATCGGCTAAGGCCTTTGCGCTGACCGTGATTGACCAGACCGCCGACATGCTCTATATCGGCAACTTTGGCTTCCGCACCAGCAGCGATTACGACAAGTTTGCCAAGTACGAGACCCACGAGACCGCTCTGGGCATGCCTTATGTGCCCGAGCACGCGGCGGCCTTGTTTAGCTGCCGTTTGATTGATACCGTGGACGTGGGCACGCATCTGCTGTTTATCGGCGAGGTTGAGGATGCCGAGCGCTTGAGCGGCGAGGCCCCGCTGACCTATGACTACTATCACAAGGTCTTGAAGGGCAAGACGCCGCCCAAGGCTTCGTCGTATCAAGGCTAGAAATGTTCTAAAAATACTTGCATTATATTATTGAGAATCTATACTAATAAACGAAGTACATTACCAGTCACGTTCGAGAGGAGAACATCATGGCTGAGGAGAAGAAGACGTATAAGTTTGTGTGCACCGTTTGCGGCTACGAGGTTGAGGTCGATACGCCCGAGCTGCCCGAGGATTACGTGTGCCCGGTGTGCGGCGTCGGCCCCGATGAGTTTGAGCTCGTCGAGGAGTAACTCGTAGACACACGGCGATTAGCCATACAGAGCTCTGTCCAAGGGCCCCGGTCGAATTCTCGGCCGGGGCCCTTTTCTTCCGCCCCCAAGGGATCACGGCTGCTGTTAGCTGATCCTGTCTGTCGTGAGTCCGGCCGACCGTTTGTCTCAATCTGTAACATCTAGCAGTGAAAACGGGGTCTACGTGTTACAGATTGAGACAAACGGAGCTGTCCCTCGGAATGATCTCGATCTGTAACATCTAGACATCAAAAGCGGGTTTAGATGTTACAGATCGAGACGTTTGACTGGGTGGACATGCGGCCTCGTTACATCCCTGTCAACAACACGACATCGAGAATCGTCACGATGACGCCGATCCCTACGAGCAGCGCGTTGAGCGGGCGCGAGTTGGCGTATTTGCCCATAACGCGGGGCGAACTGGTGAGTCGTATGAGCACAAAGACCGTAATCGGCAACTGAAGCGACAGCAGCGCCTGACTCCAAATGAGACCCTCAAAAGGATTCGGGACGACCAGGCACGTCGCCACTGCGCCGGCGAAACAGGTCGCCACCCCGATCGAGGAATGTCGGTCGTGGATGTCGTATTCCTCGTCGAACATGCCCGCGGTGATGGTGCCCGCCGCCATGCCCGCCGTCACACTACTCGATATGCCCGCAAACAGCAGCGCCACCGCAAAGATGGTCGAGCTTGCCGGGCCCAAGATGGGGGAGAGCGTGGCCGCTGCGACGGCGAGGTCGTCTACGACCATGCCGTGCGCAAAGAAGGTCGTTGCGGCCAGGACGACCATGGCCGAGTTGATTGCCCAGCCCACGCCCATCGAAAAGAACGTGTCGAAGAGCTCGTAGCGCAGACGTTCTTCGATAACTTGCTCGCCTTGGCCTTCGAAGTGCATGGATTGGATGACCTCGGAGTGTAGAAAGAGGTTATGGGGCATAACGACCGCACCCAGGACACTAACGATAATCGCGGCCGAGCCAGTGGGCATACTGGGCGTGATCCAGCTTATGGCGGCTTGCGGCCAGTCGACCTTGACCAGCGCGAGCTCGGCCAAAAACGAGAGTCCTACCACGCCTACGAAGGCGATAATCCAGCGCTCGGCACGCTTGTAGGAGCTCGTCATGAGCATCGCCATCGATACTGCTGCCACGATGACGCAGCCGGCACGCACGGGCAGTCCAAAGAGCATCTGGAGCGCAATCGCGCCGCCCAGGATCTCGGCCATGGCGGTGGCGATGGTCGCGAGGTAGGCACTGGCGAGCACCGTGCGCCCAACGAAGCGGGGGAGAAAGCGGGTCGTGGCCTCGGCAAGGCAGGTGCCCGTGGCGATACCCAAGTGCGCCGCGTTGTGCTGCAGCACGATGAGCATGATCGTGGACAGCGTGACGAGCCACAGCAGCGCGTAGCCAAACTGCGAGCCGGCGGCCATGTTGGAGGCCCAGTTGCCCGGATCGATAAAGCCGACGGTCACGAGCAGCCCGGGGCCGATATGCCGCGCAATGTCTAGGCCTCCGTGACCACCGGTGCGCCGGGAGCCAAAGTGTTGTTTGAGATGGTTGAGCATGGCTGGTTCCTACGTTGGGGTGGCGTGGCGCTGCACTTGGGTTGCGCGGCGCCACGCTCTGGGTTTAGGTTTGGGCTACTTGCGTGCCTTGCCTTGGTTGGCCACGGCGTCGATCTTGGCGGCGATGGTTGCCGGGTCGCCGATGTAGCGCTTGTCGAGAACGTTGAAATCGGCATCGAAGGTGTAGACGAGCGGCACACCGGTTGGGATGTTGACCTTGAGGATCTCCTCGGGCGTGAGGTGCTCGAACTTCATGACGAGAGAGCGCAGAGAGTTGCCGTGTGCGGCGATGAGTACGCGCTTGCCGGCGAGCATCTGGGGGCGAATCTCGTCTTCGAAATAAGGCCAGGCGCGGGCTATCGTGTCCTTGAGGCACTCGGTGTAGGGCAGCTGGTCGGGTGCGACATCACGGTATTGCTCTTGGGTGTGGGGATCGCGCGCGTCGTTCGGCTCGAGTGCCGGCGGGCAGATATCGAAGGAGCGGCGCCAGATGAGCACCTGTTCGTCGCCGTGCTCCGCCGCGGCATCGGCCTTGTTGAGGCCCTGCAACGCGCCGTAGTGGCGCTCGTTGAGCTTCCAGGATTTGATGACGGGCAGCCACTCGCGATCCATCTGGCCGAGCACGATGTTGAGGGTGTGGATCGCGCGCTTGAGGCGCGAGGTGTAGCAGACGTCAAAGTCGAAGCCAGCTTCTTTGAGGGCTTGACCGCCCGCAGCGGCTTCCTCGCGGCCCGTGCCGGTGAGCTCAACATCGGTCCAGCCGGTGAACAGGTTGAGTTTGTTCCACTCCGACTCTCCGTGGCGGATAAGGACGAGTTGGATCGTCTGCCGGTCTGTCTGGTTTGCCATAGGGGCCTCCTTAATGTGGCACGGCATGCGTGCCGTTTGTTTGACGCCGCAAAGGATACCCGTTTTAAGCTAAAAAGTTATCCAAGACTAACAAAATTGCTGTATTTGAATAGGATAGCGAAAGGGGGCTGCGAAATGTCTTGATCTGTAACAACTAGGGATGGAAATTGGGTCTAGGTGTTACAGATCAAGACAGGAAGAAATGGTCCTATGGAATATCTCGATCTGTAACAGCTGACCGCCAA
>CBCSNG010000001.1:0-150516 GCA_965141635.1 uncultured Collinsella sp. | reverse complement strand
CACGGTGCTCATTTCCCAGTGATCACTCGGACCACTTCTTAGTGAACATCAACAGGGCGATGAACTCGGCGTCGCGCCGGTCGTTCTTGCGCCGGGCGTCCGCCGCCGGCCTCTGCATCTTGGAGACGGCGGCCACGGCGCAGTCGAGGCCGAGCGCGCGCAGCTCGCGCGCCATGTGGAAGCCGGTGGGGCCGCTCTCGTAGCACGCCCTCGGGTCCTCGAAGCCGAGGGCCCACTCCGCGATCTCGGAGGCGTCGGTGCCGAAGCTGCGGCGCACCACCTCGCCGGTGAAGGGGTTGAACGCCGCGGCGGCGACCGATCGCGCGTGGACGTCCAGGCCGATGGAGGTAACATGGGGCATGGGAAGCCTCCTCCCCGCAGGTGCGGTAAGGGCTACCGCACGGGCCGATACTCAAAGCCCATTGTGGCACCCCGAGCCCGCGGAAAGAAGCTGCGCCGCGGGGGAGGCGGCCCCCAATGGCTTTCTCATATCGTCTTTCCTCCGTTGGCGTGTCTCCGTTATTTGCGGATGAGGCGTCCACGAACGGTTGCGATGTTAACCGGGTTATCGATTCTGATGCTACTAATGGTGACGATGGCGGCTTCGCTCCGGACGGTTTGTCCGCCTTGTCTAACGAGGGGCAATCTGAAGACTCGTCGGCGCCTACTGCCGAATCGACTGATACGGCATCTCAAGATGCTGGGAGCATTGAGGACTTAGCCGTTAAAAACAAAGGGACACTTTCTGACGGTGCGACCTATGTTTTTGCATGCAGTAATGCATCGCGCAGGGTGTGGGATGTTGCGGGTGGTTCTTCCTCAAATGGCGCCAATGTTCAGATGTACGATTCGAATATGACTAAAGCTCAGTGTTGGTTGGTACATGAGGACGAGAACGGGTTTTTAACTTTCGAAAACACCGGTTCTGGTTTGGTGCTTGATGTTTCTGGCGGTATAGCCGAATCGGGTCGTAATGTTCAGCAGTATGTGGCTAACGGTACGCGTGCGCAAAAGTGGGTTGCCGTTAAGGGCGCCGATGGGGGCTTGACGATACATTCCGCCCTCAACGTTGAGTATGTGCTTGATATCGCGGGCGGTAGCTCTGCTAATGGAGCTAATGTCCAGTTGTATAAGGCCAACCAAACTGCCGCGCAGCTGTTTTTTCCGCTCGATTCCAATCCTGTCGTTGACTCCATGGGCCAGAAGATTACCGACGGTGTTTATTGTTTTGAATCTGCCGGTTTGGCACTCGACGTAAAGGGCGCTTCTGCTGAATCCGGTGCCGATCTTCAGCTATATAAGAAGAACGACACCGTGGCGCAGGCTTTCCGTCTTACATATGACAGCGCATCCGGTTATTACACGATCGCTTCGCTTGTTTCGGGCAAGTTGATAGACGCCGATTACGGTAGTGTCGTACCCAGCGGCGCTGTCCATCTCTATGGATCCCTTGATGATGCTGGCTCCTATACGAAGAATCGCTTTTGGGTCCTCGAGCCTTCTGGTGAAGGCTTTACCATCAAAAACGCCGCTAATGGGTTATACCTTTCATTTGAAAGCGGCGTTGCCGTTACCTCGACTGAAGCCGTCACCTGGACTTTGACCCAGACCAACAGTTTTACCTGGACGCAAGCGGATGTCGATGCATTCGCCGCTGCGCAGGGGCTACAGGTCGAAGACGGCACCTATGCTCTCTGCATGGAGCCATCACCGCGAAGTGTCGTTGACGTCTCTGGCGGCTCTGCGGCAAACGGTGCCAATATCCAAATCTGTGCTTCTAATAACACTGACGCCCAACGTTGGGTTATCAAAAATATTCTTGGCTTGGATGGGCAACCTACTGGTTATGTAACGATCGCTCATGCGGGGACCTCTATGGCCCTTGATGTTTCCGGCGGCAGCAAAAAAGCTGGTGCTAACGTTCAACAATACGGTGCGAATGGCACCGCCGCGCAGCGCTGGATTCCTGTTAAACAGGCAAATGGATCGTTTGTATTCTATTCTGGTCTTGGACGCAATCTTGTTTTAGACGTAAGCGGCGGTAGCGTCTCTAACGGTGCCAATGTTCAGATTTGGTCGGCAAATGGTTCTGTAGCGCAGCGCTTTATTGCCATCAGCGCAAATCCTCATGTTGAGGCGGGCGCCCAAACGGTTGCGGATGGCATGTACCAGATTAATTCCGTTTCGGATCCTTTAAAATGCCTTGACGTGGCAGGGGGCTCCACCTCTAATGGTGCTCGCGTTCAAACGTATTCTGCAAATGGCACGCTAGCGCAGTGCTTCAAGCTTTCATATGACCCTGCTACAGGTTTTTATTCGATTCGCCCTGCGAGGACCGGTAAGGGACTTGATCTTGATGGCGGCGATATTATTCCTGGCGCAAAAGTTCAGCAGTGGGATTTCCCCGGAATAGGATCAAATCAGCAGTGGCGTATCGAGTCTGACAGAGATACCTATTTAATCCGATCCGTTGCGAGTAATTTGGTACTGGAGCGATAGTCCGACGGATCCGTAACGACTGCAGTTGAAAACGGCTGCGCTTCGCAGCATTGGACCTTTGATTCCTTTACCGTGTCGCTCAGAGAGGGCTGCTACTCTATATATTCAGACTCGGCAGGTAAATACGTTGATGTCTCTGGCGGCTCTTATGCAGAGGGTGCTCCGCTACAGGTTTATGCGGGGAACGGGGCTTTGGCTCAGAAGTTCTGGGTTCGTGCCGACGAGCAAGGATACTTCTCGTTCCAGTGCGTTAATTCTGCCAAGTACCTCTCGGCGCGTGAGTCTGACGGCGCTGTTCTTCAGATTTCGGATAAGGATTCCGATGAGGCCAAGTGGTCACTTGATGTCTGTTTTGGTAATGGTATCGAGTTAAAGAACAAAAAGACCGGTAAGGTCTTGACTGCCCCGGGATCTGGCAGTTCCATTGTTTGCACCGATGAGGGTGGTTCGGCAGCGCAAGGGTGGGCAATCACATCCGTCTCTCTGATTTCTGATGGATTCTACGAGTTCGCTCCCATGCATGCGGCAGGGCAGCGACTTGACGTGGCTGGTGGTTCTCGCTCGAATGGTGCAAACGTCCAAATATATGCTTCCAACGGCATGTTAAGTCAGCGCTTGTGGGTCCGTAGCATCGGCGGCGGCTGGTATTCGCTTACAGCTTGCTGCTCAGCTTACCCTCTTGACGTCCTTAACTGCTCCGATGCGGATGGGGCCAACGTTCAGCAGTGGCAATGGAATGGGTCGAATGCACAAAAGTGGCGCTTCGAAATGGGGGAGAGTGGAATCAAGATTATCTCAGCCTGCGGCAATAAGGTTCTTGATGTAGGTGGTGCAGCTACCGCGAATGGATCCAATGTCCAGCTGTGGTCTTATAACGGGTCCATCGCTCAGAGCTGGCGCGCTATTTCTGCAGAGCGTCCTGCAAAGATTGGTTATCAGAATCCTGCGAACTATCCGCAGGTCAGCAGCTTGACGGTTAAGCTTCCGAGTTATTGCACCGGTGAGTTTACCTATGTGACGCCGTCTCGCATTGCAATCGATGCTACGCGAGACGATTGCGTTAATGCTTTTATCCAGCGAGCTTATGAGTATGTGGGTACGCGCTATATTGAGCCGTATTCGACGGCCCCTGGCGGTGCCGTCGATTGCTCGGGCTTTGTATTGCAATGCCTTTATGCTACGGGCATGGACATGGGGATCTACAACCCCTACAACCATCGCTGGCTTGCGTGGCAAACCTACAACTCTATGAATTGGTATAACAACGGTACGTTTATGCCGGTGAGCGTTGGCAGCATGCAACGCGGAGACGTCATCTACTACCGCGGTCATATTGCCATCTATTTGGGCGGTGGGCGTATGATTGACTCTTGGCCAAATCAGGGCGTCGGTGTTCACGGCGTCTACGAGCGCGGCAACCCTATAGGTGCTGCTCGCCCGTTTGTTTAATCCTATTCCGTTAATCGAGGTTATTTAATATGAACAGAAAGGTATTGCTCGCGCCTATTGTTCCTGTGTGCTTCGCAGTCGCCGCCTTTTAATATGAGCAGGACATTGTCAAGAGGCAAAATCGGGCCTGGCCCCAACGATATGGGGTCAGGCCCTCTCCCTATATCAGCCCGTCCGCGGCGACCTCGGCGTGTCTTACCGACGCTCGTCTTTGCAGTTTAATATCCGCCCGCGGCGATCTCTCGCTGGGCAATCCGTTGCTACGGCTGAGGCTTCTACGTCGAACCGACAGTCTGTGCACGCGTGTGGCGCCCTGGGCGCTCGCAGAAAAGGGACCTGAGGTTCGCCTCAACGGCTTCGGATCGAACCGCTTCCGGGGTGACTGGCTTATGTGCGGGGAACCGCCCCCTACGCCTCCTCGGCCATGAGGCCGACCGCCCATACCCAGCAGGCGAGCTCGCGCGCCGTGGCCACGTTCGCCTTGTTGCCGTGGACCCCGCGCGCGAGCAGCGCCTCCCGCCTCTCGACCAGCCTCCGCACGCCCTTGGCGGCATGCCTGCGGGCGACCCGGTCCGGGGCCTGGCCCTTGGCGAGGCCCTTCGGCCGCCCCGAGCACGTCAGGTAGTGCCACGCGGCCTCGACCAGCGCCTTCCTCAGGTGCTTGTTGCCCGCCTTGGTGATCGCGCCCCTGCGGTCGCTCTCCCCGCTGGAGTGCTCGGAGGGCGTCAGGCCGACCCACGCCGCGAACGAGCGGGCGTTCCTGAACCTCGAGAACTCGCCGGCCTCGAACACGAGGTCGGCGGCGGACGCGGTGTCTACGCCCTTGAGGCAGCGGAGGGAGTCGACCCTCTTCCTCCACCTGGGCTTGCGGGCCTCGGCCTCGACGAGCCCCTCGAGCCTCGCCTTCTCCTCCGCCGCCCGCCTGACCGCGTCGACGTAGTAGGCGAGCACGTCGTTGTCGGCCCTCTCCGCGAACCTTATCGACTCGATCCAGGACCAGTGCGCCCGGGTCCAGTTGCCCTTCCTGCGGCCGGTGGGCGTCCTCTCGTCGAAGACGAGCCCGTGCCTGAGCAGGAACTTGGAGAGCCGCTGCTTCGAGCGCGAGAGGTCGTCCCTCGCGTCCTCGAGCGCCCTGGTCAGGTCGCGGGCGGCCTCGCACTCGTCGTCGGGGACCCACACCTCGACCACGTTGCCGACCGACAGCATGCGGGCGAGGAACTCGGCGTCGTTGCGGTCGTTCTTCCTGCGCCTGTCCGCGCTGGGCTTGATCATCTTCGAGACGGCGCCGACCGCGCAGTCGACCCCCAGGCCGGAAAGCCTCTTCTGCAGGTCGAAGCCCGTGACCCCGGACTCGTACACGCACCTGGCCCTGGGGTCCACGGAACGGACCCACTCCGCGACGGCGCCGGCGTCGTAGCCGAAGGTCGCGGCACGTACCTCCCCGGTCATGACGTCGAGGGAGACGGCCTTTATCGAGCGGGCGTGGACGTCGAGGCCGATGAAGGTGGTAGTATCGAGCATGGGAGCCCCTTCCATGAATGCGGCGTGGCCGCCACGGTTGGATTAGACACTCACCATTGTCGGCCTAATCCGCGGTCTTTCATGCAGCAGGGGCTCTCAATGTTTTTATGTCCTGCTCATATCGTCTGTTTCCCCGTTCGAGCCTATTCAGTTGAGCAATTGGCTCCGATTGGCGAGGCTTCTTCGCTTGCCTTTGTTGCAAATGAAGGCGTTTCGATTGAGGCCAATGATTCGATCGAGACTAATGGGGCTTTCGCAAAAGACCCCATGGAGTCCACGGGAGATTCCGATGGCGCCATATTGGATGATGTGCAGACGCCTTCTTCAGCTGATGGCGAGGATGGCAGCCCTTCTTCTGTTCCCGAGACTTCCTCGGAGCCTTCTCCTTTGCCTTCGGAACCTCGGATTTCCGATCTGCCGGCGGCAGACATCGATGAGGGCGTCTATGAGATTTCTAACGTCGGCTCAAATAGGGTGCTTGATGTTTCGGGCGGTTCATGCGATAGCGGGGCCAATGTTCAGCAGTATGGTCAAAATGGCACGCCAGCGCAGCGTTGGAGAATTGAAAAAAATAATGGGCATTATTTGCTCGTTAATGTCGCGAGTGGCAGGGTGCTCGATGTGTCCGGCGCAAAGTGTGCAAATGGTACAAATGTTCAGCAATATGAGCTAAATCATACAAATGCGCAGCTTTGGGATTTTGTATCCCGTCAGGACGGCGGCTATTTTATAAAGTCCTGCCTCGGCGACTATGTGCTCGATATTTCTGGCGGCAGTGTTTCTAATGGGGCGAACGCTCAGATTTTTGGCTGGAACGCTACTAACGCTCAGGTCTGGAGTCTCATTAAAATAGCGCAGACTATCGATGACGGACTATATCGTCTTGGCTCTATGATTGACGGCAGTCAAGTTGTTGATGTGCCCGGTGGATCTCTGAATGATACGGCGCAAGTTCAGCTATACGGTTCAAATGACACGCTTGCACAGTATTGGACGTTCGCATACAACAAATCGACAGGCTATTATACTGTGCGCTCTGCGGTTTCGGGCAAGGTTCTTGGCTGTCGCGGCGGTGGCGTTTCGAATGGAACCGCGGTGCAGCAGTATGTCGAAAACGGTACGACTGCTCAATGGTGGCGTGTCGTTGCTAATGCCGATGGTAGTGTGTCTCTCATTTCTGCTAACAGCGGTTTAGCACTCGACGTCCCGGGTGCCAATTCTTCAAACGGGAGCAAGCTGCAACTGTATGCCGCGAATGGTACGATGGCGCAAAAATGGACACTCTCCGTTCCATCGGTTTTTTTGCACGACGGACTGTACGAGATTTATTCGCGTGTGGACGGAAACCGCCTTGTTGATGTGGCTGGTGGGTCCAAGGCCGATGACGCTAAATTGCAGGTGTGGAATCGCAATGGTACGTTGGCGCAGAAATGGTCGATTAGCGTTTGTGACGATGGCTCGGTGCTTCTTAAGTGTGCGAATTCGGGCAAGTACATTTCCCAAAGCGATGGAAAACTGACTAGCGTTAAAGAGTCAACTGAGGGTTCTCACTGGGTTCCGCGCGTATCTCCAAAGGGCGGGCTTATTCTTGTGAATGCGGTTTCGGGTACCGTGATTGACCTGACGGGCGGTAACGCCGCTGCTGGCACTGCTCTTCAGCTGTACTTCAATAATCTTACCGCCGCTCAAGCATGGCATTTTGTTTCGACTTCGCTTGTTGATGACGGCTATTACGTTGTGGTGAATCAATCGAACGATGGTCGTGTTCTTGATGTCGCCGGCGGATCTTGCAATGCCGGGACTCGTGTGCAGCTGTATTCTGCCAATGGAACGAATGCGCAAAAGTGGCGTGTCCGTGCTTTGGGTAATGGGGTCTACAGCCTGACGGCGTTTGTTTCTGGTAAGGCGCTCGATGTGCCCGGTGGCAACGCATCTAATGGCAGCTTCGTTCAACAGTGGGACTGGAACGGCTCTGGTGCTCAAATGTGGGTGTTTCGTCTTGCTGATGAAGGCGGAATCGCAATATATTCGGCACTTAACGACGGTGCTTATGCCTTGGCGGACACCAGCTCGGGTCTAGTCCTCGATGATTCGAGTTGCTCGCTCTGGCGTTTTGATTCGACGGTTGTTTCTGAGCAGCCTTATGCTGACGCCAATGCTGCACAAAAGCGACTCGTGGATATTGCCTATTCCGTTCCTTCTCCGGGATATAACCTTTGCTCTGAGCGGATATCGCGGGTGTTCAATGCAGCGGGTTACGGTTATGCAGACGGCGATGCCTGCGATATGTTCTGGGCTTATTGCCGCGATAGCAATCGAGCTAATTTAAAAGTTGGTATGATTATTGCTGTCCCGTCCCACTCCAATACGTGGGCAGGTTCCATTTGGGGACATATCGCAATATACATTGGAGATGGCAAGGTAATTGAGAACATCGGGCGAATTAATGTCCGTGGACTCGACGACTGGGTCAACTATTATGGAACAACGTATACGCCGCTTTGGGGCTGGTACCGCAATATTGCCCTTTGCTAGTCTGGATTTAGGTTGATGGATATGCGCAAGAAAACTTGTCTTGCATCGTCGCTACTGGTTGCCCTTGGTCTGCTCTGCAGCCTGGGGGCAACTCGTGTTTTTGCCGATGATGCTACGCTTCCTGTTGATGCCTCTCTGGAGGAACGTCTTGCCTATGGCGAGGCGCACCCCGACGAGGATTTGGGCACCTACACTACCGGCAGCTCAATGGAAGGGGAGCCGCTCGTCGCTGCGCTTGATACTCGTTCGGCTAATGGCTCTCCCTATTGGGGCGGCACTAACGCCTCTAAGACGTTCTATAACGGATATGACGAGGTCTTTGCATCTCCTGCCCTTAAGGTTATTGACGTCTCGGAATGGCAGGGGACGATTGACTGGAGCAAGGTTAAAAACTCTGGCGTCGATGCCGTTATCTTGCGTTTCGCGCATTCAACGAGTCATTTCGATAAACAGTTTGAGCGCAACTTGAGCGAAGTGCGCCGTTTGGGCATTCCATTTGGCTTGTATATCTTTAGTACTGCCCAGAATTCGAATGATGCTACAAGCGAAGCATACTTTACCCAGCAAATCGTGAGCAAATACGGTCTGTATGATCTGTCACTCCCGATTTTCTATGACCTTGAGACGTTCTACGACAGCAACGGAAATGCAATATCGCCCAATAGCGCTTCAGCATATGAGGGCATCGTGAATGCGTATTTTAATACGCTGTCTGGTTTTGGCATTAACAACGTGTCCATTTATTCCGGTCGCTGGTATACGGATACCTACCTAAAGGCCGCAAGTGTGCGTCCTCGTGTGTCCTGGATTGCGGAATATAGCCCCAAACTCAAGACTTCATTTAGCTGTACTGGCCAGTATGGATGGCAGTACACATCTTCGGAACATCTTAATGGCATTACCGCTAATACGGTTGACATGAGTGCGTTTTCCTCAGCTGATTTTGTTAACGTTCTTAATATGCCTGATTTTTCTCTTGCTGATGGAACTTACTTCATCGATTCCATTGCAAAAGATTCCTCGAGTGTTACCGTTGCAGCCGACACCAGTCTTTCTTTGTATGGGGCTCAGGGAACGGCTAATCAGCGTTTTTATCTTGAGTCGGACGGCTCTGGGGCATATCGAATTAAGAGTGAGTCAACTGGGTTATATCTTTCGGTTGCGGGAGATAATGCGCAAAGCGGATCTTCGGTCACTCAGGCCGCTTATGCTCAGGACGGGCACCAGCTTTGGCATATCCGTGCTGCCGATAATGGATTCTACATTCAGTCTGCTTTGGGTAACTGGGTGCTCGATCTTAATGGTGGGAGTACCGCGGATGGAACTTCGGTTCGCATCTGGGCCCCAAATAAATCGAATGCGCAGCGCTTTACCTTTGCGGTTGCTTCAACCGTTAAAACCGACACGGCCTTCGCTATAAAGAGCGCGCTTAACCTGCAGCTTGTCATGGATATTTGCGGTGGCTCTTCTGACAACCTGGCGCGTCTCCAGATTTATAACGCAAACAATAGCCAGGCTCAGATGTTTTCTTTTAAGCAGGTCGGTAATGGCCTGTACGAAATCGTAAACGTTAACTCCGGTAAGCCCTTCGAGGCACAGGGCGGCTCCGTCTCCAATGGGGGAGCGATTTCTCAGTACGCATCCAACGGCACGTGCGCACAGCATTGGTCTGTTATTGATCACGGCAATGGTGAGTACTCTTTCATTAATTCAAAATCCGGTAAAGCCGTTGACGTTCCAGGTGGCAATGGCGTGAGTGGGTCCGCGCTTCAGATTTATACGTACAACGGATCTGATGCACAGAAATGGACGCTTGCGCCCCCGCGCACTGTTCGCCAGGAGCTCAATGATCTCGCTGCTTCGGGCAAGGGTCTTGTAAAAGAGGGCGTTGAATATGCCATCGGCTCTGTCTCTGAGCGTCAGGTATTCGATATTGCTGGCGGATCTATAAATTCCGGTGCCAATCTTCAGCTATATGCATCTAACGCAACTAAGGCTCAGCGTTGGACGTTTTCCTATGACAAGAATGGTTATGTGACCATTACGAATGTGAAGTCGGGAAAAGTCTTAGATGTTTCTGCCGGCAGCAAACAAGCAGGTGCCAATGTTCAGCAGTACGCGTCCAATGGTTCTTGGGCTCAGAAGTGGATTCTTGTCGATTGCGGTGATGACTCTGTCAAAATCTGCTCTGCGGTAAGGACAGGCTTTGTCTTAGACCTCGCCGGTGGCACCGCTGCAAATAGTGCGAATGTCCAGGTTTATGACGACAACGGCACTGCCGCGCAGCGATTCAAGCTGTATACCGCCGGAGAAGTTTCTATAGTTCAATCAATCGATTCTCAGTCTGCTGTTGTAACGGCTTCCGACGGTCGCGTATTTGATGTGCCTGGCGGCAACATGGATAGCGGGGCTGCCATTCAGCTTTATAGCGCCAATGGTACTATTGCGCAGTCGTTTGGCTTTGAACTTGATGATGAATCAGGTCTTTATACGATAAAGTCTGCGAAATCCTACCGCTACCTATATGCTCAGGACGGGGATATTGTTCCTGGGGCTGCGGTTAAGCAAGGGAGCCTGTCGCCCTCGTCACAGATTTATGATTGGGCTGTCGAAGATGCGGGCAACGGCCTGTATCGTATCGTTAACGCTGCAACGGGTTGTGTTTTGGGTGTAAGTGATTCTGGCAAGCTTGTAACGGTTTCCAGGGGCGATGCGCGCGAGCTATCAGTTGCATTTGCGCCATCCGACTTTAAATGTTTGCGCTCCCAACAGGATGCTGACGCTGCGGCTCATATGTCTGATTTGCTGGATGGCGAGTATATCGTCAGCTCGAGCAGGAACTATTCCTTTGTACTGGATGTTTCTGGTGGGTCAAAAGATAACAGTGCCAACATCCAATTGTACACGTCGAATATGAGCAATGCTCAGCGTTGGGTCGTTTCCCATGACGATAAGGGCTACGTTACGTTTACGAATGTTGGTTCCAATAAGGTGATTGATGTTGCGGGAGGAAATGCCTCTGCGGGAACAAATATTGCTCAGTATGTCTCCAATGGCACATATGCCCAAAAATGGATTGTTACCAAGCGGTCTGACGGATCATATCTTATCGAGAGCGCCCTTAGACCCGGATTCTATCTTGGATCTAGGGGAGGAAATGCGTCTAATGGTGTGAATGTTGAGCTAAGTTCAAATGATGGTAATTCGCGCTTCGCATTGTTAAGCACGTCTCCGCGTGTTGCCAAATGCGAGGACATTCTTCCGGAAGGGTACTTCACGCTGAGTCCTGCTTGTAGTTCCTCCGGTAAGGTCATTGATATTGCCGGAGGCTCAAACTCCAACGGGGCAAATGCTCAGCTTTACAGCAGTAACGGTACGCTTGCTCAGCTGTTCTACTTTGAATATCACGATGGCTACTACCTGATTCTTAATGCCAAATCCCAGAATGCGCTTGATGTTGCTGGTGGCGGCCTTATTCCAGGTAATAATGTTCAACAGTGGGCTTGCGATACTGTTAATGCGAATAGGCTTTTTGCCGCAGTGGATAATGGGGATGGCACATTCTCCTTTGTAAGCAAGTCGACCGGTTTGGTATTGGATGTTGCTGGAGCTTCTGATAACGCTCAGGCGAATTTGGACGCATATCTCCCCAATGGAAGCGCTGCTCAAAAGTTTACGCTTCATCAGGTTACAGCGTTTTTGAGTGAAGGTGCTTTTTCCTTTGAGTCGGCCACGGCCTCGAAAGTCTTGGATGTTGCTGGCGGATCCGTGGAGGACGGCGCTCCGGTCCAGCTATATACATCGAACGATACGCTTGCGCAAAAATGGTATGTAAGCAAAGTGGCAGGGTTGGACAACACGTTTGAGATTGAGTGCATCGGCTCTGCGAAGGTGCTCTCCCTTGCTGATGACGGGAAACTTGTCCAGCAGACATCAAGCGGCGCCGATTCTCAGCGGTGGCACAGTGCGCTGTCTGGCGGCAAGGTTGCGTTGCAAAATGCAGCTACAGGTCAGTATCTCTGTGTTTCGGGCTCTTCCTCGACATTGGGCGTGGTTAATTCGTTGGAGCTGCCCGGTGTTCGATTTAACGTAAAGAGCGTCGGGGTTCTTTCTGAGGGGTCATATACCATCCAGCTTATGGCGAACCGGTCGCAGGTATTCGATGTGTCTGGTTGATCAACGGCTACCGGAACGTCAGTTTTATTTTATGGTTCGAACGGAACGGCGGCTCAGATTTGGGATGTTCGCAAGAATTCCGATGGAACATATGAGATATCTAGCGCTAAATCCTGCAAGCCTCTCGATATCAAGGGCGGCAATCAGTCGGCTGGTAATGGTGTCCAAATTTGGACCCGTAACGAAGGCAACGCTCAAAAATGGAATTTGGTTTACAACTGGGGAGAGGGCTATAAGATTCAGGCGTCAAGCGGACTTGTACTAGGCTTCTCCAACGGTACGCTTGCGCTGCGTCAGGACAATGGCTCTGCCGATCAGAGGTTCGCGTTTGAGAAAGCGACTTATATTCCGCCGGCTCTTGGCGGCGTGCAGTGGAAGGGCTGCGCTCACTATTCTTCAACTCGTTATGGCGAAGATTGGAGCGTGATTGCGATTCACATCTCGGAGTGCACATCGCTTTCCCAGATTGATAATACATTTTGGGGAACACGCGAAGCCTCTGCGCATTATGGCGTGGCGCCAGGGCAGATTCACCAGTATGTTGGCCTTAACGATACGGCCTGGGCAGTAGGCAACTGGGAGTGGAATAAGCGTTCGGTGTCTATTGAGCATGTGGGTACTACAGCTAATCCGCCTTCGTACGCTACCCTTGATACGAGTGCGCAGCATATGGCCGCGCTTGCAAGATCTAAGGGTTGGAGACATCTAACGATGGGTGATAATGTCGGAATTCACAAGTGGTATTCATCGACTAGTTGCCCTGCTGGAACGGATGTCAACTGGCTGGTCGCGAAGGCAAATCAGTATTTGGGCAACTAGCCTGTTATTTGAACGCTAATGCAAAAGGGCTGAAACCATCTGGTTTCAGCCCTTTTCTTCTTATTAATTGAATGGTTAGTTTTTCCTGGCCTCTTGGAATACTCGGTAGACCTGAAGCTCCCATTCTTTGCGCTCAGTTTTGGCGACGTTGTCAAGAATGAGGCCGGTAGCAAGTGAGAGTCCGCACAGGAACATGAAGGCCACTGCAAGCACTGCAGTGGGGAGCCGTGGAACAAGACCGGTTGCGAGGAATTCTCCAACGACTGGAAGGCCGAGAATCAGGCCAACGAGAGCGAGTACCAATGCAATAAGGCTGAAAAACTTGAGAGGACGATAGTTCTTAAACAGGCTGGCGATGGCACACACAACTTTTACACCATCTCCAACGGTATCGAGCTTGGACTCCGAACCTTCTGGGCGGTCGCGATAATCGATGGGGACGTCGGCAATTCTCCAGCGTCGATCGACCGCATGAATGGAGAGTTCCGTCTCAATCTGAAAGCCTTCGGAGAGGACTGGGAAAGTCTTTACGAAGGGGCGAGACATGGCCCGGTAGCCGGTCATGACATCGTCGAAGGAATAGCCATAGATCCAGCGAATCATAGTGCGGACGAGGTCGTTACCAAAGCCATGAAAGGCGCGTTTGTTCTGCTCTGCGTAGGTACCGTTAGAGAGTCGATCGCCCACGGTCATATCCGCTTCACCAGAGAGGATTGGGGCGGCGAGCGCTGCGGCAGCTTCCGCCGGATAGGTGTCATCCCCGTCGACCATGAGGTAGCAATCTGCGTCAATATCGCGGAACATCTGCCGCACGACGTTGCCCTTGCCTTGCCTGGGTTCGTGGCGAACGATTGCGCCCGATTCCTTCGCAAGTTTTGCGGTTTCATCGCTTGAGTTGTTGTCGTAGACGTAGATGGGTGCGCCTGGCAATGCGGAGCGGAAGTCGGCTACTACCTTAGCGATAGTGACGGCTTCGTTATAACAGGGGATGATGACGGCAACGCGTGATGCGTCGATAGAGATAGTCAAGTAGGTACCTTTCAGAGTGGAACAAACCTGCTTAAGAATATACCGTTATTTCGCCTTGCATGCTATCTGCGTAATTACGTCACGCCTCTCGGTCTTGTTCCATGATGATGCGAATCCGAGCTGGATTATAATTCTGGAGACTTCGTCATAATGAATGGAAGGGCTGATCGTCGGATGCGACTGTGTCTGACATCAAGAAGTTCTATATGCATGTGGAGGCTTATGTTTTTTAAGGAGCGCATTCGCGAAATCGATGTTGCTGCGTTGGTTGCAGCGTTTCTGATTGCAGTTTGCTTTGTTGTCGGGCTTCAGGTCTATCATTCCGTATATTTAAATGAGTCCTTGATTCAGGGTGTCGGCTCTATTGTCTTTTGCATTCTCGTGACGTCCCTGCTCGTCCTTGTTCTATATGTCTTGATCGATTGCGTCTTTACTTGGGTCGACGCTCACCCAGGAAAATCTCTGGATGAGGACGAGGTTCGCGGTCGCTCTCCGTTTTCCTGTGTACTTAGAACAAACCTGCTTCGTTACTCTTTAATTGTGCTGGCATGCTGGCTCCCGGTCATGCTCATTCGTTTTCCTGGAAACATAGATCCGGATACGTTTTGGCAGCTCCTCCAGACCCGGGGCCTCGCTTTGACAAGCGATCACCATCCTTGGTTCGACACTGTCTTGTTTGGCCTCTTCTGGTCTATCGGGGATGTTTTTGGCAGTCATGCCTTCTCGCTCTTGGCGTATTCTGTGTCGCAGGCTGTGCTCACTGCGATTTCGTTTGCTGTTTGTTTTTGTTACTTTAGATGGCTGGAAGTTCCCAGTGTTTTGCGGAGGGGTATTGTTGCACTCGTCTCTCTTCTCCCGATTTTTCCAATGTTTGCACAAACAATGGCGAAGGACACGTTATTTGCAGCGGTGTGGGTTCTTTTCCTTCTGTTCTACTTTGAGACCGTTCGCACAAAGGGGGAAGTGCTTAAGAACTTTCGTGTGGTTGCTGGTGGGTTTTTGCTCTTGGGTCTTATTGTGCTTACGAAAAAGACCGGAATATATTTGCTCGCGCTTTCTCTGGTGCCCCTGATTCTTATCTGTCGGGCTAATAAGGCTCGGCTTCTTCTGCTCATGGGGTCCGTGGTGTGCTTGTTTTTTGTTTGGACTAACATCGCACTGCCTGCTTGGGGCGTTGTGAAAGGCAGCTCTGCTGAGATGATGTCGATTCCATCGCAGCAGGTGGGGTATTACTTATCTAGATATTCGGACGAAGTGACGCAGGATGACTGGCGGGTTCTTGAAGGTGTTTATGCTTCACCCGAAGTGCTTGGGGCTGTGTATCAGCCTGCGCGTGCTGATGCAACGAAGATGTACTGGAAAGACACGTCGACCACTGAGGCAAAGATTGAATTTCTAAGTTGGTATTTCAGGACGGCGCTCAAGCATCCGAAGACATTTCTCGACGGTGCTCTGGCAACAATGCTTCCCCTGTTCTATCCAGATGGGGTTACCGAGGGTGATGAGAGCTTCATTTTCTATCGAGATAACCTTGCGTCGGCCGCTACCGGGGATCCGGGGCTAGTGGGGGCTATCCAGTCTTATTCTGGCGGTCCGGCTTCCGCGAGCGATATGGATTCTTTGTTCGCCGGCTCGTTCCGTATTCCGGTAGTTGCTCGGATTTCCGACATTTTTGATAGCTTTTACCTCAAGATCGCCGAGCTGGTTCCACTGCTATTTCATAAGGTTGCGTATGCCTTGTATATTCCAATAATCGTGCTCTGCTACTGCATGTCTAGAGCAAGAATGACGACTGAGCGATCTCCTCTGGAGGTCCTCCTCTCTTTTGCGCCGGTTATTGCTGTGTATTTGTCTCTGCTCGCAGGTCCAATTGCGTTACCTCGTTACATGGCAACCCCGGTATACTCTACGCCGTTGTTGTTGGCGCTGCCTTGGATTCTCGGGATGGCGAATTCTGGGAAGAGCGGTCATGATGATGAAGTCGCCGATGCGGAAGCGAAATTAGTTTTTAGAATGGTTGATCCCGGTTTGAGCGAGAACGTTGGTGAATGATATGTCGAAACGACTTACCTCTTTTGATATCGCGAAGGCGGTCTCTTTGATTGCAGTTGTCGTTGGGCACTGCAGTTTTGCCGGTGTGCCCCAAGGCATTGTAAAAGCGTGCTACTCCTTTCACATGCCACTGTTCTTTATTGTGAGCGGCTATTTTTTTAAACAGCAGGAAGACGAGAGAGCCCTGCTTCGGAAGAGTGTGAGTGGGTTGCTGGTTCCATATCTGGGGACAAGCCTCATCCTGATTGTTTTAATGGTATTTAGAACCATATTTGACGGTGGGTTAGTTGTCGAAACTGTCCGCTCCTGGACCGTGGCGGCTTTATACGGATCCGGGGCTGTTCTTGACTCTATGCCGGAAGGGGTAATGGCGATTGGGGCTATTTGGTTTCTACTTGCGTTATTCTGGTCGCGGTTGTTGCTAAATGCGGCGTTGAAGACTGACTATCCAGCCTTGGTATGCCTCGCCCTCTTTATCGTTGGCATTGGTTCTGCGGACTCTATCTGGTTGCCCTTGGCTGTTCAGCCCGCAATGTGCGCCGTTCTGTTCTTATATATTGGGTTCAAGATCAAGGAATCGTCTCTTTTGAGGCGGGGTGGCATGTCTCCAATTCTATGGGACTTTTCCTTCTGTATTTGGCTGTATTGCGCTAGATACCATGGTGTTCTGTACATGGTTTCCAACACGTATGCTGCAGGGGCAATGGATGTTATTGGTGGAGTGTGTGGTTCCATCTGCCTCCTAAAGCTGTCTGATGTATGCATTTCCAAAATTCCCATCTTGTCCAGCATGTTGAAGTTCGTGGGAAAGAACTCCCTTGCCTTTTTCTGCATGCATCTCGTTGAGTTAGATGTGATTCGGTGGGATCTGATTTGGGAGACCATGTCTCAGATTCCGCATGCATGGGTTCTTGTGGTATTGATGCAAGTTGCGTGTACGGGGTTGTTCGCTGGCGTGGTTTATTGTTTACCGCCCTTCCTGTCTGGTTTGTTTTATCCGGCCAGACGTGCGAAGTCCGCATAGTTTAGTTTGGAGAACTTGATGACTCCTATAGAGTGCGCAAGAAATAACATTGAGCCTGTTGGCCACGATGGTTCCAGTGCTTTGCAGAAGATTCTTCGCTGTGTTGCTATTTCACTTATGGTTGCAATGGCTTTGGAGATTCTCGTATTCAACTTTCCGTTCTGGGAATCTCTGCTATATGGGAACGCGAAAGAAGTGGATTGGAACCTTGGTCCTGGACTGGAGATTCAGGATGACAGGACGATTAAGGTCGTAGATCCCGAAACCGCCTATATTGAATTCGATGCCGATGGATGCCATGTCGAGAATCTTTACCTTGATATTGCTGTTCCAGGCTGGACATCTTCGTCATGGAGAACGTCGACTGGCCCTTATTTGGCAATAAAGGTTCTTGCTACTGACGAAGCGAACTCATCTTTCTTTGAACTTCCTTCTTACAATTACTGCGGCGGTATGGAAAGCTCGAAATACGTTCGCCTGCATCTTTCTGGGGCTTCACATAGGCTGCGGGTGCTTATTCAAGAAGAATCGGGGTTCAGCTTTGATTTCCGAGGCGCGTCTATTAATGTCATGAGGCCGTTTTGCTTCGAGCTCATCCGATTTGGGATTGCTGCATTATCGGTTTGTGCGCTCCTTGCTTTCCGACCCTCGTCTAGTCTTTACAGGACTAGATTGTTTCCAATTCGTCCTGTTGTTATCGGATGCATTGTCGCGTTAATGACCGTTGAGGTGGCGGGATCTGTTGTTGTCAGCCGATTGTCTGGGGTTGTTGACAATCCGGCTAACGGTCCAACAATTAGCGGGCCGGTTGCAGTTGACTTCAATCAGTACAATCATCTTGCGGATGCGTTTTTGTCGGGCAAGGTTTCTTTAGACCTTCCCGTGTCCGCCGTTCTCTCTGATATGGAAAATCCGTACGATACTTCAGCCCGAGCTCGGGAATTATCTCAGGCTGGTGAGTATTACTACCTTGATTACGCTTTTTATAACGGGCATTACTACTCGTATTTTGGTGCGCTTCCGGCATTGGTTGCGTTTGTTCCCTTCAAGTTGTTAACTGGTTGTGATCTTAGAACGGATCAAGCCGTTCTCGCTTTGGGAGTGATCTTCATTTTCGCTTTTAATGCGTTGCTGTATTGCTTGGCAAAGCGCTATCGACGAGATGTCTCCCTTGGTCTGTTCGCGCTTTCTTCAGTGTCATTTTTTGTTGCGAGCGGACTTCTGTACCTTGTTTTTCTCCCTCAGCTCTATTCTGTCCCTATTTTATCTGGCTTAATTGTTGTGTTCCTGGGCTTGTCGTGTTGGGTGTCTGCGGAGCGTTTGGATGGAGACCACGGGGGCTTCAGGAAGAGTTACCTCATGCTTGGTTCATTTCTGATTGCCCTGTCATTGGGCTGCCGGCCCCAATACGTGCTGGTCTCTTTGCTTGCCTTCCCGATTTTTTGGAATGCGATATTTCGGGAACGTCTGTTTTTCTCAAAAAAGGGGACCATCAACACAGTGTCGGTAATTGCGCCATTTATTCTCGTTGCAATTCCAGTCATGCTGTATAACGGCATGAGGTTTGGATCGGTCTTTGATTTTGGTGCCGCATATAACCTGACTGGTAGCGATATGACTTCGCGAGGAATTGACCTATCGCGGTCCCTTCCCGCTTTGTTCCAGTATTTGGTTCAGCCTTTGAATATTTGCGCGCGATACCCGTATGTTTTCGGCGTAGACATGGCTGTTGATTACCAGGGCTATTGGTTTTATGAGCCTTATCTTGGAGGGTTGCTGGCTATCGCTCCGTTTTTGCTCGTGGGCCTTGCTTGTATTCCGTCCGTGTTCTCCAAGAGTAAGCAGAGCCAGAAGGCTGCCATCATCTTTTCGCTCATTGTCGCATCGGTAATCCTTTTTGCGGATTTCCAGATTGCGAGTATTACAATGCGGTACTTCAGTGACTTCTCATGGTTATTGATTTTGCTTGTGTTTGGAGTGCTGCTTCAGGCCCCCGGTTTTGTGGAAGGTAATGGTGTGATTTTTAGGATTGCGGTTCCACTTATCGGACTGACAATCCTTTTGGGGTTTTGGATTTTGTTGTCTCCCGATCGTTATGGCGATCTGGCGAGTACATGTCCGTCCGTGTTCTATGGTGTGGCTCAGATGCTATGTCTTGTCTGATTTCATTTCGCAAACAAGGGAAGTCTAAGTCTCGTGATAAGCTCGGGCGATAGGGGAGTACGACGTTGTCCGAGAACTTCGTACCCACCAACATCATCGTCACGGGCGGCTGCGGCTTCATCGGTGGCAACTTCGTGCACTACGTCGTGAACAACCACTCCGAGGTGCACGTGACCGTCCTGGACAAGCTGACCTACGCCGGCAACCCCGAGAACATCGCGGGACTGCTCTCCGACCGCATGGAGCTCGTGGTGGGCGACATCTGCGACACCGGGCTTTTGGATAAGCTCGTGCCCGGCCACGACGCCATCGAACATGTCCGAGCTCATTAGGACGATGGCCGAATCGTTGGTCAACGAGATCATGGATGCACAGGCCGACGACGCCTGCGAGGCCGGCAACCGGCGAAACGGCTACCGCGAGCGCAAGCTCACCACCAGCGTGGGCACCATTAGCCTCAGGATACCGAAGCTGCGCTCGGGAACGTACTTCCCCGGGTCCCTGGCGGGGCTGTACAGGTTTTCCTCCGGCTTGGTCATCGTGTCCACTATGATGGTTTAGTGGCATATCCTCGGTGTCTTGTCTCGAATTTGTTGTCGAGTAGGATAGTGAAGGTTATTGTGCATGCAGCACAATAACCGCCGCGACAGTACTTTTCGCTACGTCTTTGCATGTTGTAAACACTTTTGGAGGATGGATTATCTCTATGGCAGAAACTCCGCTGGTCTCTCTTCTTGTCCCCATCTGCAATGTGGAAAAATATCTTCGTGATTGTTTAGATTCTGCTCGTGACCAAACCCTCCAGAATATTGAGGTTATTTGCATCAACGATGGTTCGACGGATAGTTCGCTCGCGATCATCAATGAGTATGTTGCTGCCGATGATCGCTTCAAGGTGATCGATAAGCCCAACTCTGGCTACGGTGACTCTATGAATAAGGGAATCGAGGCGGCCTCGGGTAAGTACATTGCGATTCTTGAGTCCGATGACTTCATGGAGCTTGATGCGCTTGAATACATGGTTGACAGGTGCGAATCCGAGGAGCTTGATTTACTGAAGTGCAATTTCTGGCTCTATTGGTCCAATCCAGGAAAAGAGCTTCTTTATCGTCATAATTGGTTCTTTACGGCCGTGAGCCCCGAGATGGAGCTCATGGGTGTTCATCGTGCTGTTGATACCCCTGAGATTTTTTGGGCAAAGGCGTCCATTTGGTCTGCTTTGTATCGCCGAGATTTTTTGAACGAGAACAATATCCGTTTCCTTCCCACTCCGGGCGCTTCGTTCCAGGATACGAGTTTTTCTTTTAAAGCGTTTTCCCAAGCCGAGCGATTTGCCTGCTCGTCCCGCGCTTTCGTTCACTATCGACAGGACAATGAGAAGTCGTCCGTCAACAATCCGGGTAAGGTATTCTGCGTTTGTGACGAGCATGCTGAGATTGAGCGTTTCCTTACCGAGGATCGTCCTGATTTGAAGCCTGAGCTCAATATGATTCGCGCAAAAATGAAGTTCTATAACTATCAGTGGAATCTGCATAGGCTTGCAAATCCTCTAAAGCTTGAGTTCCTTGCACGTTATTCGGAGGAGTTCCGTAATGAGTTTAAGATGGACTCTGTCATAGCACTAGATGAGGGGGAGGGTGCTCGTTATGCTTTCAATAAAGAGGAATACCAAGATGCGCATGATATCGCATTCGATTCTCATTATTTTGGTGTTAAGTTTGCTTGCGATGATACTGGAAAGATTGGAACATTGATCAACTACTTCAAGGCGGGCGGAATGAAGTATGTCTTGAGGGTATTTCGTGACAAGTTTGTTCACTAGGAGTCTGGATGCCTGCTGTCTCAATCGTAGTTCCGGTCTATAACGTCGCCCACTATCTACCCCAGTGTCTCAATTCAATTCGTGAACAGTCTTTTGAGGACTTTGAAGTCATTTGCGTAAATGATGGCTCGACGGACGAATCGGGCGAGCTGCTCGAGCGCTATGCTCGGGTTGATTCTCGGTTTCGCGTCATTACCACACCGAATCACGGGGTCAGCCATGCGCGCAACGTTGGACTTGATGCGGCGTGTGGCGATTACCTCTGTTTTGTTGATGCTGATGATCGAGTGAGTCCGCTGCATTGTGAGACGATCGTTCGACTGTTTCGCAATAAGACGATTGATATTGTGAAGTTTTCCGCAGATCCATTCCCGGTGCCTTTTCCAAATGAATGGATGTCCTATACGCTTCGCCTGCCGGATCGAGTGTTTCGTTCGTATTCGGATTCGCTCATGTTTGATGAGCCGTGCAGGCCGTTTCCCTGGAATGGCGCGTATCGGGCTTCGTTTATCAAGAATGCTGGGGTTCATTTTCCAGAGGGACTTCCCTTGGGCGAGGACCAAGTGTTCTCGTTCGCCACTGTTTCACGAGCCTCTGGCGTAATGTTTTCCTCTGCTCGGCTTTACCGTTATCGTGTTTCACGAAAAGATTCTGCGATGGCTATGTTGGCGGAGAACTACCCGGCTCGAATTGGACACCATCTTTCCGTTGCATCTGCCATTTTGGATGAGTGGGAATTGCAGGGTCGAATGGAAGGGGATAGCGCAATGAAGATGGCGCGGTTTGTATCCGACTTCATCGTCCCTGACCTCTTTGAAATTAAGATGACTTCCGACCTTTGTTCTCTCTGCGATCGATATCGGGCGATTCTTCTTCGGTACTTTTTAGAATTTGGATCGTTTTCCGAGCTTTCTGGATGCCCTAGCGGAATTTGGTCGCAAGCCGTTATGGAAGGGAGCGATCCGTGCACGTTGTTTTCTCGTCGATCCTTTTACTCATATACAGCAGCGCAGTATGGTCGTCGAGCTGCGCTGGGATGTGTTCGCGCGGACATTGCATCCAGTGTTCGAGCTTTCTTTGGTATTCCGCATAGCAAGAAAGATGCTACTCTCGACGATGCTTATGCAATTGACGATGCTTTCTGTGTTCGTGAGTGCATGAAGTTCGAAGGTGAGTATGCGCGCTTTATGGCTAAGGACACATTGAAATAGCCGTGTAATGTATCTTGGAGGCGCAAGCAGGAGTGTGAGCAGGCTCGCGTATTCTACCGCTGTTCAGGCTGCACTTATATGCGTTCTCTCCGAGTTAATAAGACAGGGAGAACGCCTTTTGTTAATGCGATTTAGATTTCTTAAACGAATGATAGGCGTGTCTTTCGGTGACCTTCGTATGGGCGGCCCGGTCGATGAGGCCTGCAAGGCATACCGCGAGCAGTTCAACTAGGTTATAATCCTTGTGCCGTGCGAACTTGTATGCGTTTGGACACGCGGCGTTATGCTCCATTGGCTCAGTTGCATAGAGTCGAAGATTTTTATTTCCAGGGGTGAAGGCTCGAATCCGCCGTGGGTATCCTTTGATTTTACGAGCCGTCGCTTTGACGGCTTTTCTTTTGGAGTTATGTAATGGGTACACTTTCTTCTGTTCAAATTGAAGCCAATTCAGATTTGCTTGAGGCTGGATTGCCGTGTGAAGAAAAACGTCATTCGTTAAAACGGGTGCTTACGTACGGCACGTTTGATTTACTTCATTATGGTCATGTACGTCTTCTTCAACAGGCTTCTAAGCTTGGCGATTACTTGATTGTTGGCCTATCGACCGATGAGTTTAATGCTTTAAAGGGCAAAAGAAGTTTTTATTCCTATGATGTGCGGCGTGAGATGCTTGAGGCCTTACGTTATGTTGACCTTGTCATTCCCGAAGACTCATGGGATCAAAAGCCTAACGATATCAAAACGTATCACGCCGACATCGTTTGTATGGGAGGAGACTGGGCGGGGGATTCTCGTTTTGAATCGCTTAGGCCATACTGCGATGTCGTTTATTTGGACCGCACCCCCGGCATTTCTACGACTGAAGTTAAGGGCAGACTTGCTCATTAAAAAGGCCCGTGCATTTGTCGGGAATGCACGGGCCATAGTTACTCTAGCTTTCAAGAAGCGATTTCATTGCTTGATTGGAAAGACCTGTTTCCAAGCTGTTATGGTCGACATGTTCAAAATGGCTATTGATGTCGTTTGGAAGTTTATAGATATCCCCGTAGCGACTCCACAGGAATGTTTCGGGACGATTCGGTGCCTCAAGTCCATTTCCTTCAAAAGGCATAGATTTTGTTGGAAATAGGTCGTTGATGGGGTAGACCCATTGTTTTTGTTTGCCATCATCCAGATTGTCAATGGACCACATTATTGCTTTGGCCTGCTCTTTTTCACATATAAAGCCAGCTTCCTTAGATAATTCAATGTAGCGGTCGTAATAAGCCTGGATTAGCGAGTTTTTAATGCCCGAATAACAGGGTTCGTTTTGCCAAAAAGAAAGCTCGTCGTTTGAATTCATTTCATTTATCATTTGTTTACGCAGCTCTCGTTGCTGTTCAGCATATTTGTTATCGGTTGAGGGCGCCCAATCGTAAATAAACAAATCTAAGAAGCAGGGTATATTTTCATCGTTGTATAAAAACCTAACCTGGCGGCAATGGACATAACGGTCATAAATAAGCGTGATTTTATATCGGGTGTCATGTTTTACAATTTCTTGGAGCCTGTCGAGATCGTCGCGCATAATTCCAAGGTCGGTGTCGTCATCCCAGGGAATAAAACCCTGATGCCTAATCGCCCCTATTAGGGTTCCAAAGTTGATCCAGTAGTTAATATTGTGTTCTTTGCATAACGCATCGAATTCTCCAAGCAGCTTTCCGCATCCAAGCTGCAAAAGCCTTAAACCCCCAGTTGCTTTGGGAAGCGTTCTAAAAAACCGCTCTTTTGCTTCCTGAACGCTTTCCCCTTGTTGCCGGTAGTTCTCCCAGGCAAACATCTTCATATGTTCGTCGTGCGCATCAACATCGCTCGTAAGCGATTCAATCATTGGGATTACCCTAGCATCAAACTGATAGTTTATGCCATTTTCGGCCATTTCTATTCGCTGGTATAAGCGATTTACCTCCTCGCACAACTTAAAAACGTCTTCGTGCATTGCGTGAAAGTCTTCGTGCATTGCGTGAAGGTCTTCGTGCATTGCGTGAAGGTCTTCGTGCATTGAGTGAAGTGATCTCGACGAGCCTGGCAGGAATTGTTTGATTTTATTTAACATGTTGCTCTCCTGTATCTGATACTGGTTCAAAGGTTGTCTGAATTTTAAACCAATGAACCAATTCTTGTTTAGGGGCTGGTGCTTGTAATAAACTGCAAGTATTCTCGTACGATAGGTATGTTTCGAGACCGCTTTCGTGGCGCCCTTCCCGCTCTTTCCGGACATGACGCCCTCCGAACTCCCGGGGCCTGCCGATCCGGCCCTCAGGGTATCGGATTCCCACATTCATCCGTACATGTACGGATGAATGTGGGAGGTGTTCAGATGAAGTTGATATTCAAGGTGCAAAAGAGGAGACGAGAAATATGCAGGATTCTTTATATAAACTATTAAAAGATAAAAAGGTGGCTGATTCTTATCAGTTTTACACATCTTGTGAGTATAAGCTGTATTTTGCTGAGTCCAGCTTTCAAGCGTTAGAGAATATTATCAATAAATATCAGCAAACAGAAACGAAAAGAGTTAATAAAGTGTATTCAGATGCCGTTACAACTGGCGTTGGGAAATACATCGCTCACGATAATGCTGTTGATTACTTTGGTGTTCAAATGAACGTCACATCAGCTATGGATAAATTGACGATGGAGATCATGGGTCTGCTTCATAGCTTCTTTGATACATACGCACAGTGGCTGAACTCATCTCTTCTGGGAGAAGATGCTCTTCCAATTAAAAGAGCAACATTAGTGAGTATTTCGCAGAAATTACTTTCTTATCCGGAATATGCAGGTGCGTTTGTTAGAAAAGTATCTTCTATACCAAATGAAGACCAATATCTTTATATTGCAGACTTTAATAATACATTGAAACATAGATATCAAATTTATGTATCGAATCGTATCGATATACTATCCGTCACAGGAGATGTGAGCATTCCTCCGTTTACTAAGGATGGCCGTCTCCACATTAAGGAAGATGCACTTGATGTCTTGAAAAAAAGTTTGGATTACTGCAAAGATTTACTCGGAGATTCAAGAACCTTTATAGAACAGTATTACTCAACAAATAATAATAATTATGTTTCGCATAGAACATATAATCCTAAGACATTTTTATTGTTTGAATCTGAAGAAGATTGCAATGCGATGCGCTCACCAAAGAATCATTATCATTATGTTGAGGTAGACCCGACGAACATACCTGACAAATTTCAGATAATGCTTAGCTGCGATAGAATGGATAGAACTGACAAAGATGAGCAATCTCTGGATTGTTGCAATTCTCCATATCAGATAATCATGCTTAGAGAGATGGGCTCAGATAAAATTGTTGGAATACTAAAGCCAGATGATACGGAGACGTATAAACTAAATGATGAACACGAATTGAGGTATCGACAGTATTCTTCCATAACGACTGGTTATGAGCATGAGATGTTCACAGCTATATGTGGAGAAGAAACATTCAATATTTATCCGTGTTTTAGCGATTTAACAAAAATAGTGATTTAAAACGTATAACAAATATAACCCTTTCAACCTTCATGGCTGAGAGGGTTTTGTGTCTACGCTTATCTGTCAATATCGACTGACACTCCGGATTACAGTTCAGCAGTGCGGTGGTCAGGACAGAGCGTCGACGGCAAAAATAGGCTCAGCACAGCGGGTCAAAAACTCGCCGACGCTGCCGTGTATGGACAACGCAATTGAGCTCCTTGAGGAAGACGGGAAGCGATTCCTGCTCGTTGTAGCACGGCACGACGATGGAAATGATCGGCATGACGTGCTACCTCGCGTTCGTGTTGTCGTTGCGATAGCCACCAAAGGTGTATTTGCTGTACACGTTGACCTCCCACTGCTTTTTTTCGACCTTTGCCACGGAATCGAGGATGAATCCGGTTGCAAGGCTCAGACCGCACAGGAACATAAACGACGCGGCGAGCATGGCGGTGGGGAAGCGCGGAACGAGGCCGGTCTGGAAATACTCGACAACGATGGGCGTGCCCAAGGCGAGGCCGATCACCGCAAACAGAAGCGCGACGAGGCTGAAGAACTTCAGAGGGCGGTAGTCCTTGAACAGCGTGCCAATCATCGCAACGACTTTAATGCCGTCGCTTACGGTATTGAGCTTGGACTCGGAACCTTCCGGACGGTCGCGGTACTCGATGGGCACATCCTTGATGCGCCAGCGGTGGTCGACGGCGTGGATCGAGAGCTCGGTTTCGATCTGGAAGCCCTCGGAAAGCACAGGGAAGGTTTTAACGAACGGGCGGCTCATGGCACGGTAGCCGGTCATGACATCATCGAAGCTGTAGCCATAGATCCACTTGATCATGGCACGGACCAGATTGTTGCCAAAGCCGTGGAAGGCACGCTTGTTCTCCTCGGCGTAGGTGCCGTTGGAAAGGCGATCGCCTACGGTCATGTCGGCCGTGCCGCTGAGGATAGGCTCGCAGAGGGCCTTGGCCGCCTCGGCGGGGTAGGTGTCGTCTCCGTCGACCATCAGGTAGCAATCGGCGTCGATATCGCGAAACATCTGGCGGCACACGTTGCCCTTTCCCTGACGGGGCTCAAAGCGGACTGTGGCGCCGTGCTCGGTGGCAATGCGTGAGGTATCGTCCGACGAGTTGTTGTCATAGACATAGACCGTCGCCTGCGGAAGCTCGCGGTGAAAGTCATCGATGACTTTGCCGATCGTGAGCGCTTCGTTGTAGCAAGGGATGATGACGGCGATGGATTCAGAATTCACTTAATGCTCCTTATACATTCAATCCTAGAAAGTATAGCCGTTTGGGCCTGGCATCCTAAGATGTGGGTTAGTTCTCCAGTTTTGTTGCGCGAATCGTTTGCATGGCCGTCGGGTCTATACTGTTCGTTTGTCAACGATTACGAGTAAAGGAGTTGCATCCGTGTCGGATCAGACAAAGCAACAAGAAACTCGCAGTCTGCCTGCGACGTTTGCTAAGAACGAATTTGAGAAGGACGCGTTTATCCTTCGTCAGCTGGTTACCAAGGATTTTAAGATCAAGTATCGCCGTAGCGTTCTGGGCGTCGCATGGTCGGTGCTCAACCCGCTGCTGATGATGATCGTCATGGCCATCGTGTTCTCGACGATTTTTGGCCAGGGCCGCAATGGCTCAATGACGCCCGAGATGTACCCGCTGTACTTGATCGTGGGTAACATTACCTTTGCCGTCATGTCTGAGTCTACTAACCAGGCCCTGACGTCGATCGTGGGCGCTGCCCCTCTGCTCAAGAAGGTTAAGGTGCACCGCTGGGTTTTCCCGGTGCAGAAGGTGCTCTTCTCGCTGGTCAACTTTGCCTTCTCGCTGGTCGCCGTCGCCATCGTCATGCTGTGGTTCCGCGTTATGCCTTCTTGGCACCTTATTCTGCTGCCGGTTTGCCTGCTGCTGCTTATGTGCTTCTGCATGGGCCTGGGCATGATGCTCTCTGCCCTTACGGTCTTCTTCCGCGACGTTATGCATCTGTGGAGCGTCGTCATTACGGCGTGGACTTACATTACGCCCATCTTCTGGACGACTGACTATATTGCGCAAATGCCGCATCTCGTGCGCATTCTGGTCTATGCGAACCCCATGTATAACTACCTGCAGTTTATGCGCGATATCTTCCTGTTCCAGACTACGCCCTCGCTTATGACGTTTGGTATGTGCGTCGCTTGGGCGGTTCTTGCGCTTGTTATTGGCTACACCGTGTTCCATAAATCCGAGCGCAAGTTCATCCTCTACATCTAAGGAGTGCTGTGATGACTGAATCTGTTGTTGATTACAGCGAGCAGCCTCTGGCTGTCGAGGTCGACGACGTCACCATGATCTTTAACATGGCGTCCGAGTCGCTGACCAACCTCAAGGAGTACTTCATCAAGCTTGCCAAGCACGAGCTGTTCTTTGAGGAGTTTAGAGCGCTCAAGCACATCTCGTTTGATATTCATCGCGGCGAGGTTGTGGGTCTGGTCGGCACCAATGGCTCCGGCAAGTCTACGATGCTCAAGATTATCGCTGGCGTTCTTGAGCCTAGCGAGGGCAGCGTTAAGGTGCACGGTAACATCGCGCCGCTGATTGAGCTTGGCGCCGGCTTTGACCCCGAGCTGACCGCCCGCGAGAACATCTATCTGAACGGCGCCCTGCTCGGCTATACCAAGGAGTTCATCGACGCCAACTTTGACGGCATTATCGAGTTCGCTGAGCTGCAGAACTTTGTCGATATGCCGCTTAAGAACTTCTCTTCGGGCATGGTGGCGCGTATCGCCTTTGCAATCGCGACGATTACCGAGCCCGATATTCTGATCGTTGACGAGACGCTGTCCGTCGGTGATGTGTTCTTCCAGCAAAAGTGTGAGGCCCGCATCCAGCACTTTATCCAGAGCGGCGACGTGACGGTTCTGTTCGTTTCGCACTCTATGGAGCAGGTTGAGCGCATCTGCCAGCGTGCCGTTTGGATTGAGAAGGGTGACCTTCGCATGGACGGCCCGGTCGATGAGGTCTGCAAGGCGTACCGCGAGCAGTTCAACTAGGTTATAATTACTTGCGCCTGACAGGCTTGTGCTTGCTTGGGCGTGCGATTATTTGCTCCATTAGCTCAGTTGGATAGAGCAGGGGACTTCTAATCCCAAGGTCGACGGTTCGAATCCGCCATGGAGCACCATCGTTTATTAAGCCCAGACCGCTTGGTGGTCTGGGCTTTTTCACATGCCGGTGTTCTTTGTTCTTGCCGGGTATACGTTTAGGCCGAAGCCGTGGCGTGAGCTGCTATTGTGCTGCTGATGTGGATTGGTTATACGGCGCGCCAAAGGGGGCTGGAGCCGAGCGTGAGCAAGCCTCTGCTTATGACGCTGCCAGCATCGTGGTTCTTCGCGTCAATCGTATGCTGTGCCTGCGATATTGGATTGGCGTACGTGATCAAGAAGGCGTAACAAAAGCGGGGAGGACCAACTTGGCCCTCCCCGCTGTATCTAGTCTGCCTTCAGGCACTCGGGCAAGACGTTTGCAACTGCATTCATCGCCTGCGGCCTCAGGTACTGCTCATTGAGCTTTACCTTTCTGTAGGCGTAGCGAGTGTCTGCCGAGTATTTGATCAACACATCGGTGAAGAACCGCTCCCAGCTCAGGTAGTCGCGGCTTTCGATATAGCTTGAGGGATCCTCGAGGATTTTTAAGATATCGTTACTGGGAATGAGGCCAGATTGCAGGAGTGTCCACTCGAATGATTCGGGGAGGAACAAGCGTACGTTCTTGTAAACGCGCTGTCCGAGCACCTTTTCGATGTAGGGACCAAATGCTGCTCCGTCTCCAATAGCAAGGATGTTTTGCTCGGGACATTCGTGAATCGTACGTTTTAGATTCGCAACGCCGGTGGCGGTATAGCAGGGGATCCCGAGTCGGTTGCAAAGAGCGTCGTAGAATTGATAGCCAGATTTGCTATCCTCGACAACTACGGCGTCGGGTACCTCGAATCCAACATTTAGATCCTGATACAGCATACTTGCCGTGTGGTCATATAGCGGCTTGGTCACCGAGTAGAAGCGCCTGTCGCTCTTGCGGCCATTGATTGTTTTACTTGTCGTGTTGACTAGCTTCAGGATCTCATCAACGCTGTAGGGGAGCTCGTTGGCATCGCGACGAGATATCAGAACAAAATAGTTGGACGAGCCGTTGACGGCTTTGGCGAAGTCCTTTGAGTAGATAAACTCGTTGCCCTCATCTAGAAAGACGATTGAATCTTCGATGATCGAAAGCTCGCGCTCCCAGCGTCTGCCGGAAAGCGTTTCACAAGGCACGTCGCAGCTGAGTGCAACGCCGCTTTCCGGTCCTCGGTCGTTGTAGTCGCGAATCATCGAGATGAGCGTCGTTTTGCCCGTGCCGCTGTTGCCGCGGATGAAGGAAATATTGCGTTTAAAGGTGAGCGTGTATTTGACTTTTGCGCGCTCCACGACAACGGTGTGTGATCCTTTCATTACTCATCAACATCCAGAAAATCATTGGTGGCACCGACGAACTCCTGCATGTTCCTGACGATGCGGCCGTCGTTATTGATGCGAATCTCAAAACGCTTCCAGGGAAATTTCATGATGTGGTAAAGGGTTACCAGCACATCCTGCTCTTTGCCAATTTTGAGCAGCCAGCGGGCGCAGTTATCTCCGCAAGTGGATGCATTGAACACCATGTTTGGGAGATTGCGCACCAGCAGCAGCGTCTTAACGCCGCCGGAAAGCTCGAGGGGTGTAATCGAACCGAGCTGTTTGCTGATGATGTTGTGGGGGCCGATGAGCTCCGAACCGTCAACACCTTTAATGATCTGTGCGGCCATGGGATCTTCGAACCATGAGTCCAAGTATGAGTTCCTAAAATAGGTCTCGGTATCGTAGATGGAACCGGGGTAATCTCCCAGATGGATGCTTAACATACGCGTCTCCAGACGTTGTGTGACTGCAACGATTATATGTCAGTAATAAATTGCCGGCAGCAGCGAGGTGCTACTGCCGGCATTGGTTTTATTGGCGTGTGAATCGGCGCTGATGGATTTGATCGCGAGGCTACTCTTCGAGACACTCCCTCAGCAGCTCCAGCGCGTGGGCGTAGCCCATCAGGCCTTCGCCCGTAATGGTGGCGAAGCAGGCTAGGCGTGCATAGCTCACCTGGCGGAAGTCCTCGCGGGTCTCGACGGCGCTGATGTGGACCTCGACGGCAGGGATGGCGACGGCCTTGAGTGCGTCGAGGATCGCCACGCTCGTATGCGTGTAGGCAGCCGGGTTGATGACGATGCCGTCGACCTTGCCGTAGGCCTCCTGGATCTTGTCGACGATGTTGCCCTCGTGGTTGGACTGGAAGACCTCGACCTCGTCGAAGCCCTGTGCGGCGCCTGCCTCCTGGCAGATCTGCACTAAGCGGTCGTAGTTGTCGCTGCCATAGATGCCCGGCTCGCGAATGCCGAGCATGTTGAGGTTGGGGCCGTTGATGACGAGTGCTTTCATGGTTGCTTCCTTTGCAGTCGAGAAACCACCACAAAGGTGCCTGTCCCCTTTGTGGTGGTTTTGGTTAGAGAGCGGGTGGGAGGGTGTCGAGGATGGCATGGGCGGTGTTGGCGGCGCAGTCTCGTGAGTCGATGATGTAGTCGGCCCAGGCGCGGTAGCGTGGCATGCGCTGTTCAGCCAGCTTATCGATGCCGTCGCGCGCGGTGATGGGGCGGCCCTTGTGGGCGAGCTCGTCGAGCTTGCGGTTGAGCATCACGATCTGGCTATTCTGGTGCAGCAGCGGGTAGTTCTCGTCGCGCGTGACCACGCCGCCGCCGGTGGAAAGCACCAGGCCGCTGCGCTTGGAGATGTCGGCCAGCGCCGCCGTCTCCTGTTCGCGGAACGCCGTCTCGCCGCGCTCGACGATAAAGTCGGCGCAGGGCATGCCCAGACGCTCTTCAAGGGCGCGATCGAGGTCGATATGCTCGCGTCCCGTCAGCATTGCGATCCGCTCGCCCACGCGGGTCTTGCCCGAGCCCGGCATGCCGATCAGCGCGATGTTCTGCTCGCGGCGGGACAGGCGCTCAGTCACATCCAGGATGCGCTCGCGCGGGGTGGCTTTGCCGGTATAGCGCTCGACAGCTTGTGCCGCCTGGGCAATAAGCATAAGCAGGCCACCGATGCAGGGGATGCCGCGGCGCTCGGCCTCGAGCATCAGGCCCGTGCGGGCGGGGTTGTAGACAATGTCGATGACGCCCTCGAGCGCATCGAGCCCTTCGAGCGTGCAGGGCGCGTCGGGGCAGTGGGGGAACATGCCGGCAGGCGTGCAGTTGACGAGCAGGGCGGCGTCGGACTGCTGCGCGATGTTGCCGTAGTTGACCTCGCTCGTGCGACCCACGGGTACGACGATGGCGCCTAGGTCTCCCAGCACCATACTTGCCGTGGTACCGGCGCCGCCAGTGGCGCCGAGTACGAGAGCCTTCTTGCCGGCAACCTCAACCCCCAGCTCCTCGACCAGGCACTGAAAACCGAAGTAGTCGGTGTTGTCGCCGCGCAGGCGACCGTCGGGTAGGCGTGTGATGGTGTTGACGTTGCCCATGCGCTCGGCCAGCGGACTCAGCTCGTCCAGATACTCCATGACGGCGCGCTTGTAGGGGATGGTCACGTTGGCGCCCTCCCACTCGTCACCCGTCATAAAAGCCTCAAGATCCTCGGGCTCGCGCTCAAAACGCACGTACTCCAGGCCTGCGAGCTCTTTGTAGATGGTCGGGGTGTAGCTGTGGCTCAGCACGCGGCCCAGCACGCCGTAGGGACGGGTTGCGGCGGTATCGGTCATCTAGAGCACCTCTGTGTAGCTGCCAAAGTAGGTGAAACTCTCGCATACGTCGTCGATCGAGTCGAGCAGGTCGTCGAGGGCCTTGCTGCCAAAGGGGCAGTCCAAGTCAAAGTAGAACATAAACTCAAAGTCGTGGCCGGGGATGGGGCGGCTCTCAAGTTTGATGAGGTTGATGTTGAGCGCGTAGAATCGCTCGAGCACGCGGTAGAGGGCGCCCGGCTCATTGGCCGTGGTGATCATGAGCGAGGTGCGGTTGGCACCGGGATAGACGCGCGGCTCGCGGCTGATGACGACAAAGCGCGTGTAGTTGTTGTCCGAGTCCTGAATGTTGGGCTCCAGCACCTCCAGGCCATAGAGTGCCGCGCAGCTGCGCGAAGCGATAGCGGCGACATCGGTGCGCTCGGAGTTGGCGACCATTTCGGCCGACATAGCCGTGTTGAGATACTTGGTGGCGTGCAGGTCGTGGGACTCAATAAAGCCGGCACACTGGGCAATGGCTTGGCCGTGGCTGTAGACCTCGCGCACGTCGGCGAGCTTGGTGCCGGGCTTGACGAGCAAGTTGTGGTCGATCTTGAGGCGCAGCGAGCGCACGATATGGAAGTTGAACTGTGCGAGCAGGTCGTAGACGGCGTTTACCGAGCCGGCGGTTGAGTTTTCGATGGGCAGTACGCCAAACTCGCAAAAGCCGTCGCGCACGGCGCGCATGACGCCCTCGAAGGTCTCGAAAAACGCGATGTCGGGCACGTCGAAGAGTTTGCACGCGGCGATCTGGCTATAGGCACCTTCCACGCCCTGGCAGGCAACGGTGGCCGTTTGAGGGAAGGGCGTGTCGGAGGCTGCAGCCGTGGCATGGGCCTTTTGCGAGACGGTGATGCCCTTGAGCTCGTTGATGTAGCGCTGCTGCTCGGCCTTGCTCATGCTCATGAGGAGACGGAACAGGGCGATGGTCTGCGCCTCGTAGCGCTCGGGCGCGCGGCTGGCGAGGTTGTTGAGCTTGGAGCGCTCGCGGGCGGGGTCGAAGACGGCCTTGCCCATCTCGATTTTTGACTTGGCGACCTCGGTGGCAATGTCCATACGCTCGACAAAGCTGTTGAGGAGCGTGGTGTCGATGCCATCGATGGCTTTGCGAATATCGGCAAGGTCCATAGGGACCCCTTTCGTGAATGGTTGCCTGGGGTAGTTAATTTGGGACGGGGCTTTTTTAGCTACCCTTTGACTGTCGACGAATCGATGGGTGCCAGGGCAAATATCAACTGGCATATGGGGGTAGCTAAAATAGCCCCGTCCCAAATTAACTACCCTTGGGGTGGGTGGACTAAAGCTGTCCGGCGTCTTCTAGGAGGGCGTCCCAGATGGCGAGGGCGGCGGCTGCTTCGGCTACGGGGACGGCTCGGGGGACGATGCAGGGATCGTGACGGCCGTGGACCGAGAGCTCGGCATTTTCCATGGCGTCCATGTCTACGGTCTGCTGCTCGCGGCCGATGGAGGGCGTCGGCTTTACGGCCATGCGCCACATGACGGGCGCGCCGGTCGAAATACCGCCCAGGATGCCGCCGGCGTTGTTGGATTCGACCTCGATCTCGCCGGTCTCGGCGTCGATGCGATACGGATCGTTGTTCTCGCTGCCGCGCATGGCGGCCACGGCAAAGCCCATGCCAAACTCCACGCCCTTTACGGCGGGAATGCCAAACGCGATTTGCGCGATGCGGTTCTCGATGCCGTCGAACATGGGGTCGCCGATGCCCGCGGGAAGCCCGTAAATGCCGCACTCCACGATGCCGCCGATGCTGTCGAGCTCGTCGCGCGCGGCCAGAATCTCCTCGCGCATGCGGCCGGCTGCGGCGGCGTCAATGCACGGCAGATTGTTCGTAAGGATCGCCTTGCGGTCGGCCTCGCGATAGACCATATCGTCCATGGGCAGGTCGGAGATGCCGCCGATCTGCGCGACGTGCGCCATGACCTGAATGCCACGGGCCTCGAGTGCTTGCAGCGCGATCCCGCCGGCGATGCACAAGGGTGCCGTTAGGCGACCGGAAAAATGCCCGCCACCAGCGACATCGTGCATGTTGTGATACTTCACGCGCGCAGGGAAATCTGCGTGCCCGGGGCGGGGTTTGCGGCGCAGCTCGGAGTAATCCTTGGAGCGCGTGTTGGTGTTCTCAATAATCGCTGCGATGGGTGCGCCGGTGGTGTGTCCATCGACCACACCGGCGATGATGTGCGGGGCGTCGGCCTCGCGGCGTTTGGTCGCGGTCTCGTCGCGACCAGGGGCGCGACGGTCGAGGAAGGACTGTAGCTGCTCCTGGTCCACGGCGATGCCCGCCGGAATGCCATCGAGCGAGCAGCCGATGGCGGGGGAGTGCGACTGTCCGAAGATGCTTAAGTGTAAGACGTTGCCAAAGGTCGAGGACATGCTATTCCTCCTCGAGCATGACCTTACCGCCCAGTAGGCGGTAGTGGTCGAAGAAATCGGGATAGGACTTGTTGACGGCCTCGGCGCCGTGGATCACGACCTCGCCGGTGGCGCGGCTCGCGGCGATGGCGGCCATCATGGCGATGCGGTGGTCGTTGTGCGAATCGACCTCACCGCCGGTGAAGGCATCGACGCCCTTGATGATGAGGTCGTCGCCGGCAATACGCACCTGCGCGCCCAGCGCGGTGAGCTCGCGGGTGGTGGTGGCCAGGCGGTCGGATTCCTTGATGCGCAGGCGGGCGCAATCGCGGATAAAGGTGCGGCCCTGTGCCAGCGAGGCCACGGCCGAGATAACGGGCACCAGGTCGGGAATGTCGTGGGCGCTCATCTCAAAGCCGGCGAGCTTGTCGGACTGCACGGTGGCGGCGTTGGTGGAGCGCACGATGCGGGCGCCAAAGCGCGAAAGCGCGGCAAGCACGTTGCGGTCGCCCTGTGCGGAGCTCAGGGACACGCCCTCGACGGTGATGGGGTCGGTGCCGATAGCGCCGGCACACAGCCAAAAGGCAGCGTTGGACCAGTCGCCCTCGACAGCCACGTTACCAGGCGTGCGGTACGAGCCGCTGCTCACGCGGAAGTTCGTGATCTCGGGCTGGCCGTCCTTGGCGGGGATACGTTCGACGTTGACCTCGACGCCGAAGGCCTTCATGGCCTGGATCGTCAGGTTGATGTAGGGGCGGCTCTCAATGAGGCCGGTTACCTGCACGCAGGAGGGCTGGGCCAGAAGCGGGGCTGCCAGCAGCAAGCCGGAGATGTACTGTGAGCTCACGTTGCCCGGCAGGATAAAGGTGCCCGGGCGCATACGGCCGCTTGTCTTGAGCGGGAAGCCGCCCAGACCCTGCAGGTCGCAGCCGGCGGCAATGATCTCGTCGGAAAGCGGGGAGAGGGGGCGTGCGCCCAGACGGCCCTGGCCCACAAAGGTCGCCTCTGCCCCCAGCGCGCAGGCGACGGGCAGCATAAAGCGGAGCGTGGAGCCGCTTTCGCCGCAGTCGAGCGTGCCGCCGGCAAGGGCCTTGAGCAGGCCAAACTCAACACTCTTCATGGTGGGGTGGACCTGGAAGCCGTCCTCGGCGGTCTCGATGCGGGCGCCGAGCGCCGTGAGGCAACGCACCGTGGCCTCGATGTCGGCGCAGGTGGTGTTGCAGGTGACGTGCGTCTCGCCGTTGGCAAGCGCAGCGCAGATGATCAGGCGATGCGCCATCGACTTGGACGCGATGGCGGGAACGGTGCCCTTAAGCGGGGACGGGGTGATGCGGGCTAGCATGCGGATGCGTCTCCCTTCTGGCCGAGGCCTTCGGCAATGAGTTCGTGGAAAGTGGAAAGCGGCGTGCGGTCGATGCGGCAGCGGCCAATGCCGTGCGGAATCACCAGGTCGATGGTGTCGCCCGCGCGCTTCTTGTCGTGGAGCGCCTCGGCAAAGATGGCATCGGCATTGAGGTCGCAGCAGGTCTTGAGGCCATGGCGTGCGCAGAGCTCCTCAATACGACCGGGCAGTGCAGCATCGCAGACGCCGTGCAGGGCCGCGGCGCGCGTGATGATGCCCATGCCGATCGACACACAGTTGCCGTGTCCGAGCTCAAAGTGCTCGCAGGCTTCGACGGCGTGTCCGGCGCTGTGTCCAAAGTTGAGGAGCTTGCGCTGGTTAGTCTCGCGCTCGTCGGCGACGACCACGGCGCGCTTGATGTCGATGTTGCGGGCGATGATGAGCGCTACGCGGGCCACATCGTGGTTGAGCAGCTCCAGCGTGAGCGGGGTCTTCTCCAGCTCGGCGAAAAGCTCCGGATCGGCAATCACGGCGTGCTTGACGACCTCGCCGCAGCCGTCGGCGAACTGCTCGGGCGTGAGGGTGGCCAGGCACCCCACGTCGGCGATAACCACGCTCGGCTGCCAAAAGGCGCCGGCCAAGTTCTTGCCGGCAGCCAGGTCGATGGCGGTCTTGCCGCCCACCGACGAATCAACCATGGCGAGCAGGCTCGTGGGGATCTGCACAAACTTGCAGCCGCGCATGTAGGTGGCGGCCACAAAGCCCGCCACGTCGCCCACGACACCGCCGCCGAGTGCCACGATCACGTCAGAGCGCGAAAGCTCGTGCTCGGCTACAAACTCCAAAATGGCAACATAGGTTTCGGCGCGCTTATGGGCCTCGCCGGCCTCGAAGGTGCAGATGCTCACCTCGTAGCCTGACGCCTCCAGGCTCTGCTTAACGGGCATCTGGTAGAGCGGGCCCACGTTGGTGTCCGTCACGATGACGGCCTTGGTGCCGCCAGCAGTGGCGCGCACGAGCGGTCCCGCCTGCTCCAGCAAAAACGTGCCAACATGCACCTGGTAGGGGCGTGCAGTGTCGATATCGATGGTAATCGCCATAAGCTTCGGTCCTTTCGACCTGGCGTGATAGGTGGTTTAGTGGGAGGCCTCGTCGTCGAGCGCGCGCTTGATACGGTCGCCCTCGGCAAGGAGGTTCTCCAGATAGCGCTGGTCGTGGTCTTTGAGCGCTCGGCTGTAGGCTCCGAGTGCCTCGATCAGATGGTCAATCTCGAAGGCGAGCGCGTCGGCGTCGTCGATCATGAGTTCCGACCACATCTGGGGGTTGAGGTGCGCCACGCGGGTAAGGTCGCGGTAGCTACCGGCCGAAAACCCGTGGTGAACCTGGGCGGTCGGGCTTTTGACGTAGGCGTTTGAGACGACGTGCGCAAGCTGGCTCGTGAAGGCGATGACGCGGTCGTGCTCGGCGGCGCTGGTCACGCTGAACTTGCCAAAGCCCAGGGGGCGCACCATCTCGCGCACCTGGCCCAAAAGCTCCAGCTTAAGTGCATCGTCCACCGCGGGTGGCACGAGCACGAGCGGGGCGCCCTGGAACAGGTCGGCGCGGGAGTGCGCATAGCCCGAGTACTGCGTGCCCGCCATGGGGTGCGCACCCACAAAGTAAAAGCCGTGCTCGCGGGCAAGCTCAAAGGCGCGCTCGCACACGATGCCCTTGACACCCACCGTGTCGATCACCACGGGACCCATGATGGCGTCGGTGTCGGTGGCGTCGGCGAGCGCCTGGGCGTGCGCCTCGAGCCACTCGATGCATGCCTCGGGATAGCAGGCAAGGACGATGATGTCGCATTCGCCGAGTGTCTTGTCGTTGAGCTCTCCGGCGACAGTGCCCATGCTGGCGGCCGTCATGACATCGTCATCGGGGTCCCAGGCCAGCACGCGAACGCCCGCCTGTGCATAGCCGCGGGCAAAGCTACCGCCGATGAGGCCCAGGCCGACGATACCGGCGCACTTGGGGCCGCCCTGGTTAACACGCGCGTTTCTCACCGTACCCATGAGCTACTCCATGGTCTCTTGGCAGACGACCTCGCGGATGGCTCGGATGCGGCGCATGGTGTCGTCGAACTGATCGGGGGTGAGGGCCTGGGCGCCGTCGGACCAGGCGCGGCTCGGCTCGTCGTGGACCTCGATCTCCAGGCCGTTGGCACCGCAGGCGGTCGCGGCGAGCGCCATGGGCTCAACGTAGCGGGTGTAGCCGGTGGCGTGGCTGGGGTCGGCGACGACGGGCAGGTGCGACAGGTGGTGCAGCACCGGCACGGCGTTGAGGTCGAAGGTATTGCGGGTGCGGGTCTCGAAGGTGCGGATGCCGCGCTCGCACAGGATGACGTTGTCGTTGCCCTCGCTCATGATGTACTCGGCGGCCATAAGCAGCTCATCGATCGTGCCGGACATGCCGCGCTTGAGCAGAATCGGGGTCTGGGTCTTGCCGACCTCCTTGAGCAGGGGGAAGTTCTGGGCGTTGCGGGCGCCGATCTGCATGACGTCAATCTTCTTGTCCAAGAAGACCTGCACGTCGCGCGGGTCCATGATCTCGGTGACGATCGGCATGTCGAGCTCGGCAGACGCCTCGCACAGCAGGTCGAGGCCGGCGGGGCCCATGCCCTGGTAGGCGTAGGGGGAGGTGCGGGGCTTGTAGGCGCCACCGCGCAGCATCGTGGCGCCGGCGGCCTTCACGCGGCGTGCGATGCGGATGAGGTTCTCGCCCTCGACTGAGCAGGGACCGGCGATGACCTGGAACTGGTCGCCGCCGATCTTGACGCCGTGACCGCAGTCGATGACGGAGTCCTCGGGGTGGAACTTGCGGTTGGCGCGCTTGAACGGCTCGGAGACGCGCTGCACGCGCTCGACGACATCCATGGACTCGAGCAGGAACGGGTCGATCTTGGTCGTATCGCCCACCAGGCCGATAATCGTCTCGTTCTCGCCGCGCGAGACGTCGGTCTTCAGGCCTTTTTTCTCAATCCAGCTGACAATATGGCTGACGGCCTCGTCGCTGGCGCTCTGCTTTAGAATTGCAATCATGGTGTGCCTCTCACCTCGATGGATAACTTTTGCAAAAACGGCCCGCATTGCGAGCCGTGTATATATGGTGCATGAGAGTTTATACTATCCGACTCGCTTTTGCCTTCTAAAGTGGGCCGTTGCGCCGCGTCTTCCTCGGAATTGCAAAGCTTTTTCTTTTATTTTGATAGCCCGTGGTGCACTTGGGTATAATGCCAAACGTTGGCCCTATTAGCTCAGGGGATTAGAGCGTCTGCCTCCGGAGCAGAAGGCCGTTGGTTCGAATCCAACATGGGGCACCATCGAACGTAAGACCGTCCGAACCTCGCATGGTCCGGGCGGTTTTTCTTATACCGACGCGACGTGATGGGACGTGGTATGGCAGCAACGGATATCGAGCGCGGACTCTCGACCGCCGAGGTCGAGGAGCGCATCGCCGCCGGTAAGATCAACCGCAACATGGAGCTCAAGACCAAGTCGGTCAAAGAGCTCATCATCGAGAACCTCTGCACGCTGTTCAATTTGATCAACGTGATCTTGGCGTTCCTGGTCATTTTGACCGGTTCGTTTAAGAATCTGACGTTCCTGTTCGTGGTGTTCTTGAACACCGCTATCGGCGTCATTCAGTCCATGCGTTCCAAGAAGATGGTCGATAAGCTCACGCTTCTGACCTCTAAGAAGGCCATCGCGGTGCGCGACGGTGCCGAGGTGGAGCTCGACTTGGACCAGATCGTGCTCGACGACATCATCCGCCTGGGGCGCGGCGATCAGATTCCCGCTGACGCCGTGGTGGTTTCGGGCGAGGCGCTCGTGAACGAGAGCCTGCTGACGGGCGAGAGCGACCTTATTAAGAAACAGCCCGGTTCCGAGCTCATGAGCGGCAGCTTTATCGACTCGGGCCTGCTGCGCGCCCGCGTGATCCATGTCGGCGCCGACAACTACGTGGCCAAAATTAATAACGAGGCCAAGTACGTCAAAAAGGTCAATTCCGAGATCATGAACGCGCTTAACGCCATCGTGCGCTTTGCGAGCATCATCATGATCCCGCTCGGTTTGGCGTTGTTTGCCTCGAGTGTGAGCGAGCTGTGGGATGCCGCGGGAACCCCGGGCGATAGCGCACTTTCGTGGTGCTTCTCCGAGCTGTTGGCTGGTCATGTGCCTTCGTCGGCGCTGCTGTCCACGGTGGGCGCCCTGCTGGGCATGATCCCGCAAGGCCTGGTGCTGCTGACCTCGTCGGTGCTCGCCATCGCCACGGTGCGCCTGGCCCGCCGCAAGGTGTTGGCGCAGCAGCTCTACTGCATCGAGACGCTCGCTCGCGTCGACGTGCTGTGCCTGGACAAGACGGGCACCATCACGTCGGGTCGCATGGAGGTCGAGGGCACGTATCCGCTGCCGGTTGAGGGTGTTGGCTTTGGCGTGGACTCGGAGGAGGCGGCTGTTCCCGTCGATACCACAGTGCTCGATTTTGCGCTGGCTAACGTGGCACGTGCGACTTCGGCTGATGCCAACGAGACCTGCCAGGCGCTGCTCAACTATTACGCCGATCGCCCGGTCGAGGTGTCTGAGCCGCTGTCGGTCATTCCGTTCTCGTCCTCCAAAAAGTGGAGCGGCGCGTCGTTTGCGCAGGGCTCCTATGTGATGGGCGCCGCGCAGTTTGTGCTCTCTGATCGTGTGTTTTCGCAGGTCGAGAACCGTGTCGCCGAGCTTGCCGATACCTGCCGCGTGCTCGTGGTGGCGCGCGTTGACGGCTTTACGCCCGATGGCGATATGGTGGGCGAGGCCGAGCCCGTGGGCTTTGTGACCATCCGCGACGAGATTCGTACCTCGGCGGCCGAGACCATCGGCTACTTTAACGAGCAGGGCGTGACCCTCAACGTGATCAGTGGCGACGACCCGCGTACGGTGTCGTCGATCGCGCGCGTGGTGGGCGTGCCGGGGGCGGACGCTTATGTGGACGCCACGACGCTCGATACGCCGGCCAAGCTCGATGCCGCAGTGGACCGCTACCATGTCTTTGGTCGTGTGACCCCGCAGCAGAAGCGCGAGCTCGTGCAGGCGCTCAAGCGCCGCGAGCACACCGTGGCCATGACGGGCGACGGTGTCAACGACGTGCTGGCGCTCAAAGAGGCCGACTGCTCCGTGGCCATGGCGGCCGGCTCCGATGCCGCGCGCAACGTGGCCGAGATCGTACTCGTCGACAACGACTTCGCCTCGATGCCCGCCGTGGTGGCCGAGGGCCGTCGCTCCATCAACAACCTGCAGCGCTCGGCTTCGCTGTTCTTGACCAAGACGCTGTTCTCGATGGGCCTGGCGGCGCTGTGCATCGCGCTGCCGCCGTACCCCTTCGAGCCCATCCAGATGACGCTCATTAACTTCTTCTGCATCGGCGCTCCGGGCTTTGTGTTGGGCCTGGAGCCCAACAATGCTCGCGTGAAGGGTGCGTTTTTGACCAACGTACTCAAGCGGGCACTGCCGGCGTCGATTGCGGTCATTTTGGCCGCGGCGCTCGATATCTTTGTGGCGCGCGTGTTTGGCTTTAGCCAGCTCACGCTGTCTACGATGTGCCTGCTTACGTCGTGCTCGGCGAGCGTCAGCCTAATCTGGCGCATCTCGCAGCCGCTCACACCCTTACGAGTGGTGCTCTTTGTGTTTGTAGTCGCCGGCATCTTGGTGGGCGTTATCGGATTCCCGGAGCTGCTGTCTATTGCCAACCTCTCGATGGGCCAGATGGTTATCTTGGCTGTCATCGTGGTCTTTACCTGCTCGGTGTTCTTTAAGCTCGCCACGATGATGGATTCGCTCAAGCCGCGTCGTCGTCATGCTGCAACTGGTTTTGGCCGCGGTGTGCGCGTCCACCTGGGTCGCGGTGGCGGCAAGGTGAGCTCGACGGGTTCGACGGCCGAGCGTTTTGCCAAGCGCTTCGCCGCCGACATGGCGCAGCGCCGCGAAGATCGCACCGCTCGCGAGGCCGAGGCCCGCGCACTCGAGGGAGTGGCCCAGACCCAGCCCAAGAAAAAGAAGAGTACCGGAGCCAAGCGCTCTCGCGTGACCAAGTCCGCCCAAGGCATCAAAGTTTCGATGCCAAGCAAAAAGAAGAAGTAACTACGCGCCCTGGCGATGTTGAATTGGTGCCTTGCTCCTGTGGGGCCGTGGCGATGTTATGCTCTAACCTCGATTGTTTGAATTGCTTCGAAAAGAGGATGCCGTGATCTGCCCGCATTGCCTTAAGACTATCGAGGACGGCGCCTCGTTCTGCCCCTACTGCAACGCCTATGTGGGTCCGGGCGATGGCCCCGAGCACACCGAGTTCGTGTTCTGTGAGGGCTGCGGTGCCCGTCTTTCTCCGCATGACCGTACGTGCCCCAAATGCGGACGCCCGGCTCCGGGTATCCTCTCCGAGGACGCGGCCGCATCCGACTTGGCTGCGGGCCGCACGGCGGGTTTTCCGCGCCTAACGCAAGAGCAGATCGATACCGAGGTGCCGCATGCGCCGGCCTCTGCCGCTGCGGTGCTTTCGGACGCCGCCGATCCTAACGAGACCTGCGTGCTGCCGGCTTTCGATAAGGATTTCGGTATCCCCAAGGTCGATATTCCCACGCCCGTTTCCCTGCATGACGATGCTCAAAAACCCAAGCGCAAGGTGCATCCCGACGAGGACGCCTATCACAAGCACAAGCGTCATATCCCCAAGCCGCTCATCGTCATCGCGGTCCTTGCCGTCGTTTGCGGCGGTGCCTATTGGTTCGTGACGGCCGATCCCATGGGTGTCATGCCTGCCTTCTACGACCAGTTTGGCCAGGCTGCGCAGACGACCTTCCCCACGCGCCAAAAGGGCGAGGCGACTGAGGACGATACCAAGCAGGACGATTCTGCCAAGGTGGTCCAGGAAGAAACCGTGCTCACCGATGATCAGCTCTATACCAGACTCGACGGTCTGTATCAGACCATCGTGTCCTACGGTGATGAGGACCAGATCGGCGAGGTCATCGATTCCTTTAACAACGGCTATCTCCGAACGCCGCTGTCCACCCGCCAGGAGCTGTCGCAGAGTGCCTACGCCCTGCGCGACCAGATTAAAAAGACGCAAGATGAGCTCAACAACCTTAAGTACCAGGACGATACGGTCTATGCAGATGACATCGCCCACTTAAAGCAGCTTGCCGAGTGGATGTATGAGCGCGTCGACGTGATCTGCCAGAGCTGGGATATCTCGCTGGCCATTCCCGATGGCGAGTCGATGAGTTCCCACCAAAGCGAGATCCTGGCGCCCATCGCGCAGAGCGGCAACAGCGCGCTGAATCAGTACGACGCCAACGTGGGCTCCTGGAAGCCGCAGCAGCGTTCCTAAAATTAGTTCGCCATAGTCGGCATAACCTACGTGCGCAATTGATGTAAGCGCATGCTTATTGCTACAATTCGTACAAATATGCTTTAAACGCACGAGGAAGGAACCACATGTTTGGTTTTAAGAAAGAGCTCTACACGCCCGAGTATCAGCTTGCCGGCGACGAGTGCGCCGTTATCGAGACGTCGAAGGGTACCATCAAGGTCAAGTTTGACGGCGAGGGCGCTCCCATTCATGTCGCGAACTTCTGCGAGCTTTCCACGATGGGTTTCTATGATGGCCTTAAGTTCCATCGCTATGTGCCCGGCTTTGTCATTCAGGGCGGCGACCCCAATACCCGCGATATGTCCGGCGCCGACGTCGCTGCCGGTCTTGAGGGCCCCGACGGCATGCCCGGTACCGGTGGCCCCGGCTACTGCATCAAGGGCGAGTTTGCCACCAATCCGCGCAACAGCCATGTCGATGGTGCCCTTGCCATGGCACGCTCCATGGATCCCGATTCCGCGGGTTCGCAGTTCTACTTCTGCTTGGGTGCCCAGCATAACCTCGATTCCGGTTACACCGTCTTTGGTACCACGGTCGAGGGTCTCGATGTGATTTCGCAGCTGCGTGCCGGCGACGAGATCGTCCATGTCGAGATCGTTCACGAGTAAAGGGGACTTCCTTGAATAGCCAGCTGATCCAACAGGGCCGCGCCGCTTACCGCGCGGGTGATTTTTCCGCTGCAGCCCAGATGCTTGGGGCGGCAAAAACTCCCGATGAGATTATGGGCGAGGCCGATCACCTTCGTGGCAACGCCTTGATGCACCTGGGCATGTATGCCGAGGCCGCCGAGGCCTATGCCGCCGCCCTCAACGACGGCACCTATGGCAAGCGCGGCGCGCTGCTCACCAACCGCGGCAAGGCACTCGCCGCCGTGGGCGACTACACGACGGCCGCTCAGGCGTTCTCTGCTGCCACGCAGGACGCTTCTTATGCCACGCCGTTCAAGGCCTATCTGGGCTTGGGTAACGCGCTGTTCCAGTCGGGCGATTATGCCAACGCGGGTACTGCCTTCCGTCAGGCTGCCATCGACGGCGCCAATCCGGCTCCTGCCGCCGCACTCGGCGAGCTTGGACGTTGCTTCATTAAGCTCGGCCGTCCGGCGGATGCCGTGGAGACCTACCGCACGGCTATCGACTTTGCCGGCCCCCGCGACGACACGCGTGCACTCAACGCCGGCATGGGTCAGGCGCTTTCTGCCGCCGGCCGTCCCTCCGACGCACTCGACGCCTTTAACGCCGCTACTGCCGATGGCATCTACCAGCTCACCTCCGAGCAGGCCGATGAGCTTGCCCGCGTGCATGATTCGCTTGCCGCGCTGTCTGCCCAGACAGCCATGGCCACGGCTCCGGCGCCTGCGATGGACGCTCCTGCCGTCGATCCGCTCGATCCTACGGGCGCGACCGGCCAGTTTATGCCCGATCCCTCGGACACCGGCTTCTTTACGCTGTCCGAGTCCGAGATGGTCCAGCAGGACCGTCAGGATCGTAAGCAGGCCAAGGTCCGTCGTCGCCATCGCCACACGGGTCTCAAAGTCTTCATCGTGCTGCTTCTGCTCATTTTGATCGTCGCGGGCGGCCTGGGCTTTGCCTACACGCGCGGCTTTGGCTTCCCGTCTCAGGAATCTGTGGTTTCCGATCTGTTCCAGGCCGCCGGCGACGGTGACACCGCAAAGGCCGAGTCTTGCCTGGCCTCGAGCCTGTCCGAGGACGCTAAGTCGATGATCATCTCCTCGATTCCGCAGGGTGCCACCGTGTCCGTCGAGGGCATGGATCAGTCCATGACCGAGACGACCGCTAAGGTGAAGGCATCGCTGTCCAAGGGCGGCGAGCAGGAGTACACCGTCAAATTCGTGCGCTCCGACAACCATATCGGCTGGGCCGTTTCCTCGCTCGATATGGATTTCTCGGCTGCTGACAACCAGTAGTGACCTTATGGGATTTAGCTTTGCCCGGCGCTTCACCGCAAGTGAGGTGCCGGGCTTGCGCTAGTATGATGAGCTAGTAGTTTTCCAGCAATCATCCAACACATCAGGAGTTGCGTTGTTTTCTTTGATGGATATGTTCTTCGGTAGCTATGCGGGCGATCTTGCCATCGACCTCGGCACCGCAAATACGCTTGTCTCCGTGCGCGGCAAGGGCATCGTCATTCGCGAGCCCTCCGTCGTCGCCATCGACAAGAACGACGAGCGCATCCTGGCGGTCGGTATCGAGGCAAAGCGCATGCTCGGCCGTACGCCCGGCAACATCGTGGCCGTTCGTCCCCTGAAGGACGGCGTCATCGCCGACTTCGACGTTACCGAGGCCATGCTCCGCTACTTTATCGACAAGGCGTCCGAGAAGCGCTATCCGTGGACTCCGCGTCCGCGTGTTGTCGTCTGCGTTCCCTCCGGCGTCACGTCGGTCGAGAAGCGCGCTGTCTTTGAGGCCACGATCCAGGCCGGTGCCCGCCAGGCCTATCTGATCGAGGAGCCCATGGCTGCCGCTATCGGCGCCGACCTGCCCGTCGAGGAACCCACCGGCTCCATGGTCATCGATATCGGCGGCGGTACCACCGAGGTCGCTGTTATCGCTATGGGCGGCATCGTCGTCTCGCAGTCCATCCGTATTGCCGGCGACGAGTTCGATCAGGCCATCCTCACGCACGTTCGCGATGCCTACAACCTGGCCATCGGCGAGCGTACGGCAGAGGACATCAAGATCAAGGTCGGCTCCGCCGTGCCGCTCAAGGACGAGCTCGACGTCGAGGTCAACGGCCGCGACGTGATCACCGGTCTGCCCAAGACTGTGCGCATCGAGAGCGAGGAGATCCGTCGCGCGCTCAACAAGCCGCTCGACGAGATGGCCAAGGCCGTCAAGGACGCCCTCGACGCTACGCCTCCCGATCTTGCCTCTGACCTTATGTACTATGGCATATTGCTGACCGGTGGCGGCGCGCTGCTGCGCGGTCTCGACGTGCGCCTGCGCGATGAGACCGGCGTTTCGGTCAACGTCAGCCCCACGGCGCTCGATAACGTCGTTAACGGCTGTGCCCGCGTGCTCGAGGCCAATGCGTTTGATGGTGGCTTCGTCCAGACCAATGCTTAATTTCCAAAAGGTGGATTCCATTTGGCACGATCTTCGGGTTTCTCCACAAATCTGAATACCAAGCGACAATCAACGGGTATGCGCCCGTTGATTGTTTTCAGCCTGATTTCGGTGTTGCTGCTCACGTTTTACATCCGCGAGGGCGAGGCAGGGCCGATTCATGCCGTGCGTTCGGGCGTAACGACGATTACCTCTCCGGTGCGCTTTGTGGGCTCGGCTGCGGCGGCTCCCTTCAATGCGATTGGCAACGTGTTCTCTAACCTAACGGCGTCGCAGGACACGCTCGACGAGCTCAAGAAGCAAAATGAGGAGCTGACCTCTAAGGTCGCCGAGCTTTCTGAGGCTCAAAAGACTGCCGAGCGCCTGGAGGGCCTGGTCGGGCTGCAATCGACCTACAACCTCAAATCGACCGCAGCTCGTATCGTTGGTGCCTCCGGCGATGCCTGGACCTCGACCGTCACCATCGACAAGGGCTCTGCCGACGGCCTTACCATCAACATGCCCGTGACGAGTTCTGCCGGTGTTATCGGCCAGATTATCGAGGTATCGGCCAAGACCTCTACCGTGCGCCTGATTGGCGACGAGAACTCGGGCGTGTCCGCCATGGTGCAGGACACGCGCGCCCAGGGTATGCTGCAGGGTCAGGCTGACGGCACGCTGCGTCTTGAGTACGTGAGCGTCGACTCCGATGTTAAGGTTGGCGATATCATCGTGACCTCTGGCATCGGTGGCGTGTTCCCCAAGGGCCTTCCGCTTGGCACCGTCTCGTCGGTTGAGAAATCGGCAAACGACGTGTACTACACCATTGTGGTGCGCGCTCAGACCACGGCCGAGAACAACGAGGAAGTGCTGGTCATCACCTCGCTGACCGACGAACAGTCGGCCTCGGATGAGGACGTGAGCACGGCCAACAGCACGCCGCAGGGAACGTCGCGCGATGCTGCGACCAAGACGAAGGACGAGAGCTCGGATGACAGTTCCGACACGTCCGAGACGACCGATTCTGGCTCGAGCGAATAGGGGGCATGTCCATGGATCTACACGAGCAGGGGATGAGCTCCCGCACGTTTGTAATCGCCGCCATTGTGTGTGTGCTGTTGCAGGCAGGCCTGGCACCGCAGATCTCCATTGCGGGAGGTCGCGTCAACTTCATGATTATCCTGGTGTGCCTAAGCGTGTTCTCGGGCGACCCGACCCGTGCCGTCGTGTGCGGTTTTTGCAGCGGCTTGTTTTATGACCTGTCCGCTGCCGTGCCGGTGGGCGTTATGTCGCTCCTGCTGACCGTGGGTTCTTTTGCCCTGGTGCACAGCGCCGTCGGTCAGACGGGCGGTACCCCGAGTGCGCGCGGCGTCACCGTGGGCGCCTTTGCGCTCGTCATTAATGTGATCTACAGCATCATCTTGCTGTTTATGGGTTTGGAGACGAGCTTTGTCGTGGCGATCTTCGGCCATGCGCTGCCGTCCTCGATCCTGACGGGTCTGGTTGCCATTCCGTTTTTGATGTCCGGCGTCGTGCCGCAGTCCGGCTATGGATTCTCCGCACGTGGCGGACGCCAGACGGGTATGCGCTTTAAGCCCAAGACCCGCAAGCTCAAATAGGGGAGGCCCGTAGATGTCTTCCCAGATGACGGTTATTATCGCCGGTATCGTGCTGGTTGTGGCCATCGTGGTCGCGCTGGTCATCATGCGTCGTGGCGATTCCCGTTTTACCTACGATACACAGCATGGAACGGCCCCGCGCGCCACCGAGGGCGAGGGCAATACCGCGGCGACCGCCTTTAAGGGCCGCTTTTCCATCCTCACCATGGGTGTGGGCGCGATGTTTGCGGCACTTGCCGTCAAGCTGTGGGGCATGCAGATGGTCTCGTCGGACTATTACGAGAAGCAGGCCAATAGCAATCAGACTCGCACCGTTACCACACCCGCTGTGCGCGGCCGCATCCTCGACCGCAATGGCGTGGCGCTTGTCCAGAACCGTCCCTCACTTGCTGTCGTGGCCTACCGCGACCTTGCGGAGGATGAGGTTCTGGTTCGCCATCTTGCCAACGTGCTTGGAATGCCTTACGTTGCGGTCCTTCGCAATATTCAGGACAATACGGAGGGCGCCCAGAGCCTGCATACCATCGCGACGGACGTCCGTCGCTCCACGGTTGCCTATATTCAGGAGCACGCCGGCGAGTTCCCGGGCGTCAAGATTGCCGAGCGTACCGAGCGCCAATATCCATATGGCGAGACGGCATGCCATATCTTGGGCTATACCGGCACCATTACCTCCGAGCAGCTCGAGGCCCAGAATAAGAAAACCTCTGGCGATGATGATGCTTCTGCTGGCAAGATTACGTACCAGTCGGGCGATATCGTGGGCCAGGCGGGCGTTGAGAGCTACTACGAAAACCTGCTGCAGGGTATTCGTGGCGAGCAGACCGTCAAGGTCGATGCCTCGGGCAATGTGACCGGTCAGGCCGGCGCCGTGCCCGCGAAGGCCGGCTCCGACATTAAGCTCACGCTCGACCTTAAGATCCAACAGGCCTGTGAGACGGCGCTGGCGAGCGCTATCGAGCTTGCCAAGACCACTGGCTACAGCAATGCCGGCAACGGCGCTGTGGTGTGTCTCGATCCCAACAATGGCGAGATCCTGGGCATGGCGAGCGAGCCCAAGTTCGATCCGTCCGTCTTTATCGGCGGCGTCTCAAATGACGTGTGGACCGAGCTCAATGATGATAAGGGTTCGCACCCGCTGCTCAACCGCGCCATTAGCGGACAGTACATGTCGGCTTCGACCATCAAGCCGCTCTCGGCACTGGCCGGTCTTGAGTTTGGAACCTACACGTCGGGGCAGACGACCAACTGCACGGGCTATTGGACGGGTCTGGGCAAGTCGTGGGGCAAGTACTGCTGGCTGCATTCCGGCCACGGCACCATGACGCTACAGTCGGGTATCGCCAACTCGTGCGACCCCGTCTTCTACGACATGGGCAAGGCGTTCTTCTATGACGAGCAACATCCCGAGGGCCTGCAGGAGGTCTTTCGTCGCTGGGGCCTAGGCAAGACCTGCGGTATCGATCTGCCAAGTGAGGGCGCGGGCCGTATTCCCGATGCCGAGTGGAAAGAGTCGTACTTCACCGACGCCTCTGCCGAGGACCGCAAGTGGAATGCCGGCGATATGACCAACATTGCTATCGGTCAGGGTGACATCCTGGTGACGCCCCTGCAGATGGCGTGCGCCTATATGGGTCTTGCCAACGGCGGCAAACAGTACGTGCCTCACGTGTTTTTGTCTGCCGTGTCGCGCGATGGCGACGGCGATGCCTATAAGTACAACGGCAAGGGCAAGAAGAAGCGCCTGGAGGCCCATATCAATAGCGATGCCGACCTGGCGCTGGTCCGTAACGGCATGCACGATGTGATTTACTCGGCGTCGACTTCGACCGCTGCACACTTTAACTCCTTGACCCCCACGGTCTACGGCAAGTCCGGCACGGGCGAGAAGAGCGGCGAGGACGATTACGCGTGGTTTTGCGCCTACGCGCCGGCCGATGAGCCCAAGTACGTGATTGTCACTGTCTTGGAACAGGGCGGTGGTGGCTCCGATACCGCGCTGCACGTCGTGCGCGATGTCCTCGGTGCCATTTATGACGAGCCCGACACATCTTCTGCCACGGGCGATTCTTCGGTTCGATAGGAGGTTGCGATGGATTTTTCGCCGGCGGACCTGTTCCGCTCAACTAAAACCGGTTCCCGCAGCAGCCTGGACCGTGTCAACAAGCAGCTTTCGGCCTCGCGCGGCACGTTTCGCCAGAAGGTGCACATCGGCGTGCTGCTGGCAACCTTGGCACTCGTTGCCTATGGTGCCATCATCATTTGGTCGGCATCGCAGTTTAAGGCCGACGCCTCATTTTCGCGCCACCTGTTGGGCATCGGCATCGGTGCGGTGCTTGCGGTGCTCGTCTGGCGTACCGATCTGCGCGGCATCTCTAACTTCTCGACGGCGCTGCTCGTCATCGACCTCATTGTGATTTTCTCGCCCAAGATTCCGGGGCTGTCCTATACGGGCGGTCTGGGCATGACGGGCTGGATCAAGATTCCCGGTATCGGTCTTACCTTCCAGCCGGTCGAGCTCGCCAAGCTCATCACGATCTTCTTTATCGCCACGCTTGGTTCGCAGTACAACGGCCGCATCGATACCGCCCGCGACTACATTAAGCTCTGCGGCATGCTCTCCGTTCCGTTTTTGGCCGTCGTCGCCATGGGCGACCTGGGTTCGGGCCTGGTCGTGTTGGTGTCGGGTGCCGTTGTGATCTGCATGAGCGGTGCGCGCCGCGAATGGGTGCTGTCGACCTTGGCTCTGCTCGTGGGTTTGGTGGCGCTCATCCTGGCGCTCGATTCTGTGCTCGATTCTCTTTTGGGCCATGACGTTTTGATCAAGCAGTACCAGATGAACCGACTGACCGTCTTTATCGACCCCGATAATGCCGATTCGGACGATGCCTACAACTTGCAGCAATCGCTCATCGCGGTTGGATCGGGTGGCTTTTTCGGTAAAGGTCTGGGCCATGCGACGCAGTCTGCCGGTGGCTTTCTGCCCGAGTTCCACACCGACTTCGTCTTTGCCTTTTTGTCCGAGACCTTTGGCTTCTGCGGCTCCTTTTTGCTGCTGTGCCTGTACGTGCTGCTCATGTTCTCGACGATTCGCGTTGCCTTTAAGTGTGAGTCTCTGTTCCTACGCTTGTCATGCGTGGGTATCGTCGGCATGTGGGCATTCCAGACCTTCGAGAACATCGGCATGTGCATCGGCATGATGCCGATTACCGGTATTCCGCTGCCGTTCATTAGCTTCGGTTCGTCCTCGATGATGATCCAGTTGCTGACGGTAGGTATCGTACAATCCATATGGCGGCATCGTTCGGGCGCCGCGTAACCGCTGGAGGGGTTTGCTATGAAGATTCCCGTGGACAAGCTGACCCGCGTCTTTAAGATGGGCGCGACCACCAAGAAGGATTCCGACACGCCGGTTCGCGTGTCCGTCTACCTCGATTCGTCTGCCTCGCGTTTTTTGGTCGAGACGGTGCGCGATGCCTTCGTGCCGCATACGACGTCTGGCATTGTGCGCGTTGAGCGCCTGGGTGAGGACCGTATCGTCCCCAAGACCGATACCGACGTGGTGCTGGTCCTTTCGTGCGGATCCGACCGTCTGGAGAGCGCTGTACAGGAGCTTGTGATTGCCGGCGCCCCCGTGTGCGTGCTGGCCGAGTCTGCTGTTGAGGTGCCTTTTATCCAGGAGTCCACGCCCATGCTCGGCGCGGTGGCGGCCACCGATAAGACGTATCTGCTCGAGACGCTTGCCCGCTGGATTCTCGATCGCACGGACAAGGAGACGGCCTTTGCGGCGAACTTTGCTTTTATGCGTATTGCGGCCGCTAACCGCATCATCACCTCGTGCGCGCTTACCAATATGGCGACGGGCGCGCTGGTGTTTTTGCCGGGGGCCGATTATCCCGTTATGGCGCTGGCGCAGGTGGGCATGCTCTTTGAGCTCGCGGCCATCTTTGGACGCGGTATTAAGCCCGAGCGCGGTTATGAGGTCGCGGGCGTGCTTGCCGGCGGCTTGGTGCTCCGCGCCGTCACCCGCGCCCTGGTAAAGCAGACGCCGCATATTGGGTTTGCCGTCAAGGCGCTGACCGCCGCCGCGGGAACCTATGGCATGGGCCGTGCGCTCGTGTCGCTCTACGAGCGCGATATTGACTACAGCCGTGCCAACGAGGTGGCTGCCGCCACGTTCTCGCGCGTCCGCGACCTGGTGACCACGGTCGCCGGTGCCACCCGTCCCATGAGTCCTTTCGAGGATGCACCCGATCTCGCTGCTTAGGGGTTTCTTTTGCGCGTTCCATACCAAGACTGTTTTCATTTGATTGAGCCCCTGCTCGCAAAGGTCGAGAAGCCGAGTCGCTATATCGACCATGAGTGGGGCACGCTCTCCAAGGCCGATGCCGACTATCGTTGCTGCATGATTTACCCGGATGTGTACGAGGTTGGCCTGCCCAACCAGGGTATTGCCATCCTGTACAACATCCTCAATCAGGCCGAGGGCATTTCCTGCGAGCGCGGCTATGTGCCGTGGCCCGATATGGGCGATGCCATGCGCGAGGCTGGTATCCCGCTGCTGTCGCTCGAGGGCGCAGCACCCGTGGCCTCGTTCGATATCGTCGGCATGCACGTGCCGCATGAGATGGCCGTGACAAACTTTCTCGAGGCCCTCGATCTAGCCGGCATTCCGCTGCTGGCGGCCGACCGCACCGAGGACGACCCCATCATCATTGCCGGTGGTCCCTCGGTCTATAACCCCGAGCCGTATGCAGCCTTCTTCGATGCCATCCTCATTGGCGAGGGCGAGGAGTCGCTGCTCGAGGTTTGCCAGCTGCATCGCCGCTTGCGCGACGAGGGCGTCTCGCGCGCTCAGATTGTCGAGCAGCTCGCGACGGTCGGTGGCACCTATGTGCCGTCGCTCTACGAGGTGCGCCATGACGAGCCCTGCTCGCCGCATGGCTACACCGTGCCGCGCGAAGGCAAGGACGTCCCACCGGTGGTCTACAAGCGCGTCGTTGAGGACTTTGGCGCTACCAATCCGTTGTCGCAGTCGTGCGTGCCCTACGCGCAGCTCGTTCACGATCGCCTGTCTATCGAGATTCTGCGCGGCTGTGCCCGCGGCTGCCGTTTTTGCCAGGCCGGTATGACCTATCGTCCGGTGCGCGAGCGCTCGGCCGACCAGATTGCGTCCTCGGTGATCCAGGGCCTGGAAAAGACCGGCTATGACGAGGTGTCGCTCACCTCGCTTTCGACCACCGATCACTCCTGCATCCGCGATGTGCTCGGTCGCCTTAACCGCCGTCTTGAAGATACGGGCATTCGCGTGTCCATTCCCTCGCAGCGCCTGGATTCGTTTGGCGTGGATATGGCCGAGTCGGTCGCCGGCGAAAAGAAGGGCGGCCTGACGTTTGCCCCCGAGGCCGGCAGTCAGCGCATGCGCGACATCATCAACAAGAACGTGACCGAGGAGGACTTGGACCGTGCGGCCAAGGCGGCCTTCGAGGCGGGCTGGAACCGCATGAAGCTCTACTTCATGATGGGCCTTCCCGGCGAGCGCGACGAGGATATCGTGGCCATCGCCAACCTGGCCGACCATGTGCTCGAGCTTGGCCGCTCCGTGGTTCCCAAGGCGCGCCGCGGCTCCATCTCGGTGTCCATCTCGGTGTCGGTGTTTATCCCCAAGGCCGCCACGCCGTTCCAATGGTGCCCGCAGCTCGATTACGATGATGTCAAGCGTCGCCAAAAGCTGCTTATCACGAGCGTTCGCAACCGTGCGGTCCGCGTGCACTACCACGATGCCGAGACCTCGCTCGTCGAGGCCGCGCTGTCCCGTGCCGGTCGCGACATGACGCCGGTCATTATCGACGCCTGGCGTGCGGGCTCGCGTTTTGACGCCTGGGTGGAGCATTTTTCGCTCGACAACTGGAAGTCGGCTGCGGCCAAAAACGGTATCGATCTCAACGAGCTCGTGCACCTGCCCTACGAACTGGACTGGCGCCTGCCCTGGGAACACGTGAGCCCCGGCTGCTCGCGCGGCTTCCTCGAGCGCGAATACCGTCGCTCGTTGGAGGGCGTCACGACGCCCGACTGTACCCGCACCTCGTGCACCGGCTGCGGAATCTGCCCCACGCTCCATGCCAAGAACGTATTGGTGGGTGATCGCGCATGAGTGAGCGCCTGACCGACAACCCCACGCTCTTTAGGCTTCGCGTTCGCTATGGCAAGCGCGACCGTCTTAAGTACCTGGGCCATCTCGAAGTGATTCATACCATTGAGCGCATCGTGCGTCGCGCGGGGCTGCCCTATGCCGTGACGCAGGGCTTCTCTCCGCACATGCGCGTGGGCTTTTCGTCGGCGCTGCCGGTGGGAACGTCGTCGACTTGCGAGTGGTATGACCTGTTTATGACCGAGTTCATCGCACTCGATGAGGCGTTTGAGCGCCTGGTCGCGGCGTCCCCTGCCGATTTGGCGCCTATCGAGGCCGCCTACATCGACGTGCGCACGCCGGCGCTGACGGCTCAGCTTACGCGTCTGTCGTACCGCATCGACTTGCATCTGGACCCCGAGGCTCCCGTGAGCGCCGACGAGGTGCGCGCTGCGATCGACACGCTGCGCGCGGGGCACGGCATCGACTACGCACGCGGTAAGAAGAGCAAGCGCCTGGACTTGGATCATACGCTCGTGGGCTATGAGCTTAAGGCGGGGGAGCGCCCGGACCATCTGGTGCTCATGCTCGACACCCATGCCGATAACGAGGGCTCCATGCGTCCGGAAATTTTGCTTTCTGCCGCTGATGTTTTGTTGCAGGGCTTGACCCCGGGCGTCGATGCACCTATTGTTTCCACCGGTATGCAAGACCTCGTGACCATCTGCTCCTACGATGTCGAGCGTCAGAATCAAGCATGCGAGGACGACGAGGGCCGACTCGTCAGCCCCATACCTGTGCGAACTTGTGGATTTGCTCCACATACTCGTTGACGGGGGTATTATCGCCTGCTACTATATTCGGCTGTTGCACTAACTGATGCATGAAGGGCAAGTAAACATGTACGCAATCGTTAACACGGGCGGCAAGCAGTACAAGGTCGCCACCGACGATGTCATCACCGTCGAGAAGATCGAGGGCAATGAGGGCGACAAGATCACCCTGCCGGTTATCTTCCTCAACGATGGTAAGAAGATCGTCACCGATCCCGACAAGCTGGCCAAGGCCAAGGTTACCGCTCAGATCGTTGAGCAGTTCAAGGGCGAGAAGCAGCTGGTCTTCAAGTTCCACAAGCGCAAGCGCTATCGTCGTCTGAAGGGTCACCGTCAGCAGCTCACCAAGCTGAAGATCGTGAAGGTTCAGGCTACCTCCCGCGCCAAGAAGGCTGTCAAGGCAGAGGCTGAGGCTGTTGCCGAGGCTCCCGTCGCCGAGTAGATTACACTCGTAACGAAAGAGTAGGTATACACAATGGCACACAAAAAAGGACTCGGTTCCTCCCGTAATGGCCGTGACTCCCGCGGTCAGCGCCTTGGCACGAAGCGCTATGCCGGCCAGACGGTAACCACGGGCACGATTCTCGTCCGTCAGCACGGCACGCACATCCACCCGGGTGAGAACGTTGGCCGTGGCAAGGACGACACGCTGTTCGCGCTGGTCGACGGTACCGTTGAGTTCCACAAGGGTATCAAGCACAGGGTCAGCGTACGCCCGCTCGCGAACGCGTAATTCACCCTTCATAGAGCACATATGTGGGAGGCACTTGAGTTTTAGGATTCAAGGGTCTCCCTCTTTTTTGTAGGAGGCGATTCTGTTGTCACAGTTCACCGATATCAGCCGAATTAACGTTTGCGGCGGCGACGGCGGAGCCGGATGCATGTCGTTTAGGCGCGAGGCATTTGTTCCCAAGGGCGGCCCCGATGGCGGCGACGGCGGTCGTGGCGGCAACGTCGTCATTCAGGCCGACGCTCAGCTTTCCTCGCTGATCGATTACCGCTTTAAGCATCACTTTCGTGCTGAGCGCGGAACGCATGGCCAGGGTGCCCGCCGCAACGGCAAAAGCGGTGAGGACCTGATTTTGAAAGTCCCCATGGGCACCGTGGTCCGCGAGCTCGATCCCGAGACGCAGACCCCGATGTTCGAGATTGCCGACCTGGTGCACGACGGCGAGCGCGTTGTCGTGGCGCCCGGTGGTGCTGGCGGTCTGGGCAACACTCACTTTGTGACGTCGGTGCGTCGCGCGCCCGCGTTTGCCCAGCTCGGCGAGCCGGCTGAGGAACACTGGATCGAGCTCGAGATGAAGCTTATGGCCGATGCCGCGCTCGTGGGCTTTCCCTCGGTGGGTAAGTCTTCGCTCATTGCACGCATGAGTGCCGCCCGCCCCAAGATCGCCGACTACCCGTTTACCACGCTCGTGCCCAATCTGGGCATGGTGCGTGCCGGCGAATATTCTTACGTCGTTGCCGACGTCCCCGGTCTCATCGAGGGCGCGAGCGAGGGGCGTGGCCTGGGCCATCAGTTCCTGCGCCACATTGAGCGCACTGCTTTGATTATGCATGTCGTCGATATGACGGGCGGGTTTGAGGATCGTGATCCGGTCGAGGACTATCGCATTATTAACCGTGAGCTCGAGCAGTATGGTGCCGAGCTTTCGGAGCGTCCACAGATCGTCGTCGCCAACAAGTGCGATGCGCCGGGCACGGCCGACAAGATTGCCGACCTTAAGCGTGCAGCGCTCGATGATGGTCATATGTTCTTTGCCGTCTCCGCTGTGACGGGTGCCGGTCTCAACACGTTGATGCTTGCCGTGGGCGAGCAGGTGGCCAAGCTCCGCGCGGAACTTGCGGTTTCCGATGAGCCGGTCGATCTGCGCGACGAGGAGTGGGAGCGTCGCCGCCTGCAGCGCGAGAAGCGCTTCCGTATTGTCCAGGAGGAGCCCGGTGCCTTCCGCGTTGTCGGTCGCGCCATTGAGCGTTTGGTTATCCAGACCGACTGGGAAAATGAGGAGGCCGTCATCTACCTGCAGCATAAGTTTTCCCGCATGGGTGTTGACGATGCGCTCGAAAAGGCCGGCTGCCGTGCCGGCGACGAGGTTCGCATTTGCCAGCGCGCCTTTGACTTTGAGGGCGCCGAGGACTTCTCGGAGTTCGAGGACGAGTTCGAGGATGCGGGCGTTGAGGTTATTGACGTAGCGGCTGAGGGTGCGGACGTGGTTGATGCCACCGAGGGCTCCGAAGGCACTACCGAAGTCGACGTTGTTGAGACCCCGGAGGGCGAGTAAGCCATGTCGCTGCGCGGTGGAATCGGATTGCCTGAACTTCCCATCAAGGATGGACACGAGTTTCGGCTTGGCATTATGGGCGGCACCTTTGACCCGATTCATTACGGGCACTTGGTAACCGCTGAGCAGGCGCGTGAGTCCCTCGACTTGGACGCCGTGCTCTTTATGCCTGCGGGCTCGCCTGCCTTTAAGCTCGACAAACCGGTGACGCCTGCTGAGGACCGTTATGCCATGACGGTCCTCGCGACCGCCGCGAACCCGGCCTTTTTGGCAAGCCGCTTCGAGATCGATCGTGCCGGTGTCACCTACACAGCCGATACGCTGCGTGCCCTTCGCGAGTTTTACCCGCCACAGGTGAAGCTTTATTTTATTACGGGTGCCGATGCGATTATCGATATTGTGACCTGGCACAATGCAGATGAGATTGCCGAACTGGCAACCTTTATTGCTGCGACGCGTCCCGGCTTTGACATCGATACGGCCCGGGCGCGGATTAAGGAATCGGGACTGCCATTCGACGTTCGCTATATTCAGATTCCGGCGCTGGCGATTAGCTCGACCAACATTCGCAAGCGGGTTGCTCGCGGCATGAGCGTGCGCTATCTTACGAGCGAGTCCGTGCTCGGCTATATCCGTAAGCGCGGTCTGTATGCCGATCTTGGGCAAGACGATTTTGATTGATGGGGGAGAACGTTGTCGGTAGAAGATCAGTTTGAGGGCGACGAGCGCGCTCTCTTGACGCGTATCCACGAGTTGCTCGATGTGCGCATGAAGGATAAGCGTAAGCGCTACGTGCATTCGCTCGGGGTTGCCGAGACTGCGTTGCACCTAGCCGAGGTGTACGGTGTCGACCGCTTTGATGCCGCTGCCGCCGGCCTGATCCATGACTGGGATAAGGTGCTCTCCGACGACGAGCTAGTCACGCGCGCTCTGCATTATGGCATTAAGATTGCCGGCTCTCCGTCTGCCGCGACGCCGCTTTTGCATGGCCCGGTTGCCGCCTATGAGCTTCCCCAGCTTTTTCCCGAGCTTTCGCCGGCAGTCTTTCAGGCTGTCGACCGTCACACCGTGGGCGCTTGCGACATGACGCCGCTCGATATGGTGGTCTTTGTGGCCGATGCCATCGAACCCAACCGCCACGGCGATTATGCCCATGCGCTGCGCAAGATGGTGGGGAGGTCCTCGCTCGACGAGTTGTTCTTCTCCTGTTTTGCGCAGGGTCTGGTCTATGTGATCCAGACCGGGCGTTATCTTTATCCCACGGCTATTACGATTTACAACCATTACGCCCAGCTGCGCTAGCTCGGGCTGTCTAGAAAGAGGTATTCCATGGCCGACGAGACCATGACCGACGAGCAGATTCTTGAAGGTGTGGAGCACAAGAGTTTCGTTGCCACGTCCGACCGCACTGCCGCCTCGCTGTCCGCGAGCGGTGTCGCCGCCGAGGATGTCGCCCGCGCCGCCGCGCAGGCCGCCTACGACAAGAAAGGCGAGGACGTTCAGGTGCTCGACCTGACTGAGCTTTCCGATGTGTGCGACTACTTTGTTCTCGCTACCGGCACCAACAACCGCCAGGTCGATTCGATTGTTGACGAGATCGAGGAGAAGGTCGCCGAGGCTTGCGGTGAGCACCCGTTTTCCATCGAGGGCCGCGAACAGAAGACCTGGATTCTCATGGACTACGGTTCGGTTGTCGTCCATGTCTTTACCCCCGAGGCGCGCGAGTTCTACCGTCTCGAGAAGCTCTGGGGTGACGCCCCCCAGCTTCCCCTTGACCTCCTCTAGTAGTTAATTTGGGACGGGCTTTTTAGCTAACCTTTACCGTTCGCCGGGCAGCTGCATCATTCGCAGCTGCCCGGCTTTCTTTTTGCCTAAGGGACTAATCGATGAAGCGGGATTGACGGCCGAAGGATAGGGCGGTGTCGCCGAACTTGTCTCGGACGGCGTCGATGGCGACTGAGAGGTCGCGACGGTCGCTGGATTGGGCGCCGCGATCATCGACTTCGCAGAACAGGTCGGTCTGGATGCCGCCCTGATGGCTGAAGTCGCTCATGCCGATGCCCGCCAGGCGCACATGCATGCCTTCCTGCCAGATATTGTCGAGCAGGCCGAGCGCCACCGCCACGAAGATGTTCTCATCGTCGGTCGGATGCGGTAGCCGGCGCTGTGCCGAGCGACCGCTTCCATACGAATACTTGAGCTTGAGCGTCACCGTTGCGCCCGTTAGTCCCTGACGGCGTAGGCGGCGTCCCACTGACTCTCCCAATAGTGCAATCGCCGCTTCGATGTCCCCGCGCTCAGTTAAATCGTTCGCAAAGGTGCGTTCATTGCTGACCGACTTGACCTCGCGCTCTTCATCAAGGCTCGTGACTTCGGAGATTTCGAGTCCCAGCGCACGCTGGCGCATGCGTTCGCCGTTGACACCAAAAATAGATGCCAGGGTAGATTCCGGTGCGCGTGACAGCTCGCCGAGCGTGTAGATGCGCATGCGGCGCAGTCGCTCCTCGGCCGAGCGCCCGATGCCGCTCATAGCAGATACCGGCAGCGCGGCCAAAAAGCGCTGCTCGGTTCCGGGGCGCACGATGGTCAGCCCAAACGGCTTGTCCCGCTCGCTTGCGATCTTTGCGACCGTCTTGTTGCAGCCCACGCCAATTGAGCAGGTTACCCCCAGCGCCGCCACGCGATCACTGATGCGCCGCGCAACCAGCAGCGGGTCTTCGGGTGCAAAGCGGCCCGGTGTGATATCGATAAAGGCCTCGTCGATGGACACGCGCTCCACGCGCGGTGTCTCATCGGCGAGAATCGCCATGACCTGCGCGCTGATCTCGTGGTAGCGATCGAAATGCCCATGCGTCCAAATGGCCTGCGGACAGAGGCGCTGTGCCTCGGCCGAGGGCATGGCGGAGTGCACGCCAAAACGACGCGCCTCGTATGAACAGGTGGACACGACGCCGCGGGAATCGGCATCGCCACCCACGATGAGCGGCTTGCCGCGCCACTCGGGATGGTCGAGCATCTCCACGCTCGCAAAAAATGCATCGAGATCCATGAGGCCCACCGCCGGTCCCGTCCAGGGCGGCGGCGTGACGCCCGCAGCATCCTCATAACCGTATGTATGTTCGCGTCTTTTCATGGCATGAGTATACCGCGCAGCTCATGTGGGGTGCGTGGATGTGCTTGCAAATCGCGATTTCTTGTCTAAGATATGGATTTGCCTTCGACTACACCGAAGAAGTTGGTCTCACGGACTTCACCTGCCCGCGTCGATGGCGTATTATGTTCAACTGTTTGTTTGTAGTTGCAGCCTAAAGCTGCTTGGTTGGAGGAGTTTCCTTTGGCAGTCAAGATTCGCCTTGCTCGTCACGGCGCTAAGAAGCGTCCGTACTACCGTGTCGTCGTCGCCGATTCCCGCGCCCCGCGTGACGGTCGTATCATCGAGGAGGTTGGCCGCTACAACCCGATGACCGCCCCCAAGACCATCAACCTCGATCTCGAGAAGATCGCCGACTGGCAGTCCAAGGGCGCTCAGCTCACCGACGCTGTCGCTGCTCTGGTCAAGGCCGCCAACGAGGGCGAGAAGACCGAGACCGTCGTCAAGAAGTCCAAGAAGCAGCTCGCCAAAGAGGCCGAGGCCGCTAAGGCTGCCGCTGAGGCCGCTGAGGGCGCCGAGGAGTAAATCGTGCCTGAGGTTGACGCTGCACAGCTCGAGGGTGAGGCAATGCTCTCAGATCGCATCGCTGATCTCGTCGAATATCTCGTTGTTCAGATCGTCGACGACCCGGATTCCGTGAGCCTTGAGGTCATCGATGGTGACGACGCCTCCACGATTGAGGTTTCGGTTGCCGAGGATGATGTCGCTAAGGTCATCGGCCGTCGTGGCCGTACCATCAAGGCCATTCGCACGCTCGCCCGTGCACTGGCCGCTCGCCTCGACACTGCAGTCGAGGTAGAGGTTCTGGGCTAGGACCTTGAGGTCCCAGTACAAAAACATCGCCCGTGTGGTCAAACCGCACGGAAGGAAGGGGGAGGTCCTCGCGCAGCCGCTGCGGGGGCTTCCTTCTGTATTGACGCCGGGTATGCGCGTCGCCTTGACGCCGCCGGCGCTCAAGCGCGACCGTTTTTGCACGGTCACATCCGTCACCGATACGGGCGATGGCGATCTGGTCTCGTTTGAGGGCATTGACGACTTGACAGCCGCTGAGGGCATCACCGGATGCTACGTGCTGGCAAATCGTGACGACTTTGAGCTCGATTCGCTCGACGCCGCCTATACCGACCTGATGGGTCGCGAGGTGGTCGACGAGCGCTTTGGCTCGCTCGGCACAATTGTCGAGATCATGTCGACGCCCGCCAACGATGTTTGGGTTGTCGAGGGCGATCGGTACGGCGAGGTGCTGATTCCCGTGATCGAGCAGGTTGTGCTCGATCTTCCCGATCAGGGGACAATTTCCGTCCACGTTATGGACGGTTTGATTGATATGGACAAGTAGGGAGGAAAACATGCTGATCGAGACCCTTTCGGTCTTTCCCGAGATGTTTGAGCCCGTCATGTCCACGTCGATCTTGGGCCGCGCCCGCAAGGCCGGCCTTTTTGATTTTAAGGCCTACAACCTGCGTGACTGGACGCACGACCGTCATCGTACTGTCGATGACGAGCCGTACGGCGGCGGGCAGGGCATGCTCATGAAGGTCGAGCCCATCGCCGAGGCCATCGAGGCTATTAGCTCCGAGGGTCCCAAGCCCACCGTGGTGTTCTTTACGCCCTGCGGCGAACCCTTTACGCAGCATGTGGCCGAGCGCCTGCTCAAAAGCGAGCGTCTGCTGTTTGTATGCAGCCGCTACGAGGGCGTCGACGAGCGCGCGTATGCGTATGCCGACGAGCGCCTGTCGATCGGCGACTACGTGCTCACGGGCGGCGAGCTTCCCGCTATGGTCGTTGCCGATGCCGTCGTGCGTCTGATTCCCGGCGCCCTTGGTGACGAGATGAGCAACGTCGATGAGTCGTTCTCGACTGCCGAGGACGGTGGCCTGCTCGAGTACGCGCAGTACACCCGCCCCGCCGAGTTCAACGGCGAGGGCGTGCCGCCGGTGCTCGTGAGCGGCGACCATGCCAAGGTTGACGCCTGGCGCCGTAAGAATGCCATCGAGCGTACCTGCCGTTGGCGTCCCGACCTGATCGAGACGGCGCGGCTTACGCCCGAGGAGCGCGCTTACGCGCAGGAGATTCTGGACGCATCGTATTCGCAGAACGAGGAGTGAGAATGGTTCCAGCGCAGCATTCCGTGCTAAAGGGTGCGTTTGAGTGGATCGTGGTCGTCGCGATCGCACTTGTCGCCACCTTCCTGATTCGCTCGTTTGTGGTCGAGCCCTTTGTGGTGCCCACCGGTTCCATGGAGTCCACGATCGAGATCGGCGACCAGATCTTGGCGCAAAAGGTGAGCCTTGAGCTCGGCCAGCCCGTCAGCCAAGGCGATATCGTGGTGTTCCACAACCCCGATGGCACCTCCGAGCACGATGTTCTCGTCAAGCGTGTTATTGCCACGGCCGGCCAGACGGTCGACCTTCAGGACGGCAAGGTGGTCGTTGACGGCCAAGCGCTCGACGAGGACTACACGACCGGCATGAGCTGGCCGCTTTCAGCCCAGGCTCCCGGCGCTCAGGTAAGCTATCCCTACACCGTTCCCGACGGGTGCGTGTGGGTGATGGGCGACAACCGCGAAAACTCTGCCGACTCACGTTACTTTGGTCCCGTCGATCGCTCTGATTTGATCGCCGTGGCGCTTGTGCGCTACTGGCCGCTCAACCGCATCGGCGCTATCGACTAAAAACCGCTATAGTACAGTACCTAACCGTGTAATCGTTTCGACGAGGGGATATTAGAGGCATGAACGCTTCATCGCTTTCCTTCCAAGACATCATCCTGCGCCTCCAGCAGTACTGGGGCGAGCAGGGCTGCGTCATTATGCAGCCCTATGACTCCGAGGTCGGTGCCGGTACCTTCCACACCGCGACCACGCTGCGCTCGCTCGGTCCCGCCGAGTGGCGCACCTGCTACGCTCAGCCTTGCCGCCGTCCCGCCGACGGCCGCTACGGCGAGAACCCCAACCGCATGCAGCACTACTATCAGTTCCAGGTGCTCATCAAGCCGTCGCCGGTCAACGCTCAGGAGCTCTACCTGGGTTCGCTGGCTGCCATTGGCCTGGACCCCAACGACCATGACGTCCGTTTTGTCGAGGACGACTGGGAGAGCCCGACCCTGGGCGCCTGGGGCCTTGGCTGGGAGGTCTGGCTCAACGGCATGGAGGTCACGCAGTTCACGTACTTCCAGCAGGTGGGCGGCATCGAGGTCGACCCCGTGCCCGTCGAGATCACCTACGGCCTGGAGCGCATCGCCATGTACGCCCAGGGCGTCAACTCGGTCTACGACCTGGTGTGGAGCTATCTGCCCGATGGCACGCCCATGACCTATGGCGACGTGTTCCTGGAGAACGAGCGCGAGTTCAGCGCCTACAACTTTGAGGTCGCCAACGTCGAGATGATGCGTCAGAAGTTTGACGACTACGAGGCCGAGTGCCACTCCTGCCTGGAGCGTAAGCTTCCGCTGCCGGCGTACGACTGCGTCATGAAGTGCAGCCATGCCTTCAACCTGCTCGATGCCCGTGGCGCTCTGTCCGCGGTCGAGCGTGCCAACTACATCCTGCGCGTCCGCGCCGTCGCCAAGGCGTGCTGCGAGGCCTATATGGCCGAGGTCGCCGGAGTCAACGAGAATGCCGACCAGGAAGGCGAGGTGGCGTAAGCCATGGCAGACGCTAAGGATTTCCTGTTTGAAATCGGTACGGAGGAAATGCCCTCCGCACCGCTGAACAATGCCGTCAAGCAGCTCGGCACCATGATCGCCAAGGGTCTCGACGAGGCCGGTCTGGCCCATGGCGAGGTCCGCGTGATCTCGAGCCCGCGTCGACTGGCTGCGCTCGTGGCCAACGTCGCCACTGCGACCGATGAGGTCCATGAGGTCAAGCGCGGCCCCGCGGCAAACATTGCCTTTGATGCCGACGGCAACGCCACCAAGGCCGCCCAGGGCTTCGCCCGCAAGTACGGTGTGGCTGCCGAGGATCTGGTTCGACGCGAGGACACTGACGGCCGCGAGTACGTGTTCGCCGAGAAGAATATTCCGTCCGCACCGGCTACCCCGATTCTGACCGCTCTGTGCGAGAAGACTATTGCCGGCCTGCAGTGGCCCAACTACCGCAGCCAGCGCTGGGGCCACGAGCACGCTACGTTTGTTCGTCCGGTCCGTTGGATCTGCTGCCTTTTGGGCGAGGACGTCGTGCCCGTGTCGTTTGCCGACGTGACGAGTGGCAACACCACGCGTGGCCATCGCGTACTTGGCCCCGGTGACCATGTGGTCGCCAGCCCCGCTGTTTACGAGCAGGTGCTTGAGGACGCCGGCGTGCTTTCTGCCGAGCGTCGTCGTGAGGCCATCCTTGCCGGCATCGCCGAGGTCGAGGCTGCTCGCCCCGGCTGCCATGTTGACACGCCCAAGAAGGTCTTTGAGGAGGTCATCAATCTCTGCGAGTGGCCGACGGTGCTCGTTGGTACCTTCGATGAGGAGTTCCTCAAGGTCCCGCACGAGATCATCTGCGAGTCCATGCTCACCAACCAGCGCTACTTCCCGATTTATGACGGCGATGGCAAGCTCACGCGTGAGTTCGTGGTCGTTTCCAACAGCAAGCCCGAGAATGCCGAGCGCGTGATCGACGGCAACGAGCGCGTCGTGCGCGCCCGTCTGGACGACGCCAAGTTCTTCTACGAGGAGGACCTGAAGATCTCCCTCGACGAGTTCCGCGAGCGTCTGGCCAAGGTCGCCTTCCAGGAGAAGCTTGGTAGCGTGCTCGCCAAGTCTGAGCGCATTGAGCAGCTTGCGCTCGCCATCGCCCGTGAGGCCCATCTGGGCGCCCACCTTGCTGCAGACGCTGCTCGCGCTGCGCACCTGTGCAAGGCAGACCTGGTATCCAACGCCGTCGTCGAGTTCACGAGCCAGCAGGGCGTGATGGGCGGTTATTACGCGACAGCGATGGGGGAGAACGACGAGGTCGCTCATGCTATTCGTGATCACTATCGTCCTCGCTTTGCCGGTGACGAGCTGCCCGAGGGCACCGCTGGCTGCATCGTGGCCTGCGCCGACAAGCTCGATACCATTGCTGGTATCTTTGCCATCGGTGAGCCCCCGACCGGCTCTTCGGACCCGTACGCGCTGCGTCGCGCCGCTATCGGCATCATCAACATCCTGCGCGACCGTCTGCCGATCGACCCCACGTCGCTGATCGACTTTGCCCTTGAGCTCTATAGCGAGCAGGGCATTGAGTTCGACGCCGCCGAGGTCGCCCAGCAGGTCCGTGACTTCTTCCACGGCCGCCTGGTGAGCATGGCCCGCGACGAGAAGATTCCTGCCGATACCGTCGCCGCCGTCTCCGCGGTGCACATCATCGCTCCGTCCGTCTTCTTCGCCCGCTGCGCCGCGCTCGACGAGGCTCGCAAGAACGATGCTGAGACCTTCGACAACCTGGCTACCGCCTATGCCCGCGCCGCTCACATCTCCAAGCCCGAGCTAGGTGCGGAGTACGACCGCAGCCTGATGGGCGAGGTCGAGCTCGCGCTCGCCGACGCCTCCGAGGCCGCTCAGGCCGCTGTCGATGCTGCCCTTGCTGCCGAGGATTACCCGGCCGCATTTGCCGCCCTTGCCGCCCTGCGTGCCCCCATCGACCGTTTCTTCGACGAGGTTATGGTCATGGACAAGGACGAGCAGCTCCGCGATAATCGCCTTAAGCTGCTCAACCGCTTCGAGGCCGTTTTCTCCGGCATCGCCAACATCGGTGAGCTTGCCCGCAAAAAGTAAGCCAGCCTGCGCATAAGCGCAAAAGGAGCCCCGCATGGATTGCCCGGTCACCGCTCGTCCCACCGTTATCGTTATCTCCGACTCGCTCGGTGATACCGCTTGTGAGGTGGTGCTTGCGGCGTCCGGGCAATTTGATGAAGGGGCTTTTCGCCTCTTGCGCCTGCCCAAGGTGAACTCGGTGGAGCAGGTCAAGTCGTTTGTGGGCCCGCGCGTCGATGCAGATCATCGCGATATTGCCGTGTTCCACACCATTGTCGATCCGGCGCTTCGCGCCCGTGTGCTCGATTACCTTGGCATGCTGCATATCCGTTCGGTCGACCTAATCGGCCCGACGCTTGCCGTGCTGTCGTCGCTCATCGGTGTGCCGCCCAAAGGTGTTGCGGGCGTGATTCACAAAACGGATGACCGCTATTTCCATCGCATCGAGGCTATGGAGTATTTCGTTGAGCACGATGACGGGCGCGGTTGCGACGATCTATCGGGTGCCGATATCGTGCTGCTGGGCGTATCCCGTACGTCCAAGACGCCGCTGTCGATGTATTTGGCCTATCAGGGTTACAAGGTTGCCAATGTTCCTTTGGCCCATGGCGTGGAGCCGCCGAAGTCAATTTACGAGGTCGACCCGATGCGGTTGTTCGGCTTAATTTCGACCGTCGACGTTATTTCTGAGATTCGCGATAGCCGCTTGGGTGATGACTACGCCCGCGCCGTCGCCGGCTCCTATGCCGAGCCCGAAAGCGTGCGCAGCGAGCTCGAGGAAGCCCGTGCCCTCATGAAACGCCTGGGCTGCTTTGTGGTGCGTACCGACGGTAAGGCGATCGAGGAGAGCGCCTCCGAGATCATCGGTCACTTGGGGGAAGTCCAAGAAGCTCGTGCCCGTCGCGCCGCCCGCCGAGCCCAGCAAAGCTAACTCATTGGGGTAGCTAAAAATGCACCGTCTTTTAAAGACTACCAAAAATAATGCACGATATTGGTAAAGCGATTTAGCAAAGAACTTGCATTTGACCTGCAATTCTCTTGCAGTGGTATCTTCATAAGGTAACCACCTTTACCTACCGTTTACCGTAACATTTATCACGTTTACCAAACCCCGCGCCCTCTACGCATGCCCGCTCAATGCCCGCCGTATAGTACCCTCACGGCTCGCAACCGGCGGGTCGATTCGTCACCACGGTCGTGCGCGTAAGTGCATGGAAGGGGAAGTATCGTGAGCGATTGCAAGAGGGTTTACCGTTTTGGTACCGACGCCCAGGGCACCTGTGTCACTGAGGGCGACAAGTCCATGAATTTTGTGCTTGGCGGCAAGGGCGCAAACCTTGCCGAGATGAGCCGCATCGGCCTGCCGGTTCCCGGTGGCTTTACCATTACCTGCCAGACCTGCGTCGAGTACTCCGGTGCCGGCAATGTCTGGCCCGAGGGCGCACTCAATGAGATCGTTGCCGCCGAGGCCGACCTCGAGGCCCGCTGCGGCAAGAAGCTCGGCGACGCCTCCGATCCGCTGCTCGTGTCGGTTCGCTCGGGTGCTCCGTTCTCCATGCCCGGCATGATGGATACGGTCCTCAACCTGGGCCTCAACGACGACTCCGTCCAGGGCCTTATCGCACAGACGCAAAACCCGCGTTTTGCCTGGGATAGCTACCGTCGCTTTATCCAGATGTTCTCCAACGTCGTCATGGGTGTTGACGCCGACCTGTTCGAGAACGCGCTGACCCAGGCGCGCCTGGTCGCCGGCGTTCGCGTCGATTCCGAGCTTTCGGCCGAGGACCTGCAGGAGCTCGTCGAGACCTTTAAGGGTATCTTCTCCGAGAACGTCGAAGCCGCCCTGTATCCTGAACTCGAGGTCGCCGACGGCAAGCCCGTCTTCCCGCACGATCCGGAGCTCCAGCTTCGCCTTGCCATCCAGGCTGTCTTTGGCAGCTGGATGAACGAGCGCGCCTGCATCTACCGCAAACAGCACGGCATCTCCGACGAGCTCGGTACTGCCGTCAACGTCCAAGCCATGGCCTTTGGCAACAAGGGTGAGACCTCTGCGACCGGCGTCGCCTTTACGCGCAACCCGGCCGACGGCACCAAGGAGTTCTACGGCGACTTTCTGGTCAACGCCCAGGGCGAGGACGTCGTCGCCGGCATCCGCAACACCGAGCCCATCGCCGATCTCAAGACCACTCCGGGCCTCGAGTCCGCAGGCGGGGAGCTCGAGCGCGTGTTCCTGACACTTGAGGATCATTATCGCGATATGTGCGATATCGAGTTCACCATAGAGCAGGGTAAGCTCTGGATGCTCCAGACCCGCGTGGGAAAGCGCACCGCCACCGCCGCCCTGCGCATCGCCATCGAGATGGTCGAGGAAGGTCTGATCACTCGCGAGGAGGCCGTGAGGCGCATCGATCCCGCGCAGCTCGACCAGCTCCTGCATCCGCAGTTCGACGCCTCTAAGAAGTACGAGGCTCTGGCCAGCGGTCTTAACGCCAGCCCCGGGGCCGCCGTGGGCGAGGTCGTGTTCTCGAGCGACGATGCCGTCGCGCGCGCCAACGAGGGCCACAAGGTCATTCTGGTTCGCTGGGAGACCAACCCCGACGACCTGAAGGGCATGGTCGCCGCCGAGGGCATCCTAACCAGTCACGGCGGCAAGACGAGCCATGCCGCCGTTATCGCCCGCGGTATGGGTACGCCCTGCGTCTGCGGCGTCGAGCGCTTCCACATCGACGCCGCCGAGAAGGTCGTGCGCATCGAGGGCAGCGACCGCGTGCTGCGCGAGGGTGATGTCATCTCCATCGACGGCACCCAGGGTATCGTCGTCGATGGCGCCGTTGATTTGGTTTCGGCCGAGCTCACCGGCGATCTGGACACCATCCTGTCCTGGGCTGACGAGATTCGTCTGGACGAGACCTGTGGCCACGCCAACCACGTACGCGTCAACGCCGATAACCCCGAGGACGCCGCGCTCGCGCTCGAGTTTGGCGCCGAGGCCATTGGTCTGTGCCGCACCGAGCACATGTTCCTGGGTGACCGCAAGAACATCATCCAGAGCTTCATCCTGTCCGATGATGAGGCCGTGAAGCAGCAGGCCCTGGCCGACCTGCTCAAGGTTCAGACCGAGGACTTCCTGGCGATGTTCAAGACCATGTCCGGTCGCGATGTGGTCGTTCGCCTGCTCGATCCGCCGCTTCATGAGTTCCTGGATAATCCACGCGAGCTCGAGGTCGCCATCACCAAAAAGGAAGCCGCCGGCGCTTCCGAGGAGGAGCTTACCGCCCTGCGCGCCCGCCTGCGTCGCATTGACGGCATGGTCGAGTCCAACCCCATGCTGGGCTTGCGCGGCGTGCGCCTGTCCGTCGTCTTTGGCGATCTGCCTCTCATGCAGGTCCGTGCCGTCGCAACGGCTGCTGCTCGTCTCATTAAAGAAGGCGTTGACCCGCGCCCCGAGATCATGGTTCCGCTCGTTTCCATCACGGCCGAACATGTCCAGACCCGCGATGTCATCGAGCGCGTGATCGCCGAGGTTTCTGCCGAGGAGGGCGTCGAGCTCAATATTCCCGTGGGCACGATGCTCGAGCTGCCGCGCGCCTGCATGGTCGCTGATGAGATCGCCCATCACGCAGACTTCTTCTGCTTTGGCACCAACGACCTCACCCAGACGACCTTCGGTTTCTCGCGTGATGACGCCGAGGCTAAGTTCATCCCGCTGTACATGCATAAGAAGATCTTGAAGGACAATCCCTTCGAGACCATCGACACAGCGGTGCTCGAGCTGGTGCGTATGGCCGTCGAGAAGGGTCGCGCCACCAACCCCGACATGCACTTTGGCGTGTGCGGCGAGCACGGCGGCGACCCCAAGTCCATCAAAGGCCTGTTTAACGTGGCCGACGTGGACTACGTGTCCTGCTCGCCCTACCGCGTGCCCCTCGCACGCCTGGCTGCCGCTCAGGCCAAGCTCGAGGCCAAGCGTTCCGCCTAACGTTTTGGGTTTAGACGCCTAGCGTAGCCCCCTTCATGCCGCCCGTCTCATTCGTGAGGCTGGCGGTTATCATGTGCGGGTTTTGTCTTTTTGTCTGCGTAAAAAATTGTTCTTGCAGCAGAAACCCGCGCGTGTATACTCGAATACGTTTGTTCAACTACGTGCCGGCCAAGGTGGTACGGCACCTCTAGAAGAGTAAGGAATTGCACATGGATTACATCCGCGCAATCGAGCGTCAGCAGATCCGCGAGGACATTCCTCAGGTTCGCGTCGCCGACAACGTCAAGGTTCACTACCGCATTAAGGAAGGCGACCGCGAGCGCATCCAGGTCTTCCAGGGCGACGTCATCCGCATGGCCGGCGCCGGTGCCCGCGAGACCTTCACCGTCCGCAAGATGTCCTTCGGTGTCGGTGTTGAGCGTACCTTCCCGCTTCACAGCCCCAAGATCGCCAAGCTCGAGGTCGTTCGTCATGGTCGCGTCCGTCGCGCCAAGCTGTACTACCTCCGCGACAAGGTGGGCAAGGCTGCTCGCATCCCCGAGAAGCGCTAAGAAGATCGCAGCGTCTGTCCACTCGTTTGGACGTAAGGGTCACCTTCGGGTGGCCCTTCTTTTTATCCGATTTGCATGCAAGGAGGGCCTGGTATGGCCAATATGACGAGCTCGGTTTCGGCATCGCAAGTTGCTGGCGAGCTGGCGAGCGCTACGTTTGAGGAGATTCCCGCCCTCGTGGAGCATTATCGCGAGGATCCGCGCCAGCAGGTGATCAAGGCTTGCGAACGCGCCCTCAAACGCCATGCCAAAGAGCTTGCCGAGCGCGAGCGCGTCAATGACATGTACGAGCTTATGCATGAGCTTGGCGGCGATGGGGTGGTCGTTGGTGTCGACGAGGTGGGTCGCGGATCGGTGGCCGGTCCTTTGACGGTATGCGCTGTCTGCCTTCCTATGGAGCCGCGCGTCTGGGGCATCAACGATTCCAAAAAGCTCACGCCGGCGCGCCGCGAGTTGCTCTCAGTGAAGATTGCCGAGGTGGCGACGGCGATCGGTTTTTGCCATATCGCGCCTAAGGATATCGATGAGATGGGCATGGCCCGTGCTATCCGTACCGCCGTTGCAGGCGCCGTGGCCGATACAGGGCTCGAGCCCGATTGCGTGCTTATGGATGGCAACCCCTTGGGCGCCGTTCCTAACGAGCGCGATGTGGTGAAGGGCGATGCCAAGATCGCCTGCATCGCCGCGGCGTCCATCATGGCCAAGGTCACGCGTGACGAGATGATGGTCGAGTACGACGCCGAGTACCCCGAGTACCATCTGGCCGAGTCGAAGGGCTATGCAAGCCCCGAGCATATCGAGGCCATTCGCAAACATGGACTTTGTCCGCTGCACCGCGTGAGCTTTTGCGGAAACTTTCTGCAGACTGAGCGCCTTTTCTAGGCCAATTGTGGAGACAGGGACCTCTGGGGTTTTATAAACCTGCTGGTAGCGGGCCGTATGCAACACCATTGCTGCGTACGGCCCGTTTTTTGACGGCATTTGGTCAGCTTTTGGTTTGCTTCCTGTACTTACCCGCATGAAAGGTGCCCTCATCATCGGGGCAATGCAGTGTGCGGGAAAGGAGACCCCATGAGTGCCGCAAGCAAAAAGAGCAAGACGCAGCAGCTCAAGGAGCGTTGGGAAAACGGCGAGCTCGACTGCGGGGCGATGACGCCCGAGTTTATCAAGGGACTCAGTCCCCGTGAGCTGGGCATGCTGGGCGAGCTGATCACCATCGACTACTTTAACGAGCGCGGCTACACCTTGCTGGAGCAGGGTTATCGTTGCACCGAGGGCGAAGCCGATCTGGTGCTGCTCGATGAGCTTGACGATGTCGTGGTGATGGCCGAGGTCAAGACCAGGCGCGTCGCCCTGGATTGCACCACGCGGGTCTTTCCCGAGGAGGCCGTGGATGCCCAAAAGCAGCGTCGGTATCGCCGTATCGCAAGTTGCTATCTCATGGAGCACTATCCGCTCAAGGCGATCCGCTTCGATGCAGTGGGTGTCACCATTCGCGGCGGGCATATCGCCGAGATCGAGCATCAGTACAACGCGTTCGATTGGCAGGTGTCGTGATGGCGTTCGAGACGTTTGCCGTTCACGCGGCCTGCATCCGCGGTGTCGAGGCGATTCACGTCACGGTCGAGGTCTCGCTTGCCGGCGGCGTTCCGGGCATTCAGATGCTCGGCATCCCGAGTATGGAGGTGATGGAGTCACGTGGTCGTATTCGCTGTGCGATGCGCTCGGCCGGCTTTGAGATCCCGCGCTCGGGCATTACGGTCAATCTGGCGCCCGGCGATATTCGCAAGACCGGTAGCGGCTTTGATCTGCCCATCGCCATCGCGGTTCTAGCGGCCGATGGTCAGATTCCCCGCGACAACCTCGATCATTGTCTTATCGCCGGCGAGCTCGGCTTGGACGGCACGGTGCTTCCTGTCAAAGGCGAGGTGGCGTTTCAGCTATTGGCTCGCGACATGGGGCTGTCTTTTATCGCCGGCAGGTCCGACCAGCATGTGCCACTCGCGGGCGTGGATTGCGGCTTTATCGACCATCTGTCTCAGCTTGCTCACGGCATGGGCGATGCCGCACGGCACTACTTGGATTCCGAGGGTGTCGAGGCGACCTTTGAGCCCGAGCTCGACTATGCAGACGTGCTGGGGCAGGAAGTCGCTAAACGCGGCATGGCGCTTGCGGCGGCAGGAGAACTCGGCTTGCTCATGATTGGGTCCCCGGGATCGGGCAAGACGATGCTCGCACGCCGTATGACCGGCATCCTGCCCGAGCTTTCCGTCGAGGATCAACAGGAGGCGCTGTGCATCCATTCGGTTTTGGGCGAGAACATTGATGGCTTGTTGGCGGGGCACCGGCCCTTCCGCAGTCCCCATCACAGTATTTCGACCGCAGGCCTTATCGGCGGCGGACGCCCGGTGCACCCGGGTGAGATCAGCCTTGCTCATGGCGGCGTGCTATTTTTGGACGAGCTTGCCGAGTTTCCCACGGGTGTGCTGCAGACGCTGCGTCAGCCTATCGAACGCGGCTACGTCAGGATCGTACGCGTCGACGGGGCTTTTTCCTTCCCGTCGCGCTTTCAGCTGCTGGCTGCGAGCAATCCCTGCCCCTGCGGCTTTTTGGGCGATCGCGAGGTACCGTGTCGCTGCTCGGCGGCGATGGTCGAGCGCTATCGGTCTAAACTGCGCGGTCCTTTGGCCGACCGTATCGACATGATGATCGATGTGACCCGTCCCGACCCTCAGGTGATTATCGAGGGCGCGGAGGGTATGTCGTCGGCCGAGTTACGTGACTACGTTGTGCGCGGTCGCGCCTTTCGCGCCTGGCGCGAGTCCCGTATGGACGATGCGGATGCCGAGGCCGAGGATGACGAGACACGGTCCATTGACGGCGTCGTTTCGACCTTTGAGCTCGATGATGCGGCGGAGAAGTGTGTGCTCGGTCTGTCCAAACGCACGCATCTCACGGGCCGCGGCATCGTGCGCCTGGTTCGCATTGCGCGCACGATTGCAGACGTCGCCGAGAGCGAGCAAGTGACGCAGGATCACGTGCTCGAGGCGGCGATGTACCAGGGAAGGAGGGACCAATGATGGCCGAGGGGACCTTTGAGCTGCATCCAGGTGATGCGTTGTATCCCGAGACCGTTTTGGAGCTTTCTGATGTACCCCAGACGCTTTATGTGCGCGGCAATCCCGAGGTGCTTTCGACACCCGCGCTCTCCATCATCGGCGCGCGCAAGGCCTCGCCGTATGGTCTTGCCGTGGCAGAGCTTGCGGCAAAGGTGGCGGTTGAGGCGGGAGTGACGGTAGTTTCGGGCGGCGCGGTTGGTTGTGACCAGGCCTCGGGTTGGGCTGCGGTCAACGCCGGCGGCAAACACGTCGTGGTGCTGGGGACGGGCGCCGACGTGGTCTACCCGCGTTCGAGCGCGGGGCTTATTACGCGCACGCTCGATACGGGCGGCGCGGTCGTGTCGATCTCTCCGTGGGGCATGGGTCCGCGCAAGTTTGCCTTTCCGCGCCGCAATCGCGTGATCGCGGCCCTGTCGCAAGCCCTCTTTGTATCCGAGGCGGGTATGCCTTCCGGGACGTTTTCTACAGCTGAGGCTGCTATGGATTTGGGGCGCGAACTTCTTGCCGTGCCGGGGTCGATCCTATCGCCCGAGTCGCGTGGCACGAATTACCTCATTGCGAACGGTGCCTGCTGCATTGTCGACGAGGAGTCCATCGAGATGGCTATCTCACGCATCTACGGAACCCTGCGCTACTCGCGCCCCATTGCTCCCGGCATTGCCGACCTTGATCCAACGCAGCAGACCGTGATGCATGCGCTCATCGCCTCTCCGCTCAAGGTCGACGACATCGCGGCGCTCGTCTCACTCGATGCTGTCGGCGTACTCAAACTCTTGGGTTCGCTTGAACTCGAGGGCCTTATCGAGCGCATGATGGATGGAAGGTATGCGCCCTCCAAGTTTGCCCTTCACGCCCAGACGCCCTTCGGTCACAATGGAAAACGTGTCAATTAGAAAGGTGTTTGCAGATGCAGTTCGATCAGGTGACGGTTATCGGTGGCGGTCTGGCGGGTTCGGAGTGCGCGATCCAGCTGGCAGACCGCGGGTTTGCCGTAAAGCTGTGCGAGATGCGCCCCCAGGTGAGCTCCCCGGCCCACCATACCGATCACCTGGCAGAGCTCGTCTGCTCCAATTCGTTTAAGTCGACCCGTCCGGATTCTGCGGCTGGTTTGCTGAAGGCCGAGCTTGAGCGCATGGGTTCAGTCCTGCTCGATTGCGCCCATCGCGCCGCTGTTCCCGCCGGTGGTGCCTTGGCGGTCGACCGCGTCAAGTTTTCCGAGCTTGTCGAGGCCGAGGTTGCCGCCCGTCCCAATATCGAGGTCGTGCACGGTGAGGTCACACAGATTCCCGAGGGTCACGTGGTCATTGCCGCGGGCCCGCTGTGTTCACCGGCGCTGAGCGAAGAGGTTATGAAGCTCGTCGGTGGCGATGCCCTGGCATTCTTTGATGCGGCGGCGCCGATCGTCGATGCCTCCACGCTCGATATGGACGTGCTGTTCTCGCAGTCGCGCTACGAGGAGCAGGGGAGCGGCGACTATCTCAACGCTCCGCTCAACAAGGAGGAGTACGAGGCCTTTATCGAGGCGCTTACCACGGCCGACCGCGTGGTGCTCAAAGACTTTGAGGGCGGCGATCTGTTCCAGGCCTGCCAGCCTGCCGAGGAGGTTGCACGCACCGGCAAGGACGCTATTCGCTTTGGCGCCATGAAGCCCGTTGGCCTCACCGACCCGCGTACCGGACGTCGCCCCTGGGCAGCGATTCAGCTGCGTGCCGAGAACAAGGAGAAGACCGCCTATAACCTGGTGGGCTTCCAGACCAACTTGACCTTTGGCGAGCAGAAGCGCGTCTTCCATATGGTGCCGGGCCTGGAGAACGCTGAGTTCTTCCGCTACGGTGTCATGCACCGCAATACCTTTGTCGACGCCCCTCACGTGCTCGATAGCACCTTTGCCGTGCCCGGTACCGGCGTGCGCCTGGCCGGTCAGATCACCGGCACCGAGGGGTACATGGAAGCCGTGGCGACAGGTCTGCTCGCGGCGCTCAACACCTATGCCGAGGCTATCGGTGCCGCGGGCGTCGAGTTGCCGCGTGTGGGCGCCCTGGGTGCGCTCGTGGGCTATGCGACCGATCCTGCCACCGTGGGCTATCAGCCTATGCATGTCAACTTTGGCCTGGTGCCGCCACTCGAGGACGGTAAGCGCCGCAGCAAGCGCGACCGCTATCAGGCCTATGCGGACCGTGCGCTCGAGGCCCTCGATGCCTACTTGGCCACGCGTTCCGACTTGTTTGGAGGCGACCGGTCATAGCCTTTGACCTGTACGACACCGTCGACTCTTTTATCGCCTATATCGCACGCGTCGAGGGGCTTTCTCCCAACACGGTGACGGCCTATGGCTCGAGGCTAGAGCGCTTTGCTGCCTGGTGCGAGCGCGAGGATATTGATGCTTTCGCTGCCGACGTGCGCACCATTCGTCGCTATCTTGCCGAGCTTTCGCGTGAGCAGGTGGCTCCCCGAACGCTTGCGGCGCACCTGTCGGCTATTCGATCTCTCTATCGCTGGATGGCTGCCGAGGGGATTGTCGAGGGCGATGCGGTCTCGGCGATCGCGTCGCCCAAGCTGCCGCGTGACCTGCCGGGCGTCCTTACGACCCAGCAGGTCGAGGCGCTGCTCAAGACGCCTGATACCTCAACACCCGCGGGACTGCGCGATGCGGCGATGCTTGAGTTGCTCTATGCCTCGGGTGCCCGCATCTCAGAGCTTGCGGCGCTCAATGTGGAATCCATCTCATGGTCCGAGCGCACGCTGCGCCTGTGGGGCAAGGGAAGCAAGGAGCGCATCGTTCCTCTGTATCGTCGTGCGCTCGATGTGACGCGTCTCTATATTGAAGAGGGGAGGCCGGAGTTGCTCGCTCGGGCAAAGCGCCGCGACCTCGCTACCGGGCCGCATCCGCTGCTTATATCGGCGCGTGGCAATCGCATGAGCGCCGCCATGCTCCGGCGGCGGTTCCATACGCTGGCGACGCTCGCCGGCATTCCGGCCGACATCGCCCCGCATGCGATGCGCCATACCTTTGCGACCGACTTGCTTGAGGGCGGTGCGGACCTGCGCTCGGTTCAAGAGCTGCTGGGTCATGCGAGCCTGTCCACGACGCAAATCTACACGCATCTCACGCCCGATCGGCTCAAACGTGCCGTGGCTCAAGCCCATCCCCGCGGCGAATAGTGGCTGGGACGTCCCGCGCCGCACTCAGGTGTGTGGTTTTGATTGCGGGTTGGCAGGAAGAAGCATTCCTGCTATCATTCATCGGGTTGCTTCACGGCAACATGTTTTTATCACGCACGCGCGGCTACTTCATACCGTGGTGCCCGGGCTTTGGTAGCACATGTCCGGGTTGGTTTTGGAGGATGACCCCGCGCGGAGGCAAACCACAGGAGGTTTAACATGGCTACCAAGATTAATATCCGCACCCTGCTCGAGGCCGGCTGCCACTTCGGTCACCAGACCCGTCGCTGGAACCCCAAGATGAAGCCGTTCATCTTCGGTGAGCGCAACGGCATCTACATCCTCGACCTCAAGCAGACCATCCTCGACGCCGACCAGGCCTACACCTTCGTCAAGAACGTCGCTAAGGGCGGCAACGTGCTGTTCGTTGGCACCAAAAAGCAGGCTCAGGAGGCCGTCAAGAACGCTGCTGAGCGCGCCAACATGCCTTACATCAACCAGCGTTGGCTCGGCGGTATGCTGACCAACTTCGTCACCATCCGCTCCCGCATCAACCGCATGGAGGAGCTCGAGGCCATGGTCGAGGACGGTCGCATGGCTGTTCTGCCCAAGAAGGAGCAGGCTGTTCTCGGCAAGGAGCTCACCAAGCTCCAGACCAACCTCGGTGGCGCCCGCGACATGAAGGGTCTGCCCCAGGCTCTCTTCGTCATCGACACCAAGCGCGAGGAGAACGCCATCAAGGAGGCTCAGCGCCTGAACATCCCCGTCGTCGCCCTGATCGACACCAACTCCGATCCCGACGAGGTCGAGTACGGCATCCCCTGCAACGATGACGCTATCTCCGCTGTCACCCTTATGTGCGAGCTCATGGCTGACGCCTGCCTCGCTGGCTCTGGTAAGGAGCAGGTCTCCGAGGCCGAGATGGCCGCTGAGCCCAAGGCCGAGTAAATCAGTCTTAGTTAATTCTTTTTCATCTCTTTGAAAGGAACCACAATGGCCCAGATTACCGCCGCTATGGTCAAGCAGCTCCGCGAGATGACCGACTCCCCGATGATGGAGTGCAAGAAGGCTCTCGTCGAGGCTGACGGCGACATGGACGCCGCTGTCGACGTTCTGCGTAAGAACGGCCTTGCCAAGGCTGCCAAGAAGGCTGGCCGTGAGACCAACGAGGGCGCTGTCGCCGCGTTCGTCTCCGAGGATGGCAAGACCGGCGCTCTGCTCGAGCTCTCCTGCGAGACCGACTTCGTTGGCTCCAACGCCAAGTTCACCGGCTTTGCTTCCAAGGTCGCTGAGGTTGTCGCTACCACCGAGCCTGCTGACGTCGACGCTTTGCTCGAGAAGCCGATGGGCGAGGAGACCGTTTCCTCCGAGCTCACCGAGATGATTCACATCATGGGCGAGAACATGAAGATCTCCCGCTTCGCTGCCCGCAAGGCTGAGAACGGCGCGCTCGCTTCTTACATCCACATGGGTGGTAAGATCGGCGTCCTCGTCGAGTTCGCCTTCGAGAAGGCCGAGACCGCTCAGGCTGAGTCCTTCAAGACCTTCGCTCACGACGTTGCCCTTCAGGTTGCTGCCGTCGCCCCGATCTGCGCTACCCGCGATCAGGTTCCGGCCGAGACCGTCGAGCACGAGAAGCAGATCTACATGGCTCAGGCTGCCGAGTCCGGCAAGCCCGAGGCCATTCAGGAGAAGATGGCTGTCGGCCGTCTGGAGAAGTTCTACAAGCAGTCCGTGCTCACCGAGCAGGAGTTCATCAAGGACGGCTCCCTCACCATCAAGAAGTACGCTGAGCAGGTCTCCAAGGAGCTCGGCGACACCATTACCGTCGTTGCCTTTGACCGTCTGGTCCGTGGCGAGTAAATAAGCTCTTGTAGCTGGTAATGAGCAGGCTGTGGGTTTTACTCACAGCCTGCTTTTTCATGGCTCTTCTTAGAGCCTTTGATAGAATGTTGAGAGTTCAATCTAAAGGAGGATCGCTTTGTCCGACATCCGATATAAACGCGTGCTTCTTAAGCTTTCCGGCGAAGCACTGATGGGCGACGGCCAATATGGCATCGACCCCAAGGTTACCGACCATCTTGCCAAGCAGGTCAAGGAGCTGCTTGCCGTTGGTCATGAGGTCGGCGTCGTTGTCGGCGGCGGCAATATTTTCCGCGGCATGGCCGGCGCTGCCGGTGGCATGGAGCGTGCTCAGGCCGACTACATGGGCATGCTGGCAACCGTTATGAACGCGCTCGCCCTGCAGGATGCCTTCGAGCATAACGATGTTCCCTGCCGCGTGATGAGCGCTATCCAGATGAACGAGATCTGCGAGCCCTATATTCGCCGTCGCGCCATCAACCACCTTTCCAAGGGCAACGTCGTTATTTTTGCCGCCGGTTCGGGCAATCCGTACTTTACGACCGACACCGCCGCGGCTCTTCGTGCGTGCGAGATCGGCGCCGAGATTCTGATTAAAGCCACCAAGGTTGACGGCATCTACGACAAGGATCCCGTCAAGTGCGCCGACGCCGTCCGTTTTGACAAGATTACCTATCACGAGGTTCTCGTCCGCGGTCTGCAGGTTATGGATTCCACGGCTACGGCACTGTGCCAGGACAACCGTATGCCGATTTTGGTCCTCAACATCGATGGCGAGGACACCGTCAAGCGCGCGCTTTCGGGTGAGCCCGTCGGCACGCTCGTCTATCAGGAGGATTAAGCATGGCAGAGAACATCACCGCCCATATGGACAAGTCGCTCGAGTCCCTCAAGCATAACTTCTCCAAGGTTCGTACCGGCCGCGCCAATGCCAACATTCTGTCCGACATCACCGTCGATTATTACGGTGTTCCCACGCCGGTCACGCAGGTTGCCGCCGTCAAGACCCCCGAGGCCCACATGCTGCTCATCGAGCCGTGGGACAAGGCACTCATCAATGCTATCGTCAAGGCCATCGGCGCTTCCGATCTGGGTATTACCCCCAACTCCGATGGCACCGTCGTTCGTCTTCCGTTCCCGGCTCCCACTGAGGAGCGCCGTCGCGAGCTCGTCAAGGAGTGCCGCGAGTACGCCGAGCAGGCCAAGGTGTCTATCCGTAACATCCGTCGCGACTTCAACAACAAGCTCGAGCGCGATGAGGAGCTCACCGAGGACGATGTCCGTCGCGAGCAGGCCAAGGTCCAGAAGCACACCGATGAGTATGTCGCCAAGGTCGAGGAGCTTCTGAAGGAAAAAGAAGCCGAGGTCATGGAGATCTAAGGTGCAATACGACGAGCATAAACTGGTCGAGTACTTTGCCGACGCCCCTACGGGCGTCGGTTTTTCCGACCTTGACCTCAATAACATTCCGCACCATATCTCGTGCATCATGGACGGCAACGGTCGTTGGGCCACGTCGCGCGGTCTTGCGCGCACCGAGGGCCACAAGGCGGGTATCGTCTCCCTTCGCGAGATTATTACCGCCTGCGTGCGTCTGGGCGTCGACGTGCTTTCGGCCTATGCGTTTTCTACCGAAAACTGGAACCGTCCGCAGCATGAGGTCAACGTCTTGATGCATCTGTTTGCCAAGACGTTCATCGACGAGCTGCCGCTTCTGAAGCGCGAAAACGTGCGTGTTGTCTTTTTGGGTGATATTTCCGCGCTGCCCAAGAAGACCCGCGACGTTTTTGAACGCGGTCTTGCCGAGTGCGCCGATCACACCGGTATGACGCTGGCGCTTGCCGTCAACTACGGCGCGCGTGCCGAGATTACCCGCGCTGTCCGTCAGATCGCACTCGACGTTGCCGCCGGTAAGATCGATCCTGCCGCAATTGATGACGACATGGTGGCTTCCCACCTCTATACCGCCGGTCTTCCCGATCCTGAGCTTGTGATTCGCACCTCTGGTGAGCTGCGCCTTTCGAACTATCTGCTGTGGCAGGTAGCTTATTCCGAGTTCTACGTCACCGATACCTATTGGCCCGACTTTGATCGTTGGGGCCTTGTCGACGCCATTTTGGCCTATCAGGGCCGTGACCGTAGGTTTGGTGGACTGAGCAAGACCGAGGAGGTTTAATCGTGTCCGATCGTCCCAAGGCATCTGCTCCCAAGACGCCTGCGCGTAAAGCTGCCACTGCGGGAGCGCCTGCAGCGAAGAGCGGCAGCGGTTCGTGGCTGGCGGGCTTTATTACCCGTGCCGCCGCCGGTATCGTCTACGCCGTTGTCTTTATCCTGTGCCTGGTTTTGGGTATCGTGCCCACCGCCATCTTTGTTTCCGTCATGAGCGGTCTGTGCTGTTATGAGTTTTTCCGTATGACGAGGCTCGATGGCAAGATGGCTAACGAGCGCATGGGTATCGCTGCCGCCGTACTCTTTCCGCTGTCGGCGTTGGGCGATTCGATGTTGCTGAATGCCCTGCTTTTTGCCCTGATGCTCGCTGTGGGCATTTGGTATGTCTGGTCGCCGCGTACCCGCATCTCTGATGTGGCCGTGACGCTCATGGGTCCCATCTACACTGGCTTTATGCTGTCGGCTATCGTGCTGCTGCGCGATGCCGTGCCCGGTTTTGCCGGCGCCCTGCTTTCAGTGGGCGTTTGCGCGTCCCTTTGGGTCTCCGATTCGTTTGCCTACATTGTGGGCAGCCGTATCGGCAAGCACAAGATGGTTCCCAAGATCTCTCCCAAAAAGAGCTGGGAGGGGTTTGTCGGCGGCATCCTGGGCTCGGTTTTGATTTGGCTCATTCTGTGGGCGACGCACTTCTACAAGCTCAGCCTGTCCTATGCGCTGCTGTGCGGCGTGGTCGTGTCCATTTTGGGCGTTATCGGCGACCTTATCGAGTCGCGCATCAAGCGTGGCGTGGGCGTCAAGGATTCCGGCAACCTTATCCCGGGCCATGGCGGCATGCTCGACCGTAGCGACTCGCTTATCTTTGGCTGCATTACCGCTCAGCTGCTTTTGATGATCGGAGGCGTGCTGTAATGTCATTCCAGACGACGTATGGCCCCGATGGGCGCCTCCGTGTTGCCATCCTGGGTTGTACGGGCTCTATCGGCACCCAGGCACTCGATGTGTGCCGTCAGCATGCTGATCGCCTGCAGGTGACGGCGCTGTCCGTTAATTCCAGCACCTCTGAGCTCGTTGCCGCTGCCCGCGAGTTCTCGGTTCCGGCGGTTGCCGTGGCCGATGTCGCTCACGGCGATGACGCCGTGCTGCAGGAGTTGCCCGAGGGAACGAAGCTCGGCGTTGGCGCGCAGGCGGTTTGCGAGCTCGCGCGTCGCGACGATGTCGACTGCGTGCTCGTTGCCATTGTGGGCGCCGCCGGTCTCGAAGCGAGCCATGCGGCCCTGACCTCGAACAAGCGCCTTGCTCTTGCCAACAAGGAGTCCCTCGTTGTCGGTGGCGACCTGCTGATGCCGCTGGCCCAGCCGGGTCAGCTCATCCCGGTCGACTCCGAGCACTCTGCCATCTATCAGTGCTATCTGGGGGAGAATCCGCGCGAGGCCCACTGCATTTGGCTCACCTGCTCGGGTGGTCCGTTCTTTGGCCGTACGCGCGATGAGCTGGATCGCGTGACACGCGCCGATGCGCTGGCACATCCCACGTGGTCCATGGGCGCTAAGATCACGATCGACTCCGCTACCCTCATGAACAAGGGCTTGGAGCGTATCGAGGCGATGCACCTGTTCGGTTGCGACCTCGACTTTATCAACGTGGTCGTGCAGCGCCAGTCAAAGATTCACTCGATGGTCGAGTATGCCGACGGCTCCGTGATGGCACACCTTGGCGCCTCCGATATGCGCATTCCCATCCAGTTTGCCTTCTCGTATCCCGAGCGTTGGGATACGCCGGCGCCTCGTCTCGATTTTCGTGAGCTGGGGCAGCTTACCTTTGATGCCGCCGATATGGACACGTTCCGCTGCCTGGCGCTGGCCGAGCGTGCCGGCAAGACGGGCGGCACCATGCCGTGCGTGCTTAATGCGGCCAATGAGGTCGCGGTCGATGCGTTCTTACACGACGGCTGCAGCTTTACCGATATCGACCGCGTTGTGGAATCCTGCATGGATGCGCATGACGCGCAGGCGGTTACCTCGTTTGAGCAGCTTCGCGACATCGATGCCTGGGCGCGCGAAAAGGCCTCGCTGGTGCTTGCTGCAACCCATTCCTAACCATAAGGATTGCTTTTTCGATTTATGGATACTGTTCTGAGCGTTCTTTCATCGGTCTTCTGGGGCCTTCTGATGCTTTCCGTCCTCGTGTTTTTGCACGAGGGCGGCCACTTTTTGGCCGCGCGTGCCTGCGGCGTCCGTGTGACCGAGTTCTTTTTGGGCCTGCCGTGCCGCTTTGACATCCATCATACGTCGCGTCGCATCGGTACTAAGTTTGGCGTGACGCCGCTGCTGCTGGGTGGTTATGCCGCTATCTGCGGTATGGACCCGACCAATGTCTCGTGCGCCGACCGCGTGCTTGCGGCGATTTATCGTCATGGTCGCGTTTCGGTTGCAGACCTTTCCGTCGAGCTGGAGCTGCCCGAGGAGGACGTGCTCGAGGCATGCGCCTTGCTTTTGGGCTGGGGTTCCATTGCGCCTTGGTACGAGGAAGGGGAGAAGCCCTCACCGAGCTATTACCCCACCAAGTATCAGACGCTGCCGCGCGATGAGGCGGGCTACACCACCTTTGACGGGCGTCGGTTTGATCGCGAGCATGCGACCGCTGAGGGCGACGTATGGGAGCTGCCGTGCGGCGAGGCTGAATTCCTCGCACGCGAGCGCTCGCACACCTATTTGGGCCAAGGCTTTCTCAAGCGAGCCTTTATGTTGCTCGCGGGCATTGTCGTCAATATCCTGACGGGCTTTTTGCTCCTTATGAGCATCTATTCCATCGCAGGTGTCGCGGTGCCGTTGGATACCAATGTGATCGGTCAGGTTGACGAAGGCTCGATTGCCGCCGCGGCGGGAATCGAGGGCGGTGACGCGATCCTTTCGGTCGACGGAGTATCGTGCTCTACCTGGATAGACGTTTACGACGCCATCGGCAAGGCTGCCGGTAAGGACGATATCGCCATCGAGTACGAGCGTGATGGCAAGCAGCATTCGACCACGGTTGCACTCAAAGAGGACGAGCGCCTAGGTGTGTACGCCTCTACGCAGGTGGTCCGTTTGGACCCCATCACGTCGGCTCGCCTGTCGTTCTCCTATGTCGCGCAGACAGCGGAGGGCGTGATGCGCCTGCTCCAGCCGCAGCACACGATGGAGATTCTCGACCAGTCCTCTTCGATCGTGGGTATTAGCGTTATGTCCTCACAGGCTGCTGCTGCCGGTCCTGCCACGTTCCTCTCGTTTGCCGCCCTCATTTCGTTCTCGCTTGGCTTTATGAACCTGCTGCCCATCCCACCGCTCGATGGCGGCAAGCTGGTCATCGAGATCATTCAAAAGATTGCGGGCCGCGAGCTTCCGCTCAAGGTCCAGACGATTGTGAGCTATGTGGGCATCGCGCTCTTTGCGCTGTTGTTTGTCTATATGCTTCGTTCCGACGTCCTTCGATTTATTTTGTAGGGGAGTGTTTGGATTGTCTTTATCCCATCCTTTGCCTCGCGAGCTGACGCGCCCCGTGCATGTGGGCGGCGTGCAGATCGGTGGCGGCGCGCCGGTGGTGGTCCAATCCATGACCTGCACCGATACCGCTGATGCCCAGGCAACGCTTGCGCAAGTGCGCGCGTTGGCGCAGGCTGGCTGCGATATCGTGCGCGTGAGCGTGCCCACCGAGGCCGCGCTTGAGGGTTTCCGCACCATCTGTGCCGAGTCTCCGGTGCCGATTGTCGCCGATATCCACTTTAACCATAAGCTCGCCATTGGTGCCGTTGAGGCCGGTGCTGCCAAGCTGCGCATCAATCCTGGCAACATCGGCGATTGGGCCAAGGTCGATGCTGTGATCGATGCTGCGGGCACTGCTGGGTGCGCGATTCGCATCGGCGTGAACGCCGGCTCGCTCGAGCAGGATATTGCCGAGCGCGACGATCTTACGCAGCCCGAAAAGCTCGTGATGTCGAGCGAGCGCTTCGTCAAGCATTTTGAGGACCGCGGTTTCACCAACATCGTTCTTTCCGCCAAGGCCCATAGCGTGCATACGACGCTCGATACCTATCGAGCCCTGTCGCGTGAGATTCCCCACGTTCCGCTTCACCTGGGCGTAACCGAGGCAGGTACCAAGCTGCAGGGCACCATCAAGAGCTCGGTGGGCCTTGGTATCCTGCTGTCTGAGGGTATCGGTGACACCATGCGCGTCTCGCTCACGGCCGATCCGGTTGAGGAGCCGCCGGTCGCTTGGGGCATTCTGCAGTCCCTGGGCCTGCGTCGTCGTGGTCCCGAGATCGTCTCGTGCCCCACGTGCGCTCGTTGCCAGGTCAACCTCATTCCCATTGCCGAGGAGGTCACCGAACGGCTCAAGAACTACTCCGCGCCGCTTTCGATCGCCGTGATGGGATGTGCCGTTAATGGCCCCGGCGAGGCTTCTGATGCCGACTTGGGAGTTGCCTGCGGACGAGGTCAGGGCCTGCTCTTTTCGCATGGCCAGATCATTGGTAAAGTAGCTGAGGACCAAATTGTCGACGCGCTCATGGTCGAGGTCGACAAGCTTATTGAGGAGAAATAAATGACTCGAGCAATGTATATGTCTAAGCTTTACGCGCCGACGCTCAAAGAGGATCCGGCGGACGCCGAGCTTGCGAGCCACCGTCTGCTGCTTCGCGCCGGCATGATCCGCAAGGAGGCCGCCGGCCTGTATTCCTATCTGCCGCTCGCATGGCGCTCGATCCGCAAGATCGAGAACATCGTGCGCGACGAAATGGATGCCGCCGGTGCCCAGGAGCTCATGATGCCCATTATGGTCGACGCTGAGCTGTGGCGCGAGTCCGGCCGCATCGACGCCTATGGCAAAGAGCTCGTGCGCTTTGATGACCGTCACGGCCGTGAGTTCGTGCTGGGCCCCACCCACGAGGAGACTGTCACCGCCCTGGTGCGCAATGAACTGCGCTCTTATAAGCAGCTGCCCGTCAACCTCTATCACATCCAGGATAAGTTCCGCGATGAGTTCCGCCCCCGCTTTGGTCTGATGCGCGGTCGTGAGTTCATCATGAAGGACGCCTACAGCTTCTCCGCCACGCAGGAGAGCCTGCAGGAGGAGTACGACAAGATGAAGCAGGCCTACGCTAACATCTGCGAGCGCTGCTACATCAAGGCCCTGCCCGTCGTTGCCGACTCCGGCGAGATCGGTGGCGATACCTCCGTCGAGTACATGGCTTTGGCCGACGCCGGCGAGGCTTCGCTGGTCTACTGCGACGATTGCGGCTTTGCTGCCGATGACGAGGCGGCAAGCACCAAGGTCGTCGTGACTGAGGGCCCCGGCGACGGTACGCTCACCAAGGTCGAGACTCCGGGCATGGGCACTATCGAGGCCGTCGCCAAGTTCTTCGGCTTCCCCGAGAACGGCACGCGCAAGTCCCTGGCGTTGATCGATGCCGAGGGTAAGCCCGTCGTGGCCATCGTCCCGGGCGATCATGAGCTCAACGACTGCAAGGCCGAGCATGTCTTTGGCAAGGGCTATCGCATGATGACCGACGAGGAGCTCCAGACTTACGGTCTGCATAAGGGCTTTATCGGACCGGTTAACCTGCCCGATGGTATTCGTCTGGTCTGCGACGAGAGCCTGCGCGAGTCCAAGCAGTGGGCTTGCGGTGCCAACGAGGTCGATTATCACTTTACCGGCGCCTGCCCCGAGCGCGACTTTACCGTCGATGAGTGGGCCGACCTGGTCACCGTCGTTGCCGGCGATCCCTGCCCGCACTGCGGCAAGCCGCTCTCTGCTGCCCGCGGCATCGAGGTCTCTCAGGTCTTCCAACTGGGTACCAAGTATTCCGAGGCCATGGGTGCCACCTTTATGGATGAGGACGGCAAGGAAAAACCGCTGATCATGGGTTGCTACGGCGTGGGCGTGTCCCGCTCGCTCGCTGCCGTCGTGGAGCAGCACAATGACGAGCACGGCATCGTCTGGCCGGTCTCTGTCGCTCCGTACGAGGTCGCGGTGATTCCGCTCGATCCCAAGAAGGAGGAGTGCGCGACCGTCTGCGACCAAATCGTCGAGGGCTTGTGTGCCGAGGGTATCGAGGTTGTCGTGGATGACCGCGACGAGCGCCCCGGCTTTAAGTTTGCGGACAACGACCTTATGGGCTTCCCGTATCAGGTCGTTCTGGGCAAGCGCGGCCTCAAGAATGGCACGGTGGAGCTCAAGGACCGTGCTACCGGCGAGCGTGAGGACGTGGCGATTGACGAGGTCGTCGCCAAGGTTGCCGAGCTGGTGAAGGCTGCCCGTCGCTAATCGACGTTTCTGCTATTAGATGCAATTACAGGACTGCCCCGTATCTCTCTTAGGATGAGAAGCGGGGCAGTCCTTTTTGTTGCGTGAATCAGCTCGACGGGTAACAGAAAACCCCACAGCCCAAATGAGCTGCGGGGTTTTCTTTGTGCCTCCGATGCGAAGCGAATCGCTCAGATATTACTGATAATCGACGACGTCGATCCAGTTCTTCAGGAACTCATCGTTCACGTTGCGCTTACGAGCGAGCTCGGATGCGGCGACGATGCTCGTCCACTGACGCACGACCTGCATGGGCATGTCGGCGCGGTCGCAGTAGAGCTCCAGGTAGGCCTCGGCCTGATCCTTGCTGTTGAGGGCAAAGAGCAGGTAGGTGGTGGCAACGTCGGCAGCAGGGGAGCCCTGGGTGGCGTGTGCCCAGTCGCAGACGTACAGCTGGCCATCGTCGCCGACGATGACGTTGGAAGGGTTGAAGTCGCCGTGGCAGACCTTGAACTCCTTGGTCATGCCGTCCAGACGCTCCTGAAGGTTGTAGCGCGTGGTGGCATTGAGCTGATCAAGGCTGTCGATCATGCGGGCGAACTTGTCGCGCTGACGGTTAAGCAGCGGGGAGGTGTAGCCGTGGATCTCGATCTGGAGGTCGACGAACATCTCGAGGTACTCACCAAAGCGCTGGGGCTCGGCAGTCATCTTCTCGGCAAGGGTAGTGCCCGGAACCTTCTCGGTCACGAGCGCCCAGCCGTTGGCGTTCTCGAGCTGGGAAACCTCGAGAGCCTTGGGGCTGCGGATGCCGCACTCATTGATGCGGGCAAGATTCAAAGCCTCGTTGAACACGTCGGAGACGGGCTTGGTCTCGTTAAAGACCTTGACGATCTTGTCGCCCAGGTCGTAAACGACCTTGTTGCCACGGCGGACGAGCTCGGTCTTGGAATCGGGTAGCAGCATGGTTGCATCCTTTCAACGATGCGATAGAAGCGACGGCGGGGGTGTGTGAAACACCCGTGCACCCCCGCCGTTAAAAACCGTGCTAGAACTAGCAGACGGCGTAATCCTGAGGCTCTCGGCCGTAGTAGGCGTCCAGGTAGAGCTCCTTGATCTCGCTCATGAGCGGGTAGCGCGGGTTAGCGCCGGTGCACTGGTCGTTGAATGCCTGCTCGGTCATCTCGTCGAGGGTGTCGAGGAAGTACTTCTCGTCAACGCCGTACTCAGCGATGGTGTGCTTGACACCGATGAAGTCGCAGAGCTCGGTGAGCTTGGTGATGAAGTTCTCGAAGACCTCACGGTCGTCCTTGCCGTCGATGCCGCAGTAACGAGCCATCTCGGCGTAGTTGTGCAGCGCGTTGGGGTAAGGATACTGAGAGAAGGTTCCCATCTTGACAGGAGCCTCGGCGGCGTTGTAACGCATGACGCGGGTCAGGATGACTGCGTTTGCGAGGCCGTGGGGCAGATGGTGGAAAGCGCCGAGCTTGTGGGCCATGGAGTGGTTGAGGCCCAGGAAGGCGTTACCGAATGCCATACCGGCCATGCAGGATGCGTTGTGCATCTCCTCGCGAGCGTGCGGATCCTTGGCACCGTTGGTGAAGGAGCTCGGGAGGTTCTCGAAGACGAGCTTTGCGGCGCGCTCGGAGAGGCCCTTGGTGTAATCGGAAGCCATGATGGAGACGTAGGACTCGATGGCGTGGGTCATGACGTCAATACCGGAAGCTGCGGTGAGGCCCTTCGGGGCGGTCATGCAGTTGTCGGCGTCGACGATAGCCATGTTGGGGAGCAGCGCGTAGTCGGCGAGCGGCCACTTGATGCCGGTCTCCTTGTCGGTGATGATGGCGAACGGCGTGCACTCGGAGCCAGTGCCCGAAGAGGTCGGGACGGCGACGAAGTAAGCCTTCTTGCCCATCTCGGGGAAGGTGAAGATACGCTTGCGGATGTCCATGAAGTCCATGGCCATGTCCTCGAAGTTCGCCTCGGGGTGCTCGTACATCATCCACATGATCTTGCCGGCGTCCATTGCGGAACCGCCGCCGACGGCGATGATGACATCCGGCTCGAAGAGCGTCATCTGCTTGGCGCCGCGACGTGCGCACTGCAGGGAGGGATCGGGCTCAACGTCGTAGAAGCAGTCGTGAGCGATGCCCATCTCATCGAGCTTGGCCTCGATGGCACGCGTGTTGCCATTCTTGAAGAGGAACTGGTCGGTAACGATGAAGGCGCGCTTCTTGCCCATTACGGTGCCGAGCTCGTCGAGTGCGACGGGCGTGCAGCCCTTCTTGAAGTAGACCTTCTCGGGTGCGCGGAACCACAGCATGTTCTCGCGGCGCTCTGCCACGGTCTTGACGTTGATCAAGTGCTTCACCCCAACGTTCTCGGAGACGGAGTTGCCACCCCAGGAGCCGCAGCCCAGGGTTAGAGACGGCTTCATGCCGAAGTTGTAGAGGTCACCGATGCCGCCGTGCGAGGACGGGGTGTTGATGACGATGCGGCAGGCCTTCATGACGTGCTGGAACTTAGCGATCTTCTCGCTCTGTGCCGGGTGCACGTAGAGAGAGGCGGTGTGGCCCGGGCCACCTGCGAGGACGAGGTGCTCTGCCTTGTCAACGGCCTCCTGGAAGTCCTTGGCGTGATACATAGCGAGGACCGGGGAGAGCTTCTCGTGGGAGAACTCTTCCTTCTCGGGATCGGTGGAGGTGACCTCGGCGATCAGGATCTTGGTCTTGGCGGGAACCTCGATGCCGGCGAGCTCGGCGATCTTGGCGGCAGCCATGCCGGGGATGCGGTGATCGAGTGCGCCGTTCTTGAACATGGCGGCACGCAGGGCGTCCATCTCGGCACCCTGCTTGACGAAGTAGCAGCCGCGACGCTGGAACTCAGCCTTGACATCCTTGTAGATGGAGTCGAGGACGGTGACGGACTGCTCGGAAGCGCAGATCATGCCGTTGTCGAACGTCTTGGAGTGGATGATGGAGTTGACGGCGAGCTTGATGTCCGCGGTATCGTCGATGATGACCGGGGTGTTGCCGGCGCCGACGCCGAGTGCGGGCTTACCGGAGGAGTAAGCAGCCTTGACCATGCCCGGGCCACCGGTTGCGAGAATGATGTCGACGTCGCGCATGACCATGTTGGTCAGCTCGATGGACGGCTTGTCGACCCAGCCGATGATGCCCTCAGGAGCACCGGCCTTGACAGCTGCGTCGAGAACGAGCTTGGCGGCGGCGATGGTGCACTTGGCGGCTGCCGGGTGCGGGGAGATGATGATGGCGTTACGGGTCTTCAGGCAGATGAGCGTCTTGAAGATGGCCGTGGAGGTCGGGTTGGTGGTCGGGATGACAGCGCCAACGATACCGATCGGCTCGGCGACCTTGGTGATGCCGTAAGCGTCGTCGCGCTCGATGACACCGCAGGTCTTGGTGTTCTTGTAAGCGTTGTAGATGTACTCAGCGGCGTAGTGGTTCTTGATGACCTTGTCCTCGAGAACGCCACGGCCTGTCTCCTCGATGGCGAGCTTGGCCAAAGGAATACGAGCCTTGTTGGCGGCCATAGCAGCCTCGTAGAAGATCTTGTCTACCTGCTCCTGAGTGTACTCAGCGAATTTAGCCTGGGCCTCACGCATAGATTTGAGTTTGGCCTCAAGCGCCTCCACGTTGTCCACGATGGCGGGAGTAGTGTTTTCCGGTGACTTTTTCACCATTTGTGTCTCCTTGCGATCGGAGATTTACCCTACAAGATGCATGATAGCAAGAAATAATTCGGTGAACGGGCAGATTCCCGTAAAAGACAAACTAAAACGCTTCAATCAAATGAACCGTTTCAACTAAATCTATCTGCCTTGCGTATCGCCCCGCTCATTGGGGACAGACTTACATGAGTGCTTTCACTCATTTGGGACAGACATCGATTTGCCATTTTGCCGTTCTGGGCCTGTTATTGCCGCTCATTGGATATAAATAGGTTACAGGCTCAGCATTTTGACAATCGCTATTCGCGGGTCGCGGTTGAGTCGGACACGCAGGCAGTGCAGCTGCTCGATTATATCCATCTCAATCCCGTGAAAGGTGCGCTCGACTCACTTGAGGCGTACCGCTGGTCAAGTTACAAGGCATATCAGCTGGGCTACGATCCCTTTGATATTTGTGATGCGGCCCCTATGCTCGATATTGTCGGAGGTTCCCGTTGCTATTGCGAGCATATCGAGGAAGTTGCCGGGCGCATCTGGTCAGAGGAGATTCTTCCACGCCGACGGATCCTCGATGAGGATGCTCTTTCCGTTGCGCGCGAAGTCCTTCCGAGCATAGATCCTGCGCTGCTCAAGGCCCTGCCACGCCCCGATCGTGATGCGTGTCTGCTGAGGCTCAGGCGGGCACATCTCACGGTCAAGCAAATTGCCCGTATCACCGGCATCGGCGCTACAAGCGTGACCAAGGCCACCGTAGGCTGGAGGGAGGCTGCGTGAGGCAGGGGCCGAACCGCTGCCGGCATGCGTAATGTCTGTCCCAAATGCGTGAAAACACTCATGTAAGTCTGTCCCCAATGAGTGCAAAAAGGCGCCCTCATTGGCGAGGGCGCCTTTGGTAAGTTCTATGTGAACGCGAGGTCTTTGACCCGGAGAGTCCGAGGTACTTGTTGGTAAGACCTTATTTACGAGCGCGCAACCTTGCCGGACTTGAGGCAGGTGGAGCAAACGTTCATCTTGCGACGGTGACCATCGACGACGACGTAAACGCGCTGGATGTTGGGGCGGAACTTACGGTTGGTGACGCGGTGAGAGTGGCTGATGGAGCGACCGGCAACGGGGTGCTTACCGCAAACTTCGCAAACTTTGGACATAACTGACCCTCCTTGGGCGACAAACGAACATGTCGCGTTAACAAACAAGCCTGAACTATAGCACAGAAGTCGCTCCCTGTGCGCAATCTACACAGAGATATTCCTCTTTTGGCGATAGTGCTCACGCCACGGCCCTGGACGTAGATCCGATTTGCGTGCAGCAGAGGGGATTATGCCAGCTCGTGCGTGCGTTTTCAAGCTCGTCCCACAAATATATAGGTTTATTGAGCTTTGGGCTCCGTTTACGGATTGCTCTGTATTTATGCTCGCAATTAAGCTCGAGGTTGGCTACACTATCCCATGACCATTAAAGGGGTACGAGATACCCACATGGAATTACATAGCTGCCCAAAGAGCAGCCCTTCCTGTGGGTGTCTGGTCCGCTTTAAGCGGTCGGGCATCTATTTTTTTGACTGTGTCAGCAGTCAAGACATGTGAGGAAGGAGATCGATGGGCACGACTTCCCCCAAGGCGGTCATCATGGACGAGACCGCCGTCAATCGAGCGATGACCCGCATCGCGCACGAGATTCTCGAGCGCAACGAGGGCTGTGAAGACCTCGCTCTGGTCGGCATCGTCACGCGCGGCGACCTTCTGGCAAAGAAGCTCGCCGAGGAGATCAAGGAGATCGAGGGCGTCGACGTTCCGCTCGGCAGCCTCGACATCAGCTTCTACCGCGATGACTATGCGACCAATTTCGCTCCCGCGATCCACGCCACCAACATTCCCTTTAGCGTCGACGGCAAGCGCGTCGTGCTGGTGGACGACATCCTGTATACGGGCCGTACCATTCGCGCCGCTCTCGACGCCGTCATGGACCTGGGCCGTCCGAACCGCATTGAGCTGGCTGTCCTCGTTGACCGCGGCCACCGCGAGCTCCCCATCTCGCCGGACTTTGTCGGCAAGAACGTTCCCTCGTCGCATGAGGAGAACGTGCACCTATATATGAAGGAAGTCGACGGCCACACCGCCGTCGAGATTAACGACGTCGCGCCGGGTTCCCACGTGGGCTCCGCGCCGCTGGGAGGTGAGTAGTACCGTGGCGTTCAACCATAAGCACCTGATCGACATTACCGAGTACTCCGAAGAGGACATCAAGCTCATCCTCGAGACCGCCAAGGCGTTCTCCGAGGTTAACGAGCGTGCGATCAAGAAGGTCCCCACGCTCAAGGGCAAGACCATCGTCAACATGTTCAACGAGCCCTCGACGCGCACCCGTAGCTCCTTCGAGCTCGCCGAGAAGCGTCTTTCGGCCGACAGCCTCAACTTTGGCGGCTCCTCGACCTCCACGGTCAAGGGCGAGAGCCTCGTCGATACCGTCGAGACCCTCAACGCCTATAAGATCGACTGCATCGTTGTGCGCGACAAGCACGCCGGCGCTCCCTACATCGTCACGCAGAACTCGCCCGCGAGCGTCATCTGCGCCGGTGACGGCAAGCACAACCACCCCACGCAGGCCCTGCTCGACCTGTACACCATCTGGGAGCACAAGGGTGACTTCCACGGTCTGAAGGTCGCCGTCGTCGGCGATATCGCGCACTCCCGCGTCTGCGGCTCGCTGATCCCCGCCCTTAAGATCATGGGCTGCGAGACCTACGCCGTCGCCCCCGGCACGCTGCTGCCGCCGGCGCCCGAGGTCCTGGGCTGCGACCACGTGACGAGCGACCTCGATTCCGTCCTGCCCGAGCTGGACGTCGTCTACATGCTGCGCGTGCAGCAGGAGCGCCTCGAGGGTGCCCCGTTCCCCACGATTCGCGAGTACCACAAGCTCTTCGGCCTGACCAAGGACCGCGAGAAGCTCATGAAGCCCGACGCGATCATCTGCCACCCGGGCCCCATCAACCGCGGTGTCGAGTTCGACTCCTATATGGCCGACCACCCGCAACGCTCCGTCATCCTGGAGCAGGTCTACGCCGGTATCTGCGTGCGTATGGCTATCCTGTATCTGCTGCTTGGAGGTGCCGATAATGGCCTTGCTTCTTAAGAATGCCCACGTCGTCGACCCGTCCGTCGAGCTTGACGGTGTCGTTGACGTCCTGATTGACGGCGACAAGATCGCCGAGGTCGGCGAGAATCTCGCCGTCGAGGGAGCCGAGGTCCGCGATCTTTCCGGCAAGTACCTCGTCCCTGGCCTGGTGGATATGCACGTTCACCTTCGCGAGCCCGGCTACGAGGTCAAAGAGGACATCGAGAGCGGCACCCGCGCAGCTGCCAAGGGCGGCTTTACCGGCGTGTGCGCCATGCCCAACACCGATCCCGTCACCGATAACGGCACCGTCGTGGAGTTCGTCAAGTCCCGTGCTGCCGAGGTCGGTCACTGCCGCGTCTATCCGTCGGGCGCCATGACCCGCGGTCTTAAGGGCGAGGCCATGTCCGAGATGGGCGATATGGTCGCCCACGGCGCCGTTGCCTTCACCGACGACGGTCGCGGCGTGCAGGGCGCGGGCATGCTCCGTCGTTGCATGGACTACGGCAAGATGTTCGGCAAGGTCTTTATGAGCCACTGCCAGGACGAGGATCTGGTCGGCCACGGCCAGATCAACGAGGGCAAGGTCTCGACCCGTCTGGCTCTCGAGGGTTGGCCGGCTGCCGGCGAGGAGCTCCAGATCGCCCGCGACATCGAGATCGCCAAGCTGACTGGTGCCAAGCTGCACATCCAGCACATCTCCACCGCCCATGGTCTGGAGATCGTGCGTGCCGGTAAGGCCGCTGGCGTTCAGGTTACCTGCGAGGCCACCCCGCACCACATGTTCCTGACCGAGAACGACCTGGACGAGACCTACAACACTTCGCTCAAGGTCAACCCGCCGCTGCGTACCGAGGAGGATGCCGAGGCCATTCGTCAGGGCGTCATCGACGGCACCGTCGACGTTATCGTCACCGATCACGCTCCCCACACCCCGTGGGAGAAGGCCCGCGAGTTCGAGCTTGCGCCCTTTGGCATGATCGGCCTCGAGACCTCGCTGTCGCTCGTACTCACCGAGCTGGTCAACACGGGCAAGATGAGCATGGGCCGTATGGTCGAGCTCATGGCCATCAAGCCGCGTGAGATCCTGGGCCTCGACCAGGTTCAGGTCAAGGCGGGCTCCGTTGCCGACCTGACCGTGTTCGACGCGTCCGCCACCTGGACGGTTGGCGAGGACGGTTACGAGTCGCGCGCCGAGAACTCCGGTTTTGCCGGCCGCACGCTCACCGGTCGTGCCACCGATGTGTTTGTCGGCGGTAAGCAGACGCTTGCCGACGGCTGCATCTGCTAGCATAGCCTTATCGCTTTTGTGCGCGGCGCCCTTGCGGTGCCGCGCTTTCTGTTCGTTTTGACCATGCAACCGCATGGGGGATTGGAGCGTCTATGCCCACACCTTCCACTGCACGCATGCACGACTTCGAGGTCGTCTCGAACCAGGAGATCGCCGATGGCATCTTCTCGCTCGTCATCTCGGCCCCCAAGCTTGCAAGTGCGCTCAAGCCCGGTCAGTTTGTGAACATCGCCGTACCCGGCGATGCGTCCTCGCTGCTTCGCGTGCCCCTGAGCTACTACCGCGTCGACGCCGAGGCCGGCACCGTCGAGCTGTGGTACGCCGTCGTGGGCGACGATACCCGTCGTTTGTCCCAGATGGGCCCTGGCTCCACCTCTAACCTGCTGGGCCCCGGTGGCCGTGGCTGGATGGTACCCGAGGGCACCAGGAAGGCCCTGCTCGTCGCCGGTGGCATCGGCGTTCCGCCTGTGCTGTGTCTTGCCGGTATGCTTGCCGAGCAGGGCGTGGATGTTGACGTGTGCCTGGGCTTTGGCACCGCTTCCAAGGCCGTGGGTGTCGATGAGTTCCGCGCGCTGGGCGCCACGGTCAACGTTTGCACCGACGACGGCTCGCTCGGCTCGCACGGTTTTTGCACCGATCCTGCCGCCGAGCTGCTCGGCGAGGGCGGCTACGACTACGTTGCCAGCTGCGGCCCCGCTGTCATGATGAAGAAAGTCGCCGCCGCTGCCGCCGAGGCCGGTGCGTACTGCGAGGTGTCGCTTGAGCGCATGATGAGCTGTGGCTTTGGCGCCTGCAACACCTGCAATGTCGAGACGGTCGACGGTATGAAGGGCGCTTGCATGTGCGGCCCCGTGTTCGATGCTTCCAAGGTGGTGGTCTTCTAGTGGGTACCGTGAACATGGCCGTCGATTTCGGCGGCGTCAAGATGCAAAACCCCATCAACACCGCAGCCGGTACCTTTGGCTACGGCTGGCAGTTCCAGAACTTCTTTGATGTTTCCCAACTGGGCGCCATCACCACCAAGGGTTGCGCAGCCGAGCCCTGGCCCGGTAACCCCGCGCCCCGCATGGCCGAGATCCCCGGCGGTATGATCAACTCCGTGGGCCTTCAGAACCCCGGCGTGGCCGCCTTTGCTCGCGAGTCCGGTCCGTGGCTCGAGCAGCTCTCCAAGGACGGCTGCCAGGTCATCTGTCAGGTTGCCGGCCACTCCGTTGACGAGTTTGTCCGCGCACTCGAGATGTATGTCGAGCTGTGCCCCTGGGCTGCCGGCTACGAGATCAACGTGAGCTGCCCCAATATCGCCGCCGGCGGTGCCGCCATGGGCTCCACGCCCGAGGGCGCCTCTTCCGTTATGGCTGCCTGCCGCAAGGTGACCGATAAGCCGCTGTTCGTGAAGATGGCGCCGGTCAACGTCGCCGAGATCGCCAAGGCCCTCGAGGCTGCCGGCGCCGACGGCCTTTCGGTCATCAACTCCATTCAGGGCATGGCCATCGACGTCCATACCCGCAAGTCCCGCGTGGCCAAGCCCAAGGGCGGCCTTTCGGGCCCGCTGTGCCACCACATCGCCGTGCGCATGGTCTGGGAGGTTGCCCAGGCCGTCGATATCCCCATCAACGGTGTCGGCGGTGTCATGACCGGTGAGGATGCGGCTGAGTTTATCCTGGCCGGTGCCACCTGCGTGTCGGTCGGCATGGCCAACTTCGTCGATCCGTGCGCTTCGCTCAAGATCGCGCATGAGCTCGAGGCCTGGGCCGAGTCCCAGGGCGTAAAGGACATCAACGAGCTGGTAGGTGCTTTCGAATGCTAGAGACCGATGCCCGCGACCGCGTAATCGTCGCCCTCGACTGCGATCGTGAACGTTCGCTCGAGCTCGCCCACGAGCTTTCGGGCCATGCCGCCTGGCTCAAGGTTGGCATGACGCTCTATTACGCTGAGGGCCCCGAGATCGTCAAGACCTTTAAGGACCTGGGCTTTAAGGTCTTCCTTGACCTTAAGTTCCATGATATTCCGCATCAGGTTCGCGGTGCCGCCCGTTCGGCCTCGCTTGCCGGTGCCGACCTGCTCTCGGTTCACGGCTTGGGTTCGGGCGCCATGCTCGCTGCCTGCCGCGAGGGTGCCGAGGAGGCGCGCGAGGACCGCGCCAAGCTCGTCGCCATCACCGTGCTCACGAGCATGAATCAGGATGCCTTGAGCGAGATCGGCGTCGAGTCGCCCGTGGCCGAGGAGGCCGCCCGCCTGGCAAAGCTCGCTCAGGCCAACGGCATCGATGGCATCGTGTGCTCGCCGATGGAGGCTCACGACATGCGTGAGCTGCTGGGCCCTGATGCCCTGATCGTGACTCCGGGTGTGCGTCCGGTGGGTGCCGCCTTAGGTGACCAGTCCCGCGTGGCGACGCCTTCCCAGGCTATCGAGCGTGGCGCAAGCCACATTGTGGTGGGCCGTCCCATCACCGGTGCCGACGATCCGGTTGCCGCCTTTGACGCCATCGTCGCTGAGCTGGTCGAAAACGTCGCGTAAAAGATTCCCCTAAGTCACCACTTTTGGGTCTCATTAGCACAAAATAGCCCCTGTGCCTGCGTAAACTTTCCCATCCTTTGTGTGGAATCGCAGGTCAGGGGCTTAACTTTGGGCGCAGTATATTGCACTTTTTGCGGGTATCGTCTAACCTATGGAGCCGCGATTGGGTATTTTGTACGTTCTACGTGCTAAAATGCCAATTATTGAATCAGATATAACCCAACTATTTGGAGGTACGAATGGCACTCCCTCAGCTTACCGATGAGCAGCGCAAGCAGGCTCTTGAGAAGGCTGCTGCCGCACGTCACGCTCGCGCCGAGCTTCGCGAGCAGATCAAGAAGGGCGAGAAGCCCCTCGAGTCCGTGCTCAACTCCGATGACCCCATCGCTTCCCGCATGAAGGTTTCCACCCTCATCGAGTCTCTTCCTGGTTATGGCAAGGCCAAGGCCGCCAAGATCATGGAGGAGCTTGGTATCTCCGCTACCCGTCGCGTCCAGGGCCTCGGCGTCCGTCAGCGCGAGCAGCTCCTCGAGCAGCTGACCAAATAAGTGAGCGCTCAGGATTCCAAGCTCTTTGTGATTTCTGGACCGTCAGGCGCAGGGAAGGGTACGCTCGTCACTCGTGTGCGCGAGCGCCGCTCGAACCTGGGCCTGACGGTTTCGGCTACCACGCGAGCACCACGCAAAGGTGAGGTCGACGGCGTCAACTACTTTTTTCTGACGCGCGAGGAGTTCGACCGCCGCGTGGCAAACGGTGAGTTTGTTGAGTGGGCCGAGGTCCACGGTAACTGCTACGGCACGTTGGTGAGCGAGGTCACATCCAAGCTCGCCTCTGGCGCATCTCTGATTTTGGAGATCGATGTCCAGGGCGCCCTGCAGGTGAAGGAGCGTTTCCCCGAGGCCGTGTTGATCTTTATCAAGCCGCCTTCGCTTGAGGTACTCCGCGAGCGCCTGGTCGGTCGCGGTACCGAGACGCCCGAGACGATTGAGCTGCGTATGGCAAACGCCGCCGATGAGCTTGCCCTTGCCGACCGCTACGACGAAGTCGTGGTAAATGACGATCTCGACCGCGCGACCGATGAGCTCGTTCGCGTTCTCGATATGCATGAAAGGATCTGAGGTCCGTGTCCGTTGTAAAGCCTTGCATTGACGATCTTCTGGAGAAGACCGATCACAACCGCTTCCTGCTCGCTTCGCTTGCCTCCAAGCGCGCCTGCGACATCAATAGCATGCTGCGTGGCCAGCACAACCGCGTGCTTGCCGTCCAGGATGTCGATGACATCACCATCGGGCTTTCCGGTGCCGACACCATCTCGATGGCTATGGACGAGATTGTCGACGGCGACATCTCTTACGACGAGGCCCGTTACGAGAAGGCGCTCGGCCACAAGGTTGCTGAAGCCTAAATGGCGGCTCGCGTCTGCCTGGTCCACTATCACGAGGTTGGACTGAAGGGTAAGAACCGCGCACATTTTGAGCATATCCTCATGGATAACATCAAGGCGGCCTTGGCCGCCTTTTCCGTGAATGCCGTGTCTCGAATTTCCGGTTATATCCTCGTGACCTTTAACGAGCATCAGGCCGACGAGGCGGCGCGTGTCATTCGCACCGTTCCCGGTGTTGCTCGTGTGTCTTTGGCGTATCACACCAATCGCGACCCTCAGGAGTACTGTGCCGCCGCCGTGAAGGCGCTGCGCGAGTTTGGTTCCTTCGATTCGTTTAAGGTGCACGCCAAGCGCTCCAATACCGACTATGAGCTCACCTCGATTGATATCAATCGTCAGGTGGGCGAGGTGTTGTGCGAGGCCTTCCCCGATAAAAAGGTTCAAATGCACGACCCCGATGCGATGGTGCACGTACTGGTGGTCCAGGGTAGCGTTTATGTGTACGCGCGCTCCGAGCGCGGCGTGGGCGGTCTGCCGGTGGGATCTGCCGGCAAGGTCGTGACGCTGCTTTCCTCGGGCATCGATTCCCCGGTGGCGACCTGGATGCTCGCGCGTCGCGGCGCGGTGTGCGTGCCGGTACATTTCTCCGGTCGTCCGCAGACGCCCGATACGAGCGAGTATTTGGTGCAGGACATCATCCGTGCGCTTGAGCCGGGTGTCCAGATCGGCCGTCTGTACGTGGTGCCGTTTGGCGACTGCCAGCGTGAGATTTCGGTCACCTGTCCCAGCAACCTGCGCGTGATCATGTATCGCCGCATTATGTATTCGGTTGCTGAGCGCATTGCACACATCGAGGGTGCCAAGGCCATCGTTACGGGCGAATCGCTTGGGCAGGTTGCCTCCCAAACGCTTGAGAACATCATGGCCGTCAACGAGGCCGTGAAGATCCCCGTGTTCCGCCCTCTCATCGGTTCGGACAAGCAGGAGATCATCGCGCGTGCCGAGGAGATCGGTACGTTCGATATTTCGACTGAGGCCGCTCCCGACTGCTGCACGCTGTTCATGCCGCGCCGTCCCGAGACGCACGCTAAACTCGATGCCGTGCATGAGGCCTGGGAGTTGTTAGATCACGAGGAGATGATCGAGCGCCTGCTCAAGCAGACCGAGTACATCGACTTCGATAGCAACACGTATAAGGCCCCTAAGACCTTAAAACGTAAACATTCGGAGCTTGCTCCGCGTGAGATTTACCAAGATCACGAGTAAATTTGTGCATAGACCGACGATGCGCTTGCATCGTCGGTCTTTTGCTATCTGGGCATCTTGCGGCTAAGTGCTCATTTGCTGACGTGTGCCTGAATAAATGGACATTATTTCGCAAGGTTTTGGTCGGCTTTTGGTTTGACCGCGAAAACCGGTTTTGGAGAATGGCTGTTGCAGGACTCTTTTCCTGACACGATGTTGTTGGGAGGTTTTGCTATGGCGCAGCGCGAACAACACGAACGGGTCAAACGGATGGACCGCTTGGCGGACAAGCTGCTCGGTCATAAGGCGGTGGTCGTGGCGATACTGGTCGTCATTGCGATGGCGAGTGGACTGGCGATGGCGAACCTTGGCGGCGGTGCCGGCAGTGTGTCGTTTGAGCGCACTGATGGTTCGGGTTCGTTAGTGGGGCCGGGATCCGGCGATGCCTCGAGCGGAAAGACATCCGAAGGCTCTTCGCCTAAGGCGTCTGCCGCGGCAGAGGTTTATGTCGATGTTGATGGCGCCGTTGTGTCGCCCGGTGTATACCGCCTCAAGGACGGCGCTCGGGTGGCTCAGGCGATTGATGCCGCCGGCGGGCTGGCGCCCGAGGCAGACGTTACGGGGCTCAATCGGGCATCTAAGGTCGTCGATGGACAGAAGATTCACGTTCCAACGGTAGGGGAGCAGCAGGCGTCCATTGCGGAAGCTGGTGTTGATGGTGGGGCTTCCGCATCATCGGGCGTGAGTGGCGCAACAGGCCTAGTAAATATCAATACGGCAAGCGCGGCAGAGCTGCAGACGCTCTCTGGCATCGGCCCTTCCATGGCCCAGTCGATTATCGATGAGCGGACAAAGAACGGTGCTTTTGTCTCGGTTGACGATCTGATGCGTGTGTCGGGAATCGGCGAGAAGAAGCTTGCCAAAATCAAAGATTTCGTCTGCGTATGAGTTCGACCGAGCGCGAGCACGTGATGCCTCCGCGGCCCCTGATGCCGTGGACGATGGCCCTGTGCGCCGGGATGTGCATGAGCTGCGCTTTGGTGCTCAACGTGGCCGCTGATGCGCTACAGGGGGAGCAGGCGCCAGCGATCGGGCCGCTATGGGTCATTCCCGTTGCGGCGGCGGTATTCGTTGCGCTGGCTCAATCTTGTGCGCGGCTTGCCCCTTTGAAGCGGTGGCTGTATGCCGCGTCCGTCGGTCTCGTGGCGGGAGCGGTCGTCTCGGCGTGGTGGGCTGTGGGCGCGCTGAGCGCCTCGAAGGCGCTCGATGGTCGAGCGGCAAGCAGCCTCGAGTTTGTCGTGCAGGGTGATCCATCCATAAACGACGACGTGCATTCCTATACCTGTGAGGCACGCGCGGACGGCAAGAACTTGGCAACGGTTCGCCTATCGTGTGACCGCGAGCTCAGGGTCGGGGCGCACGTGCGTGTTATCGGTCGCGTTTCACGTTTTGAGAACGATGCGTATGGACGATCGCGCGTGCTCCGAGGCGAGGTACGCAAGGTTAAAGCCGTTCGAGTTGTGTCGGTCGATGAGGGCTCTCCGTGGACGCTGCTTCGGCTGCGAAATGGGCTGCTAACGTCCATCGCGCCTGCGACCGACCCGGCGCGTGCGCTCATAGCCGGTGTCGTCTGCGGTCGTTCGGCCGAGCTGCGCGCCCAGTCGGCGGGTGATTGGTTTTCGGTGACGGGAACGGCGCATCTTATCGCCGTCTCGGGCAGCCATTTGGCTATCGTGGGGTTTGTAATCGAGGGTGTATTGCAAAAGACTCGGTGCTCACGTGGTCTTCAGCGGGCGATATTGGCGATAACGCTTGTTGGCTACGCTGCCTTTACGGGCGCGTCTCCCTCGGCCGTGCGCGCGTGCTGCATGGTGTTCGCGACGCTTGTCGTAAACGGCGCGGGGCGTCGCCGGCACGGCGCATCGGCACTCTTCGTAACCATGTCCATCTTTGTGCTGCTGCGGCCGACGGTGCTGTTCGAGATGGGCTTTCAGCTTTCATGTGCCAGCGTCTTTGCCATTCTGTGCTTTTGCCCCTATGCGACCTACACTTTGGGTGAGCTGGGTGTGCCATCGGGCGTTGCCAGCATGCTTTCCGTCACGCTGTGCTCGCAACTGGCGACACTTCCCATTACCATTCCTGCCTTCGGTACGTTCTCGCTCATTGCTCCGCTGGCAAATGCGGTCATCGGTCCGGTGGTGAGCGTACTGCTTGCCGTGTCGATCGTGCTGGTTCCCTTTTCGCTCGTGGCACCGTTGCGGACTTGGGCGCTCGTTGTGCCCATGATTGCCGCCCGTTGTGCGCTGTTCTTCGAGCAGCTGTTTGCCGCCGTGCCGGGTGCATCCGTGAGTGTGCCGCCCGATAGCATGTGGATTTATCTAGTGCCGTGTTTGCTGGCGGTGCTGCTGGTCTGGTGGCCACGTCCCCGTGCACGTCCTGTGGCGGTGGGGCTTGCATGTCTTGTGTTCCTGGCTGCGATTCCGTACGTCTACTGGGATCGATTCGCTCCGCCTTCTGTGGCGGTGCTCGATGTGGGCCAGGCCGATGCGATTCTTATCCGCGAGGGCGGCGCAGTGGCACTCGTCGACTGCGGGCTCGACGAGCGCGTGGTGGCGGCGTTGGTTCGCAAAAACGTGCACCATATCGATGCCGTCTTTGTGACGCATTGGGATGAGGATCACTGGGGTGGTCTGCCTGCCGTGCTCAAACAGTTTTCGGTCGGTACGATTGCCGTGGCGGCGGATGCGCTGGAGGATGCTCCTGCCGAGGTATTGAACCGACCTGGCGTGGAGTATCGGCAGGTGCGCCGTGGGGATACGGTCGATATCGGCTCATTTTGCGCCCGCGTGATGTGGCCATTCGAGTCCGTGGATGGCGAGGGAAATGAGGACTCGCTTGTCCTGCTGCTCTCATATGTTCAGGAAGGCAAGGGCCTGCGTATGCTCCTCACCGGTGATGCCGAGCTCGACCAAGAACGGGAATTCGTGCAGGAGGTGGGGGATATCGACGTACTTAAACTTGGGCATCACGGCTCTAAGGTTTCAGTCGATGATGAGTTGCTGGACGTCCTGAAGCCCGAGCTTTCCCTCGCGAGTGCGGGCGAAGGGAATCGATACGGCCATCCGTCCGATGCCTGCATCGATGCCGTTAAGGAAGCGGGCGGCGTGTTCGCGTGCACTATCGAACACGGCGACATTACCGTCACGCCGACTGCGAATGGCTTTGCGATGCGATGCCAGCGACCTTGACGACGTCGTTGGCGTGTGGTGGGCCCCTGGGCTAGAATGGCACGGAACGAATACGAAGGCCTGCGGGAGGGGAGCGCAATGTCCGAAACCGGTCTGCTGCCGGCATATCTGATTGTCGGTACCGACGGAGTCAAGCGCGATCACGCCGTCTCGCGTATGAAAGCGCGTCTGGAAAAGTCGGGTATGGTCGAGTTCAACCTCGACGAGCGCGACATGACCAAGGACCCCGATATCGAGTCGATTATCGGATCGCTTAACACCTTTCCGATGGGCAGCGAGTTTCGCTTGGTAATCCTTGATGGATGCTCAAAGCTCGCCAAGGCGGTCTCGGAGCCGCTCGTCGAGTATCTGGCGAGTCCCAGCCCCACGACGGTCTGCCTCATCATCGCCGACTCGCTTGCCAAGAACACGCGCCTGTATAAGGCGATCGCCAAGATCGACAAGAAGGCTATCGTCGATTGCTCGGGTACCAAGCGCTGGGAACTGCCTCGCCGTGTTCAGCAGATGGCGACGCAGCACGGTAAGTCGATTTCGACGGCGGCCGCCGAGGAACTCGTCTCGCGTTCGGGCGAAAACACTCGCATGCTCGATAACGACTTGGCTAAGCTTGCTCAGATGGTTGAGGCGCCCCAGATTGAGCTTGCCGACGTTGAGCGCTGGATTGTACGTACGGCCGAGGTTCAACCCTGGGACTTTCTCAATGCGGTCTCGGCCCGTGACATGCGACGCTCGCTCGAGCTCTTCAATCTATTGCCCGCCAAGAGCTACGTGTGGACTTACACGTTGCTGTGCGGCCGCATCCGCGAGCTGATCGTCGCCAAGGCGCTCGATGCGCGCGGTCAGGGTCGTGAGCTGGCCGCAACACTCAAGCTTCAGTCCTGGCAGGTCAAGAATCACCTGACCTGGGCACGTCGCTTTTCGATGGCAGAGCTCGTCGCAGCGCTCGAGGGCGCGGTCGATGTGGAGCTCGCGCTCAAGGGTTCGGCCGATTCTCAGACCGCGCTTTTGCTCTGGATTACGAACATCTTGAGAAAATCGTGATGATACCTGCCTATTTGACAAATTCGTTCTATCCCTTTGAGAGGGAGCGTGCTATAGTAGGCGCTTGCATGACCTCACCGTGTCTCAGAGGTGTCATACATTTTTTGCAAGGAACTCGAAAGGAACTCCAGAAGTGGCAAACATCAAGTCTCAGAAGAAGCGTATCCGCACCAATGAGGCAGCTCGCATGCGTAACAAGGCTGTCAAGTCCGAGCTCAAGACGCTGACCAAGCACGTCCAGTCCGCCGTCGCCGAGGGCGACGCCGAGAAGGCCCAGGCTGCCCTCAAGACCGTCACCAAGCGTCTCGACATGGCTGCCGCCAAGCATGTTATCCACAAGAACCAGGCTTCCAACCGCAAGTCCGGTCTTGCCAAGCTCGTGAACAGCATCAACGCCTAAGTTGTAAATTTCACACCACACAGATTACGCGCATAAATGGAGCCTGTTTTATGGAACAGGCTCCATTTTTTGTACCGCTCGGGTAAGATAGTCCGCATGAATACTTCAATTGACATTTCCCACATCCGCAACTTCTCAATCGTTGCGCACATCGACCATGGCAAGTCCACGATCAGTGACCGCATTCTCGAGCTCACCCATACCGTCGACGAGCGCGACATGGAGTCGCAGCTGCTCGACACCATGGATATCGAGCGCGAGCGCGGCATTACGATCAAGTCCAATGCCGTCCGCGTTTCCTATGACGCCGACGATGGCGAGACGTATCAGTTCAACCTGATCGATACGCCGGGCCACGTTGACTTTACCTACGAGGTCTCGCGCTCGCTGGCAGCCTGTGAGGGCGCGGTGCTCGTTGTCGACGCCACGCAGGGCGTCGAGGCGCAGACCGTCTCCAACGCGACGCTCGCTATGAACGCCAATCTGGACATTGTGCCGGCCATCAACAAGATCGACCTGCCCTCGGCCCATCCCGACGAGGTCAAGACCGAGATCGAGGATGACCTGGCGATTCCCGCCGATGATGCCGTGTGCGTGTCGGGCAAGACCGGCGAGGGTATTCACGATCTGCTAGAGTCCATCGTCTTTTTGATCTCTCCGCCTAAGGGCGATGCAAATGCTCCGCTCAAAGCGCTCATTCTGGATTCGTACTTTGACGAGTATCGCGGCGTGGTGGCCACGGTGCGCGTCTTTGACGGCTCCATCAAAAAGGGCGATACCCTGCGCATGATGCAGGCAGAGGGCGACTTTTTGGTCGACGGCGTGGGTGTCAAGCGTCCTGCCGAGACCCCGGTTGACGCGCTGACGGTTGGCGAGGTCGGCTACGTGGTCACGGGCCTGAAGGACCCCGAGGCCGTTCGCGTGGGCGACACCCTTACCTGGGCGTCGAACCCCTGCCCCGAGCCGCTTCCTGGTTACCGCGAGGCCAAGCCCATGGTCTATACGGGCCTGTTCCCGATCGATAACAAGGACTACGAGAACCTGCGTGACGCACTCGATAAGCTGCACGTCAACGACCCGTCGTTGGTGTGGGAGCCCGAGACCTCGGTGGCGCTCGGCTTTGGCTTCCGCGTGGGCTTCCTGGGCCTGCTGCACATGGAGGTCGTCAAGGAACGCCTGGAGCGCGAGTTCAACTTGGACCTCATTGCCACGAGTCCCTCGGTCGACTATCACGTCTACAAGACCGACGGCGAGATGATTGATGTCCGTAGCCCGCAGGATCTTCCCGAGGCCACGCGCATCGAGCGTATCGAGGAACCCTACCTCAAGGCTAAGATCATCTGCCCGCCCGAGTATACGGGTGCCGTCATGCAGCTCGCTATCGAGCACCGTGGCATTACAACCGACATGATCCATCTCACGAGCAAATCGGTCGAGATGCGCTTTGACATGCCGCTCGCCGAGCTCATCCTGGACTTCTTTGACCAGCTCAAGAGTCGTACCAAGGGCTATGCCTCGCTCGACTACGAGTTCAACGAGTACCGTCCCTCCGAGCTCGTTAAGCTCGATATCTTGCTTTCGGGCGACGAGGTGGACGCGCTGTCGTTTATCGTCCACAAGGACAAGGCCTATGGTCTGGCCCGTGGCCTGTGCGACAAGCTTAAGGAGATCATCCCGCGTCAGCTGTTCGAGGTGCCCATCCAGGGTGCTATCGGCAATAAGATCATTGCCCGCTCCACCGTCAAGGCGCGTCGCAAGGACGTGCTTGCTAAGTGCTACGGCGGCGATATCTCGCGTAAGCGCAAGCTGCTCGAGAAGCAGAAAGAGGGCAAGAAGCGCATGAAGGCCATCGGATCGGTCGAGGTCCCGCAGGAGGCCTTTATGGCGATCCTCAAGGTGGACGAGTAGGTCTATGGCGCTTTCTGAATACAGCAAGCGGCTGCTGGGCGCCTATGCCGAGCAGCCGTTCCTTATGGCTCCCATGGCGGGCGTGACCGACCCTGCCTACCGCATCATGTGCCGCCGTCGCGGTGCCAACCTTGCCTACAGCGAGATGGTGAGCGTGGCGGGCCTTGCCTATGCCAGCAACAAGACCTGGCGCCTGGTGCTACCGGCCGACGAGGAGCAGCAGATTTGCGTGCAACTCTTTGGCTCCAAGCCCGATCAGTTTGCGAGCGCCGTCGCTGCCGTCGAGGAGCGCGTTGGCGATCGCCTGTCGCTCATCGATATCAATATGGCATGCCCCGCCCGCAAGGTTGTTACCAAGGGCGAGGGCTCGGCGCTCATGCGCACGCCCGACCTGGCGGAGAAGATCGTCGAGGCCACGGTGGGCGCGGCGCACGTGCCCGTGACCGTCAAGATTCGCAAAGGCTTTTATGCCGAGGACCGCAATGCCGCGACATTTGCCCAGATGCTTGAGGGCGCAGGGGCTGCCGCAGTCGCCGTGCATGGCCGCTGCGCCACGCAGCTCTATACGGGCCAGGCCGATTGGTCGGTCGTCGATGAGGTTGCCGACGCCGTTGAGATTCCCGTGATCGGTTCGGGCGACGTGTTTACCGCCGAGGATGCCGCGGAGCATCTGCGCAACTCGGGTGCCAGCGCGGTGTTTATCGCGCGCGGTATCTACGGGAACCCGTGGGTGTTCGGCGATGCTCGCGCTCTTGCGCTCGATGGCATACCGGTGCCGCCGCGCAGCTCGGTCGAGCGTCTGGACGCCCTGCGTGAGCACCTAACGCTGACGCATGAGCTCCTGCCGCTCATGTCGCGTGCCCGCACGTATGCAAGCTGGTACTTAAAAGGCATGCCCCATGCCGCCGCTTGGCGTGCCCATGTGGTGCGCTGTTCCACTTACGAGGAGTTTATGGCACTGGTCGATGAGATCGAGCGCGATGTGGTGGCCTGCGAGGCCGCCCTTGCCGCCGGCGAATCGGTGCCCCCTCATCCTCTGGAGGCTTAAGGGTGGCCGTTACCGCACTGTACGTGCACGTGCCGTTTTGCGCCCAAAAGTGCCGGTACTGCGACTTTGACTCGCGCAGTTTTGCTCCGTGCGACCTGAGCGCTGCGCTCGATGCCTATTTTGAGCAGTTGTTCGCGCGTCTCGATGCTTTTGGCAAGGCTGATGCCCTTGACCAGATCCGCACCGTCTATGTTGGTGGCGGTACGCCGTCGCTGGCGGGGGAGCGCCTGGTGGAGCTGGCGCGGCGTATTCGTGCGTGGTGTGCCCCCGTTGAGTTTACCTGCGAGGCCAATCCCGAGTCGCTGACCGCCGAGCTTGCTACTGCACTTGTCAAGGTTGGTGTCACACGCGTCTCTCTGGGCGTGCAAACGCTCGATAACGCCGAACTTACTGCCATCGGCCGTATTCACGATGCCGATCGGGCGCTCGCCGCCATCGCGACGGTCAAGAACGCTGGGCTTGATGTGTCGTGCGACCTTATGTGCGGACTTCCCGGGCAGACCGCAGCGAGTTGGAAGCGCACGCTCGATGGCGTGTTGGCGGCGGCGCCTCATCATGTGTCGGTCTACCCGCTCACGCTCGAGGAGGGCACGCCACTCTATCGCATGGCGTGCCGTGACGAGTCGCTCGAGCCCGACGAGGATTTTCAGGCTTCGTGCATGGACGCGGCGCGTGAGCGCCTGGGTGCGGCCGGCTATCATCCGTATGAGGTGGCAAGCTACGCGCTCGACGGCCATGAGTGCGCCCATAACATTGCCTACTGGACCGGACGGGGCTACCTGGGCCTGGGTCGTTCTGCCGCGGGCATGCTCGACGACGAGGATTTCGACCGTCTTGCAGGTTTGTTCCCCGGCGTGTCTTCTCGAGGCGATGCGTACCGCGTGCGTCTGGTGCAACGTGACGATGACGCGACGGCGTTCGAGGCCGAATATCTGTCGCAGCGCGAGGCTGTCGCCGAAGACTTGATGCTCGCCTGTCGCATGACGCGCGGTGTTGCGTCCGACCTGTTGGCTCGTGCAGCTTGCGTCATCCCAACGGGCGAGCTGGCAGCTGCCTGCGATCGCGCGCTCGAATTGGGTCTTGCCACTTGGGTGCCCGAGACGCTCGGGGTCCATGAGGGACCCTTCACTTCGGCAGATGTCGTCGCGGGCCATGTTCGAGCTCGTCTGGCGCCGACCCACCTGGGCTGGCTCGATGGAAATGTTCTGTTCGAGCTGTTTTGGGATCTAGCTTAGGCCGCTCGGGTAGAATTACCGGAATATATACGCTGCTGTGAGCAGGAGGTTGCCGCGCATGGCGACGATGAACGAAAAAGATTACTACGAGATTCTGGGTGTCTCCAAGGACGCCACCTCGCGTGATATTCAAAAGGCCTTCCAGCAAAAGGCCCGTAAGCTCCATCCGGACGTCAATAAAGAGCCGGATGCCGAGGAAAAGTTTAAAGAGGTTTCCGAGGCCTACGCCGTGCTTTCGGATGAGCAAAAACGTGCGCGCTACGACGCCATGCGTTCTGGCAATCCCTTTGCCGGTGCTCCTACGGCTTCGCCCTATGGTGGCGGCTACGCCGGCAGCACGGGATATGGCAATCCTTTTGAGGGCGGCTTTCCTTTTGGCGGTGCCTGGGGCCAGCAGCGTCGTGGACAGGCTGCCTACAATCCCGAGAACGGCGCCAATGTGGTCGTCGATATCAAACTCGACGCCAAGGAGGCCAAGGGCGGTGCCCGCAAGACCGTCCGCTACACGCGCTTCGATACCTGTAGCAACTGCGGCGGCTCGGGCTCCGTTTCGTCTGAGCATGCCCATACCTGCCCGAGCTGCGGTGGCCGCGGCCACATCGACGTCGACCTGTCCTTCCTGTTTGGTGCGGGCACGTTCCAGTCGGTCTGCCCCGAGTGCGGCGGTTCCGGTAAGGTCGTGGCCGACCCCTGCCCCGATTGCGGTGGCAGCGGGCGAACCCGTGTGACCTCCGAGCAGACGATTGAGTTTCCTGCCGGCACGCACGATGGCGACGAGGTCCGCATTAGCGGCATGGGCCATGCTGGCACTAACGGTGCCGCGGGCGGCGACCTGGTCGGCCGCGCCCATGTTGAGGCCGAGCGCTTGGAAGGCAAAGCTCGTACCGGTTTTTACCTGATGGGCATTGTGGCGCCGTTTTTGGTGCTGTCGGCCATCTCGGGCGTGTTCTCGGCCTTTGCCGTGATGTGTTTTATTCCGTTTACCATGGGCCTGTTCATGGTGGTCTCGGACGGTGTGCTTCATCGCAGCCTGCTGTGGTGGAAGCGCGGTGCGATGCAGTTTGCCAACGGTTTTGCCAACGGCTTCATGTTCGCGCTCGTGTCGGTTTGGTTCGCGAGCTGCTCGCAACGGGCCATGCTTTCGCCGTATCAAATGCAATAACATCAAACCCTTTGTTTGCGGTCGGCCCAGCTTGGGTATAGGACGGACTGTGACAATAATGAAAGTCGGAAGGATTCGGTCGTGTCGGAAAATAGGGATTACTACGAGGTGCTTGGCGTCGACAGGGATGCCGACGCGCGGACGATTAAGCGTGCGTTTTTAAAGAAGGCCCGTACCGTACATCCGGATGTTTCGGACGACCCTGAGGCCGAGGCCAAGTTCAAGGAGCTCAACGAGGCATATTCCGTTCTTTCCGATGAGCAGAAGCGTGCTAACTACGACCGTTACGGCACTGCCGACGGCCCTGGTGGTTCGGGCTACGTCGACATTAACGATATCTTTGGCGGCATGGGCATGGACGACCTCTTCTCGTCGTTCTTTGGCGGCGGTGCCGGCGGTGGCGCCCGAAATCGCCGTGAGCGTCGTCGCGGCCGCGACATGGCCATCTCCCTTTCGGTGACGCTCGAGGAGGCGGCACTCGGGTGCAAAAAGACGATCAGCTATGACCGCCTTGCTCCCTGTGAGGATTGCAATGGCACCGGTAGGGCCGAGGGCGCGCAGGAAAAGCAGTGCAGCCGCTGCCACGGCACGGGCTATGTCACGACGGTCCAGCGTTCGTTCCTGGGCCAGGTTCAGTCCTCTTCGCCTTGTCCCGACTGCCACGGCGAGGGCACGGTCATCGATCATCCCTGCGAGACCTGCGACGGTCAGGGCCGCACGCCTTCGCATGAAAAGATCGACATCGATATCCCCGCCGGCGTTTCGACCGGTCGCCAGCTGCGCGTGAGCGGCTTTGGCGAGGCTGGCCTTCGCGGCGAGCCCTCGGGCGACCTGATCGTCAACGTGCGCGTCGCCGACCACGAGCGTTTTAAGCGCAACGGTGACGACCTGTACCTCGTGAGCGATATTTCGATTGCGCAGGCAGCGCTCGGCTGCGAGATCGAGGTCGAGGGCATTATGCCCGATGAGGTCGTCAAGGTGACGGTCCCTGCTGGTACACAGTACGGCGACACCGTGAGCGTCAATAATTACGGCATGCCGCGCATTGGCGGTGGCGGTTCGCGTGGTCGCCTGATCGTGCAACTGCGCGTGGTCGTTCCCACCAATCTTTCCAATAAGCAACGCGAGCTGCTCCGTGCTTTTGCCGATGAGATGGGCGATGACGTCGCTTCCGGTAAGAAGTCGGTGACCGACCGTATCAAGAGTGCCCTCGACGATATCCTCGATTAAGGAGCCCGCGTGCTCGCACCCCATATTTCCGTCGTCAACCTCGGCTGCCGTGTCAACCGGGTTGAGTCTGACCGTATCACTGCCGATCTTATGCGCCTGGGCTTTGCTATTGTGGAGCCCCAGGATGCCGATTTGATCGTCATTAACACCTGTGCCGTTACGGGCGAGGCCGAGGCTAAGACCCGTAAGGCCGTCCGTCATGCGCTGGCCCATCCAAACGAGCCCTATGTGCTCGTGACCGGATGCGTGGTCAATTTGCATCCCGAGGAGCTGCTGGAGCTTTCGGATCGCGTGATCGCCGAGCCGTCCAAGATCGATGTCGCCGATCGTGTCTGCGAGGTGCTGGGCGTTGAGTCCGATAGCGTTCCCGCCTGCAGCGATGGTGAGGTGGTCGATGCGCTCGGTCGCTCTCGCCTGGGCGTGAAGATTCAGGACGGCTGCAACCATCGCTGCACCTATTGCATTGTGTGGAAGGCGCGCGGCCCCGAGCGCTCCGTGCCCGTCGAGTCCGTGCTCGAACAAGTTCGCGAGGCCCAGGAGGCCGGCGTGCCCGAGGTGGTGCTGACCGGTGTGAACCTGGGTGCCTACGATGGCAAGAGCGCGACCGACGAGCACGTCGAAATCGATGAGCTGCTCGAGGCCATCATGGAGCGCACGTCTATTCCGCATGTGCGCATTTCCTCGGTCGAGCCCATGGATATCTCCGAGCGCCTGCTTAAGGTTATGGCGCGCTATCCGCAGCGTATCGCCCCGTTTTTGCACCTGCCCGTGCAGTCCGGCTGCACGGCGACCCTGCATCGCATGGGCCGTCCCTATAGTGCGGAGGCCTTTGAGGACACGGTGCGTATGATTCGCGCCAACTTGCCCCAGGCGTCCCTTTCGTGCGATGTCATCGTCGGTTTTCCTGGTGAGACGGACGAGGAGTTCGAGGAGTCGCTGGCTCTGTGTCGCCGTGTTGGTTTCTCGCGTATGCACGTGTTCCGCTACAGCAAGCGTCCCGGCACCCTTGCCGCCGATATGCCCGACCAGGTGCCGCCCGAGGTTATGGCCGAGCGCAGCCGTCGTATGCGAGCCGTCGCACAGGAGCTCGCTATTGCCGACGCTCGTCGTCGCGTGGGCACGGTCGAGCGTGCCGTGCTCGAGTATGGTGACAACCTGACGCTCGGCTCGTTCCATCATGCCCGTCTTGACGATACCTGTGGACTTACAGCCCCGTGCCTGCTCGATGTTGCTATCATCGGAGTCGATGATTCCGGCTTGGTCCATGCACGCAGGGAGGTTCATGGAAGCCTCGAAGATTAGACTTACCGTTCCCGAGGGAATTGATCCCTCATGCGTTTTGGGCGCCGGCGACGGTGTCCTTCGTGCGCTCGAGAGCTTGGTTCGCGCCCATGTGGTCGCCCGTGGCGATAGCATCGCCGTGTGCGGTGACCCGGACGAGGTCGAACTCGTGGCGCGTTTTTTCGAACACGCTTTTCGCGAGGCGGCCGCCGGGCGCACGCTGTCTGCCGACGATGTCTCTCGCTGCCTGGTCGTCTTGCGCGACGGTGAGCACGAGGCTACGTCGCTTTGCGATGACGTGCTGCTTTCGTATCGCGGCCGTGTCATTCGCCCCAAAACGCTCGGCCAAAAGCGTTACGTGGATGCCATCCGCTCACATACCATCACGTTTGGCCTGGGTCCTGCCGGCACCGGTAAGACCTATCTGGCCATGGCGCTCGCCGTTGCCGCGCTCAAGCGCCACGAGGTGGGCCGTCTGATCTTGACGCGTCCGGTTGTCGAGGCGGGGGAGAACCTGGGCTTTTTGCCCGGTACCCTTGAGGAAAAGATCGATCCCTACATGCGTCCGCTCTACGACGCCCTTTTTGACATGATGGATCGCGAGCGCACCGATGAGCTTATGGAGCGCGGCGTGATCGAGATCGCCCCGCTTGCCTACATGCGCGGTCGTACGCTGAGCGATGCCTTTGTGGTGCTCGACGAGGCGCAAAATACCACGCCCGAGCAGATGAAGATGTTCCTGACGCGCCTGGGCTTCAACTCCAAGTTTGTGATTACCGGCGACCTGAGTCAGCGCGACCTGGTGGGTCGTCGTGGTGGCTTGGCGGATGCTGAGAAGATTTTGGGCCGTGTCGACGATGTGGCGTTTGCACACCTGGAGCGCGCCGACGTGGTGCGCCATGCCCTGGTGGGTCGTATCGTCGAGGCATATGATGCTTATGATGACGTGCGCGAGCAGCGCCCGCGCGACCGAAAGGAGTCCCGTTGAGTGTATTGATCAGCAACGATGCCGAGCTCGATACGCTGCTCGACGCGCAGGAGGTGGAGCACATCTGCGAGGTCGTGCTTGCCGCCGAGGGCGTTGAGCGTGAAGTCGAGATTTCCCTTTCGTATGTCGACGAGGACGAGATGCACGAGCTCAACCACGAGTGGCGCGGTATCGACCGCACCACCGATGTGCTCTCGTTTGAATGCGACTCGGCCTTTGACGAGGATATTCCCGCCGACGAGACGCTCGAGCTCGGCGATATCATCTTGGCCTCGCAGGTTATTGCCCGTCAGGCCCCCGGTTTTGGCAATAGCCCCGCTGACGAGTGTCGTCTGATGCTCGTACACGGCATGCTGCACCTGCTGGGCTATGACCATATCGAGGACGACGAGGCCGAGGTCATGGAGGCCCGCGAGGACGCCATCCTCCGCGATCTGGCGCTCGAGCGCGGCGAGGACCCCAAACTCGTTCACGTCGGCCCCATCACCAATCATGCCCACGACTAGGAGCCGTTTATGATTCCCGGATCGAACAAGGACCATCCGTCCTTCTTAAAGTCGTTTTCCTACGCCATGGAGGGCTTCGTCACCGCCGTCAAGACCGAGCGCAACATTAAGGTCATGCTCGTAGCGGGCGTGTGCACCGTCATTGCCGGCTGCATCGTGGGGCTCGACATTGCCGAGTGGGCCACGATTATCATCTGCTGCGGCCTGGTGATTCACGGCGAGCTGTGCAATACCGCCATGGAGGCCATTGTCGATCTGGCGACCCAGGAGCTCCATCCGCTGGCAAAACGCGCCAAGGACATCGCCGCCGCCTCGGTATACGTACTTTCAATCACCGCCGCGATTGTGGGCTTGCTGGTATTTGCCCACGCGCTCGGCTTTATTTAGAAAGGGATTCCCATGTCCGACAATATGCAGCCTATCGATGAAATTTTGGACGACGAGTCCCCGGATGCTAAGGCGACCGAGGCCTATGAGGAAGTCGAGGAGTTCGACCCGTTTGAGGGCATGAGCGACGAGGAGCTCGACGCCCTGTGCGATGAGGACGACAACCTCGCGGGCTTTGGCGACGTTGAGCCTGGTTTTCGCAGCGGCTTCGTGGCCCTGGTCGGACGCCCCAACGCCGGCAAGTCCACGCTGCTTAATGCCTGCTATGGCAAGAAGGTCGCCATCACCTCACCGGTGGCCCAGACGACCCGCCGCCGCATGCGCGCCGTCGTCAACCGTCCCGGCTACCAGCTGGTCTTTGTCGATACCCCGGGTATTCATAAGCCCAAGGACGGCCTGGGGTCCGAGCTCAACAAGAGCGCGTTGTTCGAGCTGAACGATGTCGATGTCGTCGCGTTTTTGATTGATGCCACCAAGCCGATCGGCAGGGGAGACGCCTGGGTTGCCGAGCGCGTCAAGAGCGCCCGTTCCAAGAAGGTCCTGGTGCTCACCAAGGCCGATGAGGCCGACCCCGCACAGGTCATGGAGCAGCTTAAGGCCGCCCACGAGCTCATGGAATATGACGACGAGATCGTGACGTCGTCGGTCAAGAACTTCAACGTTGACGCCTTTATCGAGACCGTTGCGCACTTTTTGCCCGAGGGTCCGCGTTGGTTCCCCGAGGACATGGGTACCGACGCTTCCGACGAGACGCTCGTTTCCGAGTTTGTGCGCGAGAAGGTCTTGCGCCGCACCCGCGACGAGATCCCGCACTCCGTGGGCGTGATCTGCGATGCGCTCGAGCAGACCAAGAAGGTGCTGCGCGTGCACGCTACCATTTACGTCGAGCGCGAGGGCCAAAAGGGCATCATCATCGGCAAGGGCGGCGAGATGATCAAGCATATCGGTATCGACGCCCGTCGCGATCTTGAGCGCATCTTTGGCACGCAGGTCTTTTTGGAGCTGGACGTGAAGGTCAAGGCCGGCTGGCGTGACGACGAGGCCCAGATTCGCCGCTTTGGCTACAACGCCGAGGACTAAGGGCGCGCGGCACGCATGGCAGGCTCCCGGACATATCGCACCAAGGTGCTCGTCCTCGACAAGACGAAGCTCAAAGAGACCGACCTGATCCTGACGATGCTTGACGAGCGGGGTCGGCAGGTTCGTGCCGTGGCAAAGGGTGCGCGTAAGCCCGGCGGGCGGTTGGCGGCGCGCTGCGAGCTGTTCTGTACCGTCGATATGCTGCTTGCGCATGGACGGTCGCTCGATGTGGTTTCCCAGGCCGAGCTTATGGAGGCTCCGCTCGGCGTTGCGCCCGATTACGAGACGACATGCGCGGCAAGCGCGATCGCCGAGGTCGCGCGCGTGTGCTCGTTCGAGGACGCCGAGGACCCGTTTACCTTTGCTATAACGCAGCGAGCGCTTGCCCTGGTGGGCAGCGGGCTCGACACAGCGCATATGGATCTGCTTGTGGCTGCATATGTCTTTAAGCTGCTGTCGCACGTTGGCTACCGACCCGATTTTTCGGCCTGCGTGCTGTGCGGAGACCCCATGCTGTCGTATTTTTCGCCCCAGGCCGGCGGGCTCATGTGCGGGTCGTGCGCTTCGAGCGTTCCGGGTGCCGAGTTGGTGTCGACCGGTGAGACCGCATGGCTGCGCGCCCTCATGTCCATGACCTTCGATGCGCTCATGGGCGAGCGAATCGACCCGCATACGGCGGCGTTCCTGCTCGGGCTTTCGCATGTGTGGGCGGCGACGCATACCGACCAGCGCCTCCGTGCGATGGAATTCATGTTGGGTCGGTGATGATGCGCAGGGGCGGGCTGCTTGTGGTAACATATCGGTCTGTTGGTACCTCGACCTTGGTTGCTCGCTCCACCGGCGGCTTCCCAGTCCGAGGCGAATCGAGTCGCCCGAGGGCGACGCAAAACGAAAGGTGAAACAATGACTGTTTCCAAAGAGCGCAAGGCGGAGCTGACTGCCCAGTTCGGTAACACCCCGGTCGACACCGGCAACCCCAAGGTTCAGGTCGCCATCCTGTCCGAGCGCATCAAGGAGCTGACCGAGCACATGAAGTCCCACCAGAAGGACTTCCACACCCGTCGTGGCCTGCTCATGCTCGTCGGTCGTCGTCGTCGTCTTCTCTCCTACATCAAGAAGAACGACATCGTCGAGTACCGTGAGCTCATCAAGGCTCTGGGCATCCGCGACAACATCCAGTAGGATTTGTACATGCTAAGAGCGTCCTGCGCAGCGGGGCGCTCTTTTTGTGTAAGGGCGTGAACAATCACGCTCTGAAGCGTGGCGGGGGCAGGGGGCCCGCGTCACATGAGAAGCCCGCAGGCAAGGGGCCTGTGGGGTAAAGGAGAACAATGACACTCGTATCCAAGACCTTTGAGCTGTACGGCAAGACCTACACCTTTGAGTCGGGCGAGCTTGCCAAGCAGGCCACCGGCGCCTGTCTGGTCAAGCAGGGCGACACCACGATGCTCGACACCGTGGTCGTCTCCAAGGAGCGCAAGAACTACGACTTCTTCCCGCTGACCGTCGACTTCAACGAGAAGATGTACGCAGCCGGCCGCATCCCGGGTGGCTACCTCAAGCGTGAGGGCCGTCCCAGCGAGAAGGCCACGCTCACCGCGCGCATGATCGACCGTCCGATTCGCCCGAGCTTCCCGGACGGCTTCCGCAACGAGGTGCACATCGTCGCCACCTCGCTCGTCGCCGACCAGGTCAACCCCTTCGACGTCATCAACGTTATGGGTGCTTCCCTGGCCATGACGCTTGGCGGCGTGCCCTTCGAGGGCCCGCTTGCCTGCGTGCGCATCGGCCGCAACGTGGAGACCGGCGAGTTTATCGTCAACCCCACCTACGAGGAGCGCGAGAACTCCGATCTGGACCTGGAGCTGGGCGGCTCTGCCGACTTCATCTCGATGGTCGAGGCCGGCGCCGAGGAGATCTCCGAGGACGACATGCTCGCCGCCATGAAGTTTGGCCAGGAGGCCCTTGCTGCCTTCTGCCAGGCTCAGGACGAGTTCGTTGCCGAGTGGGAGCAGGTCAACGGCCCCATCGTCAAGAAGGAGTACCCGCTCGACCAGCCCGTCGAGGAGGTCCAGGAGCGCATCTTCGCCCACTACGACGAGATGGCAGCCGCCCTTCGCGACGCCGACAAGCTCTCCCGTATCGGCAAGGTCGAGGCTCTGAAGGAGTCCATCCGTGCCGAGTTCACCGACGAGGAGCAGGCCGCCTGGGAGCGCGAGATCCCCGTGGCGCTCAAGAAACTCGAGAAGAAGGCCATGCGCACCATGGTCGTCGAGACCGGCGAGCGCGTCGACGGCCGTGCCGCCGACGAGATCCGTCCCATCATGGTGAAGGACAACTACCTGCCGCTCGTTCATGGTTCCGGCCTGTTCCAGCGTGGCCAGACCCAGGTGCTCTCCGTCCTGTCGCTCGGCATGCTCAACGAGGGCCAGCGTCTGGACACCATCGAGCCCACCGAGGGCAAGCGCTACATGCACCACTACAACTTCCCGCCGTTCTGCACCGGCGAGACCGGCCGCATGGGCAGCCCCAAGCGCCGCGAGATCGGTCACGGCAACCTGGCCGAGCGCGCTCTGCTTCCGGTGCTCCCCGACGAGAACGAGTTCCCCTACGCCATCCGCGTCGTCTCCGAGGTCATGGAGTCTAACGGCTCCTCTTCGATGGCTTCGACCTGCGGTTCTACGCTCGCCCTTATGGACGGCGGCGTGCCCATTAAGCGCCCGGTCTCCGGTATCGCCATGGGCCTGATCCAGGAGGAGGGCAAGACCGTGGTCCTGTCCGACATCCAGGGTCTCGAGGACTTCCTGGGCGACATGGACTTTAAGGTCACCGGCACCACCGAGGGCATCACCGCCCTGCAGATGGACAACAAGGCCACCGGCCTCACCTTCGACATTCTGGCCCGCGCCCTGCAGCAGGCCAAGGAGGGTCGCGCCTTCATCCTGCAGAAGATGCTCGATGTGATCCCCGAGCCGCGCCACACCACGCGCAGCACCGCTCCGCGCATCGTGTCCATCCAGGTCCCGACCGACAAGATCCGCGACGTCATCGGTTCCGGCGGTAAGGTCATCCGCGGTATCCAGGACGAGACCGGCGCCTCGGTCGACATCCAGGAGGACGGCACCGTCTTTGTCGGCGGCACCGGCGAGTCTGTCGACCAGGCTGTCGAGCGCATCAAGCTCATCATCAAGGTTCCCGAGCCGGGCGAGGAGTACACCGGTCGCGTGGTCTCCATCCAGCCCTTCGGCGCCTTCGTCAACCTGCTGCCCGGTAAGGACGGCCTGCTGCACATCTCCCGCGTCGCCAAGGGCCGCGTGGAGAAGGTCGAGGACGTCCTCAATGTGGGCGACGAGGTCAAGGTCGTCGTCATCGAGGTTGACGATCGTGGCAAGATCTCGCTCGATCGTCTTGACAAGCCCGAGGCCCCGGCTCGCGCCGAGGGTGCCTCCGAGGGCGACGGCGAGCACTTCCAGCGTCGTGAGCGTCCGCGTCGCGAGCGCTCCGAGCGCAGCGACCGCCCGCGCCGTCCCGGAGACAACGGAGGCCGCAAGCCCCGCCGTCATCACGACGCCGAGTAACAGCTACACATAAGCAGCTCAACAAGGGCGACTCCGGACAGGGGTCGCCCTTTTGCTCGCGCCCGGGAGGGCCGCATATGAAGTTTCCTGCTCTACAGTCCTGCGTAAGACGGAAAGCACATTAAGTGCTTTCCTTTGCGTGCGGAACTCGCGATAAACTTCATATGCGTCCCTCCCGGGCGCAAGCAAAAGGGCTGGTCAATGCCGCTCGCTATTTAGTTAGACGGTCTATTCAGTAGTCAGATTACAGATCTGTAGATAGCCGCAGCAGCATCTTCCCAGATAAAACTGACCAAAATAAACCTGTTCCTTTTTTAGCAGGTTTCCCGTGGGGCGGGCACTGATGAAGTTTATCGCGAGTTCCGCACGAACAGGAGGCCACTTAATGTGGCCTCCGTCGTGAGCAGGACTGTAGAGCAGGAAACTTCATCAGTGCCCGCCCCACGGGAAACCGTCGGGATAGACCAGTTCAGATGGGGCTTTGATGCATGGGTGGTCTGTTGTTGTGCAAATGGGTATCATACTGTGGTTATTGCATCGACTCTACGATGCATTGTTGTATGTGCCCGGCGGTCGGTTTGCCAGAAGCGCCCCGTCGGTTGTTCCAGACCCGTTTCGAAGAAAGGAAACAACACTCACCTATGGCAGCTAAAAAATCATCTCCCTTGAAGATCATCCCGCTCGGCGGCCTTGACGGCATCGGTAAGAACATGACGGTCTTCGAGTGCGGCGACGACATGGTGCTCGTCGACGCCGGTCTCATGTTCCCGGATGACTCCCAGCCTGGTATCGACCTGGTGCTTCCCGACTACACCTATGTTCTTGAAAACGAGGAGAAGCTCCGCGGTATCGTCGTCACCCACGGCCACGAGGACCACACCGGTTCGCTTCCGTACCTGCTGCAGGACCTCAACAACAAGGTGCCCATCTTCTCGAGCAAGCTGACGCTTGGCTTTATCGAGGGCAAGCTTTCTGAGTTCCGCATCCGCGCACCCAAGTTCCGCGAGGTCAAGGGCGGCAGCCATGTCAACCTCGGTGGCATCTCGCTCGACTTCTTCTCGATGACGCACTCCATCCCCGGCGCTCTGGGCGTGTTCATCCGCACCAACCAGGGCACCGTTATGCACACCGGCGACTTTAAGCTCGACCAGACGCCCATCGATGGTGTCACGCCCGACTATGCCGCTATCAGCCGCTTTGCCAAGCAGGGCATCGACCTGCTGCTTTCCGACTCCACCAACGCCACGGTTCCTGGCTTTACCAAGTCCGAGGCCGAGGTTGGTCCCAATCTGCTGCACGCCATCAAGAACGCCCCGGGTCGCGTGTTCGTCGCGTCGTTCTCGAGCCACATTCATCGCCTGCAGCAGATCTGCGATGCCGCCCGTAAGTGCGGCCGTAAGGTCGTTGTGACCGGTCGCTCCATGCTCACCAACACCCGCGTCGCGCGCGAGCTGGGCTACCTCAACATCGACGATGCCGATATCATCGATGCCTTCGATATCGATAACCTGCCCGACGACAAGATCGTCGTCATGTGCACCGGTTCGCAGGGCGAGCCGCTGTCGGCCCTGTCCCGCATGGCCAATGGCGAGCACAAGACGCTCTCCATCCACGAGGGCGATACCGTCATCCTCTCAGCAACTCCCGTTCCCGGCAACGAGAAGGCCGTCCAGCAGGTCGTCAACAGCCTGGCCAAGCTCGGCTGCGACGTGTGGGATAAGAACCGCGCTCTCGTCCACGTCTCCGGTCACGGTAGCCAGGAGGAGCTCAAGCTCCTGATGGCCATGGCCAAACCCACGTACTTTATGCCGGTTCACGGTGAGGCCGTGCATCTGCGCGCTCATGCCCAGCTCGCCCGCAAGATGGGCATCAAGGACGATCATATCTTTATCCTCGATAACGGCGACACGCTCGAGATGCGCGGTGGTATCGTCAAGCGCGGTACACCCGTCGAGTCCGGCGTCGTCTACGTCGACGGCCTGCGTATCGGCGATACCGACCCCATTGTCTTGCGCGATCGCCAAAAGCTCGCCAACGACGGTATGGTCACGGCCGTTGCCATCGTCTCGCTCAAGCACAAGAAGATCGAGGCCATCGAGTTCTCGGGCCGCGGTGTCTCGTTTGCCATCGACGACCAGTTCTCCGAGGATGCCTCCGCATCCATTATGAAGACGATCGAGAAGGGCAAGTTTAGCTTTACGAGCAGCGGGTCCGATGCCATTCGCAAGGCCGTGCGCGATTCGCTCTCCAACTTTATTTGGAGCCGTACGCGCACCCGTCCGATGATCATCCCGGTCGTCATGGAGGTTTAGTTTGGCGCGCGGATCTGCACAAAACGCCAAAGGCAATAAGGCCAATAACCAACCGGCATCTGCTAAGGGTGCCGGTTCCCATCTGCGTGCCAATAAGGGCCACGAGGCCGACTTTGACGATTTTGAGCCCTTGGTCGAGCCCTCGGCCAACCGCGATATCGCCGGCGTGGTCATCGCCGTTTTGGCGATTGCGTCCTTCATTGCCGTGATTTCGCCGGCGACCGCACCCGTTACGGCTGCGGTTGCTGGTTTCTACCACCTGGGCTTTGGTCTGGGCGCCTACGTGCTGCCGATCGTCATTTTGCTGTTTGCCGCCACACTCTTTTTAAGCGAGGACTCGCCGCTCAACGTGCGCTCTGTTGCGGGCGGCGCCGTGGTCTTTATCGCCGTCGTTTCCATTCTTTCGCTGATGGTGCCGGGTACGAGTGTCTCGTGTGACCTTATGTTCACGCCGCAAAATTTGTCCGCCTCGGGTGGTTACATCGGTGCGTTTATTGCGAGTGCGCTGCAGAATGCCCTGGGTAAGTCTATCGCGATGGTAGTCCTGTTGGGCCTTGTCGTCGTGGGCTTGGTCATCATCGGCTTTTCGGTTGGCGGCGTGCTGCGCTCTGCTCGCGACCGTGCGGCCGATTTTGCCGAGCGCCGTCGTGCCGATGTTAACGCGAGTCCGTGGGGTGACGACGAAGCCCTGTCGGTGCCTGGTGTCGCCCGCCCCCGCCTGAGCATTCTTCGTCAAAAGGGCTCCGATGCTGCCGTGACCACGGTCATGGGTAACGATGTGGACCCGGTTTTGGACGATGACGACGAGGACGATGATCCGTTTGTCGACGTGTCCGATGCCGTGGAAGCTGAGCGCGCTAAGACAACGCTGCTGCCGCGCCGTCATGCCAAGAAGAGCAAGGCTGCGCCTAAGCTCAATACGAGTGAGCCCGACCCGACTTGGTCCGATAGCGAGATTGAGCTCACCGAGGGCGATGACGAGGACGACGAGGCTCCGATTGAGACCGCAAAGACAACTTTGCTGCCGCGTCGTCATGCCAAGCGCGACCAGGTAACCGGTCAGCTTTCGATGGAAGACGACCCCGATAAGATCGACGAGTCCGAGCCGCCGTTTGCCGTGAATCCTGTCTCGGCAGCACCTCAGATTCCCGACTTCTTGAAGCATCCCAAGGTTGCCGATACGGCTGTCGCGGGCGCTGCCGAGGCGCCTACTTCTAGCGATGGGGGAGCGGTCAATGCCCCCGCGGATAACGAGGGCGAAGAAGAGGATGGCCTTAAGCTTCCGCCATTCGAAATCCTGCATGCCAACCCGCAGTCGGCGTCCTCCGCGTCTTCTGACAAGGAGCTGGAACAGACTGCCGAGTCGCTTCAGTCCACGTTGCTTGAGTTTGGCCGCAGTGCCCGCGTGGTCGGCTGGATCGCCGGCCCCACGGTGACGACCTTTAAGCTGCAACCTGGCGAGGGCGAGCGCGTGAGCAAGATCTCGAGCCTCGAGGACGATATCGCGCTTTCGCTCGCTGCCCAGTCGGTGCGTATCTTTGCCCCGATCCCCGGCACCTCGCTCGTGGGCATCGAGATCCCCAATCGCAAGCGCCAAAACGTCAATCTGGGCGACGTGCTGCCCTATGTTAAGGGCGGTCCGCTCGAGCTGGCCATCGGTCGAGATGCCGAGGGTACGCCGGTCGTCGCCGACCTTGCCAAGATGCCCCACCTGCTGATCGCCGGTACCACGGGTTCCGGTAAGTCGGTCATGATCAACTCCATCATCACGACCCTGCTCATGCGCGCCCTTCCCGAGGATGTTCGCCTGATCATGGTCGACCCCAAGCGCGTCGAGCTCGCGGGCTATAACGGCCTGCCGCATCTTTACGTACCGGTCGTTACCGAACCCAAGCAGGCTGCGAGCGCCCTGCAATGGGCCGTGTCCGAGATGGAGCGTCGCCTGAAGGTCTTCGAGCGCCTTAACGTGCGTAAGATTTCGACCTACAACGAAAAGCAGGCCGCCGGCGAGTTTGAGCATTACGACAATCCGCCGCAAAAGATGCCCTATCTGGTCATCATCATTGACGAGCTCTCGGACCTGATGATGGTCGCCGGTAAGGATGTCGAGGCCTCGATCGTGCGTATTGCACAGCTGGGCCGTGCCGCCGGTATCCACCTTATCGTGGCCACGCAGCGCCCCAGTTCCAACGTGGTGACGGGCCTTATCAAGGCCAACATTACCAACCGCATCGCCTTTAACGTCGCCACGGGCATCGACTCGCGCGTCATCATCGACCAGATGGGTGCCGAAAAGCTCACTGGTTTGGGCGACATGCTGTTCTCCAAGGTCGACTGGGGTAAGCCTCGCCGTATCCAGGGCTGCTTTGTCTCGGACGACGAAATCAACGAGATTGTCGAGTTCGTCAAGTCGCAGAGCGAGCCCGACTACCACGAGGAGATCCTGTCTGCCGTGGCGCCCGCTTCCATGTCCATGGCGGGTGTCGGCGGCATTGTCCGTACCGGCGTTGCCGAGCCTCAGGACGACGACCCGCTTATCTGGGAAGCTGCTCATATTGTGGTGGAATCGCAGCTTGGCTCCACATCTGGCCTGCAACGTCGTCTGAAGGTTGGCTATGCGCGTGCCGGGCGTATTATGGACATGCTGGAAGAAAAGGGTGTCGTCGGCCCGCCCGACGGTTCCAAGCCGCGCGAGGTCCTGTTGGACGAGGAGGGGCTTGCCGCGCTGGAATCTGTCGACGCCGAGATGGCACGTGAAGATCGTGAGTTTGGAGGATTCTGATGGCTGCACGCTTTGGTGACATGCTGCTCGAGCAGCGTCGCCGAATGGGCCTTTCCATTCAGCAGGTCGCCAACACCATCAAAATCAGGCCGCAGATCATCGAGTTTTTCGAGACCGGTAACTTTGCTTCGATGCCGCCGCGCGGCTATGCGCAGGGCATGATTTCGAGCTATGCTCGCTTTTTGGGCCTCAATCCGCGCGAGGTCGTCAATGCCTACTTTGACGACCTGATGGCATACGAACGCGAGACGTCGCAGCAGGGCGGTCGTTTTCAGGACGCCGCCGGCTACGTCAATTCGCGTTCCTCGGTCGATAACGGGCGCTTCCTGATGGTTCAGGGCGGTCGTTCGACCCGCTATGGACAGCGTCCTCAGCAGGCCGGTTATATCACCGAGACGGGTTCGGGCGAGGAGATTCGCTCACAGCGTGACCGGTTCCGCAGTACGCCGATGCCCGAGGACCGTGCACTTCCCGCTGCTCGCGGCGTGGCGCGTGACCCTCGTGCCGGCTACGGCGACGGCGGCTATTCCGATCGCGGTTACCGTGGTGTCTCTACGGGACGCTCTCGCGGTGGCTATGCGGATGCCGATGCCACGCAGGTGACGCCGCGTCTTCGCTCTCAATCACAGCCGTATGGCCAGCGCTCTTCGGCTCCGCGTTCGGGCCAGCGTGGCTATCAAGGCCGCGGTGAACTTGCGCCCCGCTCGGGTCAGCGCAGCCTTCAGGGCCAGGGCGGCTATCGCGGCCGTTCCGATAGCAATCGTGGTCGTATGCCTCAGGGAGGCGGCCGCAGCAGTTCCAGTCGTGGACGCGGCGGATCCCGTACTCCTCAAAACAACGGGCTCGATCCGCGTATCGTCTACGCCGGCATCGGTGCCGTGGCGTTGCTGCTGATCGTGCTCATCGTGGTGCTTCTGCGCGGCTGCGCATCTTCGGCGCCCGAGACCACGCCCGAGACGCCCACTGCTACCAAGACTACGACCAAGAAGTCTTCTAAGAAGACCGAAACGGTCGACGAGGACGAAGACACCGATGAGGCGACGGATGAGTCGACTGATTCGGACGCTACCAAGACGACGGCAAAGAAGGAAGAGAACGAGGTCACGAAGGTCAAGGTCTCCGTTGCCAAGGGAAAGACCGCGTGGATTGAGGTCAAGGTCGACGGCAAGTCGGTCTATGGCGCCCAGGCGACTGGCCCCTTTGAGCAGGAGTACACGCCCGAGTCCTCGATCGAGATCACCACGTCCAAGCCTTCCGATGTCACCGTTACCAAGAACGGCGAAAAGGTCCGTTACGATACCAAGACCTCGGGCGTGGCGCGTGTGACGATCACCGTTCCCAAGAAGAAGACGACTGATTCCGAGAATGGTGAAAGTTCTGATAGTGCCGACACCGCCGATGGTACCGACACCACCGACGGCACCGATGCCCAGTCCACGGATGGCGCCGATACCGCATCTGACGGTCAGACGCCCACCGATTCTACCGACTATTCGTACGATAGCTACTAAGCTGCTCGTATGCGAAAGGAAACATCATGGCTAAAGATTCCAGCTTCGACGTCGTGTCCGAGGTCAACATGCAAGAGGTCGACAACGCCTTCCAGCAGACCACGCGCGAGATTTCCCAGCGCTATGACCTTAAGGATTCCGGCGCCACGATCGAGCTTTCGAAGGGCGACAAGCTCTTTACGATCAACGCCCCGGCCGACTTTGTCTCCAAACAGATTGTCGACGTGCTGAGCTCCAAGCTCATCAAGCGCGGCATCGACCTCAAGGCTGTCTCGTGGGATGCTCCGCAGGCGGCATCGGGCGGCACCGTGCGCGTGCTCGGCCATATCGTCGAGGGTATCGACCAGGCGACCGCCAAGAAGATCAACAAGGACATCAAGGACCAAAAGCTCAAGGTCAAGGTGACCATCGAGGCCGACAAGCTGCGTGTTTCCTCTGCTTCGAAGGACGCGTTGCAGACCGTGATCCAGTTCCTGCGCGACCAAGACTACGGCCAGCCGCTGCAGTTCACCAACTACCGCTAATATCAATCGAAAGGACCGCTCTCCAACATGGATACACCGTTGGGCTCCGTGCTCTACATCACCCTCGGGTGCGCTAAGAACGAGGTTGACACCGACCGCATGCGTTCTCTTTTGACCGCCGCGGGCTACGAGGAGGCATTCGACCCGCAGGATGCCGATATCGCCATCGTCAATACTTGCTCGTTCCTCGCCTCCGCAACGTCCGAGAGCATCGAGACCACGCTCGAGCTCGCCAACGAGGTTCAGGACGGCGTTCGTTCTTGCCCCATCGTCATGTGCGGCTGCGTGCCGTCGCGCTATGGCGATGACCTGCCTGACGAGCTGCCCGAGGTCGCTGCCTTTGTGAAGGCCGACGAGGAAGACGGCATCGTGGCGGTCATTGATGGCGTGCTGGGTGTCGAGCGTGAGATTGCAGCCTATATCCCGCAGGTCAAACGTACCGTCGAGGGTGCTGTCGCCTACGTCAAGATTTCCGATGGCTGCAACCGCTTCTGCAGCTTCTGCATGATCCCCTATATTCGCGGTCGCTATCATTCGCGCAATGCCGAGAGCATCATCTCCGAGGTGCGCGACCTGGTTGCCGGCGGTGTGCGCGAGATCGTGCTGATCGGCCAGGACACGGGCATCTGGGGTACCGACTTTGCCGACGAGGACGTCGCCGATGGCTCGCCGCGCAATCTGGCGCAGCTGCTGCGTGCCGTCGCCGAGGCCGTGCGCCCGCACAACGTCTGGGTCCGCGTGCTCTATCTGCAGCCCGAGGGCATGACTGACGAACTCATCGAGACGATTCGCGATACGCCCGAGGTGCTGCCCTATATCGATATCCCCGTGCAGCACTGCGACGCGCGCATTCTCAAGGCCATGCGTCGCTCCGGTTCGCGCCAGGAGCTCGAGGATCTGTTCCGCGACCTTCGCGAGCGCATCCCCGGCATCGTGATTCGTTCCACGGCCATGGTCGGCTTCCCGACCGAGACCGACGACGAGTTCCGCGACCTTAACGACTTTATGGACACCGTCGGCTTTGACTACACGAGCGTCTTTGCATACTCGCAGGAGGAGGGCAGCCTGGCCGCTAAGATGGAGGGTCAGGTCGATGAGGAGGTTAAGCTCGAGCGCGCCCAGGAGGCCATGGACCTGGCCGAGTCGCTCGGCTTTGCCGCCACCGCCGCCCATGTGGGCGAGCGCGCCCAGGTGATCGTCGACGGTATCGAAGAGACCGAGGACGGCGCCGAGCTGATCGGCCATGCCTGGTTCCAGGCGCCCGATTCCGATGGCGCGGTGCATCTGGACGCCAGCGAGGCGTCCGTGGGCGATATTCTGACCGTTGAGTTTACCGATAGCTTCTGCTACGAGCTTATCGGTCATGTTGTGGAGTAGGAGAGCGTCGTGGCTAACGAGAGTAATAAGGAACTGACGAGTGTCTGGACGCCCGCCAACATCGTGACGTGCGTTCGCATCGTCTTTATCCCGGTGTTCATGATCGTGTCGGCGCTTTCTCACACGAGTGTTGCCGGTACGGATTGGAGCACCTTCGACGGCCCGCTCGCCGCCGCTGCCTTCATTCTGTATGTGATCCTGTCGTGCACCGATAAGGTCGACGGTTATCTGGCGCGTTCGCGCAACGAGATCACCGACTTCGGTAAATTCTTGGACCCCATCGCCGATAAGCTGCTCGTGTTCTCGGCCCTGCTGCTGTTCTTGGATTTTGGCGCAGTGACCGTGTGGTCCGTGTTCATTATCCTGTTCCGTGAGCTTTTGGTGAGCGCCCTTCGCATGGTCGCGAGTGCGGCCGGTGTGGTCGTTGCGGCCGATAAGCTCGGCAAGTACAAGACGGCAACCACGATGGTCTCCATTTGCGGTTACCTGTGCGTTTTTGCTATGGCCGGCTTGCACCTTGGCCCGGTGGCGCTAACGCTCGGCATCTACTCGGTGTCGCGCTTCCTGTACGCCGTTGCCGTTGTCCTGACCGTTATCTCGGGCGCCCAGTACTTCTGGAACTGCCGCAAGATCGTCTTTTCGGTCTAGGTCCTGGTGGGTATGACGGACTCTTTTGAGCAGATTTCCGCACATAACGAGGAGCTGGCGCGTGATATTGTCGAGCGCGCGAGCGCTCGGGGCGTGACGGTTTCGACGGCTGAGTCGCTGACGGCGGGTATGATCGCCTCGACGATTGCCGATATCCCGGGCGCCTCGGCGGTGCTGCGTGGCGGTGCGGTGACCTATTGCGATGAGATTAAGCATCGTGTTCTTGGTGTTGAGCAGGAGACGCTCGACCGCTATACCGCGGTCTCGCATCAGACCGCGCGCGAGATGGCGGTGGGTTCGCTGGAGCTGTACCAGAGCGATATTGCAGTGAGCGCAACGGGTTATGCCGGCCCCGGCGGTGGCACTGAGGACGATCCGGCGGGCACTTTCTATATTGGCTGGGCGCATCGTTCCGCCGATGGGGGCGTGCCGGTTGTGGACTCTGTGCGCTGCCACTATGAGGGCGACCGTTCGTGTGTTCGTGCCCATGCGGTCACGGAGGCATTGGGTCGCATTGCCCTTGTGCTCAACTCTATGGAATAGACGTGTTTTAAGGGGCCTTCGAGCCCCTTAATTGTGGAGATAGGGACCTTAGGCTCATTTGGCGTTTGTGCTGGTTGTAGATGTATTTTTGCCTGCCTTGTTCATATTTGGTCCTTTGTGGTCAAGCATTTGGTCAGTGTTTGGTCGGCGTTTGGTTGGGTTTTGGAAAGACCGCCTGCATATGATTGGCCTGAACGGTTGACCACGAACAGCCGTTCGTTTATTATCGATGCAGGTTGTTAAGAGGAGGGCTATTCATGGCCAAGAATTCAGGTCCCGTACGTACCGTTCATGCTCGCACGACGGGTAAAGAGCGCGATGAGATGATCGCCACCACCAAGGCCGAGATCGAGAAGAAATTCGGCCAGGGTTCCATCATGAGGTACGGCGACGGTGGTCCCGAGCTCGAGGTCGAGGCCATTCCCACGGGCGCCCTGGCCCTCGATGCCGCGCTGGGTATCGGCGGCGTGCCGCGCGGCCGTATCGTCGAGATTTACGGTCCTGAGTCCTCCGGTAAGACGACGCTTTCGCTCGAGATTTTGGCAGAGGCCCAGGCAATGGGTGGCGTTGTGGCATTTATCGATGCCGAGCATGCGCTCGATCCCACGTATGCCGCGCGCATTGGCGTGGATATCGACGAGGTACTGATTTCCCAGCCCGATACGGGTGAGCAGGCGCTCGAGATCGTTGACATGCTCGTGCGTTCCGGCGCCATCGATGCCATCGTCGTCGACTCTGTCGCCGCGCTGACCCCGCGTGCCGAGATCGAGGGAGAAATCGGCGACACTACGGTCGGTCTTCAGGCTCGCCTGATGAGCCAGGCGCTCCGTAAGCTCGCCGGCTCGCTTTCTAAGTCCAACACGACGTGCATCTTCATTAATCAGCTGCGTGAGAAGATCGGCGTCATGTTCGGCAACCCCGAGACTACGACGGGCGGCCGCGCCCTTAAGTTTTTCTCTTCGGTGCGTATCGACATTCGCCGTATCGACAGCATTAAGCTTAAGGACGAGGTTATCGGTAACCGCGTGCGCGCCAAGGTCGTTAAGAACAAGGTGGCAGCTCCGTTCCGTTCTGCTGAGTTCGACATCATGTACGGTACGGGCATCTCTAAGGAGGGCTCGATTCTGGACATGGCTGTCGAGTGCGGCATCTGCAAGAAGATGGGCTCCTGGTTTGCCTATGGCGAGGACAAGCTCGGCAACGGTCGCGAGGCCGCCAAGGCGTTCCTGCGCGAACACCCCGATTGCGCTGACGAGATTGAGCATAAGGTCCGCCTTGCCTGCGGACTTGAGTTTGATGACGATGCTCCGTCCGAGGTCGAGCTGACCGATCAGCCTGCGCCTGAGGAGTTTGACGAGCTTTACGCCATCGATGGTTCCGCCATGCTCGATGATGACGACGAGTAGCGGTTACGCTCATGTCGTATACGGTGACCGAGGCCACGGTCGTCTTTCCCGATAAGAAGGCGGCCTCCTCGTTCTCGAGCGGGTATGCGTCCAAAAAGCCTTGCGCACATATCGATTGTGAGCTTGAGGGCGGTTTTGAGCGGTCCATTTGGATTCCCGTGCGGGTCGCGCGGCTGTATGTCAAAAACCGCCCCGATCTTCCCTGTGATTGGGACAACTTCCGTGAGGCGGTGCAGCTCATTGAGCGTAAATGTGCACTTACCATGGTGACCGAGATGTTATCGCGCCGCGACCATGCGACGGGTGAGGTCCGTGACAAGCTGGCTCGCTACGGCTTTCACCAGCCTGCGATCGATTTCGCCGTCGAGCGCGCCACCGAGTATCGCTTTTTAGACGAGAGCCGCTTTTGCTCGTACTTTATCGAGGAGCGCAAGCGGCGCGGTTGGGGACAGCGCAAAATCGAGACCGAGCTCAAGCGCCGTCATGTCGTGCTCGATGACATTCCCGGTTATCCCGAGGATTATTTTGCCGTCGAAGACGATTTGACGCGTGCGTCAGCCCTGCTCGCCAAGCGTCGTGTTCCAGAGACGCGCGGATTCGAAAAATTGGTTCGGTTTTTGATGGGCAAGGGCTTCTCGTATCACATCGCCGCCGATGCCGTTAAGGCACGTCTCGATGCCGAACGCGAGGAATGTGCAGTTTAGGCGTATGCGCTTTGTTGCCCTGCCGTTCACCGCGTTTTAGCCGCCGTGCTGGGGCCATTTATTTGACAGTTGTTGTGGTTCAACGTACGATAAACACTGTCATTTGCTTTGTGATATGTGCTCATCTGTGATGAGTTTGTTTATATGTTTATCTGTATCCGACCCGCATAAGCTGCGCCCATATTACTCAAATGTCGCGAGCCGTTCGTAAGGACGGTTCGCTTTGTTGTGTAACGAATCCATAAAAAGGAGTGAGCATGCCTATCATCGCAGCGCTCGTTGGCATCGTTTTGGGTGCCATCGCCGCCATTGCCTACATGCGCACCGCCAAGCAGGGTAGTCTTCACGAGGCCGACGAAAAGATCCAGTCGGCACACGCACAGGCTGAGTCCCTGATCGGTGATGCTAAGCGTCAGGCCGAGACCCTCAAAAAAGAGGCTCTGCTCGAGGCTAAAGAGGAGATCATCAAGAACAAGCAGGCCGCCGAGGCCGAGGACAAGCAGCGTAAGAGCGAGATTCGTACGCTTGAGAACCGCGTGATGCAGCGCGAGGAGTCCCTTGATCGCCGAAACGACGCTCTCGACAAGCGTGAGCACCAGCTGTCCAGCCAGGCCGGTCAGGTCGAGAAGCGCTCCCGCGAGCTTGAGGAGCTCTGCACTAAGCAGACCTCCGAGCTCGAGCGTATTGCCGACCTTACCCGCGAGGACGCCCACAAGGAGCTCCTCGATAAGGTTCGCGGCGAGGTCACCCACGAGGCCGCCACGATCATTCGCGAGTCCGAGCAGCAGGTTCGCGCCGAGTGCCACAAGACCGCCCAGGAGATTCTGTCCCTGGCGATTCAGCGCTGCGCTGCTGACCACACAGCCGAGGTCACCGTTACCTCCGTGCACATTCCCTCTGATGACCTCAAGGGCCGTATCATCGGTCGCGAGGGTCGCAACATCCGGACCTTCGAGCAGGTTTCCGGTGTCAACCTCGTGATCGACGATACGCCCGAGACCGTCGTTCTTTCGAGCTTCGACCCGGTCCGTCGTGAGACCGCTCGTGTTGCCCTCGAGAACCTCATCGCCGACGGCCGCATTCACCCCGCCCGCATCGAGGAGATGTATCACAAGGCTGCCGACCTGGTTCAGCAGCGCGTGCGCGAGGCTGGCGAGCAGGCTGCCTTCGATACCGGCATTCACGACCTGCATCCCGAGATCGTCAAGACCCTTGGTGCCCTGCGCTACCGTACTTCGTTTGGTCAGAACGTGCTTCAGCACTCCCTCGAAGTCTCTGACCTGTGCGGCGTGATGGCTTCCGAGCTTGGCCTGGACGTTGTGACCGCCAAGCGCGCCGGCCTGCTGCACGACCTTGGCAAGGCAATCGACCACGACGTCGAGGGCCCGCATGCCGTCATCGGCGCCGAGCTTGCCCGCCGTTATGGTGAGAAGCCCGTTATCGTCCACGCTATCGAGGCTCACCATGCCGATGTCGACCCCAACACGGTGCTCGATGTCCTGGTACAGGCCGCCGATGCTGTCTCTGCCTCTCGCCCCGGTGCCCGTCGCGAGTCTGCCGAGAACTACATCAAGCGTCTTGAGAAGCTCGAGGAGATTGCCAACTCCCATGAAGGCGTCGAGCGTACCTATGCCATGCAGGCTGGTCGCGAGGTCCACGTCATGGTTCAGCCGGACAAGATCTCCGATGCCCAGTCCACGGTCCTGGCTCACGATATCGCCCATCAGATCGAGGAAGAGATGGAGTATCCCGGTCAGGTGCGCGTCGTCGTGATTCGCGAGAGCCGCGCTGTCGATATCGCTAAATAACATGAGCGACGCGAACGAGCTCATCTCATTTATCGCGTCGATGTCGGGGGAGGGCAACCTTCGCGTCGAGGAGAACCTTGGCGAGGGGTATGTCCGCCTCCGCGTTTCGGAGGCCGAGCGGCGCCAGGCAAAACACGACATTCAGCATGTCGAGGATATCGTCATCGAAATGCTCCGTAATGCTCGCGATGCCGGCGCCGACAAGGTCTATCTCGCCACGACCAAGGAAGATGGCGTCCGCACGCTTGTCTTTCTGGATAACGGTTCGGGCGTTCCGCAGGATATGCAAGAGCGAATCTTCGATGCCCGCGTTACCTCCAAGCTCGAGAGCATGAAGATGGACCGTTGGGGCGTTCACGGTCGTGGCATGGCATTGTTTTCGATCAAGCAGAACACCGACGAGGCCCGTGTGGTCACGTCCGGCGTCGATCTTGGTTCAGCCTTTAAGGTGAGCGTTGCAGCCGACCGCCTCAGTGAGCGTGCCGATCAGTCCAGCTGGCCCCAGGCCGTCAAGGATGAGGACGGACGTTATGTCTGTGCTCGCGGCCCGCATAATATTATTCGCGCTGCCTGTGAGTTTGCGCTCGAGGAGCTGCGTGGTTGCGATGTCTATCTTGGTTCTCCGTCTGAGATTGCCGCGACCCTTTATGCTCAGGCGTCAAGTCGGCTCGATACGTCTCGTCTCCTGTTTATTGATGACGAGAGCGAGCTTCCGGTTGTCGATCGTTTAGCCCTTGCCTCTGATGCCGAGGACTTTATCCGTATCTGCTCGGGTTTGGGTCTTGGGATGTCCGAGCGCACGGCTCATCGCATTTTGGCAGGGCAGATTAAGCCCGTTCGCGGTGTGACCGCGCGTCTGCTGCGCGAGCGTGATTCGTCCTCGCATGCGCCGGCTCCTGTCGATCTTGCGAAGGATCGTCGCGGGCTACGTATTGCCAAGGATGATATGGCACAGTTTTCGCGTGCTGTGGAGCGTGACTTTAATGACCTTGCCGCCCGGTACTATCTCAACCTTTGCGGCGACCCAAAGATTCGTGTTTCGCGTGATCGAATCACTGTGACCTTCGATCTTGCCAAAGAGGAATAGTGCCTTTACCGAGTCCACTCGGTACGATACAGTTATTGCAGTTAAAACGTACTTTTAAACGCAGGAGTTTCTTCATGGATTGCCTGAAGGTATCAAGCAAATCATCGCCCGCGTCCGTTGCCGGCGCCATCGCCGGCATGGTCAAGGATGGTGTACCCGTCAACATCCAGTGTGTCGGCGCTGGTGCTGTCAACCAGGCCATTAAGGCCGTGGCTATCGCGCGCGGTTTTTTGATTCCAACCGGTTTTGATATTTCCTGCGCGCCTGTGTTCTCCGACATCCTCATTAACGGGGAGTCGCGCACGGCCATCCGCCTTTCTATCTACGTTCACCAGATCAATCGAGCTGCTATGGATAACGTCGTCATGGATGATGTTAAGCCTGTGGCATAGCTTCTGCTTGCCTCGATTCGCCCCCCTCTCCATCGTTAGGACTTATGCACATGGACCAGCGTTCCGTACGCGATATTCTTGCCGGTAAAACCTACTTTATCCGCACCTTTGGCTGCCAGATGAATCAGCACGACTCTGAGCGCGTGAGCGGTCTGCTCGATTCGTATGGTTGCCTCATGGCGCTCGATCCCGAGCATGCCGATATTGTTGTCTTCATGACATGCTGCGTGCGCGAGGCCGCCGATACTCGCCTGTACGGTCAGTGCAATTCCTGCAAAAGCCTGCCGCCTTCGCCTTCGGGCAAGCGCGTGGTTGCCGTGGGTGGCTGTATCGCGCAGCGTGATGGTGAGGGCCTGCTCACCAACGTCGATAACGTCAATGTCATCTTTGGCACGCATTCCATCGCACATGTGGCCGAGCTCATTGCCGAGGCGTTCCTTGACGGCAAGCGTCATATCCGCACCAATGAGCATGAGGATACGGATGCCATGAGCATGCCGTGGCATCGCGAGACCCAGTATCACGCCTGGGTGCCCATCATGACGGGCTGCAATAATTTCTGCACCTACTGCATCGTGCCGTACGTGCGCGGTCGCGAAAAGAGCCGCCCCTTTGAGGAGATTGTCGACGAGGTGACCGGTCTGGTGCGCCAGGGCGTGCGCGAGATCACGCTGTTGGGCCAAAACGTTAACTCATATGGTCGCGATCTGTTTGGCAAGCCGCGTTTTGCCGATTTGCTGCGCGCGGTGGGCGATACGGGCGTCGAGCGCATCTTCTTTACCTCTTCTCATCCTAAGGATCTGCTGCCCGAGACCATCGACGCTATGGCCGAGACGCCCGCCGTTATGCCGCAGCTTCACTTGGCCGTTCAGTCGGGCTCCACGCGCATCCTCAAAGAGATGAATCGCCGTTATACACGCGAGGACTATCTGGGCCTGGTCGATCGCATTCGCAATCGCATGCCCGATATCGCGCTCTCGACCGACATTATCGTTGGCTTCCCGGGCGAGACTGAAGAAGACTTTGAGCAGACGCTCTCACTTGCCGAGACGGTCCGCTATGCTCAGGCCTATACCTTCATCTATTCCAAGCGCGCCGGTACCCCGGCCGCCGAGATTGACGATCCTACGCCGCATGAGGTTATTCTCGAGCGTTTCAACCGCCTGGTTAAGGTTATCGAGACCACGGCACACGAGTATAACCAGGGTGAGCTTCACACTGTGGTGCCGGCGCTCATTGAGGGAACGAGTAAAAAGAACGACGCGGTCCTGCTGGGCAAGAGTCCCAAGAATCAGACCGTGCATGCGCCTATCCCCGAGGGTTACAGCATCGATCAGCTTGTTGGCAAGATCGTTGATGTTGACGTTGACGTTGCCAAGACCTGGTATTTATCCGGCTCCGTTGTGGGCGAGCCGCGCTAATGGTTTCTCCCGGGACAGGTCTTTCCGCCGTTGCGATCGTCGGTCCGACGGCGGTTGGTAAGAGTGATGTTGCCGACCGTTTGGCAGCTCGTCTTTCGTCCGAAGTGCTGTCGTGCGATGCGATGCAAATCTATCGCGGCATGGACATCGGTACCGCAAAGATGGCGCCCAATGAGTGTACGGCGCCACTGCGTCTCGTCGACATTGTAGAGCCGGGTGTGGCATATTCTGCTGCGCTTTATCAGGCTGACGCTCGCGCGCATGTTGAACGTCTCCTTGGTTCGGGTTGCCTGCCTGTTTTTTGCGGAGGTACGGGGCTGTATCTCAAGGCTGCCCTTGATGAGATGGACTTTCCCTCGGGTGAACTTGAGGACGATCGCCGTGCGGGCTATCAGGAGCTTGCCGAGCGTATTGGTGAGGAAGAACTGCATGCCCTGCTTGCCGAGCGTGATCCAGAATCGGCTGCTGTTATTCATCCCCATAACGTGCGTCGCGTGATTCGCGCGCTCGAAATGCACGATGATGGCGTCTCCTATGCGCAGCAAAAGTCGCAGTTTAGTGTTCCGCGCGAGCATTATCACGCTCTGTGGTTTGGTCTGACGCGTAATCGCGAGGTGCTCTACGAGCGCATTAACCAGCGTGTCGATCTGATGTTTGAGCAGGGCCTTGTCGATGAGGTCCGCGGTCTTATGGGCCAGGGGCTGGGAGATGCCCTGACGTCGATGCAGGCAATTGGCTATAAAGAGATCATCGATGCTTTCAATGGTGTGATGAGCATGGATGAGGCTCGCGAACTCATCAAGATGCGTTCGCGTCGTTATGCCAAGCGTCAGCTTTCGTGGTTTAAGCGCGATGACCGTATCGTGTGGTTTGATATGGATAAATTTACGATCGATGAGGTCGTTGAGGATATCCTGCATCGTATTGAGGCTGCCTAATGGCCCGTTTTCCTCTTGTTCCCACGGCACCCGAGCCCGAGCGTGCCATTTTGGTTGGTGTTGAATGGCGCGACAATGCATGGCCGCTCAATCGCTCGCTTGATGAGCTGGAGCGTCTTGCCCACACGGCTGGTGCCCAGTGCGTGGCACGCTTATCGCAGCGTTTGGTAAAGCCGTATCCTAAATCGTTTATCGGTTCCGGTAAGGTTGAAGAGCTGTGCGGCCTGGTGCATCGTATGGATGCCGATGTCGTTATTTTTGACGACGACCTGACGCCCTCGCAGCAATCCTATTTGGAGAAAGCCGTGGGCGAGCCGGTAAAGATTATCGATCGTACGGCACTGATCTTGGATATCTTTGGCCTGCATGCTCAGACGCGTGAGGGACGCCTACAGGTACAGTTGGCACAGCTTCAATATCTGTTGCCTCGTCTGCGTGGCATGTGGAGCCACCTCGCCAAGGAACAGACGCGCGGCGGCATCGGCTCACGCTTTGGTCAGGGCGAAAGTCAGCTCGAGGTCGACCGTCGCCTCATTCGTAATAAGATCGCTGCGCTTCGTCGTGAGCTCAAGCAGGTTGAACAGCGTCGCGATGTTCAATCCAAGAGCCGCATTGAATCACCGGCGTTTCGCGTCGCGTTAGCCGGTTATACCAATGCCGGTAAATCGACGTTGCTCAATCGTCTGACCGGCTCTACGGTACTTTCTCAGGACAAGTTGTTTGCTACGCTCGACCCGACGACGCGTTCATATCGCCTGCCTGGCGGTCGCGGCATGACGATTACCGATACCGTCGGCTTTATTCAAAAGCTGCCGCATGGTCTGGTCGATGCCTTTAAATCGACGTTGTCCGAGGTGTTGGGTGCCGATTTAATTCTCAAAGTCGTGGATGCGTCTGATGAGGACTATGAGCGACAGCTTGAGGCTGTCGACCGCGTGCTTGATGAGATCGGTGCCGGAGAGCGTTTAACGCTTACGGTGTTCAATAAAATCGATCTTCTCGATAGCGTCGATCGATTGAGTTTCCGTCGTCGTTATCCGGAAGCTGTTCTGTTCTCGGCCCAAACGGGCGAGGGGCTCGACGATCTCGTCGATCGCATTGCTCGCGAGGCGGCCGCCACCGATGTGCTGCTTTCCGCTGACATTCCATATCGTGAAGGTGCACTCATCACAGTCGTGCATGAGCAGGGGACCCTTTTGCACGAGGAATATCTTGAGGATGGCGTTCGTATTGTGGCGAAACTGCCGGCTCGTATTGCACCGCGGCTCGAGCGTTATCGCACCGAGTAGGCGAGCTCCAAAATGCCCAGTATGATGGGCTGATGTAGCAGATAAAAGGGGAGTGCATGACGTCCAAGCCTGGCGAGCGCCGGCAGGGGGTTGGCGTAGTCCCAGCTTGGGGCGGGATGTTCGCATCTTTGAGCGGTGCGCGCAGCAAAGTATCCTGTGAGATACATGAATATGAACGGGATGATTGGATAATAGTCGCCTGAAACAAACCGGGGGCTGGGAAATCCTAGCCACGCCAAATAGGGGAATGAATAGGTCGATTTCGGGATGCCCCATGTCGCCGCGAAGAGAACGAGGCATATCGCAATGCCCCACGTGCTGGGCACTTTTTTAAGCATCGGTCGTGCTACGGCTGTCACAGCGGTACACGCCGCCATGCAATAAATGATGCCAAAGTTCACTGAATCGTCGACCGATACGAGCGTTGTTGCGATCCAGACGACCAAAGCTGCGGCAGCGTACTTGGCCGCTCGTTTGGCATTGTTGCGTGAGAGCGTGCACATCCAACCCGCGATAAACAAAAATACCCAGCTGATGCTGGCGCGCCAGATGTCTTGAAAGACGGTCTGGGTAAACCAGGGCATATCCCAGTCGTACAGGTAGGCGAGATCGTAGCAAGCGTGAAAACCTGCCATTGAAATCATCGTAAACCCGCGGACGGTATCAAAGATGGTGATGCGTTTTTGCATTACGAGAACCGGCGCATCAAGCCGACGACTTTGCCCAAGATAACGGGATTCGATGCATAGATAGGCTCCATGGTGTCATTCTCTGGCTGCAGGCGTACGCGTCCCCGCTCCTTGTAGAATGTCTTGACGGTCGCTGAACCATCAATCATGGCCACGACAATTTCGCCGTTCATGGCACTCTTTTGTTCACGGACGATGATGTAATCGCCATTGAAGATGCCGACATTGATCATTGAGCTCCCATGCACCTCAAGGATAAAGGAACCCTGATCAGTGGCGATTTCGGTCGGGATAGTAAAAGTGTCTTCTATATTCTGCTCGGCCAGAATGGGAATCCCAGCCGCGACGCGACCAACGAGCGGTAGCGAGACCGTTCCGCGAGGTGCGGTGGGCTCGTCAGATTTAGAAATTGAGACAGAGGAACCGTCCTCGTTAAAGAGTTCCAGGGCGCGCGGTTTGGTGGCATCGCGCTTGAGTAGCCCGCGCGCCTCCAGGGCAGATAGATGGGCGTGCACGGTGCTGGGGGAGGAAAGGCCCACGGCAGAAGCCATCTCGCGCACGCTGGGCGGATAACCTTTCTCCTGCTGATATTCCTTGATGAAGTCGTAAATTTGCTGCTGACGCTTGGTAATTTTGCGAGCCATCAGGGCATCCTCTCTACCCATGTCAAACAAATGTTCGAATTTTGCTTGACAGGAACAACTGTTCGAAGATAATAATAACCGAACATTCGTTCTCGCGCTAGACATTTTTGTCCGCGCGGCTTGATAAAACTGTTCTCAGCAAAACACGCGAGAGGAGAACATGATGAACGCAACGAATATGGTCCAGGGAAACCTTGCCCTTAAACTCGAGACGCCTACAGAACCCACTTTTACGGTTGTTCAGGGTGGCCGCTCCGGCTTTCAGCCTTTGACCGTAAAGCCTGCTCGCAATCAGCAGGCTGTAGTTGCGCCGGCCCGCGTTGCCCTGAAGGTTCCGACGATTGTCGCCGTTGCCGTTGCGCTTACGCTCTTCGTTGTCCTCGCTACGTCGGTCTTTAGCGCTCGTCACGCCGCGTATGCCGAGTCCGTTTCCAACGTTACCTACGAGACTATTCGCGTTCAGCCTGGTGATTCTCTTTGGTCGCTTGCCGAGGAATATCCTATCGAAGGCCTTTCCACGCAAGAGACTTCCGACATGATCCGTAACGTCAATCATCTGGAGCATGGTTCGCTCGCCGCCGGTGCGCATCTTAAGGTTCCTGCTCGTTCGTAATCATTATCGCGCTGCGCATGGTACCCTTGTTATCGTTTAAGAGGAGGTACCATGCGCTGTCCCAAATGTGGCAAGGCACATACCCGCGTCGTTGATTCCCGTATGCAGGAGTCAAATAACACCATTAAGCGCCGTCGCGAATGTTGCTCGTGTAACTATCGCTTTACAACGTTTGAGCGATGCGAAGACCCAATCGAGGTCATTAAGTCAGACGGAACCAAGCAGCGGTTCGATCGCAATAAGCTGCTCGTCGGCTTGATGCGCGCCACCATCAAGCGCGATATTGACACTAAGAAGCTCAATGAGATTATCGACGACATCGAGGTCGAGCTGCGCTCTCGCACGCTGACGGCCGTCACGTCGCATGAGTTGGGTGACATGGTGCTCAAGCGCTTGGCCAAGATCGACAAGGTGGCGTACATCCGCTTTGCCTCGGTCTACCGCGATTTCAAAGACGTCGATGAGTTTCTGCAAGAGCTCGACAAGCTAAGGTGATTCCATGTCCAGCATTACCGTCAACATAAAGCGTCTCGACCCCACCGTCGAGCTTCCCAAATACGCCCATCCCACCGATGCCGGCTTGGATCTGCGCTCCAACGAGGACTGCGTCCTGAAGCCCTTCGAACGCCGTCTGGTCTCTACCGGGCTGGCCATCGCCCTGCCCGATGGCTACGCCGGCTTCGTCCAGCCCCGCAGCGGCTTGGCCATCAAGCAGGGCCTGTCTATAGTCAACACGCCGGGCCTCATCGACGCCCACTACCGAGGAGAACTCAAGGTTATCCTCATCAACCTGGATCCCTCCAACAACATCCAAATCAACAAAGGTGACCGCATAGCCCAACTCGTCATCCAAGAAGTCCCCACGGTCAACCTCATAGAAGTAGAAGAACTAGACGAAACCGATCGAGGCAACGGAGGCTTCGGCTCCAGCGGCGTCGCCTAGTCTTTTGCTTCGTTGAACGGAGTGTCGTAATGTCCGCTCGCCCCTGGGAGGCCCCTATATATCATCCCGTGCTCAAACATTCTCGCTGCGCTGCGAAACTGCGCGCGGGACGATATATAGGGGCCTCCCAGGGGCGAGCTACGTTTACATGCTCGCAATCGGTTATGGCTTCCCATCTGAAGCCTAATGCTGTATCTAGAAGCTGTGTCTAACAAGTAATCCGATCTGACAAAGAGACGGCTCCTTTGTCAGATCGGATTACTTTGATTTTTTGTTTTCGAGTTTCCCTTCGCTGCTTTTAGTAGGGTAACCGATATGGCTGCTAGTGCGTACGTATAGCCGTGGCGCAGGCCGCCCACACATATCGTTTCACGCGCAGTTTCGCAGCGAGCGAAGCGAAGCGAGAATGTTTGAGCATGGAATGATATGTGTGGGCGGCCTGCGCCACGGCGGACAGTCCGGTGCTAGCGGATATGCGCGGGCTTTCCTCCCCAGTAGAAGCGGCAGAAGGCTCGTTTGCGCTTTTGGGGTTTGCCTACTAGCTCCATGGTGGCGATGGCTATGTCTTCGGCTGCGTGGGGGCGGCGTAGTACTTCGCCGTTGGTGAGTAGCGCTTTGAGCGACTCCGGATGATCGTGGAGATGGCGCAACGTCACGATGAGTTCTCGTGCGGTGGTGACATGCATGCTGGCGCCCATGCCGGTGAGCATTGTGGTGTTGGCCTTTTCCTGACCGTATGATTTACCCAGCAGGATCATCGGCAGATGAGCGCACAGGCACTCGGTGACGGTGAGTCCGCCCGATTTGAGGATTGCCAGGTCGCAGCCGTGCATGAGGGCCGCCATGTCGTCTACGTAGTCCAGAACCGTGACGTTGTCGAGCTTCATGGCGTCGAAGAGCGTTTTGAGTCGGGTGGCGTATTCCTTATCCTTGCCCGGTAAAAAGACAAAGTGCATGTCCTCAAAGCTGCGTAAGAAGGGGAGCGTGTGGTCCATCGCGGCGCGGAAACGCACGTATGGTTGGGGCAAACTGGCGCCGGCCATCACCAATACGACGGTTTTGTCTATGGGGAGATTGAACTTGCTGAGCTCATCTTCGCGTTTGTAATCGGTATCGAAACCGGCTCGGATGGGGATGCCAGTTATGCGGATCTTTGACTCGGGAACTTTGCGCGGGCGCAGCGTTTCGGCCATAAACTCGTTGGCTACGCAGAACAGGTCGGTGTCCTTGTGGGGCCAAAAGCCTTCGACTTCATAGTCTGTTGGTACGCAGATGACCGGATAATCGATACCCGTGATGACGCGGGCACCCACAGCGACGTTGGCCGCCGTGATGTGTGTTGCGACCACGGCTATGGGCCTGCGGGTGCGGACGTATTCGTTGAAGGCGGGGAACATAATACGTGACCATGCCGTGCCGCCACCCCAGAGCAGATGTCCCGTAAACGTATATCGCCAGGTTAGGTCATATATGGGGCGCGTGGCGCCGGTAAACGAAGCCGCTGTTTTATTACCATCGAACCTAATGCGTCCAAAATCGAGGATATCCAGGACTTCGATCTCAACATCCTCAGGGATTCCCTTGGTGCCGCGGATAAGATCAAATGCTTGTGCAATCGCGTTGGCGGCGGCTTTGTGGCCCGATCCAACCGATGCGTGCACAATGGTTACTAGGGGTTTTTGTGCAGGTGAAACGGTCATTAGCTCCGGTTGGGGAGTGGCTTGCATGGGCAGGGGAGCGCTATTGCTCGTCTGCGTTTGATCCATCGATAACTCCCCTTCAGCTTTGTTACGCGATTTATCATTGTAGTGCATGAGTGTCATGTTCACGTAAATTTGGGTATGAGCGCAAAGAACGCCAATCTTTCGACAGGAGGTCTCTTCATGACTACCCATCAGCCGATCGATGTTGCTATTATCGGCGGCGGCCCTGCGGGCTATGCTGCAGCCATTTACGCGGCGCGCGCCAACCTAACGACGACTGTGATTGAGCAGGGCATGTCGGGAGGACAGATCGCCACAACCAATGAGGTCGAGAACTATCCGGGCATTCCGCTCTTGAGTGGCGCCGAACTCGGCGAGCGTTTTCAGCAGCATGCAGAAGGCCTGGGAGCACAGGTTACATGGAGCATGGTTACGGGTATCGATTACGATGCCGATACAGCGCTGTTTACGGTGCATCACGATTTGGGCGATACGTCGGCCTCGAGCGTTATCGCTTGCATGGGTGCCACGCCGCGATCTGCTGGTTTTGTTGGCGAGGATGCGTATCGCGGTCGCGGCGTTTCGTATTGCGCGACGTGCGACGGCATGTTCTTTCGCGGCAAGCAGGTTTTTGTCATCGGCGGCGGCAATGCTGCCTGCGAGGAAGCTCTGTTCTTGTCAGAAATCGCCAGCAGCGTGACCATCGTTTTGCGCCGCGATCAGTTCCGTGCCTCCGATGGTGTGGTTCAAAAAGTTCTTGCAAAAGATAATATTTCAGTTAGGTACCAAACTAGTATTGTGGAGCTCTCGGGCGAAGCCATGCCAACGACGATCACCTTTAAGGACAATGCATCCGGCGAGACTCATGCCGAGTCATTTGAGCCCGGCTTTTTCGGCATCTTTGTCTATACCGGGACGCAACCCCATACCGAACTTGTCGAGCATCTAGTCGATCTGGCGCCTGATGGCGGCATTCTGACTGATGAATCCATGGCGACCCGCACGCCAGGTCTATTTGCCGCTGGCGATATCCGTTCCAAGCGTTTGCGCCAGGTTGTGACCGCGGTTTCTGACGGAGCCATAGCGGCAACCAGCGCATACGCATTTCTCCGTAGATAAGTACGATAATATATCTTATGTAAGGTTGTTATCAATTAACTAAATGGTGGGACGATGCATCAGTGCGTTGTCCCACCAATTTTCTTGTCTGCTATGTGGTATGCAAAACTAGATAACGTAGAATACAATATAGAAAATGAACGGAGGAACCTTATGAACCACGTTAAACACGTTATTCCGATGTCCGATTCGTCGGTCAGCATTAAGCCTGAGGATATTCAGCCCACTGTGCTGCCCGATGCATTTATTCAGTCCGATATCGTGCGCAAACTTAATACGTTGAGCCTGCCGCGCTATGACCAGTTGCCCAATGTGACGCTCTACCGCGACCAGGTCATTGAGTATGTTGCGCTGTGGATGGAGCCGCTGTCCCTTTGCGTTGAGCAGCCTATCATTACGCCATCGATGATCAATAACTACGTAAAGGTTGGCCTGGTGCCTGCTCCGGTCAAAAAGCAATATGGCCGCGAGCAGATTGCCCGCCTGATCGCTATCTGCATCTTTAAGCAGGTGCTACCTATTGCTGCGGTGCAGGCACTCTTTAACATTCAGCGATTGAGCTACGATGCCCCGACGGCCTTTGATTATGTGGTCGATCAGCTCGAGGCATCGATTCGTGCGGCGTTTTCCGTCGAGCAGACTCCCGTGCCCGATACGGCGCATCAGGTAACGCGTGAGTCGCTGCTTGTGCGCAGCGCGGTATCGTCCTTCGTTTCGAAGGCGTACCTGATGAGCTATCTCAAGTTCAACGGGTTTAGTAGTTAATTGATTTGAAAGGTGGTGGGACAAAGAATTACTGACTAATTTGTCCCACCTGACTCTATTTGCCCGAAGCTACGCCCATGCCGTAGCCGATGATGAGGCCGTGCATCTCGGCGTAATAGGAATCCAGGCCGTTGCAGGGCATGATGATGGTCTTGGAGCCGGGCCAATGCTCGACTATGCGGTCAGTAAGCGCCTGGGCTCCAGCTTCGTTCTCAACGTGATCGATGACGACCTCACCGCCCGTAAAGCCCTCGGCTTCCATAGTGTCGATGATCTTGTTGAGCATCTTCTTTTCGCCACGCGTGTGCCCGACGAGTTCGATTTTACCGGCCTCACTCGCTGTGCCCAAAATGCGGATATTGAGCTTGTTGGCAATGACGCCGGCTGCCTTAGGGATACGTCCGGCTTTGGCGAGGTTTTCGTAATTGCACAAACTGAAGAGGATTTTGCTGTTCTGTTCAAGGCTATCGAAGTATGCGCAAGCATCCTCGAATGAGACATTCGGATTGCTTGCAAGATAGCGGTCGAACAGCAAGAAAATGAGGTCCATTTTGCCGCCAGCTGCGCGTGAATTGACTAGATGAATCTGTCGGTCGGGCTCCTCGGCAAGAACCATATCGCGAGCCGTGGCTGCCGCGTTGTAGCTGCCCGACACGCCCTCAGAGATCGGCATGCAGATGGTCTTGTCTGCCAATTTGAAGAGCTCGGCCCACTCCCCTACGCTGGGACAAGCGCTCGAAGAAGCGTTCGTCTCCGCCTGAACAGCGCAGTTGAGCTCATGAACATCGAGCGAAAGGTCATCGACGAATTCATGCTCCCCCACTCGAATTTTGAGGGGCGCAAATGCAAAGGTGGTATGGGGCGCGGTCGGTTGCCAATCGCGGAGGTTGCAGCTTGAATCGGAGATAAGTGCCCAGCTCATAGAGGGTCCTTTCTAATCGTTCCCATTCAATTATAGCCATCTTGCAGACCGATTGGGCCGCTATCTAGTATTCAAAACTAGATAGCGGACTGCACTAAAGGCAAAAGAATGGACCCCATGACTCAAAGCCACGAGGTCCATATCCGTTTGCTTTATCTGAATACTTAGTAGCGCACGAAAATGTAGTTGTTGTTCATGCCGGCGGCAACGGAGCTGATGATAACACCCGTGTTGTAGTCAGAAGCATGAATCATCTGACCACCACCGATGTAAATGCCGGTGTGGTACGAGTTGACTACAACGTCACCGGGCTGCGGATCGGACACACGCGTCCAGCCCATAAAGGTGCCCGTGGTGCCCAGGCGGCAATAGCGACCAGTAAGGCAATAGCTTACAAAACCAGAGCAGTCGAAGCTGTTCGGGCCAATTCCGCCCCAGGAATAGGCGCAACCAAGCTTGCTGTATGCACGCGAGACAACAGAACCGCCGTCGACGGACTGGCTCGGAGCAGAAGGCGTCGGAGCCGGAGCAGGCGTGGAGGGCTGCGGCGTCGGAGCAGGTGCCGGCGTAGGAGCCGGAGTGTTGCCGCCCTGGTTGTTGTTATTGCTGGTCTGGCCACCGTTGTTGGTGTTCTCGGTCGTACCGGCAGTCTCGTTGCTCACCGTGGCCTTCTCGGCGGTGCTGGCGTTGATGCCGGCCTGCAGCGCGGCGTTGGCCTCGGCCTCGGCGGCAAGCTCGGCCTGCAGCTGCGAATCCAGGGAGTTTACGACGTTCTGGGCTTCAGCCTGCTGGGCGTTAAGCTCGTCGACCTTCTTTTGCGTGGCGGCGACGTTCTTCTCCTGCTCGGCCTGCTTATCGGTGAGCTGCTGCTTAAGCTCCTTGACCTCTTGAATGGTCTGAGCTTGCTTATCGGAAACTTTGCCGTAGTAGAACAGACGGTTGAGCATATCGCTCAGGTCATCGACACCCGTCAGAACCTGAAGCAGGCTCAGACCGCCGGTTTTGTACTCGCCGGCGACATAGGTTGAGAGCTTAGCCTGACCATCGGCGATCTCCTGCTGCTTTTGCGTGATCTCGCCGGCAGTCTGATCGAGCGCCTGCGTCTGCGTGGCGAGCTCATCGTAAATCTGCTGAGTTTGGGTACCGATCTGCTCGAGCTTCGTACGAGCAGCGGCAAGGTCGGATGCGGTATCGGCGTAGGCAGGAGCCGCGAGGCCCAAGCCCAAAACACAAGCGAGGGTTGCCGTAGCAGCGCAGCGTGCCATGTTTTTGTGCGTGTTTGCTGTGCGCATGTAGCTTCCTTTCCAGTAACTAAGGGTAACGGCTAGTCCACCGTCACCAGGCTAAAGAGCTCCACATCGTCATCAGACGGCGTGAGCTTCTCGCGCGGGTTGAGAAACGCAAGCTCAAGGATACAACCGTAACCGATAAGCTTTGCGCCCATATCTCGCACCAGTTTACCTGTTGCCTCGACGGTTCCGCCCGTCGCGACCAAGTCGTCCAGAATCAACACGGTATCTTTAGAGCTGATAGCGTCGGCATGGATCTCAATGGAATCCGTTCCGTACTCGAGCTCGTAGCTCTGGCTCACAGTCTTGCGCGGTAGCTTGCCCGGTTTACGTGCGGGAACAAAGCCGGCGCCAAGGGCTACAGCTACCGGTACGCCAACCATAAAGCCGCGAGCCTCGGGACCCACGACCTTGGTGATTCCCATGCCGGCAAAGTGCTCGGCGAGGGCATCGGTCATGGCTTTGAGCGCCTCGGGATTGCCAAAGAGCGGCGTGATGTCTTTAAAGATGACTCCGGGCTCGGGATAGTCGGGGATGTCGACGATTTGAGATTCGAAGTCGTACATTGCATGACCTTTCAATGGGTTCCCGAAATTTCAGCAGCGGTTATTTGCCCGCGGTGGCGGTGCCGGATTGCGAAGGGGGGACGACCTTGAGCGGCTTGACGAGAGAATCCTTGTGCGAAGCCGGCGCGGCTATCTCTTCGTTTTTGGCCTTGGTGGACTCGGAGCGAGTGATTTCCTCATCGAGTGCATCGATGTCGGCGTCCTCGACCACGGCGTTGAGCGACTCAAAAACGCGGTTCTTGAGCAGCGCGGTGTGCACGCCCTCCGTCAGGTCGTGAAGCTTCTTAAACGCACGCTCGAGCTTGGCGTCGCGCTCGTCATCGGAGGTATCCATGCCGAGCATGCTCACAAGCACCTGCTCAAACATCGAGGACTCGCGGTTGGCGGAAGACACGTACTGACGCAGGTTGCGCGGCTCGATATGGAAGCGCGACAGCTCGGAGCAGTAGCGGATGATCGGAAAATCGCGACCATCGACAAGCTCGCGATTCTGCGGACTCTTGATGATGCGAATGAGGTCGTTCTCGGCGAGCGAGCGGATAAACGAAATTTCGACGCCCAACATATCGGGAATGGTCTCGATGGGATGCAGCTTTTGCTTAGTCTCCTTGGGCTCCGTCTTGAGCGGAACATCGGATAGCAAGCCCACCTCGTAGGCGAGCGTTGACAGGTCCGTGGCGTTTTCCAAGCGCTGCTTAATCACGTTGAGCGGCATGTAGCGGGTCTTCTGCAAGTGCAGGATGACCTCCAGACGATCAACGTCCTCCTTAGAGTACTGACGGTATCCCTTAGGCGTACGATGAGGGGTAATGAGCCCCTCATCCTCTAGAAATCTAATTTTTGAGTTCGAAAGATCGGGGTATGCGCCTCGAAGTAGGTTGACGACTTGGCCGATACTCAGATAGTTGCGTTCGGCCATGCCCTACTCACCGGTTTCGATGCGCTCCGGCGTGCTCTCGTGGTAGATGAGCGTAAACGTACCGATCTGAACGGAAGAACCGTCGTGCAGCGGGGCTGCATTGACAATGGCACCGTCGACCCAGGTACCATTGAGCGAGCCCAAGTCCTCGATGCGAGCGCCGAGGCCCTCGCGAATAATGCGCGCGTGGCTGCGCGAAACGGTCATGTCATTAAGGAAGATGCCGTTCGCGGGATCGCGGCCGATGGTGGTCACGTCGTCCTCGAGCTCAAAGGCGGCACCAGTCTGCGGACCCTTGACGATGGACAGGACGGGGGCGGTGATGCGCACGTTGGCCATGAGGTCGGGAACGGTGACGTCGCTTGAAGGCACGCGGAATACGCAGGTAGCGTCAGCAGTCTTATCATTCTGAGGCATATTGTTAACCATGTTGTCCATGACAACCCCTAACTTATCGCGGACGTGCCGCAAATAATGAACCGTACGTAATCATACCCCAACGAATCAGTCTTCGATTTCAGGGTTCAGAAAGTCGATGTCCTCGTCCTCGGGATGCGCGAGAGCCTGTTTAATGGCCACTCCGCCCTTAATGGAGTAGATGACAGCCGTGAGCATGGAGAAGATCACGCCGCCGTACACAAAGAAGATGCCGAGGGGCACCGAGCTTCCGTTGAGGCCCGGGAAGGCCGTAAGGGTTGAAGATAAAAGGTGCAGGCCGTCAATAACGGGGAAACCGAGCAGCATGAGTGAGAAGCCGGTCATGAGCAGCGCCGTGGCAATCTTTCCGGGAAAGACCACATCGATGGGGCGACGGTGATAATGACGCACGATAAGCGTGCCGATGCCCAGATAGATGTCGCGGCCAATAATGAGTACGCAGACCCAGATGGGCAGCTCTCCGCGGACCACCAGTCCAAGTACGCCGGTGAACAGCAGCGCACGGTCGCAAATGGGATCCATGACCTTGCCGAGCCACGAGACCGTCTTAGTCATGCGGGCGATCTGACCGTCCATCCAGTCGGTGGAGGCGGCAACGGCGTAGATAACGATGGCGATGACACGGTTGTTATCCGTCACAAACAGGTACAGAAATACCAGGGTGAGGATCAGGCGCGTAAAGGTGATGAAATTGGAGATCGTAAAGATCTTATTCGACGGGTAATCGGAAGTGCCGATAAGCTCCTTTTTGATCTTCTTTTTGATGCCCACAGGACTCCCCCGCTGGTTAACGACAAAACTTTCGATACTATACCCGTTCCAGCGATGTCTATCCAGCGCAGCCATAGAGAGTCCAGACATGTGGAGGGCGCCTCTGGGCTGCGCTGGATTCTGCATTTGTGTACATCAGCCTCCAAAAGCGACATTTTTCGGCATCTTTGGTGGCTGGTGTACACGTTTTGATTCGGTGATTACATCGATCGGGAAAGTTGTTGCTTTAAGCAAATGCGTACGGGTCGAGAAGGGCTGGCACCAAAAGAGCCCAACGGCCGTTACGGCTTCGTTAGAAACGCGCCCCATCATGGAT